>CP066689.1:0-1103689 GCA_016432445.1 Candidatus Roizmanbacteria bacterium | reverse complement strand
TGTGCCAAGAAGTAAATCATCGGCTAGGTGATTGTATAAGTATATTTTTTTATCTGAGCCGCCAGTGCTTCCCAGATACCACATCCGACCAGTACTGTTGCCATTAGCTAGATCTTTTCCATAACCGGAAATAGCAGTTATGGCTGCATTTGTATCACCGTTATTGTCAGGATCAACCAGTACCAGTTGACCTTTATAGTCTGCGTTTGCCTTGCTGATTTGTAGTCCTGCCATTGGATTAGTAGTCCCTATGCCGACGTTACCATTGGCTGAGGCTGAGACGAAGAAGTTTGGAGTGTATGGAGTTGAGGTGGCACCAACTTGAAGCATGCCGAATGGAGAAGTGGTGCCTATGCCGACGTTGCCCTCTTTTGATATTCTCATTCGCTCCGTAAGCCCAGCACCTGCATTATTTGTGCTAAATGTTAGATATCCTGAATTGATTGCACCATCTAACATACCGTTTATTCTTGCAACGCGGTTTGAACCACCAAGAAATTCTAGGGATGTCCCAGCGTCTAAATCAGTCCCGTCTACCTGCATTTCAATAGCGTTATTCTGGGTTCCAGCAGCTGTGCCAATACCTGCTAAAACAAAAATAGCACCTTCATGCCCAACTATGCTTGCCCCGTTTGCACCAATGCCAACTCTCGGGTTATTAAAATTATTTGAATTAACAGATAGTGAAGGATTGCTTGCTGCGCTGGGATAAACGTTGTCAGTTTGAGTAATTAAAGCGACAGCGGTTCCAAGATCTTGCCAGCCTCCGCCTACAGATGAACCATTTATACAATCAGTATCATCAAAGCAAAGATTACCTGTAAGATAAAGATCCTGCCATGATTTTGCAGTTGAGCCTAGATCGTAAGTATTGTCTGCAGAAGGCCCCACATCTCCAGCAATCTCAAGTTTGAATGAAGATGGATCTGTTGTCCCGATGCCGACGTTGCCAGTATTCGAAATTCGCATAGCCTCAAATCTGCCATCTGTTGGGTTGGATAATCTGAAAGTAATTGGCATGCTGTTCCCATTACTATCGCTGTGTATTGTAGTAGCAATAGTAAAGGTACCAGCTCCACCATTATCATAGAGATAAGTAACATTATTACCGCTACTAAAAGTGTTGGATAGGGTTAAACCGCTTGCTAAATCAGTTCTAACCCCTCCTGAAGTGACATCAAGTTTTCTAACTGGCCCCGTTGTCCCGATGCCGACGTTGCCATTTGTCGCGACAAAGAAAGATGTTGATCCAACATGTAAAGATCCGAGTGGGTTGGCCGTGCCAATACCGACGTTGCCGTTTCTGTCGATAATCATAGCTGTAGTGGAGGGGGCGTCGCTGTTGGTGGTACCGCGGACAAAAGATAAATCGCCTGCGATATTATAGTTTGTTGCCAACATCCAGTTTCTGTTATTGCCAGTAGCTGCAGTATAGAACTCCAACACGGTAGCGTTAGTGCTTTCTAGACGCATACCTTTAACATTGTCATAAGCCTTTACATGGAGAGCATTTGCCGGAGCAGTGGTCCCAATCCCTACATAAGCAGTAGCGCCTACACCTACAAAGAAACTGGGGAGAGAAGAGTTGGTAGCACCAACTTGGAGCATACCGAATGGATTTGTTGTCCCGATGCCGACGTTGCCGGTACCATCAATCCTTACCCGTTCTGTGCCTCTTGGGGCAAAAGCAATGTAGTTATCAATAGTGGCAGGAGAGGTACCTGCGCCTGTATTGTCTCCGGAAGTTATCACAAAACCTGTGCCATCATGGTTTAGAGAGCCCCATTTATTATTAGTTATATCAGGGTCGGTAGCATCCTGAATAAAGAGGGTGGGGTTGGTTTGGGCAGCATGGTCAAAGTCATTGCTGCTTGGTTCATTACTGGAAGTGAGAATAAACTGTGTGCCTACTGAAGAATCTACAGAGATACCGGCTTGATCAAAATCAAAATTAGCATGGAAACCTAATCCTGTGGTATCAGCAGGAGCTTCTGACATATTAATTCGGCCGTATCGATAAGCAGCAGGGAACATAAAGTTCATTGCAATACTACCTCTTACAGGAGCCTGGATGGTGACATTATCGGTATTCTCCAGCTTCATCATATAATCCCAGTTTCCGGCTACATGAATTGCTCCCTCAGTAGTGTTGTCATAGACACTAGTTGTTCCACTGTTATTAATATCTACACCATAAATAGTATTGGTATTAGTGTGGCCAGTATTGGAATTAGTGTTCACATACAATCCTCTAAAGGTATCAGATCCATCCATCACTCCTAATGTCCCAGATAAGGTTAGGGCATTAAGTGAACCACCAGTTGAATTTACCCTAGCTATTTCCAAGCCTGCTGCTGGCCCCGTTATCCCAATACCGACGTTGCCGCCATCTAATACCGTGAATACTTCTGTAGCTCCGTCAAATAAATTAAGAATATCTCCTGTGCCGTCTTGTTGGATTTTTAAAGTGGTTTGTGTGTTGGCAGTATGATCATCAACTAAAGATACCAAAGGATAGCTCCCAGCTTCATTAAGATTCCTTGAAACAGATAAACCATATCCACCAGAGAGGTCTTGGGTAAAATTAGCAGCATATTTTGCTTGAATAACTAGAGCATCAGCATTTGTTGCTTCACTATCTAAAAAGATTCCAACTGTGTTACTTGCCTGGACATAAGGAGAGTTGGTGGCTCCAACCTGTAACATACCGAATGGATTGGTTGTGCCGACTCCAATTCTTCCAGTGGTAGCAACGATATTGGTTGCATAAGTTGAGTTGGGGTAAAGGTAATCTCCTCCGTCAAGCCAGAAGCCGGAAGATCCAAGTGCGGCGGCATAGACTTCATTTAAAGCGCCGATTATAGTTTCGTCAGTATAGTTAGTTCGGTAAGTATTTATATCAGATGATGAGTCAGAGAAGGCGATCGGAGTGGTTGTGGTTGCTCCTTTAACATTGGAGTCATAGAATTTGATGGTGCCAGTACCAGTACCAGTTCCCCCAATATCCATCATTAAGTCACCGGAGTTGTAGGTTGCCAATGTTAAGTCACTTGAAGCAAATGATTCACCAGATTGAATGTAAAAAGGAGCTTGAGACTTGATGTAGGAGGCGGTTGGATTAGTAAAGTTTAAATCATAAGCTATTGAGACATCACCTGAAGATGTAAACTGAGTTGGAAGAGCATTGGTAATTTGAGCAGAACCAACTGTAAAAGCATCAGTTCCTGAGAAGTTAACATTATTTTTAATATAGATTCTTGGATTTTCGTCTTCATCATAAATATAATGGTCAGAGTCTCCTGAAAACTTTATTTGACCCGATCCGCCGATCGTCAGTTGTCTGGTAGGGTTGGTCGTACCAATTCCAATATTTCCACCTGTCGAGACGAAGAGAGCTGGAACATAAGGTGAGTTGGTGGCTCCAACCTGTAACATACCGAATGGATTGGTTGTCCCAATCCCCACATTGCCATTTGCAGTAAATCTGATTTTTTCAACATCATCTACTTTAAAAATGAAAGGTCCGGTATTACGGTTGTTGAGCGCAAAACTATTATCGGAGAAGGTATATCTTATTTGGGCAAGGGCCGAGTTCCCTGAGTTATTAAGACTAAGTTGAGCATAATTATCATCTGTGGACTGAATCGCGATAGAAGATCCGCCCGCACTTGCTACCCGCATAGGATTGATAACGCCATTACCTAACACATCTAGAGTGAAGCCTGGTGCAGTTGTCCCGATGCCAACATTGCCGGTTGCTGAAGTTACAAATAATGGAGGAGTGTTGGAATTGCCAACCTGGAATAACCCATTGATTGAAAAAGTTGGATATGGCCCGGTTCCCACAACACCGCCAATGCCAACATTGCCATTATCATTAATTCTTAATCTTTCCAGTCCTCCTGTAATCAGAGCCAGCATATCGGCAGCAGCCCTGTATATGCCTGTATTAGTATCGCCATTAAAGGTTAGGGCAGGGGAATTAGCATTGCCATCAGTAATTTGAACTGAGTTTCCAATAGTCTGTAGTACTGGTGTTGTACCATTATAAAAATTAGCATTTCCAATAACCTCAAATTTAGCTGCTGGCCCGGTTGTCCCGATGCCGACATTGCCATTGGCTGCGGCTGAGACGAAGAAGTTTGGAGTGTATGGAGTTGAGGTGGCACCAACTTGAAGCATGCCGAATGGAGAAGTGGTGCCGATACCCACATTACCTGCAGAATCTATCCTCATCCTCTCTGTGGCCATGTTGCTACCGGAATAGAAAACCAAGCTTGCGGCTGACGCCGATTCTCTTGCAGCAAAAACACCTGCGGCGGCGTTGTAAGAGGCACCGTTATACATCGCAATGCCTGATAATGCACCAGTTGTAGTAGAAAAATTGTTTACGATATAACCATTGAAATTGGTGGAATCTAAAGGCGTTGTTATCGTATCAACCGTTCCGGTTATTCTTATATTGCCATTATTAACATGGAGTTTATCCCCTGGTTGTCAGTTTGAGTAATTAAAGCGACAGCGGTTCCAAGATCTTGCCAGCCTCCGCCTACAGATGAACCATTTATACAATCAGTATCATCAAAGCAAAGATTACCTGTAAGATAAAGATCCTGCCATGATTTTGCAGTTGACCCTAAATCGTAAGTATCATCTGCAGAAGGTCCCGCATCTCCAGCCACCTCAAGTTTGAATGATGATGGATTAGTAGTTCCAATACTTACATTGCCACCAGTTTCTATGTATATTCTATCAAGACCACTAGTTCTAATTCCTAATGGACTATATGCGCCACTACCCGCATAACTTGACGCGATGTAACCTAGGGTGCCATTATGGTCTATAAAAATCATCTTTCTAGTTGCACTAGTATCAGCAGAAACATAAAGCTCTCCTCCGGCTAGTTCAAGCGAACTAGCACTCCCGAGTGGTGCAGTTATCCCAATGCCGACACTACCGCTTGTTGTCAAAGACAACTGATTTGCTCTATTAGTGTATGTTCCTAAAACAAGTGGTCCTTCAGTTGACCAATAACTGCTATAAATTTGACCAACTCCGTCATTATCTGCAACAAAATCTATAGTTCTTCCATTGTTCACTGACCCAAGAGCGTTTATTGAAAGATTTCCTCTTATTTGCGTGCTTCCGACAACCTGCAGTTTAGAAGACGGTGCTGTGCCAAGAAGTAAATCATCGGCTAGGTGATTGTATAAGTATATTTTTTTATCTGAGCCGCCAGTGCTTCCCAGATACCACATCCGACCAGTACTGTTGCCATTAGCTAGATCTTTTCCATAACCGGAAATAGCAGTTATAGCTGCGTTTGTATCACCGTTATTGTCAGGATCAACCAGTACCAGTTGACCTTTATAGTCTGCGTTTGCCTTGCTGATTTGTAGTCCTGCCATTGGATTAGTAGTCCCTATGCCGACGTTACCACTGGCTGAGGCTGAGACGAAGAAGTTTGGAGTGTATGGAGTTGAGGTGGCACCAACTTGAAGCATGCCGAATGGAGAAGTAGTTCCGATACCGACGTTGCCATCGGCGGTTATTCTAAACTTTTCCGCCCATGTGGTTGAGTTATAAGTTGTTCGGACAGTAAAGGCTTCATTGGGATAACCAGGGTCAGCTTGAGTGGCAATAGAACCAATATCGACTCCATAATATGAGTTGGCATGATTGGAGAATCTCAGTCTGGCGCCGGTTCCGGCAGAAGCGTTGCCTCCAGGCCGGTTGGTGAGAGAAAGCACGGTTATGAGATTACCGTCGTTTACTCCTCTTATTTGCAGGAAAGAACCTGTATTGCCGTTGTCGTTGGTGATGCTTGGAACTGACGTCCCAATGCCGACATTACCCGAGATTATAACATTACCTGTTCCTGGATCGGTGTTTGCGTAACTGCCAACTGAGAGACTGCCGTTTGCGCTGAGCCTGCCATCAGTGTGGATTCTACCTGGAGTGTAAACTCCAGAGGAAAAACTACTGTTTTGATTGAGGCGTAGCCAGCCGTCTGTACCATGGGCGGTAATAGCTGCTGCACCTTGTATATAGTATCCAAAATCATAATCTGCACCAGCTGGTGTGGTGACATTTAAGGCCATGGAATTTCCTTCAGCTGTTGATATCTGCAAAGGAGCATTGGGTACAGTTGCTCCAATGCCAACATTACCGCTTGGTTGTATGCGTACCCTTTCAGCCAAAGTTGCTGAACCCAAAGTATAAAATGCAAAACCCGTATCTCCACCCTGGGGAGAATCCGTTCTCAAAGCCTGAATCTTTGCTCCAACAGTAACGCTGGGAGTCGTTAAGAATCCTAATGAAGTCGCCGTATTCAATGCTGTCCCTGTATTTCTCAGTTTGAGAGGAATGACTTCACCACCATCGTTTGTACTTGAAACTTCAAGTTTAGCTTCCGGCCCGGTTGTCCCGATACCGACATTGCCATTGCTTCCTATATAAACTGAAGGGTTAGTATTGGCAGCCGTTCCACCGAGGCCCACCTGGCCGGTAGAGAAGTCACCATAAAGTAGGGAAGTGGTATCAGAGTTTGCTACATAAAGCTTATTTGATCCTGTTTCATTGTAACCAGCTTGGTAGCCTAGGAAAACATTGCTGGCTCCGTCTCCGTTGTAACCGGCCTGATATCCAAGAATAACATTATTATTTCCATTATTCCCATAACCTGCCTGATAACCTAACATTGCAGTGTTGTTGCCGCTGCTGGCATAACCTGCCTGATCACCAATAATAGTAGCATTGTTGCCGCTTGCAAAGATCCAGCTACCTACAAAAGTATTACCCCATTGATCAGTGTTGTTTTCTGCGACCCGGCCACCAATATAAGTATTCCCATAACCTGAAGTGTTTAATTGTCCGGCATAGGCACCAAAGAAAGCGTTAGAACCACCAGTTGTTTCTGCTTTACCGGCATTAGCTCCTACATAGGCATTGTAGTTATTGGCGCTTCCTCTGATTTCAACATTAGAATAGCCGCTACCTGCGACGACAAAAGGAGCTTGTGGATTAGTTGTCCCGATGCCGACGTTGCCGGCAGATGAGACATACAGTATTGGGGATGTGTTGGTAGCGCCAACAGAAAGCATGCCAAGTGGTGCAGTTGTGCCAATACCGACGTTGTCAGTTTGAGTGATTAGGGCAACTGCAGTTCCTAAGTCTTGCCAGCCACCGCCTACAGATGAACCATTTATACAATCAGTATCATCAAAGCAAAGATTACCTGTAAGATAAAGATCCTGCCATGATTTTGCAGTTGAGCCTAGATCGTAAGTATTGTCTGCAGAAGGCCCCACATCTCCAGCCACTTCCAGTTTGAATGAAGAAGGATCTGTCGTCCCAATGCCAACATTGCCCTCTACTATTAATCCAGAAGTGGGGGCAGCTATTGCCCCATAAGTAGCTCCAATAGCAGCATTGCCTAAAACACCCAGTTTGGACAGGGGAGCTCCAGTATTAATACCTACATTTCCATTACCAAGAATATTTATAGCATCACCGCTATTAGTCAAAATACGTAAGGTGGTATTGGTTAGAGTCCCTATAGTGTTACCACCAAAAACCATATGTACACCCAACGTATCAACAGTCTCAATCCCAGGATAGTCTCCCGAACCGGAGGGTGTTGTGATGTAAAGACCCTTATATGCCTGCCCATCCATATAGGCAGGAACTGTTCCTGCTGCACTGACAATTCGCATCGTCGGGCTGGATGCTCCAAGTATATCTAATTTTGCTCCAGGCGCAGTAGTCCCAATGCCAACATTGCCGGCATTACCTTCAGTAACTAGAGCGTATTTATTGGTTATTGTTCCTGAACCTGAAGTTGAAGGGGAAGCAAGGTAAAGGCCATAATAGTTAGTGACAGTTGAGGTGACACCTGTTCCAACTGAGGCTCCGATATAGTTACCGAATAAATTAGTGAGGTTAGGAGAAGTACCGCCGACATTAATAGTTGAGACATTATATTCAGAGTAGAAATTAGTTTGAGCTGAGGCTAATGTACCGGTTAATCTTGGATTAATCTTAACTCCATACTGTGTTACTGCAGTTGCCCCTGTTATATTTGTTGCTAATTCCAATGCTCCCCCAGGATTTGTTGTCCCAATGCCTACATTGCCAATGCTGGTAAGCACCATCTTGCTGGCTCCTCCTAGTTGCCAATCCTGAATAAGTTTGGTCCCAGTTGCACCTGCAGCAGCATCAGTGACATTTAATACTAAACCTGTATAGCCGTCACCGGCAGTATTTAAGGCTGAAAAGTTTTGAGCCATAGTTATTCCAGCTACTTGTCCTGCCCCATCAGTAACTTTAGACCTGACTGTTAAAACATCAACACTGCCTGTTTGGTCAGTTAAAAAGAATCTATCCAGCGGAGAAGTGGAGCCCCAGTTATACATAGACCATTTGTTGGTGCCTGAGCGGTAAAAGTTAAGATAGGCATGGGTTGTACCTCTAATATCTATCTGGTCTCCGGTTGGGGTAATCTGCAAATGCCCACTGATGTCTGTTTGGAAATCAGTGTAGGTAGCGGCATTGTAGGTTAACCTGGTCTGAGGGTTAGAAGCATCTAAAATGTCTAATTTTCTCTGAGGACTGGTTGTCCCAATGCCGACGTTGCCAGTACTATCGATTGTTACTCTGGAAATAGAGTTTGTAGCTAGCTGAAGAGGATACAATCCGGAAACACTAATGACACCAGCATAGTTTAATCCGCCGCTGGTCAGGAAAGTTGATCCGGAAGATGCTGTTGCATTATCTCTTCCGACATACAATGAACCACCGCCATTGGTAAAGGATAACTGCACATCATTAGTGGTTGTGGTGGAGGTAATAGTTGGTCTGGATAGAGCAGCACTAATTGCCAAAATAGCTCCCGGGCTAGTTGTCCCAATACCGACGTTGCCACCAGTTGTAATTGTCATTCCCAGGGCAGCATCGACATTTGCCGTTAGATGAAGTCCGTTAACTCCCCAAAGAGCCATAGAATCTGGTAAGGCATTAGTTAAAACTCCACCACTGTCACCATAACCAAAATATCCTCTGGTCGTGGAGCCTTCAATAAATTGCATTTGAGCATAAGTTTGGGTGCTTGTTAAATCAAGAAGGGTGCTGGTAGTAGAGTTAATCCGAGCTGTACCACTAACATCTAATTTATAAGTTGGCCCGGTTGTCCCAATGCCGACATTGCCGCTTACTATCATTGCTCCTGCCCCTGGGTCTGTGCTGACATAGGTTGACCCCAGTGATAGTCCACCTGTACTGCTTATTCTCATTGCCTCAGAATTACTTGTAAAAAAACTCAAAAATCCTGTTGTAGCAGTTGCACTTCTTATACCAATAATCTCTGCTACAGGAGTTGCCCCGCCATTATTAAAGCTAAGTTGACCAACAGTTTGTCCGTTACTGCCCCGGGCGGCATTGAAATATAGTCTGTTATATCTATCTGCATCTCCTGTAGTATCCAGGGTTATATCAGCATTAGCACCAGTTTTGTAGAGGTGCAAAAGAGCAGAAGGCCCTGTCGTCCCGATGCCCACGTTAGTACCAGCGCTGTTAACGAACAAAGCTGGAATATAGGGGGAGTTGGTGGCGCCGACTTGGAGCATACCGAATGGATTGGTGGTGCCGATACCAAGAGAATCAGTGATGGTAGCCGGATACAAATATCCGGAGGTGGAATTTCTACTCCAATAACCTAAAGCTCCGGTACCGACGATATTGTCAGCATAAATTGTACTGTAATGTCTGGCAGATGATCCAATATCTCTTGTGGCATTAGCGTCAGGCCCAATATTTCCAGCTACTTCAAGTTTAAAGGATGACGGATTAGTTGTCCCGATGCCGACGTTGCCATTACCCAGGATAGTTAAAGCAGCTGCATCATCATTGTTAGCTATTTGCAATACTGTTTCAGTTGCAGCCAGGTCTCCTAAAGTAGTCCCAGATAATTTCCCTCCAATTAATTTAATGGCCGGGGTAGAATCTGTAGGATCGGTAGTACCAATACCTACTTTTAAGTTAAACCCTGAAGCATCACCATCAGAGAATGATTGAAAAAGAGCCCCTCCTGCAGTGGTAGAAAGGGAAGTGAGATGAGCAAAAGTATCAGCATTGGCTAAATCTGTAAATGAATGGGCTACATCATCATCAGACAGGGCAAAGGTGGGGGTATTAGTAGCATCATAGAGTTCAAGAAGATAATCAGGGGTGGTATCAGTCCCAATGCCTACATTGCCTGTTCCTTTAATTGTCATATTATAAGTAGTAAAATTGTCCATAAAATATATACCATCACTTGCACCGATGTTCACAACAGTAGATACAGCAGCCCCATTGCGATTAATATTGATAGCATTACCATCGTCAATGCCAATTAACCCTACACCTGTCCCACTTGTATTTTTGCCAGAAAATGTCTTGAGGTTATCAATGAGAATATGGTCTCCAGCTACCTGAAGTTTAGCTGCTGGAGCAGTTGTCCCAATGCCCACGTTGCCATTTGAGTTAATTCTCATCTGTTCTGTTACTGCTCCGCCATCAGCTCTGGTAGCAAAGTTCAAGTAAGAAGCATAATTTCCTGCCGTCGCATTTTCTTTTCCTCCGTGAATTTCTCCATAAGTTGCATAATTGTCTCCGGTTCCGGTTTTACCCATTAAAAGGATACTTCCACCAACATTTTGAGCAGCAGTTGTGGAATCTTTAAAATAAACCCCCTGATCATTTAATCCTGTTCCGTAAAGATTGCCCACAACTTCTAAAGGAGCATTCGGCGCCGTTGTCCCAATGCCAACGTTGCCGAGATAATCAATCACCATTTTGGGCGTCGTATTGTTTGCAGTATGGAAAGTTATACCCCCAGTCGCAGTTTGGTTATAAAGCTCAAGATTGTTCCTTCTTGCTACCGTTGGATGTGCGCTATTCATATGCTCTATGTAACTACCTGTTCCACTTTCCAATAAAGCAATAGCTTGATAACTTGTAGTATCTGTAGAATTTAATTTTGCAACCAAGGCGCCAGAAGTTTCATACAAATGTAATTTTGTATCCGGTCCCGTTGTCCCAATGCCGACGTTGCCGCCATTTTGAGCAATATAGACATCACCTGAAGTTTGAGCTATGGAAAGACCGGCAACATATGCAGAGCCATTATGATAATTAAAGGTTAAAGAGTTACCTTGAATAGTGAAAGGAGCAGCCATGACTATTCCTGCTGGGCTACCATTAGGTTGAAGAATCATAGGCCGATCTTGTCCGGCACTATAATTATGTATGTATAGAATACCAGCTGAATCACCGCTTATTCCGGTACCAATATCTATTCTGGGAGTAGAACCTGCAATTTGTAATGAACTGGTTGGATTAGTCGTCCCGATGCCCACGTTAGTACCAGCGTTGTTAACAAACAGGGCTGGTACATAAGGGGAGTTGGTGGCGCCTACTTGGAGCATTCCAAAAGGACTAGTGGTGCCGATACCAAGAGAATCAGTGATGGTAGCCGGATACAAATATCCGGAGGTGGAATTTCTATTCCAATAACCTAAAGCTCCGGTACCAACGATATTGTCGGCGTAAATTGTACTGTAATGTCTGGCAGATGATCCAATATCTCTTGTGGCATTAGCGTCAGGCCCAATATTTCCCGCTACTTCAAGTTTAAAGGATGACGGATTAGTTGCCCCAATGCCTACATTGCCATTTTCATCTATAACGAACCGTTCACTAAATGTTGCTGAACTTTGATCAGAGTGATAAATAGTAAATTTCTCTCCGCTGGTATTTTTACTTGTCATTTCTATGGCCCAGCTGCTGAAAGCAGAACCTGGAATAGTCCATCCACCAGAGGCATGAGTTGCATTGGTAGTAAAGTAAGCATCATTACTATCTGCTTCTATGTAAGTATCTGAGTTTGTTCCAAACAACCTGAGCCAGTTTTGTCCAGTGCCATCTTTGCCAATATCGACTACTCCATTAGTTCCCCAAACATGAAGTGGTGCACTCGGCGCCGTTGTCCCGATACCAACATTACCGTTGTTAATCGTTAGCCTAGGAGTTCTCGAACCATCGGATGAAAATTCATCAATACTGAAAAGGCTTGCAAGCCAAGATCCTTGGTCATAATACAGTCCCCATTGTTTACCAGCTGTGCCTCCTACATCGATAGCATCATATCCATCAGCAGAACCTGCAAAGGAGAGTTTAGTAGTTGGTGTAGTAGTTCCGATACCTAAATTTCCTGTATCTGTGATTGCCGCTAAATTATTTCCAGATGAATCTTGAAAGAAAATGTCATCGTTGTAAGATCTTAAATAAGTATCACTACTTGAGGCTGTTCCTAAAATAGCATTACCGGCGGCTCTATATGGAGTATTAATTGCAATGTTGACAGCACCATTAACATCAAGAGCATGTCCTGGATTAGTTGTTCCGATACCGACATTGCCGTTACTTGTTATTCTGACCTGTTCAGAAAGTGTGCCAGCAGTGTTAGCTGTCCAAAATGATAAGGCTCCTGATTCTGCATCATAGGTTCCATCAGTAATACCTTGAATATTAGCAATAACTTTACTCGCAGTTGTAGATTGTTGATTTTGAAATGCGATTTGTCCCACCTGTGCACTTGCGGTAGTCCTATTTCCAAGAAGCTCTAAAGCACTGGCATTCCCGCTTGTAAAATTGGCTATCTGTAAATTGGTATCAACAAGAGCATACGGACTCGTTGTCCCAATGCCAACATTGCCACCCATAACCACAAACTTACTTCCTGGGGTTGCAGTTCCAATTCCTAAGTTGCCCCCTGCGTCGAGAACCATGGCTGAACTGTTAAAATTTAGAGCATTGGAAGCAAAATCAATATTTGATCCTCCTCCTGAAAGATACATGCCATTTACAGAACCACTTGCAGTTAAAGCAAATCTCCCTGAGCCAGTTGTGCCAAGAGAGCCTGCATTTGTAGCTCCCATAAAGACAGTAAGACCTCCAGCGCCCCAATCAGCTTCAGTGGCTCTTATCGATCCATTAACATCTAATTTATAAGCAGGAGCTGTTGTCCCGATGCCCACGTTAGTACCAGCGTTGTTAACAAACAGGGCTGGTACATAAGGGGAGTTGGTGGCGCCTACTTGGAGCATTCCAAAAGGACTAGTGGTGCCGATACCAAGAGAATCAGTGATGGTAGCCGGATACAGATATCCGGAGGTGGAATTTCTATTCCAATAACCTAAAGCTCCGGTACCAACGATATTGTCAGCATAAATTGTACTGTAATGTCTGGCAGATGATCCAATATCTCTTGTGGCATTAGCATCCGGCCCAATATTTCCAGCCACTTCAAGTTTAAAGGATGGTGCAGTTGTCCCAATACCGACATTGCCGGTTTGTAGTCTCATGGTTTCTGTTCCATTTTCACTATCAAAGACAATATCATTTCTTGAGGAAAGGGCTAGGTTGTTTCTGCCACCAGCAGTATTATAAGTACCAATCAAACCCAGAAAATCACCATCACTTGGTCTAGAAAATCTAATAATTGGGCCTTGGGTGGAAAGATCTCCAAAGTATGAAGACCAATCCAAGTTACCATCAATGGCAATTCGTTTATTGGTTCCAACAACTACTTCCAGTTTATTCGCAGGGTTAGTCGTCCCAATGCCGACGTTGCCAGTTGTTGTCAATGACATAATATTAGCATTATTAGCTATAAGCCGCAAATCGTCATTTGATCTTGCGCCAAGCTGGAAATAAGACCAGTCAGATTCAGTGACTAATTGGCCTATTTTTGTTCCAACCTGAACGACGATTTTTGCATGAGAGGGGTCGCCTACTCTAATCAATTTATTATAGCCATCGGGGTTAGAAAATGTATCGCCCACATTAAGATGCCCATTGACATCTAATTTTGCCCCCGGCCCCGTTGTCCCGATACCCACATTGCCGGAGGTATCTATTGTGACCTTTTTATTCGCCTCAGTCATAGACCCATTTGCTATATAGAAATTATCTGTATTGTCATTATCTAACCCGATAGAAAACTTATCTGTACCAGCGGTTAGAAAATTTATAGAGCTATCAGCATTACTATTACCCCCTCTGTCAAGATAAATTTGTGCTGTTGTCCCTGCGTCTATAAGAATCCTTGCTGCCCCACTATCTTCTATTTCTAACTTTTCCCCTGGACTAGTTGTTCCAATACCCACATTACCACCTGTAGCATTGAAGATAACGTTATTTCCTTGGTTGTTTATTTGTAGAGGCCTGTTGTTCCAGCTTTGTAGGTAAGCATAGGAACTATCTGCTCCCAGAGTCAAAGTAGCATCACCCTCGGTTCCTACTCCAATACCCAGATGATAAGAGGTTACAGTTCCCGGAGTAATAGCTGCCTTTTGAACTACAAGTTTCTCGCTTGGATTAGTTGTCCCAATACCGACATTGCCATTTGTGATTGTCATTGTCTCTGTCCCGCCTGCCACCAGACCCAATTTATCTGCAGCTGTACTATAAAGTCCGGTATTTGTGTCCCCCGTGAATGTTAAAGATGGGGTAGTTGCTGCCCCGGCTGGCAAAAGGGCATACCCTGAAGAGTTAACCCCAAACAAATCTCCATCACCAACTGTAAAAAGATATGCCGGAGAAGCATCCCCAATACCGACATTACCTTGATTGTCTATTCTCATTCTTTCTGCGTAAGTGCTTGAGCCGTCAGGGGTAGTAAAAAATCTAAGCCTTCCCGGTGAATCAGTTCCGGTTGCCCCCCAGCCGGTATCGGCATCAGCATAGATTGCAGCTGCTGAGTGTCTGGCATCTGTGCGACCTTGGAAAATAAGTTGACCAATTGTATCTCCTGCCTGGTTTGCCGTAGGACTGGGTATTGTCCCCCGCATCCTGTTAAATGTTATCCCGCTTCCATACCCATCACCGCCATCGCTGGCTGAGTCTAAAACCGCAGTTACGGCTGAGGTTACATTTGGGTCATTGACATAAGGAGAGTTGGTGGCTCCAACCTGTAACATACCGAATGGATTGGTTGTGCCGACTCCAATTCTTCCAGTGGTAGCAACGATATTGGTTGCATAAGTTGAGTTGGGGTAAAGGTAATCTCCTCCGTCAAGCCAGAAACCGGAAGATCCAAGTGCGGCGGCATAGACTTCATTTAAAGCTCCAATGATAGTTTCATCAGTGTAGTTAGTTCGGTATTGATTAACGTCAGATGATGAGTCAGAGAAGGCGATAGCGGTTGTGGTTGAGGCGCCTTTAACATTGGAGTCATAAAATTTAATCGTTCCTGTGCCTGTACCGGTTCCACCAATATCCATCATTAAATCACCGGAGTTGTATGTTGCCAATGTTAAGTCACTTGAAGCAAAAGATTCACCAGATTGAATGTAAAAAGGAGCTTGAGACTTGATGTAGGATGCGGTTGGATTGGTGAAGTTAATATCATAAGCAATACTTACATCACCTGAAGATGTAAATTGAGTTGGAAGAGCATTGGTAATTTGAGAGGCGCATTTTTAATATAGATTCTTGGATTTTCGTCTTCATCATAAATATAATGGTCAGAGTCTCCTGAAAACTTTATTTGACCCGATCCGCCGATCGTCAGTTGTCTGGTAGGGTTGGTCGTACCAATTCCAATATTTCCACCTGTGGAGACAAACAAGGCTGGAACATAAGGTGAGTTGGTGGCGCCTACTTGGAGCATTCCAAATGGATTAGTGGTGCCGATACCAAGATTACCACCGGTAATGTACGATTTATCTGAAGCACTTAAATAAGTCATGATATTAGAGCCAGTGTCTCGTAAAATGAGACTTCCACCGCCTCCACTAAGGTCAGTCCCCCAAAGATATGCTCGATTTTGACTATTTGAGTCATAAAGTCCTATTGCTGTCTGACCATTATTTGCGTGTAAATATATCAGTCTAGCATCAGTGGCAGAATAAGGTTTTATAGCAGTAAGGCCAACAACTTCTAATTGGTAACTTGGATTCGTTGTCCCGATGCCGACGTAGCCGTCACTATTGATTCTCATTTTTTCTGCCGTACCTATACCAAACAATAAGTTTTTCCCTGATTCAGCTCTTACACCCATATCAGTTGTTCCGCCGCCACTAATAAGAGAAGACGCATGTCCTATCCAACCAGCTGTTGTTTCGTTGTATCTAAATTCAAGCGCAGGAGAAGATGAGTTGATAGTCAGGCCATAAGTGGGAGCAGTGGTACCTAGCCCTACTAAACCATTAACATAAAGTTTAGCTGTGCCGGCATTGGTGGCGCCGATGGCCACATTGTAAGTTGTGGCATCAGGGAAGAGGTTGGAGTCAATCAAATCCCATGGACCAAGATCAGCAAAGGTAGATTCACAAGTTCCTGACAGACAGAGATTGTTAGCATATACATTTGCCCATCTTCTTGTATCAGAACCCAAGTCATAAGCCGCGCTTGTTGACGGTCCAACATTCCCCGCCATTTCTAATTTAAAAGATGAAGGATTTGTAGTCCCAATACCGACGTTTCCTCCGTCTTTTATCATTAATCTGCTGGCTAATGTTCCAGAGATATCTGTCATAAAGTAAAGTTCTGCATTTCCACTTGCCACCTGATTCCATTGAATTCGTGCTTTCGTAGTAGGTCCTGGAGTACTACCAAAGTCTATATTAGCTTTATCGCCCGCCGCACCGCCTGGATTGTCAAGGAATAAAGTTGGACCGAGATCTCCAGCTACTAATTTTCTCAAATGTAGTATGTAATTTGGATTCGTTGTTCCAATACCGACATTACCGTTCATGACGGCAAGTTTGGCAGTGCCGGCTCCGGTGGTTGTACCAATACCCACGTTGTAAGATTCAAGGTCAGGGAAAAGATCTGATCCTGATAAAGTCCATGGGCCAACAGAAGCATTACTAGTCCATGAGAGTCCACCTGTTGCATCGTTAGATAATACACTTCCCGCAGTTGAGGCTTGAGCAGAAGGCCAGCTGTAAGTGATGCTTTTAATTCTTGTAATATCTCCGGTTGAAGTGACTTGGAAAGGTGTGGTTACACCAACACCAACTACAAACATTGCTTGAGGATTAGTGTTGCCTATACCCACATTACCATTTGTATCTATAGTCAAAAATGAGCTGCTTGCGCTTCCGATATCAAATCTTGTTCCTGTAGTATAAGCTCCAACACCTACAATATAATTCGTTGTTCCTGCTGTTTGGAAGTAAACGGCAGAAGTATCGTTTGTTACACCTCTGTCAGAGTACAAACCTGCATTACCACCATCTAAATGAATCCAGGAACTATCTCCTGCAACCTCTAATTTATATCCTGGATTCGTTGTCCCGATGCCGACGTTGCCGCCGGTTATATTCATGGTGTTGGTTCCGCCAGCGATAAGAGAAAGTATGTCTGCACCTGCAAAACCTAAACCTGTATTAGCATCTCCTCTAAAAGCAATAGAGGGCGTTGTGGAAGTAGCTGTTGCACTCGTCAAGTATGCTCCTCCAGCATTGGCACTTCCAAAGAAATCACCAGTCATTTCCCATGTTACTGCTCCTTGTGTGCTAAAACTTATTTTGCCAGAATCATTACCGTTTAGATAAATTCCTGTATCAGGATCATTACTAAAAGAATATGAAGGGGCTGCGTAGCTCCCATTAGGAACAAAAATCTGTCCACTCCCAATTTCTAATTTAGCTAAAGGAGAGGTTGTCCCGATGCCAACATTGCCATTAACATATAATTTTGCTGTGCCGGCATTGGTGGCGCCGATGGCCACATTGTAAGTTGTGGCATCAGGATAAAGATTGCTTCCGGTTAATGTCCAGGGTCCGGCAGAAGAGGAAACATCAGTCCAGGAGGCCAGACCATTAGCATCAGAGGTTAATACATAGCCTGAGGATTGAGTGCCGTCAACAATTTTGACAGTTCCATTAACTTGTAATTTGGCGCCTGGGGCAGTAGTGCCAATACCGACATTACCTGTTCCGTCAGGCATAAGATTAATATTTCCGTTTGATCCAGAAGGCGTGGTCAAACTCAATGCAACTCCTTCAATGGTAAATGTACCGGACGTGGATTGTATTTTAGGAGAAGCCGCCACAATCTGTAAAACTCCTGTTGAATTTACAAAAGGGATAAAAGGCACGGTCGTACCGGTGCCAACAGGTAAACCTTGCAAAGTCTCAGCATTCATGGCGTATCCAACATTAGCGATTTGCTGACGGGGAGTCATCTCCGCATCAGTGCCGACCATAATCCCTAAATACACATTGGCATTTTCTGTAAAAACATCACTGCCGATTTCCGATCCACAGTCTTGGCCAATTAAAGTTGAAAATATTCCGTCCGCATCAGGGGTGATAGCGCAAGTACCGCTTGAGTAAAGGTTGGGAGAGGTGGCGCCTGTGCCAGTGCTGTAAAGTCTGAAACTTAAGTTTGTTGCAGTCGTGATAGGATTTCCCAGACTGTCAGTTAATCTTCCTTGAAAAGATAACGTCCGTGCCCCTTTAGTGGGAGAAGAAGGGTAAGCGAATGGAGTGGCTACTTTCTTAAAGAACTGATTATAAAGCCCTACGCCCAAAGCAGACATAAAAATAACAAAAATCGCAAAGCCGAGATAGTGTTGGATACCCAGTTCGATATTCGATGTTCGATTTTCGATCTTAGATCTTTGATCTGAGATCTTAGTCATTCTGACTGATTCTTTGTCATTTCGACCCTTCATTGTCATTGCGAAGGAGCGAAGCGACTGAAGCAATCTCTTGATGGGATTGCCGCGCTCTCCGCCAGTCGGCGGATCGCTCGCAATGACACCTAGCTTTCCTGAATCCTGAATCATGAATCGTGAATCATCCTTGGGGTTTTGCCCCGCTCCCTCTCCCATTTTTGACATTTGACATTTGACATTTGACATTGTCACGTTATCAATCTCATTTTTCATTTGCTCAAAATTTTCAAGATCTATAAAGTGCTGTTTATAAGCCCAGTTGAGGAATCTCTCAATAGAGGATAGCTTAGATTTTATAGTCACATCAGCCTCTCCACGTTCTTTTAACGTCTGTATATATTTTCTAATTGTGTCTTTGTTAATATTGTCCATTTTTATTCTCCTCTTTGTAAGAGGAGTGGCCGAAGGCCGAGGTGTTTTATAAAACACCCCGTCTTCCGCCTTTGGCGGAATCCACCCCTCTTGCAAAGAGGGGATTTCACTACGGACTACCTGTATTCGGTCCCCATCTCAAGGCCGCCCCGCCGTTATATAAATTTGTAACCTGGTCTGCTGTTAAGGCATAGTTGAATATTTTCACATCATCAATTTGACCATTAAAATAGCGGTACGTACTTCCGCTGGCATCCCTTTGTCTGCCTATGTTAAGCTGTGCAGCCGTATAAGTGATGGCTCCTGTCCAAGCGACACTGGTTATAGGCTGCGGGACGCCGTTGTAATAAATCTTGGCGTTTTCGTTAGCTTTTCTTGTGGCAACAATATGAACCCACTGATTAAGAGAAACAGCAGCGTTAGCGTTAGTTGTGTGCCATGAGCCGTCACCTATCTGAAAATGAATGTGTCCTGCCGGTGATGTTTGGCTATCAGGATTCGTTCTGCCGTCCAAAAAGATGCTTATGCCCTGTGTATTAGTATCATTCTGGCTGCCGACAATCATGCTTAGAGTATCGGAAGCAGGGTAGGATGTAGCATAAATCCAGGCAGAAAGAGTAATCTCATTTTGAATCTGCAATGCTGAAGGAACACTACTGCCCAGACCAATAAAATCATCTGTCCCGTCAAAATTTAAAGAATAGTTAAATTTTCCAGTTACTCCATTGCCCCAAGCTGTGCCGGCGCTGCTGCCTGTGCCGATTGAGGTTTGAGTTCCTGAAGCTCCAATATTAATACTTCCAGTATTTCCAATGCCTGATGAATCAAAAGCAGTCGAGCCTTGTCCTTCATCCAGCTTCCACCAGCCAACCGGCCCGCCCCGGTTATAATCCCAGGCAATCTGGGCCGCACTCCGGGCATAGTCAAAAATCCGGACTTGATCAATTTTGCCATTAGTAAAGCCTGTTGAGTTGAAATCTAACCTACCTATCGCAAATCTGACAGCACCAGTTCCTGGGCCGTTAGTAGTAGAATTATTAGCTTCTCTTACCCCATTAATATAAAGATTGCATCCATTTGCACCATATTGACTTGCAATATGATACCAATTACCTATTGCTAATGTTGTTGTTGATGTTAATTGACATTGGTAAGAGGTAGAATAAACATTCCAAGCAACAGTGCCATTAGTATTAACAACTATTCTGGTTTCATGAGCACCACTCCCATCAGCTTGATAGAGTATATGAGGACTATATCCTCCTGTTGCGGTGAAGTTATTAAGATTTATCCATACTTCCCAAGTAGCACTAGTTGTTTCAAAAGTAGAGCTCGTGGAAACATAATCGTCACTACCGTTAAAGTTGCCGGCTTTGCCATATTTTCCATTTGTCCAGTGGGAGCCGGTGCCGTTCCAGTAACCGACATTGCCGTTGCCGGACGTGTCAAATGCGGTTGCTCCAACGCCTTCGTTAAAATCCCACTGTCCAACTGGTGAGGCGCAGGAGGTGGAGTCACCGGGCACGCAGTATTCTTGAGAAGCGGCAGAAATGGGCGCTGTATTGCCTGTATTTACAGAAAGTGAACCTAAAACTAAAGAAGAACCTCTGTTATAATCAAGCTTGACCTCATCAGCAGTTAGGGCATAGTTGTAAACTTTAACCTCATCAATTAAACCTTTCCAATAACCACTTGCGCCATCCCACGGACCCCAACCAATATCAACATTTCCTCCATAAGCCAAGTCCAAAGCAGTTGCCGATGTCCCTGTCCCCTCAATCTTGCCATTTACATACAGGGTAAACGATGTTCCTGATCTGACTAAAGAGACATAATTCCATGTATTGTCTGCAAAAGTATTCGTGGAGGTTATAAATGGATCTCCTACTGGATTCCAGTGGACTGTAACTTTACTTGCAGCCCCGTTATTATCATGCCTTATTCCAAACGACCCGCTTGACCACCCTCCGTATGTGCTTATTAAAGCAGGATAAGAAACCGTTGTCCCTGCGTTATTAAACCATAAGTTGATAGTAAAATCTCCAGTGCCAAAATTAAAAGCATCCGAATCTGGGATACTGACATAATCGTTTGTTCCGTCGAAACTTAAAGCTTTGCCGAATTTTCCGTTGTTTGTCCATGTTGGGGCGGAGGAGCCGGTGCCGAGAGTGCCGTTTAGAGTGTTCCCTCCATTACCGCTATTATTTGCGGTCGAGCCATATCCCTCATCGAATTTCCAATGAGCTAGAGCCGATCCAACCGGAGAGCCGACTGCCGGATGGCCGGCATTCATGTCCTCGACAATCTGCTTAGATGTACGGGCGTAGTTGTAAATCTTGACGTCATCCAGAGTTCCATTCCAATAAAGACTATTACCAGCTCTATTTGCAAGGTAGAACGTGGTTACGCTATCAGAAGCAACAGATGTGTTTGTTCCTTTTAGAACTCCATCAATATATAATCGTTGATTTGAGCCATCATAGGTGGCAGTCACATAATACCAGCGATTTGTACTTAAAGCTCCTGTGTTAAGACTGTTGGAATTGTTCATGTAAAAAAGGTATCCAGTATCATTACCTTCCAATGATGGAGCAGAAAGATCTTGTCCTTCCCAAATCATTTGTGTGCCGCTGGCGTTTCCTGCAGAATTAACCCACAATGAAACCGTATAACCAGCATTGAAACTGACAGATCCCGTAACTGTGCTAGAACTCCCGTTGAAGCTTCTTGCTTTGCCGTATTTACCAGGAACAACAGTTAAGCTTGATGCTGTACCTGTGTATCCGTTTCCTGAACTGTCAGTTAAATTGCCTGAGGCTTCGTCCATATTCCAGTAGGCTAGTGGTCCTGGGGCCCAGTTGTAAAGCTGGCTCACCTCACCAGGTGAAAGGGCCCGGTTATAAATCCTGGCCTCGTCCAAGACTCCGTTAAAGGCTGATGAACCTCCGTCAGCAGCTCCCAAGGTAAGATTAACGCCTGAGTCTGCGACTGTGGTAGCAAAAGACCGGCTGGCGGCTTGCGCTCCGTTGACATAAATAACTCCTGTTGAATTATCGTAGGTCAGAACTATGTGATACCAGGTTCCAGCAGTTAAGTTAGTATTATAAGTAACATAACCGTTAAAAGTTCCGTTATCTAAGATAGCCATAATACGTCCATTGGTACCATCGTAAAAAAGATCGTAGCCGCTCCAACCGCTTTCCTTACGGATGAATGATTCAGCAGGAGATCCGCTTTGTAAAGTAACAGTGGGCTTAACCCAGACACTTAAAGTAATAGCGCTGCCATAGCGAAGTACGGCGGGGTTGCCAAGAGATACATAATCGCCTGTTCCATCCAAAGTTACTCCATTCCCAAACTTACCAACAGCAGAAGTAGCATCGCCAGTCCAGGTGCCGCTATTTCCATTCCCCGAGGAATCAACAGCAGGAGAAGCTGTTTCATCCATTTTCCAGTAGCCAACCAGGCCGTTGGAGAGATAATCTTGATTTTTTGCTCCTAAAGCAGTGCCTGAACCGGATTTTACTGCAGATCCTCGCGAATTATAGTCTGTCTTGACCTGGGCAGCAGTCCGGGCATAAGGATAAATCTTAGGTTCGTCTATGAAGCCATTGAAGGGTTGGTTTGTTCCGTCATAAGTGCTGATATTAAGATTGCCTGTACTATTGTATATAGGACCTCCAACGGTTGAGCTGCTTCCGCTAAGTACGCCATTTATATAAATTTGGATCACTGAAGTCCCATCAGTCACATAATGATAGGTGGCCGTTATGTGATACCAAGTATTATTAGTCAGGGTATTGTTGGCTGAACCTGCGCAAGAAGCTCCTGGATCTGTGCCATCTTTGGAAATACAAAGACCAACATTAGAACTGCCCGTATAGAGGTAATAAGAGCGTTGATTTGTACCGGTATACCATTTTCCTAAAAAGGTTTGGCTGCCGGTAATACTTGGGGATTTTATCCACATGGAGAAGGTAATATCTGTGGGGGTAAGAGCATTACTATCAGGAACTGTTACAACGTCATTGCTACCATCAAACTTTAAACACTTGCCTGATATACATTGGTCTTCTGTTGTCCAAGTAGCGCCAGAAATTGTTCCATTGTTTTTGGAGGAACTTTTATCCTGAGCGACTGTACCCTGACCGTCGTCAAAGGACCAGTAACCAACAGGTCCCGGGCCCTGGGTTTCACTGCCCGGAGAACCAACAGAAACTGATGAGGAAAACTTTCTCACCAAAACTTTATTGGCATAGTTACTGGTGGTATAACCCTGGTTGCTCCCAGTGCCATATAAATCAGAAATTTCTGCTTGAGATAAAGCTTTGTTATAAATTTTAGCCTCATCCATGACTGTTGGCCAATTAAGAGCGCCACCTGATCCAATAGTAATACCTCCACTATCACTTGCAGGAGCTGTTGTCACAGAAGTGGAAGTACACAGAGAGCCATTCGCATATGTCCTCCTGGTAGAACCATCCCAGGTAGCGACAAAGTGATTCCAGTTGGTAGGAGTCTGGCAATTATTAAAATTACTGCTATAACTGCCATTTGAAATTATGAATATAACTTGTCCATAATAAGAATGAATAAGATAATTATCAGAACTCTTACCCATATATGCATTATAATAACCTCCTGCGCCACTTGGGAACTTCATCCAAAACTCCATTGTCAAAGAGCCTGTAATATTTAATCCGGCATTGTTGATGGTGGTGATTTGATCACCGACATCCATGGCTCCATCATAGGCCATACCATTGCCAAATTTACCTGCTATATGGTGATTAATGGTATAGCCGCAATTTGCAGTATTGGGAGTGGCGGAAAAGGCAGAGGAAACAGTAATAGTTTTGGTGGCTCCTGTATAGTCTGATATTGTCCGTGATTCGCCATTAACATTACAGCTGGCGCCGGACATGGTTAAAGTCATACCATTATATATGCCATTGAGATCGTAACCCTGACCAGTTGAGAGATTGCCGTTGTTGGTGTCAGAAATTGAGGTTGAGGTTGAGGCAGTCAGAGTGGTGTTTGTTTCCTGGGCATTAGCCAGGGTGCCGGTGTTGCCGTTCCCGGAAGAATCAGCTATAGAGGTGCCTGAGGATTCATCCAAGTTCCAAGATCCCTGCAGGTTGCTGATTTCCCTGATAAAAACCTGGGTGGTGGCAGAGGCTCCGGAGGGGGCAGATGGATTACCATAGTATACATAAAGCGTTGTACCTGATGTTGAGATTGAGGGAGCTTTTACCCAAACTGTTGTGCTGTTTGTAGCGTTATTGCAGGTTGTAGGCTCAATCCAGAAGGGCAGAATTTTTCCATTAATATCAGTAACTCTTAGGTCATCACAGTCTGATTGCATTTTACCAGAGACAATTAAGGCGGAGGTACCGATACCGATAGACACTTGGAAATCAGTTTGAGCAGTGCCGGAGTTGGTGATAGCGACAGTTTGACGATATGTCCAGTTTTCGTTATACCATGCGGCTTCGGTTTTGGATTGATATTTCAGGGAAAGAAAGACGATAGGCAGGCCGATGAGGATGATGAGTAAAGAGATTAGTAAAAGCCTACGCTTCGCTAGATCCCGCATCAAGTGCGGGATGACAGAATTATTCTCCTCTTTGTAAGAGGAGTCCCCCGCTGAGCGGGGTGAGGTGTTTTTATTGTTTAAAACACCCCGTCCTCCGACGTTACGTCGGAGTCCACCCCTCTTAAGAAGAGGGGATATGAAAGATTCAATCACCCCTTCCCACCTGTACCAGATTTTTATCAAAGGATTTTTAGTCATATTCGTTCTTGACAAATAATAATTTTTTTTGTAAACTGTTATTAACTTGTCTGGATGGGCGCGCGCGCCGGTTCAGACATTTTTTGTGCTTGACTTCTTTTTAATTTTTGGTATATTTATATTATTACGATGAGAGGACAACTGAAGGCTTTCATGCCTAAGTGACGCCTCTCTTTTTTTATGCTCCAGCTTATTTTTTAAGTTATTCATAAAAGCCAAGTAAGGATTAAATTTGTAGAATAGTCGGGAATACTTAGTTATATTAGGTATGATTACCCGTAATAGTTTATTTTTCTGTAACAAATATTCCACTAAGCAATAAAAGTCTCCATCACCCGTTACGATGATGGCCTTATCATAGTTAGGGTACTCAATCATTGAATGTAGTACTAATTCTGCATCCACATTCCCTTTAATCTTATTAGTTTTTCCGTCTTTAATTTCCAGCGTTGGTTTGAAAAAAAGGATATATCCGGCTTTTTTAAGAAAATCATAAAGTTTTTGATTACCTGGGATTAAGCCGATAAACAAATAGGCTTTTGAAACGTGATATTTATCTTTTAAATATATTTTAAATCTGGCGAAATCGAGTGCCCAGCCCTGGTCTTTGATTGCCAGATTGACATTCTGGCTGTCGATAAAAGCGTAAATTGCTTGCCCCGCGTAGTCTTGCTTAACGAGACGAAGTGGGGTTTGTTTCTTTTGATTTTTCATATAGAGATTAAAACGGATTTAAAGCTGATTCTCACGGATTGGAGCTTGGAAACTGCATTGAAAAAAATTTGAAAAATGTTAGCACTTTTGTTGGGGTAAGTGATAAAATGATCCGTTTTTTCATTATCTACATTGTATCTAGTCTTTTTGGAAAGCCACAAAATGAGCGAAGCTATTAAGCCTTCCCATTTATTCCAGATATGTTTTATGGTTTTCATAAGAAAACACCCCCCGGCCAATGGCCGGACCCCTCTTACAAGAGGGGATTTATTAACGCCAGGCCAATCTTCTTCGAAAAAGAGGTGTCCTTGGTTTATCCGTGGTTTGTTTTTTTCTTTTATGAAATGAAGATCCGTAAGGATTTCCTTCAACCGCAGGATCCAATAAAAATCTTAAAGTTCCCAAACCTTTACCGACAAACGAGGTTAGCTGTATCATATTTTTATGAATTTATAATTTGTAAAAAATCCTTCACGTCTGTAATATTTTTATCGATTTGATTGTTGGAAAGGCCTTCTTTTTCAATGAATGTTTTATATTTTTTTAATACATATCCGATATTTGCCTCATCCATTGTCTCGGGTCGGTCACGCCCGACCCCTGCACTTGACATTTGAAATTTGACATTTGAAATTTTTTTCGCTGGGTTCTCCTTCATCCATCCTTGAGAAATACAAAAGGTGCAAAACTTACGAAGAGTAGAGAGGCGGCGGTTTACAGTTAGTAAAGGCAGGTTGTTTGATATAAGATACTGCTTGTAATTTTCAAGGGTTTCTAAGGTCAGATTTTGGGTGATGAATGACGTTTCATCTGGTAGGGACAGGTCGCGACCTGTCCCTACATTGATGTGAGATGGGATTGTTAACCACCCCAAAAAATGTCTTAAATCGGACAGATAATTTTTTAAAGTAACAGGTTTTACTTTTTCCGCAAGTAAATAGTTTTTAAAAGAAGATTCAAAATTATACTGATTATACTGTAGTTGCATACACTCTCATACTATTACAATTATAAAAAGGTTGTCAAGAGGTATTTTGGTAGTATTGTGATATAGTTATTTACAGATTCGGGAGCTGGCACTATAAGGCCTATAAAATAATTTAATTGTATTTATTTTATTTAACGTGAAATTATTTCAATGTCCTTAATATATAGAAAGATATCAAGTATCTTGTAGTATTTTGGGCGTATAATATGATATTCGTAAGGGACGCAGATCTGCGTTACCTACATACACGTTTGTATGATTTCCTCCATGGTTAGCCACAAGAAATTTTAGATAAAAATCAAATGTCAAAGCTCAAATTTCAAATATCAACTAAGGTTAAGTAATTTAGTTATTTGGATTTTGGATTTGATTTGGAATTTGAAATTTGACATTTGAAATTCTTATTTTAAAATTAACGTCTGCAAGTAATATTTATCACCAGGTTAACTTGATTAAGTTTCAAGTCTATGGAATAAGCTATAGCTTTTTTTTTAATTTTTAGCAGACGTATGTTTATTTTGATAAATGTAAAATTTGTTTTAATCATCTGTAAAGACGCCACGTCGGGACGACTTCACAAAGTTTCCAGATCAGATCAATCCGAAGCGTTAAATGACAATTGGCCTTGTTTTTTTTAATATATGTTATATTTAATATTATGAACAGGAAATTTTTTTATGTATTAATGGTTTTAGTTGTTCTTATTTCTTTCTCAGGTTTCTTTTGGTTTTATGAAACTCAGTATATGGTTGGCCGGGCTGATGTCAGCCGTTATTCATTTTCAGCCGATAATTCTTATATTTTTGTCAGTCCTTTACAGGCCAAGGCCAATGGCCAAGAGAAGATACGTATCACTGTTTTCATACTAAACAATCAAGGATTGGGCGTGATGGGAAAGAAAGTAACTCTCGAGCCTGTTCCTCATTTGAGTATAGAAGCAATACAGGGATTAAGTGATAACTTAGGTAAATCAGTTTTTGATGTAACTGCCAATCAAGCAGGAGAATATTATGTTAGCGTTAAAGTAGAGGATACTTCATTAAATCAAAAAGCACACGTAAGCTTTAATTAACGAACGTTAATTCAATCTTTAAGGCTCTGTTAAGCCTCAATATTAAGATTCAAAGCTCAAATGCCAAATGTCAAATTTCAAAAAAAATTCAAACATTCATTTGATATTTGTCATTTGACATTTGGATTTTGTAATTTGTATCTCATGTTTTTCTCTCACCATCAGCGTTCTTATTTTTTTATGGTGAAGATAATGAGTGAAAATATAATAGGTAGTTGCCGCAATCTCAATAATAATTATAATTTCCAGCAGTCTTGGCCGTATTATATTCCAGATAAAAAGAAAATACTTGAAGATAATCATCCACCAAGGTAAAACTGAAGGATTTAAGATAATACTTTTAGGTGATTTATCTTTACCTACAGCAGTCTGAGTGAATAAACGGTAGTCAGAAGTTTTAGATGACGGTAAGGAAATAGAAAAGTTGCCTTTGTCATCAGACTTAGTTTTATACTCAGGTAGCTTAATTGCAGGGGCAGATTTGACGATTTCCCGTTTTAAAATTGATTTTGATCCAATCGGGGTTAATGCCAGATATTTTGATAAAGATGTATCTGCAGCAAACATAGAAAGATTAACCTCGCTGTTGGGGATAGTTTGTCCGCTCAAAACTATCTCATCACCCAAAAAATAGTCGTTTTTATCAAGAGAAAGAGTGGCCGGCATAAGAACCGGTCCAACAGTGACGTTGTAGCGGGTTGGGAAAGGGGGAAGACAGGTCGGGGCTGAGTTTCTGCCAAACTGATCCTGAGCAGTTATACAAGCTTCACGCGGCGAAAAAGGGGAGAAACGGTTTACAAACACAAAATTACCATCATTGTCAGCTGTGGTTTGATCATATATACCCATACCCTGAATTGAGACTAAAGCACTAGGTGAAGTCTGTCCATAAAGCGTGAACTGGTATTCTCCAATTGAGACGGAGACTTGAATAGTCGAAGATTGAGGAGGCAACGCAGCAGATATTGGGAAAGGGAGTAGGAGGATTAAGGGGATTAGAAGGATTAGAGTAAGACTATTAGTCATTTTTTTTACGCAACTCTTTTTTCAGTTCTTCTATCTCTTCTTTTTCTTTTTTAACCTCGGCTTCAAGGACAGCTTCTTTAACAACTATTTTTTTATAAATATTTTTTCCAAAGACTATAAACAGTATGAGAGCCAAAACTATAGCTAAGGCTATTTTCCAAGGGAAGACCCAGACATAAATAAAGCGGGTCATGACCTGAGCTTTGTCTCCGTAAGAGGAAGTAAGATCAAGTCGATAGCGTCCAAGCATCCATTTGGAACCGAGAGAGTTTTTATAGGTTCTTGAGGCATCAGGAAAGATATTATGCTCTTTAATTTTTTCCTGAGCCTGAACATTGCTAAACATATCAGTTAGGCTGACAAATCCTTTTGGCCTAATGTGGTAATCACCGCGGTTTAGAATCTCAGTCTCAACATTAATAGGTCCATTTTCAAGAAAAGAAGAAGCAAAAAAACGTGAAATTAGGGCTTTTTCAAAAGTATCTCCAGGAACTCTGATATAGATAAGTGAGGCGATTCTTGAGGCAATGCCTGTTGAGGCACTTTTACCAATGTTTACAGGCTGAGATACAGATTCTGCGGGTTCAAAATATACGGCCGCATACCTTCCTCCTGGGCGAGCATCAGTAGAGACATTTATTTGCGCCTGAACTGTAACTTTATCTTGAGGGAAAATGATGACTTTTTCATTGGCAATAGTAAACCATTGAGAAGCAGAGAACTTTGGTGAAGCCTGTGAGGCCGTATCAATAATCCTGACTGTGCCGTCAGAATCAGTGACTTCAAAGTCAGCAACCTTAACAATGCCTGCGACAGGAGTTTCGTTAAAATTATAAAATTTTACTACTATTGAGGCCTGTTCACCCGGGTTTAAAGTAATTTCCTGGCGCGCTGGGGCAACCTGAAGCATTTGAGTAGCTTGAGCCTTCGCTTCAGTCGCCTGTATAACAGTTATAAAGGTTATAACTATTATAAAAATTAGATTAATTATATTTCTCATAATTTATTAAAATGTGGCTGTGGCTGTGTACTTAACTTTATTATAATAATATCCGGCTGGTTGAGTAGCTGATACGGCAATACGGTAGCAGACGTAAATATCTTTTGAGTTTACAGGGGTGGCACTGGACATAATAGTAGCTTTAGTTTCACTAGCTTCTTGATCAGCTAATTGTCTAGATGAGAATGTCCGTGAAGATTCACTATAAGTAAAAGCGCCATCAGTGCCGTCGACATTCTCAATAGAGTAGCCTAATCCTTGATAGGTTGAGGCATCAGTCCAGTCTTGAGAAGTACTTTCTGAACAGTTGCTACTGCCGCAGAGAGTATCTTTAATACAGTTGACTGATTCATCAGCCGAAGCGCCACTACAGGCTACCCCATCTTTACCCATCTGGTCATTTTCTTCAATTCTCACGATATAGCCGCCATCTGCGTTGGTTGAGACAGTCAGCTGTTGAGCCGCTTCAGAAAATGTGTTAGCCGTAGAAATAGTACCCCACGGTACAGTCATAGCAGTAGTGGCGACATCAGCGACTTGACCGCAAACAGTTGTGCCCACCCCTACAGAAGCTATAGTAAAAGCCAGTGACTCATCAACAGTGGCTGAAACAAATACAGCCTCAACCGGCGCTACTTTAATATCAATTTGATCAATAGTGGCGTCGCTTGAATCACGGCTTTTGACATTTATTGTGTAAACATCAGCTCCGCCTTGAGTATGTCCGGACGTTATTGGAGCCGGGTTAAGCAAACCAGGGGAGGCATCAATAGTTATAGTGATACCTATTGATGCTGAACAAGCTGTCGTTACTCGATCAAATCTGATAGTGTGGTCGTTGCTGGCGTCTCCGGCTGTAACTGTGGCACTGCCCCAGTTAGCAGGGGTACAACCACCTGAAATTGAGACGTCACCAGCAGCTACTCCGTTTAAATCAAAACCATTAACAGCCACAGTTGAGGCACTATCTGGATAAGTATCATTAGTAGCGGTTGAATTTACGGCCGGTACAGTAACCAAAAGATCTCCGCCAACAGGTACTTCTGAGGCAGTAAAAAAATTTATGGTGAGGCTTCCAGTCTGTTTAACAATCACCAGGTCAGTGGCGGCCAAAGCCACAGTGGCGCCAGTTGAGGTATTGAAACTCGTAGTGCTGATTATATTTGCAACTGATCGGCTTTCTCTACAGGGAGCGCTTAAAGAAGTATCTTCAAAACAAACTGTATCTCCAGGGAACAAATGATTAGTGTTATTGTCAGGATTTCCAGAAGAGTCAATAGTTATAAAGGTATCGCCTGAAGCAGTAGTATTGCCAACACCAGCGCGGTAGGAAAGTCGTGAGTTACTTAAAAGAGCATAAGAATTGGTAAAATTTGCAGTATCTACTTTTTTTGGTTTGGTGAAGAAGAAAACGCTAAAGACAGAAACAAATATCACTAAAAGAATAATCTTAGAGCAGAGATGTTTTTTTCTCATGAATGAAAAATTAATGATAAACTAAATTAAAGAGTATTCTTCATTTTTTGTCAAGGGCAATTCAATGAGTAATTGTACAACCTTTATATCAATTATATATCAATTACAAAAGTTATATTCCTCTTGACAGTAAAAATTCCGTCTGTTATTCTTTTTCCTAAATGATAATCAAAGAAAGACGGACGAAAATTTTACTTGCTCTATTTTTACTATCAGACGTTAATTTTCCATATGTCAAATTGCAAGAGCCCATACAGCTTGCTTTTGATTTATCTTTAAACCAAAAAACCCGCGGTACTCTTTCAGCATTATTAAAAGAAGGATTGATTGAGAAAAACTATTCCTCCAATGTCATCCCGAGTGAAGCCGAGGGATCTCCTTCGCAAGCTCAGGACTATAGCCTCCACTCCGGTCGGGATGACAATGCAGCTGAATACCGTTTGACTGAGAAGGGGTTTATTAAACTTGCTCTTGAGTTTCCGTTCGTGAGATTTTTAAAAGAAAAGTGGGATGGAAAATGGCGTATTTTGTCTTATGAAATTCCGGAAAAAAAGAGAGAACTACGAGATAAACTTCGACGCGAAGTCTCAGGTTGGGGCTTGGGTCCTTGGCACAGATCTTTTTGGCTAACGCCTCATCCGATCATTGACGCACTTAAAGAGCTAGTATCTCAAAAAGAGGAAGAAAAATACGTACAGGCTTTTGAAGCCGAATATGTTTTTGGCGATCGTGCAATTTTGATTGAGAAGGTTTGGGGATTGTCACAACTGGATAAGAGATACAGAGATCTTTTTAAGAAATGGCATGATACGTTGGCAAAGGAAGGCAGTAAAACAGACAAATTTAAGAAAGTTATTGGCGAGTACGTGATTATCTTACGTGAGGATCCCGGTCTGCCAATAGATCTGGTGGGCGAAAAATGGATAGGCCTTGAAGCGTACAATATATTTAGAGAGATAAAGAGTATCCTTCTCTCCTAAATCCAAATGTCAAATTTCAAATTTCAAATGAAATCCAAAATCTAAATGATTTGACATTTGTACTTTGGATTTTAAAAACGATGTCTCCTTCTTGATCTGTTCTTAAATATTTTTTCTTCAGGGCTTTAAACATGTCTATAACGTTTTTTGAAGGGTGACCATAAGCATTTTTTCTGCCAACACTTATCACTGACAGCTCGGGGTCTGCTAACTGCAAAAATTCTTTAGTCAGCCCGTTCTTTGAGCCATGATGGGGAATTTTTAAAATATTAGATTTTAAGTTTTGTTGTTTCAACAGTTTATTTAATACCTTTGGTGTTGCATCTCCTGTAAACAACACTCTAAAACCCTGCCTGCTCCTCGAGTCTGAGCGACCTCGGAGTCGAAGACCGGCAGGCAAGGCATTTTCTTCATAAGTGAAGATTAAAGACAAGTTATTGGGATCGTTCTGCGTTCGTCGTTCGTCGTTCGTAGCCGGCGGCCAATGGAAAATTATCCTAGATTCACCCAAGTTGATCTCATCATTTTGAAAAAAAGCAGATATCCTAGATTTTTTTTCTTTTATTTTTTGCAATAATTCCTTGAAAGACGAGTTAGGAGTATCAAATGAGTCTATTACGAACGTATTAATTTTGTATCTTTCAAGCATTGGCAAAAAACCTCCATAATGGTCAGTTTGAGGATGGGTTATTATGGCAATCTCAATCTCTTTGTCAAAAAAAGGCATGTGCTTGCCTAAGCAGTTAAGTACCTTTTTGCCGGGTCCGGCGTCTATGACAATATCAATCTTATTTTTTACTCTGATATAGGCTCCGTCTCCTTGTCCCACATCACAAAAGACAATTTTTGTCCGCGTGTCAAAAAAATTTGAAATGAAGATGACGGTTATTACAATAAGGGATAGGACTAAGGTTATAAGGACAATTCTTTTAGTAACCGGAGGTTTATCCATAGCTTTAAAACTGAAAAAAGATATAAGGCAGTTTTGATAACAGCTCGCCTACAAGGACAATATAGGTTAGTAAGCCATAGCAGATGTAGGCAAAAGGAAGCCCGAGGTAAAAGTTTATCTTTCCAAGTATTACCGTTGCAAATCCAAACATCATGAGAGGCGGGATGATAAAAGATACAAAAAGGTTGGATAAAGGAGCAATCAGCGAAAACTGTTTAAAATATATTAAAATCAAAGGTGCAGTAAAAAGCTGAGCACTAAGAGTAATCCGTAAATCCTGAATTAAAAAATTAGTTTTAGACTCTGAACCGGCAAATAGTATGATTCCCAAGGTTGCGCCATAAGACAAATAAAGAGAAATGCTTTTTAACCATGCCGGCCAAAAAACAGCAATAAATAAAATCGATATCAATAAAGAATAAATGGCTATTGTTCGTCTACCTAACAATATTGCTACGAACGTTAATATTCCCATAAAACCAGCTCTGACAATTGGGGCTTGAGGACCTACGAAAGCAATGAACAATATTACAGTTAGTATTGTTATCAATAAGGATAACTGTTTGCTAAAAAAGGCAGTCAAAAAACTCACGAATGAGGCTAATAAAGTGATGTTTAACCCGGACAAAACTATGATATGAAGTAGTCCTAAGATCTTAAGTTGTTCATACAACCTACCGGACTTGGATAAAGGCACACCAAAAAGAATTCCATTCAATAGTGAGGCTTGGGGCTCTGGAATATAGTTATTGATAACAGAAGTAACGATAGTTATGTCAGGCATATAACGGTTATAATTGTTATAAACTTATTATTTCCTTTATGTTTTCATATATGTTTTTTTTCAGGATTTTTTTGTTTAACAATTCTTCGATTGAGGTGTAGGGGCGGTTATTAATGATCTTCTCGGCTGTTGTTTGGCCAACTCCTGGAAGTTCATCAAGTTCTTCGGTCGAGGCGGTATTAATATTTATAGCCGACTCATCATCCTGAACTTGTTGAGGAGGTAGATTAGCTATTTGGTTTATCCTCAAGATTTGAGGTGACTCAACAAAAAGGCCAAGCTGTACTTCAAGATAAGAAGGAATATATATTTTATCCTGATCATTAAAAGTTTGAGCCAGGTTAAAATTACGGTTAAAAAAATCTTTATCAGCAGATATTGATAATCCGCCGGCCTTTTCCAAAATTTCTTTTAATCTAGTTTTAGCTGTTACTTCATAAACGTCAGGTTTTTCAACTGAACCGGTAATATATACGGAAATCTTATTTAAATCTGCTTTTGGCGTAAAAGATCGTTTAACAAGATTAGTTTCTTTAGTTTCTTCAAAATCAGTACTTTCCTTCAAATAAATTATGACAGATACAGCTACAATAATTAAAGAAAGAGTGATAAGGACTATCTCGATTTTGTATTTTGTTAAAAATTGTTGTAACCATTCTTTTAAAATTTCCATAAGCTCATAATGAGCTTAAAGAGACAATGTTTCTATAGTTTATAATCAACAAAGTTGAGGAAATGAGGATTAAGCTTAGCTTTGCAGAGCCTTAGTTTCTTTAAGATTTTCTCATTTTAATAATGAGAAAAAAGCCGAGAATAAAAGTGGTCAAAACTCCGAGAATGAGTTTTAAAGGTAGAGCAATAAATGAGGCTGAGGCATAAAGATTAGGTGAACCATCACCAAAACTTACAGTCGTTGAAAGTTTATAACTGCCAATGAAAAAACCGGAGATAAGTAAAGAGACAGGACTTTTGCAAAGCTTATTATTTTTTTTATCTTCGCAGTCTAAAGCTGCTGAGGGCGTAGCTGAAAGAAGCCTTTGAGACTCGCTTAAAATATTTTTTGGAATAATAGAGTACTCGGCTTTTTCTCCGAAGTTGCCTCTTAACTCAATTTGTCCTTCAGGTTTAATAAAGTTTTTACCCCGGTTTTCAACTTGAATAGTGACCGGGATAAGATCGGAGCTGTCAAATAACTTTAGCTGACGTCCAAAAAAGGAAAAAGAGTATCGCGAGATAACATCAAACAGGGAAATTTTACCCTGAATGTCAATTTTTCCTGATTCAGTAACGGTAATTAAAATATTAGAGCCTAGTGTTGCTTTAGCCTGAGATAAGCTCACTCCAGACAGTCCGGCTGAAGGTTCAGTCTCATTAAGAAGTGTGTAATAGTAATCTCCTTCAGGCGTACCTTCGGCTGCTTTTATTCTCAAAAGGAGCTGTTGAGAATCAGCGCTTTTTAAAAAAAACGGCTGACCCAGATTAAAATCGGCATTATCTAAAAAAAACTGAATTGGTCCTTCAAGTTCATTTTTTATCTTTATATTGCCGGTACTGCCTAAAGGTTCAAAAGGAAGGATACGGGCTTTAAGAATAGTTGGATCGCCATAGTTTCTTAATGTATAAGCAATAAGTATTGATTTTCCGGGTTTTATAGCTACCTCTAAAAGCGGAGGAGAGATAGAAAGAGAAACCTGTTGTGCCCTCGCTTCAGTCGCTTGTATAACCGCTATAACCGTTATAACAATTATAATTATTATATTTTTCATTATTAAAATGATGGTGTGGCTACAAAATTGATAATAGTCTGATAAGATCCGGCAGGCTGTATGGTCGAGATATTAGTTTTAAAGGTGACGGTTGACTGGCGGTTACTTCCGACATCAGCATTTGACATGACCACAGCAGGACTTTCCGCAACAGTACTGTCAGGAAAAGGGCGATAATAGTCAGAGCTGAGAAAGTCTGACGGCACATCATTACCGCTCATATTATAGCCAAAACCATAAGCCGAGCTTGATGTCCAGAGATTGGAGCTTGATTCACTGCAAGCTGATCCTCCTCCATTACAAACGGTATCATCAATTGAATTATCGCTTAGGGTTTTTAAGGTGCCCAGTTCTACTGCCGTAACTTGATACTGGCCGGCACTGCCAAATGAGACTGTAAGAGTAGTGGCTGCGGTTGAAGGGGTGTTGGGGACAAGTGTTCCTAGGTCAATGGAGATATCCGAGATAGAAAATCTAAAAGGGATAATAGAGTAAATGTACTGAAATCCGGCTTTAACAATATAGCCGTCGCGGCTAAACTGACCAGCTGCAGTCTGACCTAAAGTCATTGAGAGATTGTAGCTTGCAGATGAGGGTGAAGTGGCGCCAATGTTGATATTTCCTCCTTGAATCCGAAATCGGCTCGACTCCATATTGGCGGCATGCACTTTGCTTAATTTCAAAATCCAAATTCCAAATATCAAAAGTATTCCCAATGCTAAAAGAAATCTAAAGTTTTGACATTTGACATTTGACATTTGACATTTGAGTTTATATCTATTTCTCATATTCTTCAATCAATTTCTTGATTCTTTTGACATTTTTTTTGATTTCTTCAAGCTCGCGGTCGCCTAAAAAATTTTCTGCCGCTTGGTTAATATTATTGATGTGATTTTTTAATACTAAAGAAAGAAAAAAGTAACTGTCTTTTTCCAAATTTTGTAATTTGACATTTGAAATTTGGTTTTTGATATGTTCTTCTCCCAAAAAAAGAGCAAATGGCGTAATTAAGGCAAGCGATAAAATTGGCAAGACCTGGTCGAGAGTTTGTATCTGAGATAAAGACAATAGAGAGAAGAAAATTACAGCAATAGTGGCTGTAATGGCAATAACGGGTTCCAAAAAAAGACTTAATGAGAACAAAAGAAAATAATAAAGGAAAAAATAAGGCGATTGAGCCGCTCCTGTTGTGCTGACAATCATGTTGATAATAAAAGCAAAAACAAGCGACTCTATTAGTTTATGCTGACCTTTATCCAGCCACTTTTTTCCTATAAAAAAGACAATAAAAAGGAAGGCGCTTATTTGTAAATCATAGACTGCCAAAGAGGTTTTGCTTATCAGAAAGGAGAGAGCCAGCGCAGCGGTGATAAGGATTGAATGCAGTATTTCTGTATACATATTATTTAGTATATATTATTGATCATTGATTAATGATTCAAGATTCACGATTCATGAATCATTAATCATAAATCGTGAATCAATTAATTTCTTGTTTTTTTTGTTATAATTACTGGATGGATAAAAGAATACAATCGCGATCAAATTTTGCCTCTGACTTAATAAATGAGCTTAAAAAAGTAACTTGGCCTTCAAGAGGTGAGACCATAAGATTGACTATTATAGTTATCGCAATATCCTTGATAATTGGATTATATATAGGTATAATAGACATTTTACTGGCGAAAGCTTTGAGTTTGATTACTAAGTAATCCGCTTTTTATCCGTGTAAATCTTTTTTAATAACTTATGACAGTGACAGAAGAAACAAAACAGTCGAAACAGTCTGAAACAACGTCTTCAGCTTCGGATTCTGCCAAATGGTATGTTATTCACGTGCAGACAGGTTACGAGGCCCGTGTTAAACATGCTCTTGAACAAAGAGTTAAGAGCTTAAGTGTTGAAGATAAGATATTTGATATTATTATTCCTACTCGTGAGATAGTGGTTGTTAAAAAAGGAAAAAAATCTAAAGCTACTGAAAAAGTCTTTCCCGGCTATGTCTTAGTAAAAATGATTCTTAATGATGAATCATGGCTTGTTGTCCGTACTACTGAGGGTGTGACAGGTTTTGTCGGTGCTGGTCTTAAACCAACACCTATCTCAGAAAAAGAAGTAGAAGCCATTATGAGATTTGTCCAGCAGGAACAGCCTAAATTTAAAGCGAAATTCTCAGTCGGCGAGGCAGTGAAGATCACCGAAGGTCCGTTTGCCGATTTCTTGGGCACAATTGAATCTATTGATGAAGGACGAGGCAAGGTAAAAGTGTTAGTCTCGATTTTCGATCGTGAAACTCCTGTAGAGTTAGATTTTTTGCAAGTAGCAAAGTTATAAATCTTGATTCATGATTTATGATTCACGATTTACGAATAAATTCTTGAATCCTGAATCTTGAATCTCAATAAAAATATATGGCTAAAAAAGTTAAAACAATCTTAAAACTTAATCTGCCGGCAGGGGAGGCAACGCCAGCTCCTCCAGTTGGACCAGCTTTAGGTCAACATGGGGTGCCGATCATGGATTTTATTAAAGAATATAATGCTTACACAGCCAAGCTTAAAGGCCAGATAATTCCTGCAGTTATTACTGTTTATGAAGACAGAAGCTTTACTTTTATTACCAAACTTCCTCCAGTTGCAGCCATGATTAAGAAGAAAATCGGTTTGCAAAAAGGTTCAGGAAAGCCAAACACGGAGAAGGTTGGAAAACTAACAAAATTTCAGGTTGAGGAAATTGCTAAAGAAAAAATAAATGATCTAAACACGCAAGATGTTGACGGCGCTATGAAGATAGTGGCCGGCACCGCAAGATCAATGGGGATTGATGTTGAAAATTAATATAAGTTACGATTCATGATTTACGATTCACGATTTACGAATAAATTCTTGAATCCTGAATCTTGAATCTCAATAAAAATATGGGAAAAATCAGAACTAGAACTTTAGGTTTAGAAGAAGAAGAAAAAAAACAAAAAAAAGAACAGAAAGAAAAATCTGTACAAAAAAAAGCTACTTCCACTAAAGTTGTAGTTAGCCAAGAGAAGGAAGAGACAAAACCTACCGAGGTTAAAGTAAAAAAAACGGGAAAAAGGCAAGCTAAAACTCAAGTCCGTCAGCGGGGAAAGAAATACTCAACGGCCAAAAAAGCCATTGATACAAAAAAAACATATTCTATTCCTGAAGCGATATCTAATCTGAAGAAAATCAAATATGCAAAGTTTGATGAATCCGTTGAGGTACATTTAAACGTTGATAAAACCGGTTTAAGAGGTGAGGCAGAGCTTCCTTTTTCAATCGGAAAAAGCGTTAGAGTAGCTGTTGTAAGCGATGATCTTTTGTCAGAACTGGAAAAAGGAAATATGAATTTTGATGTTTTAGTGACCCATCCATCTTTCATGCCAAAGCTCGCCAAATTTGCTAAAGTATTAGGTCCGAAAGGCTTAATGCCCAATCCTAAAGCCGGCACAATCTCACCTAATCCTGAAGAATTGGTGAAAAAATTTTCCAAAGGTGTAACCCGTTGGAAAACAGAACCTAAATTTCCTTTAATTCACCAGATGATAGGTAAGATATCATCTGAGGAAAAAGAGCTAGATAAAAATATTAGCGCTTTCTTAAAGTCAGTAGGCAGAAATCATATTCTTGGAGCTTTCGTCAAAACAACCATGAGCCCCTCTCTAAGGTTAAATATTGAACAAATATAAAGTAAAATCCAAAATCCAAATTTCAAATATCAAATGACAAATATTATTTTTTTGACATTTGGATTTTGACATTTGGATTTAATTTTCGTATATAATGTTTCAATGGATACGAAAAATAGTGTAAGGAATGAGTTTTGGGATTATCTTTCTCAAAATCAAAAAGATCTTCTTCTTGAAGGCGATTATCTCATCAACAATGTTATCTCCAGCTGTCCTTATAAATTTAAAGATTATTCTTTTTTAGTTTTTCCTTACGCAAAAGCTTATGAGGGTTACTTAAAAACATTGTTTAAAGATATTGGTTTTATTTCTCATCTTGATTATATCTCCGATCACTTACGTTTAGGTAAACTGCTCTCGCCATTTTTGATGGTACGTTTAGGAGAAAAATCACTGTATAAAAAAATAATCAATAATGCAGGAAAAGAATTGGCTGAGGAGATTTGGATGACTTGGAAAGGCGGGCGTAATCAAATTTTTCATTATTTTCCTCATAATCTTAAGAGCATTAGCTTTGAAGAATCACAAAAAATCATCACCCAGATTACACAGACAATGGAAAAGACACACCAATCACTGATTCAATTAAATCCAAAATCCAAATTTCAAATGTCAAATCAAATCCAAATTCCAAATATCAAATGACGAATATTATTTTTTTGACATTTGATATTTGAATTTTATGTTAAAGGGTCTTTCATCACCAGAAGTGGAGCGTCTTTTAAGGACGCATGGGCTTAATGTTATTGAAGAGACGCGTAAAGACAGTCTGATCTTAATTTTTTTAAGACAGTTTAAGGATGTTTTGACTCTTCTTTTACTTGGAGCAGCCGGCATATCATTTTTCATTAGTGAAATCATTGACGGTTCACTTATCTTAGCTATTATTTTTTTAAATGCTGTCTTTAAGATTTATCAAGAAAGAAAAGCAGAGGAAGCAATAAGTGCCTTAAAGAAATTGGCAGTTACAGTATCAAGAGTAATTAGAGATGGGAAAGAAATGGAGATTGACAGCAGTTTTTTAGTGCCTAAAGACATCATTCTCATTGAGGAAGGTATGAAGATTCCGGCTGATGCTAAAGTTTTTAAGGCAGTTAATCTTGAGGTTAATGAAGCTTCTTTAACCGGTGAGTCTATACCTGTATATAAATATGCAGGTGATGAGATATTTATGGGGACAGTTATATTTAAAGGCCGGGCGCAAGCGCAGATAACTCAAACTGGAATGAAAACCAGATTTGGACAAATAGCCAACAGTCTTTCCAAAATTGAAAAAACTTCTACTCCTCTTCAGCGCAAGCTCAATAGTTTGCTTAAAATAATCGGAGTTGTCGGCATTATTTTTTCTATAGCAGTTCTAGGATTATCGTTTATTAACGGCTCCGGTTACTTTCCTGCATTTTTACTGGCGATATCTTTAGCAGTAGCTATTGTACCTGAAGGGTTGCCGGCAGTAACGACAATTACTTTAGCTTTAGGAGTAAAAGAGATGGCCAAGAAAAAGGCAGTCGTGAGAAGACTTGAGGCAATTGAAGCTATAGGCAATATAACTCTTATTGCGACAGATAAAACCGGTACCTTAACTAGTAACGATATGAGAATAAAGGAAATTTTAACCGACGGAAAGATATTTGAAGATCATCAGTCAATTCCGCATGATAATCCTTCGCTTAAAAAATTAATCACTAATGGAATTTTATGTTCCACGGCTTCTTTAGTTTATGTTCATGATCATAATTCCTGGGAAGTTTTGGGTGATCCAACAGAAGGTTCTTTACTGCTTTTTGCCAGAGAGCATTTTGGTATAGATCCTGAAGAATTAAGAACAGAATGGCAGTTTATAAAAGAAGGTTCATTTGATATTTTAACCAAGACAATGAGTGTGGTGGTAAAAAAAGATAATAAAGAAATAATGTTTATTAAAGGAGCTCCGGAGGCTATTTTGGAGAAATGCGGAAAAATTTTGATCGCGGGAAAAGAGGTGGAGTTTACCCAAGAAAGAAGACATGAAGTCGAGAAAACACTGGATCATTGGACGAAAAAAGGCTACAGGGTTATCGCGTTTTCATACCAAGATCTAAGATCTAAGATCGAAGATCAAATATTCATCGGTATGGTCGCCATCCACGATCCTCCAAGACCTGAGGTAAAAGGAGCAGTGGAAAAAGCCTATCGCGCCGGTATTAAAGTTGTGATTATAACCGGCGATAATGAAAAAACAGCTGAGGCAGTTGGAGTAGCCGTGAACATTATTAAAGAAGGCGATCTGATTTTAACAGGAAAGCAAATAGAGAGTTATACGGACGAGGAATTATTAGAAAAACTGCCTAAAGTAAAAATATTTGCCCGCACAACACCTCTTCATAAAAGCCGAATTGTATCTTTGTATCAAAAATTAGGAGAGATAGTGGCTGTAACAGGAGACGGTGTTAATGATGCGATTGCATTAAAGCAGGCGGATGTTGGAATATCTATGGGGAAGGTAGGTACTGATGTAGCTCGTGAGACTTCTGATATTGTGATTATGGATGATAATTTTGCAACCATTATTAGTGCGGTTGAGGAAGGCAGGAATATTGTAAAGAATCTTAAAAACTCTATTAAATATTTATTATCAACCAATGCTACAGAAGCCTTAGCGCTTATGACTGGACTTATCTTGGGTGTGCCTGCTTTCTTTAGCGCTGTCCAAATACTTTATATAAATTTCATCAGTGATGGAATCCCTGCTTTAGCTTTGGCATTTTCACCCCGTGAAGATCATTTAATGAATAAACCTCCGGAAAAAAAATTGAGTCTTTTTAATAATTTTGATAAACGATATATTATTCTAGTTGCTTTTTTAGCAACATCTTTGGTGATGGTCTCTTATTTTTTATTTAAATCAAACGGAGAAGACGTTGGTAAAACTGCTGCTTTTTCAGTGCTGGCCATGATTCAGTCTTTTGTTTTTGTTGATCTTTGGTTATCTCACCGTTCTATTAATAAACATGTTAAAAGCTTTCTTTCAAAAGCATTTTTGATAGCATTTGCAATTCCTATTGTTAATCAGTTTATGATTGTGAATATACCAAGTTTATCTAAACTTTTTAAAGTTGAGATGATAACTACACCATTATTTTTAGAACTCCTTATAGTGACAATGTTAGTTCTACCCGGAATAGGTTTGATAAAAAAGATCATTAAGCGGTAAGTTGTTCCTTTGCCGTTACGGTTTTTTTGAGTGAGGTAGGGGCGTATTGCAATACGCCCTTACATATTTTAACGATAGCAGCGGCATTAATTTTTTCGTAGGCTAAAAGTTCTTCGGGTGTGCCTGAACGGGGGATTTTATTGACAGCCAGGTGAGTGAAGGAGATCTTCGATGTTAGATCTTTGATCTGCGACATTACGGCTTCGCCGAGGCCACCATATGGGTAATGATCCTCAACAACAATGACGTTATTGATTTTAGGTAGGGACAGGTCGCGACCTGTCCCTACTAGATTGTGGATGGTTAACGAATCAATTGGTTTGATGGAGTAAAGATCAACAACGCAAACATTAATTCCTTCTTTTTTTAGTTCCTCGTAAGCTTTAAGAGATTCATGGACTGTGATTCCGGCAGTAAAAATAACCGCATCATCATTTTTGCTTTGTTTTAAAATTTTTGATCCACCAACAGTAAACTTTTCTTGAGAGCTATATAAAATGGGCGTTTTTTCCCGAGTGGTGCGGATGTAAGTAAGAGAAGATGTACTCATACTTTGATAAACCAGATTATAAGCGGAAACAGCATCTGATGGGTAAAAAACAGTGCTTTCTAGTATGCTTCTCATCATTGATATATCTTCCAATGCCATTTGCGAAGGACCATCTGAGCCAATTGATACCCCAGCATGTGATCCGCATATTTTTACATTGCCGTTTGAGTATTGAGCCATACGTATTTGATCAAAAGATCGGGTTAAAAAAGCGGCAAAACTGGAGATAAAAGGAATAAATCCTAATTTAGAAAATCCTAAAGCGACTGAGATCATATTTTGTTCGGCAATATACATCTCAAAGTATCTTTCAGGAAAATTATTTTTAAATTTATCAGCGTAGGTTGAGTTTGAGGTTTCAGCGTCAAGTACTACTAAGTTGGGATTTTTTTCTCCTAATGTAACAAGAGCATCGCCATAAGCTTCACGGGTGGCAACCATTGCTCCAGGTTTATAGTTTATGGTTGAGGGTTGAGAGTTTTGAGTTTTACCCAAAACCCTTAACTCTAAACCCTTAACTAATTTTGGTTTGGTTACTGTTCCTCTTACCTTAAGGTTAACTTTACTCAATTCTTTTAAAGCTTCCTCTAATCTATCCTTAGGTACTGGTTTACCGTGCCAGTTATCTTTGTTTTCAAGAAAGGAAACGCCTTTGCCTTTTATGGTTTTTGCGATGATCATTGTGGGTTTTGCGTTCGTCGTTGGGCGTTCGTCGACATGATGATATGCGTTTTTTATTTCCTCAATATCATGGCCGTCTTTGATAACAATTGTTTCCCAGCCAAAAGCTTGAGCTCGTTTTTCATAAGTTTTAAGATCCCATCCAAGCATTGTTTCTCCTCTTTGACCTAAACGGTTAACATCAAGTATGGCAACCAGATTGTTAAGTTTGTAATGTGAGGCTATTTCCATAGCTTCCCAAACCTGTCCTTCAGCTATTTCTGAGTCTCCTATCAATACCCATACCTTAGGTTCTCTTTTAATTTTGACATTTGACATTTGGATTTTGGTTTTTATTCCTAATGCCATTCCCACGCCTATTGACAATCCTTGACCTAGAGAACCAGTGGAAACATCAACGTACTTAAATCTCGGAGTAGGATGTCCTTCAAAAACAGAGTCAAATTTACGCAAACTTAAAATATCATCTTGGCTTATTAATCCAGCTGCATGGTATAACGCATAAAGTAGGGGAGCAGCATGGCCTTTAGAAAAAATAATACGGTCGTTAAGAATACTTTCATGATGGTCAGGATCAAAATGGAAAAAGCCTTTAAAAAATAATGTTCCCATGAGTTCTATAGCGGAAAGACAGGTTGTAGGGTGTCCAGAACCGGCGGCAGTGGTTGAGGTTATAACATCATATCGAAGCAGTTTGCAGAGGTCTTTAATCTTCGAGTTCATATATTTAGATATTTAGTATACATTATTTTTAATAAAGTCAATTGCAATTAATTTAGTAGGAGATTTTTTTAATATTTACTGTTGTTATCTTATAAATTTTGTTATAGTTATATCAATAAAAATCCAAAATCCATTTTATGGATCCACGTACTGAAGCTCAAATAATAGCGATTGAAGAAAAGATGAGGGAGCAAAAACCAGTTTCCCAAAATATTTTGTCCAACGTGCCAGCAAAGTTTAAGGATTTAACTCGTTACACGGGAGATCACGAAAAAAAAGCGGATAGACTTACAGGACTTCCTATTTTTGACGGTTCAGTTAGATACCATATTATTGGAGAGTTTTCCGACGCTATTAAAAAAGGTGAGGGTTGGGCGATTTTTTCTGCAGATCTTGACGATCTTAAACGTGCCAATTTGATAAGCAGATCTCTTGGTGACGATTTAATTGTTGCGGGAACAAATGATATTACTCAAGCTTTTGATCCAGCCTTATTGTCGCCTACAGCAAAAATTTATGCGGTAAGGCCGACTCATGCGGCTGATGAGGTGATAATTTTTGGAGCAGGTTTAAATCAAAATGATTTTGAAATGATTAGAAACCGTCAACGGGAGATAGTTCAGATGAAGATTGATTTAAAGGAAGATAAAAAAGGAGACGAACAAAACAAGTTTACATCAACTGTGTCTTCATGTTTACTAACGTCAGAGGACGTTGACCTTCAAAGAGCTATAGAAGTAAATAAAAGGGCATTACTAAATGGAGAAGTTCGTCATACTTATGCCTTTTTTAAAGGGTTAATTAATTTAACTGATAAAAGAATTGTAAAAATTAAAATTAATAAAGAAATGAAACGGTTAAGAGAGGTAATTAGATCAGGAAAAGCAGAAGGAATCGATTTTAAAATGATGATTGATAGCTTAACTTTAGCTCTTGGGAATAGAAGAATTAGTGAGGCAGCTTTAAAAGAGTACTCAATGTTTATATCGGTGATGGCGGCTGAAGAGCAAGTTAAGCGTATTCAAGAAGTTTTAGCTGGAGAAGGACAAGGTGATTTGTTAATAAAACATGGGTTTTATGAAGAAAGGCAAGAACTTGAGCCTCACGAAAATATCACAGAAATCTTTAAGAGGAGGTTTCCAAGTAAGGAAAGCGTAGATAAAGCGACATATACGCCTCTTCCTGATGAAATGATAGCGTAAAAAACTTTATGTATAATAGAGAACTATGGAAATTAATTTTTTAAACGATCTTGAATGGAGAGGACTCATTTACCAGAAAACTCCTGGAATTGAAAATGTTTTTAATAAAGGAGCAACTATTTATTATGGTGTTGATGCTACTGCCGACAGTCTTCATTTCGGACATCTTTTAGGTTATTTGGTTTTAAAAAGAGCTTACGAAGCAGGTCATAATATTATTGTTCTTATGGCCACGGGTACAGCCGCTATTGGTGATCCGTCAGGAAAAGACGCCGAACGTCCAATCGTTTCCAAAGACATATTGGCAGCCAATAAAGAAAAATTGTCAAAGCAAGTGGAAAATTTTTTTAAGATAGACGGTAAAAGAGTTAAAACAATAGATAATGCCGAGTGGCTGGAGAAATTATCTCTTATTGATTTTTTACGTGATACCGGTAAATACATCTCAGCTAACTCAATGATGGATATGGAATCTGTAAAGACAAGACTTTCCCGTCAGGAAGGAATATCATATGCAGAGTTTTCTTATCAGCTTTTACAAGCATATGATTTTTTACGTTTTTATGAGGATCATCAATGTGAGGTGCAGATAGGGGGGTCTGATCAATGGGGAAATATGATTCAAGGGGTTGAACTTATTAGAAAAAAAATAAGCCGTGAGGCTCATGTTTTATCTTATCCTTTAATTGTTGATCCTAAAACAGGTAAAAAATTTGGTAAGACAGAAAAAGGAGCTGCTATTTGGCTTGATCCTGAAAAAACTCCTCCTTTTGCTTTTTATCAATTTTTTATCAATGTTGAAGATGAGCTGGCTCCAGTACTAATGAAATACTATTCTTTTAAATCGAAAGAAGAAATAGAAGAATTGATTGGTGAATGGCAGAAGCAAAAAGAAACACGTTTGATACAAAAAGAACTGGCGTACGAATTAACCGAAATGGTGCACGGACGGGAATTAGCCGATCAGTCTAAAGCTGTGGCTAGTATTCTTTTTGAAAGAAAAGGAGAAGGATTGACAGAAAAAGACTTAAAATTTATTAAAAAATCAGTGCCTTACACAACCTTATCTTCCCAAAACGATTTGGTGTTAGAAGAGGTTTTAATTCAGCTTGGATTGGTGCAATCGAAAAATGAAGCAAGAAGATTAATTGAACAAAAAGGAGTAATTAGCAATAATTTATTCAATAAATACTTTTTAATCCGTAAGGGAAAAAAAGATTATGGAATAGTTGAAATTGTTTAAACTTATGGTAAAAAAAACTATATTTTCCGGTATTCAGCCATCAGGTGATCTTCACGTCGGTAATTATATCGGGATGATTCGTCAATCTGTTAATCTTCAGGAAAGCGGAGAGTTTAGTGATTTAATATTTTGTGTGGTTGATCTTCATGCCATTACTGTTTTTCAGGATCCAAAGGTATTAAGAGAAAAAAATCTTGAGTTGTCTGCTCTATATTTGGCAGGAGGAATTGATCCTAATAAATCAAAACTTTTTATTCAATCTGAAAACCCAGATCATACGTATCTGGCCTGGATTTTTGATTGTTTTTTAAATATGGGACAGCTCTTTCGGATGACCCAGTTTAAAGAAAAAGCACAAAAATTTATAAAGGCTGATAATCTTTCTTCATTGGCTGAAGCCCGGGCTTTGTTTGAAGGGCCTGTCGGCCTTTTTAACTATCCAGCGCTTATGGCTGCTGATATTCTTCTCTATGATACTAATGTAGTGCCGGTAGGAGAAGATCAAAGACAGCATGTAGAGTTAACCCGGGATATTGCTGAAAAGTTTAATAAGCAGTTTGGTGAGATCTTTGTACTTCCTGAGACCAGAGTTGATCGGGATGCGGCGCGGATTATGAGTCTGCAAAATCCTTTAAGCAAAATGAGTAAGTCGGATAAAGATCCTTTAGGAACAATTAATATTTTGAATACTCCTGATGAGATAAGAGAAAAAATTAAGAAAGCTGTGACTGACTCAGGTTCTGAGGTGGTTTTTAAAGAAGATAAACCTGCCATCTCAAACCTTTTAGTGATTTATTCACGTCTGTCGGGAAAACCGGTTGAAGAAATTGAGAAACAATACCAAGGAATAGGCTATGGTCAGTTTAAATCCGATTTAGCCGAAGTTGTGGTGGGATCTCTTAAAAAAATTCAGGAAAAGTATCAAGTAATAAAAAAAGATGAAGGTTATTTGAATAAAGTCTTAAATGAAGGACGGGATTTTTCCCTTGAGAAATCAAGCCAAAAGATTAAAGAAATTAAAAGATTGATGGGACTTGGTCGGTAACTTGTTTTTCCTTGTAAAAACTTGTAAAATTAAATTGTTAATTATTTTTGTTTTTTACGTTGAATTTTCGTTTTTTCAAATGGAAGGAGGTGGTAATTAGTGAGTGCTAAGCTTTATGTTGGTAATCTTTTATATGAGGTTAATGATGATCAGTTAAAAGATCTTTTTTCTCAGGTTGGTAATGTTGTTTCTGCATCAGTTATCCGCTATAGAGACAGTGGTAGATCAAAAGGTTTTGGATTCGTTGAAATGTCATCAGAGGAGGAAGCAAAAGCGGCTATTGATAAATTTAACGGTCAAGAATATGAAGGCCGGAAGTTAGTCGTTTCTGAAGCCAGACCGCCTAAACCAAGAAATTCCTTTGAAGACAGAAGAGAAAATATATAACCGTTATAATCTTTATAATTATTATAATTGTTATATAATATCAGATATGAAAAAGTATCAGCCTTCTCAGTTTGAACCCAAACTGATTGAAGTATGGGATAAAGAAAATACTTATGCCACCGCGGAGCCATCCAAGAATAAACAAAAAACATATATATTAGATATGTTTCCCTACCCTTCAGGTGCAGGTCTTCATGTTGGTCACCCTCGAGGTTACACTGCTACAGATATACTTTCCCGTTACTACCGTATGAAAGGTTATTCTGTTCTTCATCCTATGGGTTGGGATGCTTTTGGACTGCCGGCAGAGAACGCGGCCATTAAAGCCAAGAAAAACCCTATGGATATGGTGCCTGACAATATTGCCAATTTTAAGCGACAGATGAAGGCTCTTGGATTATCCTTTGATTGGTCCCGCGAGTTTTCCACCACTGATCCTTCTTACTACAAATGGACTCAATGGTTATTTATTCAATTTTACAAGCTAGGATTGCTTTACAAAAAAAATACGGAAGTATATTATTGCGAAAAATGTAAAACCGGCTTGGCCGAAGAGGAAGTTTTAGCCAATGGCATCCATGAAAGGTGCGGTTGTCCAATTACAAAAAAAGAATTGCCTCAATGGATATTTAAAATCACCTCTTATGCCGATCGTTTACTTGAAGGATTAGATGATTTAGATTGGCCAAAAGGAATTTTGGATATGCAAAAAAACTGGATTGGCCGCAAAGAAGGTATAAATATTACCTACAAAGTAGTTTGCCCTGAATCTAAGATCCAAGATCTAAGATCTAAGATCTTTGATGAAATTACCTGTTTTACGACAAGACCTGATACTAATTTCGGAGCAACTTTTGTTGTCTTAGCTCCAGAGCATGAGTTTGTTAAAAAGGTATTAAAGGATGAAAATACTCCACGTGAGTATAGTACTAAGATTAAAGAATACGTTGATAGAACAGTCTCTAAGACGGATTTGGAAAGAATAGCTGAAGGAAAGAAAAAGACGGGAGTTTTTACAGGCTACTATGCTGTCAACAACTTAAATAATAAACTTTTGCCAATTTGGGTCTCTGATTTTGTTCTTTCCAATTTTGGAACGGGTGCAGTAGTTGGAGTACCAGGACATGATTTGCGTGATTTCGAGTTTGCCCGCGAATTTGGTTTAGAAATAGTTAGAGTTGTTGTTGGTAAAGACGGTGATACTTCAGCAATAACCGAAAGCAAGCAAGTACAAGAAGAGGTTGGTAGAATGATTAATTCCGAGTTTTTAAATGGACTAGACATTCAGGTAGCAAAACAGAAGATCATGGATTATCTGGAAGAAAAAAAATGGGGGCAACGAACCGTTAGTTATCACTTAAGAGATTGGATTTTTTCAAGACAAAGATATTGGGGCGAACCAATCCCTATGGTTTATTGCCAAAAATGTGCTGATAAGAAGATTTCTTGGTGGGACACAGAAGAATTTCAAATTTCAAATGTCAAATGTCAAATGAGGGATCATAGTGTATCAAAACTAGACAAAGAAGTTCAAGAATCGCTTTATGGATGGTTCCCAATTGATGAAAAAAGTTTACCGTTAGAGTTACCTTACCTTAAGTCTTACGAGCCATCTCAAACCGGCGAGTCGCCTTTGTCTGCTGTCAAAGACTGGGTTAAAACCACTTGTCCTCACTGCGGAGGTGAAGGTAAACGGGAAACGGATACTATGCCCAACTGGGCCGGTTCCTGCTGGTACTTTTTGAGATTTGCTGATCCTCATAATGATAAAGAAGCCTGGAGTCAGGAGTCAATGAAAAAGTGGCAGCCGGTGGATTGGTATGTCGGCGGAGCAGAACACGCTGTTCTTCACCTTCTATACTCCCGTTTCTGGGTTAAAGCTCTTTATGATCTGAAGCTAGTTGATTTCAGCGAACCTTTTTTACGCCTAAGAAATGTCGGTATGGTTTTAGCTGAAGATCATCGTAAGATGAGTAAATCTCTTGGCAATGTCATAAATCCCGATGAAGTAGTGAAAGAGTATGGGGCTGACACCTTAAGAATCTATGAAATGTTTATGGCTCCGTTTAGTCAGGAGATTTCCTGGTCGACCTCAACTTTACAAGGGGGATACCGGTTTTTAAACCGCGTGTGGAATTTGTGTCAAACTAAGGTAGGGACAGGTCGCGACCTGTCCCTACAATTAAATCAAAAATTAAACAAAACAGTACATAAGGTAACAAACGATATCTTGAATATTAAGTTTAATACAGCTATTGCCTCAATGATGGAGTTTATCAATGACTGGGAAAAGTCAGAAGGAATGTCTCAAGAAGAGGTCAAGAAGTTTTTGAAGATATTGGCTCCGTTTGCACCTTTTACAGCAGAGGAAATTTGGAGAGATATATTTGGGGAAAAGTCTTCAATTCACTTATCTCCTTGGCCTGAAGCTGAAAAGATGGTTGAGGAAGAGGAGATAACCATACCGGTTCAGGTTAACGGCAAGGTAAGAGGCACAGTGGTTATAAACCGTGAAGAACAAGAAGAAAGTGTAGTCAAAAAAGCCTTGGAAGATAATAAAGTCAAAAAATTCGTGGAAGGAAAATCCTACAAAACAATCTACGTAAAAGGCAAAATCCTAAATTTCATAGTAACATGATTAAAATCAATGCTTTAAAAACAGTCGCTTTTATTGTCCGTTTCTTACTCATTCTTCTGACACTGCCCGTTGTGATAGTCTTTTTTCCCAGTTTAGGAAGAAAGGATATCGTGGATTATTTGCCTTTGTTTATCTTCTCTTTTGTTTTAATTTTTCCTTTCAGGCTTTTAAAATCAGCCGTGCATCTTAAAATTTATCTATTCTTATTATTTTTTGTAAGTATTAATCTGCTAGTAAATGTTATTTTTAAGACTAACTGGCAGAGGTTAACCAATGATTTTATTTATTCTTTAATACTGGTTTTTAATTACTATTTTGTATATCTGTATTATCGCCATCGTCTAAATCCAAAATCTGTTAATCCTTTTATTGAGAAAAGGAAGTTTGAGTTTTTTTTAAAGCCTTTTAGAATATTGAAATTAAGGTATTGGCTTTTATTATTTTTAGGAAGCATTCTTCTTTTCAGCTATCTTTTTGTGGATGTTGAGGTAAGGAAGAGCAGCGTTTCTTTTCCACTTCCTTGGCCATTACCACATGCACGGGTTTTTCAGTTTAAAGAAATAATTTACGAAAAAGATTTCACTGTCTCAGCTTCAGGCTCGCATTTAAAAGCAGCCGGAAGTCTCTATTTTACAGTACCTATGAAGGATAAGTCTTTTTTTGAGATTTATGATAATGACAAGTTGGCAATAAGAGTGGAAAAGCTTTCAGAAGAAGTTAATGGTTCAAGATTTGAGTACAAAGTCTATGAAAAAAATGGGAAAGAAGTCAAAACTGATAATTCCAACAGAGTGATTAATGGTGATTTGGATATTTATTTTGTAATGGGAGGGTGGAAAAGTTATGTCAAAGAAGAGTCAAAATTAAAAAAAGTAATCACTAAGGAGGATATTGTAGTTGATAAGGATGGTTTTGCGATCGATCTTTCCAAAAAAGTCTCTGTGCCTAAAAAACCTGGATTTATTCCTCTGCCTTTTATAAGGACATTAGTTCCTTGGAAAGTCACCGTCAAAACAGATAAAGGAGAGGTTGTAGTGAACCGCTATATACAGCTTTGGTATTAAATGGAGTCTTAGGACAACGTGTTCAACCTCCCGGGTTGGAAAGATTGCTGTAAAGCTCCATAAATAAACTTTTTTTAAAACCTAAGGACACTGTTTTACTGAGGTGAACTGTGTAGTTAAAGTTAATGAAAAGGTGATTGTCTTTATCCTGTATAATACTTCATATGCAGATTGATCAGCCGTTAACAGAGGAGGAGTTTAAGAGTATTTACTCAAAAGTACCGCGGCTGGCGGTTGAAGTAATTATTAAAACGCCAGAGGGAATAGTTTTGACTTTAAGATCAATTGAGCCTTACAAGGGTACATGGCATATACCGGGGGGTACAGTTTATTACAAAGAGACGATAAATGAAGCTATTGAAAGGGTGGCTAAAGAAGAACTTGGTGTTGAAGTGAATATTGACCGCTTACTGGGGTATATTGAATATCCGGGGGAAGCGAAAGAGAGGGGATTTGGCTGGCCAATAGGTTTAGCTTTTTTATGCACTGCTAAATCAGGTACTCTTCACGGCAGTGAACAAGGAAAAACAGTAGGAATTTTCAAAGAATTGCCTGAAAATATGATCAAAGAACAAAAAGAGTTTTTGAAGAAAATTGGATAAAAATTTAACCAGCAAGGTCTAGGAATTCACCGCTTTCAGCTACCTCTGATTTTATGACGCCGATGAACTTTGTTGCTACTTCTTGTCTTTGTTGATCTGACAATCTTTTAAGTTTTCCATTAACGTACTGACCTAGATCTTCTCCGGTGTTTAGTTCTAAAAAACTAGCATGAGCAGAGATGTGGTTTTTTTCGTCTTCAGAGCAACTAATATAGATGCCTGATGCACGTTGCATTATTTTCGTTAACTCCTCGAAACTAGGATCATCAGGAAGAGGACCAGTGTGACCGCGAAGATCAATACTAACACTTTTATTACCTCCTTTTACGCGAACGTAGGTGCCATAATCTTGTGACACGGAGTAAACTAGTGTTCCCATCCATGAAATCGCATCAGCCATTTCCGGTGAAGGTGCCTGTGTAGCTAAATCAGCAATTTTAAAAACCAAGGAATCAGCGTTAACTCGAATTCCTCGTGAATCTTCATTTGCATGAGTAAACATCTCGTCTGATTGAAGAGCCGTAAGAACGTGCCTGGCAGCAGTAAAGTCTTCTTTTGACATAGAGTGAATTATAGCATCACATTAACCTGAAGTCAATAAAAAACGCACCGAGCCCTCAGATAAGTTCTTCAGACTCGGCGGCGCATGAGTTAAAGGTTAGTTTTTAGTTATCTTTTCTATCCTCCCCATAAATTTCCAGGTAAGTTTTCTTCTTTAACTCCGATTAAATCGGGATAAAAATAAACAAGCTTTTTTGAACTCATAGTATTTTTAAATATAAATTAATAATTAGGTACCTAAGTATCAGAATAAAGTATTTTTTAAAACTTGTCAAGGGGTATTTTATCCCATAGCTTTTTTAATAGAGACAATATTCTGGTTGATATGATGCTTACATAACCTTTAAGGTTTTATTACGTCTTCATAATATTGTTGGTTTAAGATGTAATTGCTCACAGAAAGGTTATAAGTTCGCAAACAATCTCTAAAGGAGGTGAGAAATATGATGGAAGATAAAGATATGATGGAAAAATGGAACATGATGATGGATCACATGAAGAAAATGAAAATGGAGATGAAAAAAATGGAGGATATGATAATGGAGATGGAAAACAAGATGAAAGGGATGTAAGAGTTGTGAGTCCACAGGGACTCGAACCCTGAACCAATCCGCCAAAATTGTGAGCCGCCTGGGACTCGAACCCAGAACCAACAGCTTAAAAGGCTGCTGCTCTACCAGTTGAGCTAGCGGCCCGGACTCCATTTAGGTGGACTGCTCTGCCAGTTGAGCTATGGACCCTGGCGAGAAATCATTTTATCAATTTGGCGCGGGTAAATCAACCTCTTATTGATATCAAACCTGTTTTAGAGTAAAATAGGAGGATGAATCCTCAAGTTCATACGCTTGCCAACGGCCTTACAGTCATACTGGTTGATACAGCTGCTTTTCCTACAATAACGACTCTTCTTTTAGTTGGCGCAGGAAGTCGATACGAACGTGAAGATAATAATGGAATTGCGCATTTTTTTGAGCATATGGTCTTTAAAGGGTCAAAAAAATATCCCAGCTCGCTTACGATTTCTTCTGTTATTGAAGGGTTGGGGGGAGTTTTTAATGCTTTTACCTCAAAAGACAGTACCGGCTATTGGATAAAATCAACAACTGATAATTTCGAAGAAGTTATTGATGTTTTATCAGATATGGTTCTTAATCCTTTACTGCTTGACGAGGAAATTGAACGGGAAAAAGGAGTAATCAAGGAGGAGATAAACTTATACGAAGATACACCTTATCGCAGTGTCGGAGAGCTTTTTGAAGGGCTTTTATACAATGGCAACCCATTGGGTTTTGACATAACCGGTACTAAAAAAACAGTAAGCTCCTTTACCCGGCAAACATTTATTGATTACATAAGTGAGCTTTATCGTCCGACTAATGCTGTTTTAGTTGTTGCTGGAGGGTTGGAAAAAACTAGAGGTGAAAAAATTCGAAGTCATAATTATTTATCAACGATTGAAGAAAAGTTTAAAGACTGGCAAGACGGCAAAAAAGCCATCTTCGAACCGGTTGTGGAGAAACAAGATAAACCTCAGTTATTAGTAAAACATAAAAAAACAGAGCAGGCGCATTTTTGCTTAGGTTTTAGAACATTTTCTTTTAATAATCAGCGTAAATACGCACTTTCTGTTTTAGCAACTATTTTAGGGGGCGGCATGTCATCGAGGTTATTTACTGAGGTAAGAGAAAGAAGAGGTCTTTGCTATTATATTTCAACCGGTCGTGAACTTTACGCTGATGTAGGTAATGTTGTTACTCAAGCCGGAGTTACAAACAATCTTGATAAAGTCAGAGAATCGATAAAAGTAATCCTTGACGAACACAAAAAAATAGCTAGAGGAGAAGTAAGATCTGAGGAAATAAATAACGCCAAAGAGCTTCTTAAAGGAAGATTGCTTATTTCAATGGAAGATTCCTCTCACATAGCTTCATTTTTAGGCGGACGAAAACTTTTGGAGAATGAACCTGAAACTCCTGAGGATTCAATTAAAAAAATTCAAGCTGTAAAAGCAGAGGAAATAATTGAGTTGGCTCAGGAGATTTTTAAGCCGGAAAAACTAAATTTTGCCATTATTGGCGCTTTTGAAAATAAATCAGACTTTAAAGATACGCTCGAGTTATGGTAAAGTATATTCATGGTTTTAACTTTCCTGTTTTTTTCCGGGATCGCTATTGGTTCTTTCTTAAACGTATTGATTGATAGATTACCTCAAGAAAGGTCAATTAACGGACGATCGGTTTGTGACAACTGCCATCATCAGCTGGCTTGGTATGATTTATTACCGTTAGTTTCTTTTATTTTGCTTAAAGGTAAGTGTAGATATTGTAATAATAAAATTCCGTCTGTTCTTCCATTTGTTGAAATACTAACAGGCGTAATATTTGTTTCAATATGGTTAAGCATTGAAAAAACACCAGTTGAAAAAATTATTTACTTAGGAATAATGGCTTGTCTTATTGTAATTTTTTTTGCGGATGCTAAGTACAAGATAATCCCTGATTCTATTCAGGTTGCATTATTAATATTTTCATTTCTTTTATTTTATGTAGGGAACGCAGATCTGCGTTCCCTACCAAACCAAATCCTTTCCGGTTTCTTTGTCATGTTGCCTATTTTACTAATTTATTTAGCCACTAAAGGGAGAGGCATGGGGTTTGGAGATGTAAAGTTTAGTTTTATTATTGGGCTTCTGCTTGGAACGATCTCAGGTTTTTTAGCCTTATATATTGCTTTTGTTATCGGAGCCGTCATAGGTGTAATTCTTATTTTGGCCAAAAAGAAAAAACTTAAAAATACTATTGCTTTTGGACCATTTTTGGTATTAGGATTAGGAATTATGTTAGTGTGGGGGGAGAAGGTTATAGAGTGGGCGCGGAAGATATATGGATTATAAATCCAAATGTCAAAAACCAAATGTCAAAAAAAATTTGTCATTTGGATTTTGGATTTAATAGTGTATACTAAATTTTATGGAAAAAACACTGGTAGTTTTAAAACCTGATGCAATTTCGCGCGGACTTACGGGTGATGTTATAAAAAGATTTGAAAGAGCTGGATTGAAGATAGTTGGCGCCAAAATGCATATGGTCAGCCGTGAAGCCGCTGAAAAACATTATCCTGATAATAGAATTGAGTTTTTAAAAGGGATGGGGCAAAAGACATTGGAAAATTATGAAAAAATGGGTGTTGACCCAGTTAAGGAGTTGGGTACTAAAGATACATTGGAGATTGGGAAAATGATTCGTGAATGGTTGATTGACTATATAACTTCAGGACCTGTTATAGCTTTAGTTCTTGAAGCTCCTCATGCTGTAGAGCTCGTGCGTAAAATTTGCGGTCATACATTACCTTTGATGTCGCCTCCGGGCACAATAAGAGGCGATTTTGCTTATGATTCTTCTTACCTTGCCAACACAGCCAAGCGAGCCATTAAGAATCTTATCCACACTTCAGGCAGTATTGAAGAGGCAGAGTTTGAAGTCAACCTCTGGTTTAAACCTCACGAACTTGTTTCCTACGAACGGGTGGAAGAAAAAATCATGCGATAAACTCCATTTCACTCCTTCATTTTTACAGTATTTCATTGCTATAATATAGTTATTGTCTTCCAGTGCCGTCCCTATAGCTCAATGGACAGAGTAGACCCGTCCTAAGGGTAAGATGGGGGTTCAATTCCCTCTAGGGACACACAATGCAAATACCTAGCCAATTGAAAAAAAAACGGACGGGAGAATACTTTAAGATTCTTATCCTACGTACCATAGGTAATTTCTTAATTTTTTCTTCATTGTTTATGGTTGGAAAAACATTTTATCAACCCGTAAGAGAAGAAGTTAGATACTTTGTGGATAAGACCACCAATAAAAAATATGTGGTAGCTGATTTAAAGCTTCTGCCTACCCCTACAATTCAGCCTGGAAGACTATCAAAAACATTTAAAAAGAGCAACATTGAGGTTTTAACTCCGGAAGATCCTAATTTCGGCATAATTATTCCTGAGATAGGCGCTAACGCCCGCGTTATTTCTAATGTTGATGCTTCAGATGAAAGGGAATATTTACAGGCGTTACAAAAAGGTGTATCTCACGCCCAAGGGACAGCCTTTCCAGGTGAAGGCGGACACATTTTCCTATTTGCCCATTCGACTGATTATCTGTGGAATGTAGGTACTTATAACGCAATCTTTTACCTTCTTTATAAGCTTAAAGCTGAGGATGAAATTGATATTTTTTACAAAGGACAGCGTTATGTATATAAAATAATTGACAGAAAGATAGTTGATCCTTCCCAAGTTGAATACCTGACGCGCAAAACTAACAAAGAATTTCTAACTTTGCAGACGTGTTGGCCTCCTGGGACAGCTCTCAAACGCTTGCTAGTGTTTGCTGAGAGAGTAGTAGAATAGAAAATCTAAATGTCAAATTTCAAATGTCAAATGAAATCCAAAATCACAATGTTAAAAAAATGTTATTAAAATTTTAACTTTGGATTTGATTTGATATTTGAGCTTTGTAATTTGGATTTTTATTTGATTCCTACGGCATAAAGGTCTGAAGATTGGTTATTTTGAGGATTAAGATTAGTAAGAATCAATAATTTTCCTTCATTATTGACATTAAAAAAAGCCTCATCAAAAGGTCCTGAATAAATAGTTCTTTTATTTTTGCCGTCATAATCAATAATAATTATGTTTTCCTTTTCTTTTATAGTCAGGTGTCTTGAGTCAGGATACCAAAGTATAGAGTTGTAAATATCTCCAGTTAAAAGTAAATTCGGGATAGTCGGAATCACGCTTAGCGTGGCTTGATCCCTGCTCAGCGGGGGAGTAGTTGAGGGAAGTTTAAGATCATTAACGGCAAAGTTTTTATCTTCCTTGCGATCATAGATATAAAGTCTATTGGTTTGCAGGTTCCGTTCTTCAGCGGTTTGATTAGAGCCAATAAGGGGGGGTGTGATAGCCGCAGGCAAGGCAAGAGGTGTAGAGACCTGATAAAGCATTTTAGTTTCATCAGGAGAGAAAGAGACAACTCTGATTGAATCACTAGCTACTTTTGTTATTTCCTTTGGAAAAGTTTCAAGAATTTTAGAGATCTCTTTATTCTTTTGCTCTTTCCACGCATCAAGAAGAGTATCTTTTGAGGTAGTTATATCAAAAAGCTGGATATTTTCTTCATTTAAGGACATAAGGTAGGAAACCGTATAATCTTCGTCAGTCTTAAAATCAAAGATTCCTTGTTGGTAATCAGGCGAAAAAGATACCTTAACGTTGTCTATCTGTGCATTTTTGGGCAGATTTTTTATAAGAAGCAGAGGTTTGAGAGGAGGTAAAAGAGAAAGAGGCCTTTTATTCATCTCAAAAATATAAAGTCCGTCTTTTTCAAGGTTGTTATTTTTAGAGATTAAGATAAGCTTGTCTGTTTGACCAATAGGGATAGCTTTGGTTACACCAAGACTAGTTAAAGGTGAAAGAGAAGGATTTTTGGGAAACAAAAGGCCGTCAAGAGTCATGACGATTTCGCCTTTTAGAGTAACTTTATTTTCCCACTCAGTATAGCCTTCTTTTTTAAGTTCTACCTTATATTCTCCAGGAGGTAAGGTTAAATTTAGATTAGTTACGCCCTTAAGTGTACCGTTTATATAAACTTTGGCTGCTTGGGGGTAAGAAGTTATAGCTATAACTCCGGTTGAGGTGATTGATCTGGTTTTTATATCTGGCCTGTAACCGCGGGCATAAGCTATTACTGTCACTAAAGTTCCAATAAAAAGGCTAAAAATAAACAGACGGAAAAAAACAGCACGTACTGTACTATTAGGAAATTTATATGGTTTTTTTCTAAAGGTAGGCAAGTTAGGTAGTCTAATTAATAACTATCAGTATCAGACTATATATAGTATTGCTTTTAGTCTACTTTCCAACATAGTATACTATCTAATATGTTTTTTCGCAAGAAGGTAGGGATTGATTTAGGTACAGCTAATACCCTTGTTTATTTAGCCGGTGAAGGTATTGTTTTAAACGAACCTACAGTAGTAGCTTACTCTTTAGAAGATAAAAGAATTTTGGCCGTAGGAGAGGAAGCGAAAGAAATGCTTGGCCGTACTCCTGGTTCAATCGTGGCTTCACGTCCTTTAAAAGAAGGTGTGATTGCCGATTATACCACTACCTCGGCCATGATTACCTATTTTTTAAAAAAGGCTTTAAAAGGAAAAGTGTTCTGGCCTGAAGTGATGATCTCTATACCAGGAGGTGCTTCTCAGGTTGAGAAAAGAGCAGTTGTTGCCGCCTGCAAACAAGCTGGTTCTTCTGACGTTTATCTTATCGAAGAACCTCTGGCTGCAGCCATTGGAGCCAAAATTCCGATTTCTCAGCCTTCAGGACACATGATTATTAACTTGGGAGGAGGGACAGCTGAGATAGGAATAATTTCTTTGGGCCAGTTGGTTGTTTATAAAACTGTGCGGGTGGCTGGAACCAAGCTGGATGAGGCTATTATTCAACAGCTTCGTAAAAAACATAATCTTATCATTGGAGAAAGAACAGCGGAGGATATTAAAAGGAAGATAGGTAATGCCTTAGTCAGTGAAAAAGAAGATTATAAAGAACATGTCATGGAAGTCAAGGGCCGAGATTTTCAGACAGGCTTGCCAAAGATCCTTGAGATAGGAGAAAAAAGTATCTCAGAAGCTTTACAAAGACCTCTTAAACAAATACTTGAGGGCGTTAAGGAAGTCCTGTCACAAAGTCCGCCAGAACTTGCGGCTGATATTGTTGATCGAGGTGTTGTTTTATCAGGCGGGACAGCTCTTCTAACTAATATTGATCGCTATGTAACCTATTACACTGGTGTTCCTTCATTTGTGGTTGATGATCCGCTTTTTTGCGTAATTCGAGGGGTAGGCATGGCTTTGGAAAATCTTGATAGTTATAAGGAAGCAATACGATAATATGATTTATCCTATAAGAAGCTAAGGGAGAAGTCTCTTTTAAAGAAGAAATATTTGGAAATAAAATAAGGTTGCAGATTTACCGTATATAGTATTTTTACATAAGCATCTAATAAAAATTAAGTATAATTTAAGTATTTGCAGTTGTTAATTGACATATGCCGATCAAAAAAATTCAACAAAAACAATAAAAATCAACTTTATCTCAAGATTATATTTACTTATAGTAAACAGAGATCTATGAACGAAAACAAACTTTTGAACATTTCAATTATTGATGAAGGGGTAATGATTATCCTAGAAAAAATTAAAAAGTACATATCTGATCCAAAAGGTTTTTTTCACATTGTCTCGTTAAATCCTGAAAATTTAGTCCTTTGTCAGGAAGATAGTGAGTTTGAAAAGATTGTTGAGACAGCCCAGATTAAATTAGTAGATGGGATGGGGATTGTCCTAGCAGGAAAAATGACTGGAGTCAAGGTGGGAGAGAGGGTTACTGGAGTGAGGTTGATGTCCGAGCTTGTTAGACTGGCTGGCGAAAGTAGCTTGACAGTTATGCTGATTGGCGGGAAAGAAAATTTAGCACTTGAGCTAAGTCAGTGCTATCAACGTCTTTATCCGGACGCAAAATTTGTTGGGCTTGAAGGAATAAAAGATATTAAAAATCCCGAACAAGACGAAGAAGAACAAATTTTTTCTATAGTTACCGCTGTAAGGCCTCGTTTTATATTTGTAGCCTTTGGGTCGCCTTATCAGGAAAAATGGCTATGGAGAAATAGAGCCTATTTACAAGGCGCAGTTTGTATGGGTGTGGGGGGAGCTTTTGACTATTTAGGAGGGAATGCGAAACGTCCCTTTAAGATAATTCAGCAGCTAGGATTGGAGTGGTTGTTTAGATTGGTTAATCAGCCTTGGAGGTGGAGGAGGCAGCTGCGTTTAATCAAGTTTTTTGAGTTAGTATTGAAGCAAAAATTTTTTAGCCGTTAAACTTCATTGACAAGTTCTAAGAACTCCATTTCAACAGATAGCTTATTTTGAAGCTCTTTTTTTAAAGCTATTAGTCCAAAACGCTCGCTATAATAATGTCCGGCGGCGATAAAGTTAATTTGGCTTTCTTTAAACATGTCTCTAACCCATTCTGAAGTTTCGCCGGTTATATAAAGATCAATATCGTTGTCCACTAGATATTGCATGTCTCCGGGATAAGGTGTCCCTTTACCGCTTACCGCTACGGCTTTTCTAATGTGGCTTGTTCCAAAAGGATAAATCTTCATGGTTGGGCTGCTTAAAGGTTTTAAAATTTCTATAATTTCATCAAGCGTTTTGTTTATTTCTCCCTCATAACCCCATGGTTCGCCCTGATGGAAATAAGGTTTGCTGGGTTTACCGCCTATTGTTTTTATAATCTCAACGTTGTGTCCAATTTGAGGATGGCTGTCCATGAGAAAATGATATCCAAAAAGCGAAATTTTATTTTCAATAAGATAACTTAATCGATTTTGAAATAGAGCGTCGTAACGGTTTGAAGGTGGTAAACTTAGGCCGTGGTGAACAATCAAAGCTTGGCACTTATTTTCTAATGCCATTTTAAACAGATCTAACGATGCCGACACGCCAAAGCCAATCTTTTTAATCTCGTTATTCCCTTTAACCTGCAGACCATCAGGCATATAAGGATCAATCTTGACCAGATTTAAGGTTCTATCATATAGAAGAATATCGTTTAAGGTGGTAATTAGTTTGTCAAGTGGTATCATAGTAAAATTATACACATGGAAAGAGAAATTGTAAAAGTTCTTGAATACTTTGCCCGTTTTTCATATCCGCCTAGCCTTGAAGAACTATTTATGTTTTTTCCTTTAAAAACTACCTTAAAAATACTTGGGCCTCGACTCAAAAAGATGGAAAAAAAAGGAACAATAATTGTAAAAAAGATAGAAAATAACAATAAATATACTATACCCCCCTATAGTATCCATTTTAATAAAAGCATTGTTAGGACAGCCTGTTCTTCCAACAAGCTTAAAAAGATTTCTCCTTATGTAAAAAGCTTATCTATGTTTCCTCAAATTAAGCTGGTTGGGCTTTCCGGATCTTTAGCAATGAATAATGCTAAAGGTGATGATGATCTAGACTTATTTATCATTACCGATAAGAGGCGGTTATGGACAGGTCGCTTTATTGCCTTAGGTTTAGCTCAAGTTATGGGTATTAGGCGGCCGAGGGGAGTGAGACAAGCTAAAGATAAGGTTTGTCTTAATCTTTTTTTTGATGAGGGTGAACTTAGGATTCCTAAGGCCAAGCAGACAAACTTTGTAGCTCATGAGTTGCTGCAAATGAAGCCTTTAGTTGCCAAAGACGGAATTTATAAAAAGCTGCTAAAAGCCAATTCTTGGGTATTTGATATATTTCCTAATTCGTTTGATATAGTTAGATATAGGAAAAAATTTCAAATTTCAAATTTCAAATTTCAAATTAAAAAAAAGAGAATAAGTTTGCCGGGAGTGAGACAAGTTGGGGATTTGGTGGAGAAAATTTTGGGAATGGTTCAAAAAATATATATCAGAAGGCATCAAACCACTGAATTAATCACTCAAAAACAACTCTGGTTTTTCCCAGAGGATTTTGAAAAAAGGTTAAAGGGTTAAAAAAACAAGATGTCATCCTGAGGAGCGAAGCGACGTGAGGATCTCTTTTACGGAATCTGGACAAGCTCAGGGATATAACGGAGTTCGTTGGGCATTATGGATCTGGTAACTACTGTTTTTGGTTCTGTTTCTTTGACAAACGTTAAAAATTCATTTGGTTTCAACGTGCCCAAAGCTCTGCGTCTTTTCATCTCCGCCCAAATATCAATACCGTATATTTCTTTAATTTCTTTAGCGTGTACTATTGCTCCATGCGATTCCATAGTAATTGGTCTATGCAAAGTAGAATGAAGAGTCCTGTAATGAGCTCTTTTATATTGGATATTTCGGGTTCCGTTTTCTTCTCCATTAGATTCTACTTGTTCTTTAGATAACAAACCTGAAGTAATCAAATAAAGTCGTTTAAGAAGTATGTTGGCAACCAAAGTTTGAGTTTTTGTGTCCAGAGGCAAAGGTAAATGATCTGCTGTAAAAATTTTTCTATCTGTACTTATCCAATATTCGAGAGGGAAAGTCAACCCATTTAATCGTATTACGCATTTGTGTTCTCTAGGTTTTGTTTTATCAATACTGAAAGAAATCGATTCCATACCATAATTTTCTTGTTCAGGATCATTTTTCTTAGAGTAACGGTCTCTGCGTGGGGAAACAAACCATTCAGGTTTATCCAAAATTTCTTGCCATAAAAATGCATTTTCCTGATCCACTTTTTTAGGATCTTTTTCTTTTAAAGAATCGAGTGAAACTAAATGTATGAAGTACTGATTAGTTATTCTGTTAGCTTTAAAAGAAGTATCATGTCCATTTCCACTAGAAGCAATATTTTGACAATCTTTTATTACTTCTAAAATAGATATGGGGCCATCCTTAATACGTATTATATCACGGAACAACTCGCCCAAAGTGATTTCTATGCCTCCTTTTTGCTGCAAATAAGAGATAGGTAAAACATCAATAAATCTTTTTATTCTTTCACCAATTATTACAAAAGTTATTTTTTCTTGTGTTGATTTTATCGGTAAATTTGGTTGAAATCTAACTAAATTTGCCACTGCTGTTGATTTTTTAAGATCTTTCTCTGCAAAAGTCTTATCCCTACTATGGAGCAGATATAATCCATTATCTAATCGACGTTCTTCAGCAGTGAGATATTGAAAAAATTCCTGAGGTAATTGGTTAAATACATCTGTAGAAGATGGATCTAACCGTAATAGATTAGGATTATTCTCAAAGGCATTATGCATTTCAAATTCAAATTGAAGGCTTTTGTTACTAATGATTGTAATTTCACGTTTGGCCTCTGGAGATAACATCAGGTCAGCATAATTATCATCAACAAGTTGAGAGACTTCGCTTATTACATTAGGTTTGCCTCTATAGGTTGCTGCTAAGAATGTATCGTACAATAATGAAGCGTGAGGGTATTTATCAACAGTAATTAAGCCAGAGGTTTGGGCTAATCGTTGGCGGAGGAATTTGAAGTAAGCTTGTCCGAGATCGGAAAGGACTGAGGCTGTCTCTGGATTTACAACCAAACTTTCTGAGTCAAGGGCTTGTTCCAAACAGGCGTCCAAGACTTTACAATCTTCTATTTTTGTCACCAAATTCGGTGATTTTCTATATTTGTATCTTATGAATAATCCCTGGTCTTTTGTCCTTTTAAGATAGGAAGTAAGGGCGCTTAAAAATTGATTCGCAGGTTGTTTTTGATCAGGCTGTCCCATCAATTCTTCAACTATTTTAGGAAAACCTTCGGTTATTAATGGATTACCTGTATCAGTACCGTTATTTTCAACTGAAAAAATATCCAAAACTGCTTTTCTCAAAATTAAATCTTGTATTTTTTCCGCCTCCTGTGCTTTTTGCTGATTAGCTAAAACCTGGGGATTATATTTGGCAGCCCAAATAGCTTGAGCCTCTCTCGACACTCTTGTTGGTTTCATGCCTTTCTTTTTCATTTCATCCTTTTCGTTTTCATAAGCTTCGTGAAAAGAATTTGATCTAAGCTGATAAGCTTCACGGACGGAAGAATATTCATCGGAAAGTTCAACATAGGCTAAAAATCTAGCCATGTTTCCACCTGGCGGCCGTTCAAATCCATATTTTTTTGCAATATTAGTAGGTTTGCCGTCTTCAAAGATAAATTGAGATTGGATTCCTTGGAGATGGCCTTCAATAACGTTATCGACCTCTTCCCAGGTTCTTTCTTTGGCAATAAGCCAGTCAGAGGTCGTAGGGACAACTTCTATTTTTTGCTGAGGCAGTTCGATTGTTCCGTATTGCGCTTTGTATTTTTCAAAACCAGATAAATTTTCCATTATTGAGAGCTTTATTATACCATAAATAGCCCATAATATTTAGTTGACATACAATTTACGGCTAATCAACCTACGCGGTTGACTGAAGCTATTTTGAAAAGACTATGGTTTCTCCCTGAGGATTTTGAGAAGAAGGTAAAAAAACGCAAATTTTATTTGTTTTAATCCAGAAAATTGTTATAGTAATAAATATGGCTGAAGATAGTTCTTTTACTGAAGGAGCAAAACCTCTACAACCCTTTGATAAAAGCTCTTTTTTTCAAGCGATACGACTTAAGGATTCATTTTTTGATTATGGATTAAATGAGGATCAAAAAGCTAAAGTTGTCGAGGAACTTGATAAGAGAAATGATATTTTACTTCAGGGAATTGAACAAACTGTTCATAGAAGAAGTGCTTTAGATATGCTATCAGAACTATTTGTTCCTAATGATAATATTCCTGCTTTAAATGGATATGGATATGGTTTTGTAGAACGAAATTTAAGAAGGTTTGAAACTATAGTTACTTCATCTCTAGACTATGCACATAAAAAAGAAGTGCTAAATCTTGTGCTTCGACTATCTAATTCTAAAAATAAAGATCAACAACACTCCCTTGTAGGATCATTGCAGCGTATTTTGGAACAAGAAGTATTATCTCCCCCTAGTAAAGATGAAAGACTGGGGAAAGAAGATAGTTATAAAACTTATTTGCAATCATTTCAAAAAATCTTTCAGCAAGGAAATGATGAACAAGTTATTAAAACTACCCAGTTTCTTGCGGAAGCTTTTGATGCTGCTTCTACACCGGAGCAAAAAAGACATATTGGTAATTTAGTAGCAAATACAATTTGGAGTAATAATGAACGAGATCCATATGATTTAAGAACACAGGCCTCGAGGGAACTTGTAGCGTATGTTTTGAAAGATTTTGGTTTAAATATTGCTAAATTAGCGAAAGTGTGGGGAAATTACTCCCTTAAAACAGGCCTAATAGGTATGGCGAGTCTTAACTTAGATTCAATTTTTGATTTAGAGGCGGCAAGACCTAATATAGCAAGAACATTGTGTGATGAATTTAATATCAATTTATTTCATAGATATCCAACTGAAGTTTTAATAGCGCAGTATGATCAGCGAACTGATATGAGAATTCCATATGGAGTTATGATTAATTCTATTGCTGATCACAATGAAGCATTTTCAAATTTAGGAATGATAGGTCTTATGAAATCAATACATTATGAGTTACAAAAACTTGGTTATGGTATAAGAGTTTATGAAGGTGGATCCGAAGAGGAGGTAAAAAAATATTTTGATCAATCAAATCAAAGATATGGAGCAAAAACTCCTGAATTTGGGTTTATTTTAGGTCATGGACATTCAGATAGTATACAAATGGACTGGGAAAGTTCAAAGCAACCCAGTAGAATAATCCGCCAGCAATCTTTTCAGGGAAAACCTTCACTAAGGTTCACAGATTATATGAAAGATGGTGCTACTCTTGTATTGATTTCTTGTTCGACTGGAGTTAAAGGTGGCATTGCTCAGGAAATATCTAAACAAGGAATTACAGTAGTAGGACCTGATCAAAAAGCAGGAGTTAATAATGTTTCCATAAGCAAGGATGCTAACGGCTTTTTTGACATTCAAGTATTTTATTGTGGAGCTAAATCAAATAAATATAAAAATGGTGCGTTTATTTCTCCTGCTTAAATCCATCTAAAAAAACACTTGATCTGATTAGAGTTTAATTGTAAGATCATCAGAATGAGTTTGCCAGGTAAAGAAGCAAAAACATTCGATAGGTTTTTTTTGGGCAAAGTTTTAAATCTTCATGTAAACAGAAAGGAATTTTTGGTTTATGGAGGAGTAGGATTAATAGGAACAGCTTTACTTGCTAGAACTGCTTTCGGGTCAAATCCTCCAAGTTTGGGAGAGGGAGATTCATATAAAGAAAAAGAGTCTGCGTTTAAACCCGGATGGATTGAGGAAAATATTAAGGCCGATTTTATTAATCCTGATCCTGAACAAAGAGGACATATTAACTTTCTTCGGGAAGCTATATTTAATAATCCCGTTTTGTTTGATTCTACAGTTGAATATTTTAAATATCTTAATGATAAAGCCAGTAAAAACGAGAGGCTTAAACTTGGAGATATGTTTGCTCAGGCGCATAAGCTGGTAAGCGGCAAGCTTGAAGGCGCTAGCCCGATTGAAAAAATGCATGCTGCTGCTTATGTTTTTACAGCTGGGCTTAACCCTTGGCTTAGTGAGGACGAGATGCTGCAGTTGGGAGTGGATGTAGCCGGCCGTGGGGTCGGCGGATATTTTTGGGGTAAAGATGGGATAGGAAATAAAGTATTTCCAAAAGTTTTAGGCAACGGACGTGATGACCTTGATAAGAAACTTATTGAAAAGGGGCATGCGCCAAGATACGGTGGGCAGGACAGAGCTGTTCACTTCGCTCATCATTTTTTACTGACGTTTATATATCTTTACTCAGAAAATTATCATCTTAAAATTCATGAAAGGATTCCCGAGATTTTAAAATATACAATAAACGCAGCAGGATTTAGATCAAAAGAAAGTAGAGCAGTGATTTTTTCATATGTGATAGGGCAACTTTTTGAGTTTTCAGCTTTAAGAGACTTTAAATACTGGCGAATTCCTTTTATTAAAGAAGATGTTAATGAAGGAAGATTTGAAGATATGGCAGACAAAGATATTGAAGCGAATGCGCTGGGAGCCAAATCTGCGATTAAAACTTTTGGAGAAATTATAAAAGAAGAATCACCGGAAGAGTTTTTTAAAACCTTAAATGAGATAGGGGAATAAAGCTTAATTTTGCTATAATTATTATATGTGTTGCCGGAGTGGCGGAACTGGCAGACCTGCCTGCCGGCAGGCAGGCGCGCACAAAAAAAGTTAGTTATTATGCCCCGATGCTGGAATTGGCAGACAGGTACGCTTCAGAAGCGTATGCCTGAAAAGGCGTGAGGGTTCAACTCCCCCTCGGGGCACTCTATAGACTTTAGTCTTGAGTCGTGAGATAATAATCTTGCCTGGAGAGGTGGCTGAGCGGTCCATAGCGAGGGGTTGCTAACCCCTTGAGTTGCATAAACTCACGTGGGTTCGAATCCCACCCTCTCCGCCTTCGCCAGGTACAGTCCTGTACCTGGCTACGGCGGGACAAAGTCCGCCATTAATTTAATTCTTACCCCCCTCTTACCCCGTTCTTTCTTCGATCATAACTTAAAGATTTATTATTAAAGAGTTACTAAAAGATCAGCAGAAGAGATTGAAGATATTGCAAGTTTATAAAATCAAGAAAGGGGGTGTACAAGCTAATGAAGATGAGCATAAAGGTATTTGTAGCAGCTTTTTTGTTAACAGTGGCATTATTGGGTGGAGTCGTTTTTGCGCAAACTTTGACACCAACCGACACGCCTATGCCTACAGTAACTGAGACACCAATACCGACGGCAACGGATACGCCAATGCCAACAGCAACAATGACACCGTCTCCCACTCCAACACCTACTGGATTCCAGCCTGGAGTAGGTGGTGCTCCAGCAACGACTACTGTACCGCAAGGAGCTCCGGCAACTGGTTTGGGAGGAAGTCAGCTATAAGGCACGCATTTAAAGTATAAATGTCCTACCGAGTACTTGGATATAACGCCAAGTGCTCGGGTGAAATATGAAAAAACTAGTTTTAATTCTGGTGGCAGCCGTAGGAATTTTAGCAGGAGTAATTTTTCAGAACCAAGCAGAATTTACTATAACTGCGCCAGTAAGTATTGAAATTCCCAAGATTAATGTTATTGCCGCGGTTGAACCTGTAGGTTTAGACGCAGCAGGCAATATGGATGTTCCCAAAAATGTATATAATGTAGCTTGGTATCAACTTGGGCCTCCTCCGGGCGCTAAAGGAAGCGCCGTTGTTGCCGGTCATTACGACTCACTTACTGGTCCGGCAATATTTTTTAATCTTTCTAATTTAGAGCCGGGTGATGAGATTACAGTTGTTGATGAAAATAACGTCCGGCGTTTATTTACAGTTGAAAAGAAAGAAGTTTATGCAGATGCGGATTTTCCCATTAATGAAGTCTTTGCTAAAGTAGATAAGGCGAGGCTTAATTTGGTTTCATGCCGGGGAAAGTTTGACAAAGTTAAAAGGGAATATCCTGAAAGAGTAGTCGTTTATACGGTTCTTGGCAGATGTACTTCAAAATTATTTAACTATTGTATTAGAGTTTAAGAATTATTTATTTTTAATATCATCTAAAGTTTTTTTTAATTTCTTTGATAAGGCTTTCTTTACCATAGCCGGCATTTTTTTAAGTATCTCTTCAGCTTCAGATTCAATCTTCATAACTTTAAGTTTAAAGAAGATAGGTGAAGGAAGAGTGAAGATTTTGTAATGAAAGTGTAAGATTATAGACGATTTTCTTTTAAAATCTTTTCAACTTCCCGGTCGTTTATGCGGTGGTATTTGCCGCGGTGGGAAAGAAGAGCGCCGGAAAAAGTTTTGGGAATATGCATAAGCTCGTGAATTAAAGTCTTAATTTTCTCACGGTTGTTCATTTTATCAAACCTTTTAGCGTTTACTTCAATAATATAATTAGGTTCAATACCGGCAACTTCCTTAAACAGGCGTGACATTCCCCATATACGGGCAATAGCTCTGGTTTTTGCGTCAAGACTACGGATACAGTGGATATTTTGCGGTTTAATATGAGTAAAGTTTAGTCGTTGTACTAATATCTCTATTTGTTGCTTGATTTCCGGAGCCAATTGATATTTCATATAATTATTAGTAAAGTTCTCAAATTATACATTGATTCTGTGGTAAAGTGGAAAGATTGGAATTAGTTTCATAATCCAAATTTGGACGAAAAGATGGTAGAATAAGAGATATTGAGCACTTATAGCTTAATCCCTCTTTGTCCCTTAAAAACGGGACTTCGAAGGGACAAGTCGGATAGAGTCCTCGTAGCTTAATTGGATAGAGCATTGGGTTGCGGACCCAAAGGTTGGGCGTTCAAGTCGCCCCGGGGACACAAACGTTCAATTCGGCATTGCACTCTTTTTTTTAAACGCATATTAGCTAATTGATTTTTCTTATCGAACCTATTATTATGGTTGTATAACCTATGTTATACTCGATAGAAAAAAAAGATGAAGCGATCAAATTGAGGAGGAAAGGTTATTCATTAAAAGAAATAGCAGAAAAACTATATATTGCTAAAAGTACAGCTTCTCTCTGGCTTAATTCGATTATTTTAAGTCAGAAAGCCCAGGAAAGATTAAAGAAGAAAGAAATTTTGGGTCAGTACAAAAGCATTCAGATAAGAAGGAATAAAAATGAGCAAAAGAAAAATGAACTTAAACAAATAGTTATTAAAGCTCTTTCTAGTATTGTTTTTGACTCAAACCTCAATAAACTATTATGCTCCGTATTATTTTGGGCAGAAGGGGGAAAATATACCGATAGCAATGTAGATTTTATAAATTCTGATCCAATAATGGTTTCAACTTTTATGAAACTATTAAGACAATCATTCATGATAGATGAAAATAAGCTAAGAATTTTAGTGCATGTACATGAATATCACGATGAAAAAGATATAAAGAATTTTTGGAGTAAGATAACCAATGTACCTCTGACTCAATTTAATAAAAGTTATCTTAAAGCCAATACTAAAAAAGTAATTAGACATGGATATAAAGGTTGCGTTAGGATAAGATATTACGACTATAAGGTTGCTCGAGAACTAAGAATGTTTTATAATGTATTCTCTGAAATGATAGGGGCGTCGGTCAGTGGTAGGCCTGGAGTCTCCAAAACTTCAAACAGAGGTCCGATTCCTCTCGCCCCTGCCAACATAAATGGAGCTACTTAATTTTGGAATAGTTAGTCCATAAAAGTTCAAAGAGAGTTGATTGAGTTTGGGCTAGTTCCCGATTCCAGATTTCCGTACCGACGATAGTATCTTTGCCGTAACCGACGAGGAATATTTTGTCTTTAGTTATAATTGTATCTGAAGAAAACATAATGCCTTTGGGTAAAATCGCAATCGCATGTCTATCTGACTCATATAATTTTTTGTATTCTGCCGCATCTTTGCAATTGACCAGTAGCTCTTTGGCTGTTCCGCCGTTTTTTTTTAAAGCTTGCGGAATTTTATGATAATATTCCGGCATCATTGTTTTTACCCGCTCCGGATGAAAAAAAGCACAAAAGGATTTTTCTTTCACAACTTCCTCATACATCGTTTCTACTCTAAGTTGACCTTCATAAAACTGGACTTTAGGCGTAATCGCATTTGTTTTCTCAAGAGTTAGTAGTTCAGGAAGCTGCATATTAAAAATAGACTTTGTTGTCTCGATCTCTTTCTTTTTTTGGTCAAGAAGGGTGATTATTTTTGATACAGCTATAGGTTGAACGTGTCGTACATTACGATGGATAAATGTACTGACAAGGCCAGTTGTTAACAGCCTTTCTAATATCACATACATTGAAGTTCGGTTGACTTTAGCGTGACGTGCCCATTTGGTGACCGGACTGGCGCCTATTTTTACCAACTCTAAGAATGCCCCGGTTTCCTTTTCATCAAGATTTAATTGAGTAAAAATAGAATATAAAGCGGTTGTTGCCATATTTTTACAACAGTAATTTAAGATAATTTTAGCCTCAAAAAAGCAATTTGTCAACAATATGTGACGCAAATTTTTGACAAGAACATTTACTCATCCTATAATATATAGCTATATGTTAAGGTTTATCTAACATATTGTTTTTCAGGCATAGATACTAGCGGTTTATGCTTTTTTATTGGAAAAAATATAAGGTAAACCAGCACTTTGACAGTTTACCCCGCGGAGTTTTAACAAAGTGGGGTTCGCGGAAAAGCAAATTGCTTACAAGTTGATGGCACTTTGTATATCAGGCTTATGCTTGGTAAATAGTGTGTCATCAACTGATGGCAAAATTACGTTTGAAAGGAGTAATCACAATGCTACGTTTGTTTAGCGCATGGAACTGGCAATGGTTCGACCTAACTTACTGGATTGTCAAAGTTCCGATTGGAATCCTGATCGTTAGGAAAGAAAAGCAACTTCAAGAGCTACAGGCAGAACTGAGGAAGAAAGGAGAAACGCTCAGCGAACTCGAGAAAGAAATTCTCGAGGATGAGGCTCTTTCTGCTGGTGACCTAGAGTACATCGATCAGAACGTGCTGAAACACCGGATCGGCTTTTGGGCTGTGGCCTTCATTACCTTCGCCTTTTGGGGGGATATCATTCAACTCACTCCAGACAAACTGTTGGTTGTGATGGCTGCTGCGGCCGTTATGGCGACAGGCTTTATTACTGGATGGTTTGCGATGTCTCTCAAGAGCTTGCCGCAAAGGTACGGACTACTCGGGATCATCATCACATATGCGATGTTCACAGCCTTTATGTCTTGCATTACGCTTGTTCCTGTAGTGTTCTACACCGTTGGATCAATTCGTCTCTTGGCTGGAGGCTGTTTGGTCGTCGCGATGGCGTACGTTGCAACGTTCTTTTACGATTTCGGAGACATGCTGAATCTAGGGCTGGAGCCTTTGCAGAAGAGATACTTCAAGAAACCCGAGGTCATGATTATCGGATCTCTGGTTGAGGCATTAAAGACGTTGCAGGAAACAAATAAAGCGCTTATAGAGGAACTCAAAGCGCTGAGAAAAAAGCAGTCCTGATTTGGCTTCGGCAATTCCGCGAACCACAGAGTGCAAGAGAGCACGGAGTCCCTGATGGGAAGTTTGAGAGACTTTTTCTCGCTTCTTATTAAACCCGTGCTTTTTTTGTATGTAAAATTTATCCCATAATAGTTGCTTTTTAGAGGGAAAAATGGTATAATTCTCCCATGAAATAAGCTCAATTTAGCCATAAAGCACGGCTATTTTTGTGGCCTATTTATATCGGCATTGCCTCGTCGAAGTTCTAGTTGAGGCAGGCACTTTGACAATTCCTTACAAAAATTTTTCTCCCGGAAGAAGCCGGAACTGAGTTCATTGCTGTGAGTTGAGTCCCGGTTTTTTCCAAGCCTGCGGGTTGCGATAAAGGCACCGAGGAAGGAGAAAGAAAATGAAGTGGGCAAAATTGACAGGTATCGTTGCGGTAATATTGCTTGTTTCCGGCTTAAGCGCCGGCAGTACAGTTCAAGCTGGAGGCGGAGGAGGAGAAAGTGTTTTTTCCTTCCTAGTAAGTTGGGGGGAATATAACCAGTTTACTGGCAAATACCAGATCCGTTCTATGGAAACCATGACACCGGAAGGGGATATGGATATTTACCCTTACTTCGCCAATCTTCACGAGAGCGGAGGAGGTCGCTATTTTCTTTATGATACTTGGGCGGAGCAGGTATGGTTGTCTGATCCGTATTCCTTGTACTACGTTAATCTTATCCAGATCTCACATCCTGATCGAAACAGGTCGTTTGTCAGGTCGTGGGCAGACAGCAATGTCTGCCGTCCTGGTCCGGAATTTAGGTTCGATCAGCTAGGTGACAAGACTACAGTTTCAGCGACCAATACCACGCAGGTTATGCTAACATTGGTGTTTCGGGAACAACGGATCACATTCTATCCCGGCGAGAGTTGGTCTTTCAAGACTCTCGACAAAAGCGGCCAAGTAGAGTTGCTTACTTCCTCGGGTACTACCTGCGGCGGAATTTCATGGCAGGATGACACTCAGGTAGTAAGTACTTATAAGCTGTACTTTCCAGTAGTTCGTAAGGAATAAAAAAAGTCATTGTGCATAAGGCACCATGGTAAGAGAGGTGGCTGCTTGAAGCAGTCACAGCGCGATAATTTATCGCGTTTATCTCTTTTACCCTCTGGTGCCTTTTTCTTTTTAAAATAGTATAATTTACGGCTATGACAGAGGTATCTCAAAAATTAGAAGGTCACGTTAAAGCCGGTTTTGCCGGAACAGATGTATTAGATCCTCTTTTTTCTTATGCCGAAGCTGATGATCCTGAAGCTTTAAAAATATTAACTCAAGAATTTGATGAAGTATGCCGAGATTTAAACAGACTTCGTTCACAACCGCTTGATCCAAATTATTACTCTAACTTAATAGCTTTAAACACTTTACTAGGTGAAAAACCAGTACATCCTTTAAGAAATGTTGTTCGTTTGCCTCCCACAGGTTCTTTGGAAGATATACGTGAGAAGGTAGTTGCTGATTGGGATTTTCCAACAAATCAAGGGATTGCACGTCGACGAAGAATTTCCGGGCTTCTTGTTGAAGGTTATGGGGTTGATCTGGTTCATCGCTATAATAATCCAGAACTAGCTCAATCGTTTGTTCTAGCTTTTGAAGAAGTTATGTTTACCAGACATGCTGGAATGCATCTTTTAAGTGACTGTATAGAATGGATGATTGAGGATAAGGATAAATTTTCTAAAGAAATCAAAGCTGATCTGGATATTTTAGAACAACTGCCTTTAACTGTAAGTGATCAGCTTCAACAAATGCCAGAGGAAAAAAGGTTAAATATGGTAGAGAGTTTATTTGAAGACCTAAATACATTATTCCTGGAAAGCGGATTAACCATTATTAATGGTGAGTTTAGAGTGAAAGATCTTAATAAAATATGGGATAAGGCTGGAGGACTAAATAGAAGAAGAAGGTTTTCGCCATTAGGTGATATCTTAGGTGTAAGATTCGTTTTATCAGCTAATGAAGTTCCAGCTGCCACTGAGGTAATTAAATCTAACTGGCGAATTCCGCCTGTGCTTAGAAATGGTACGCTTACTGAACGCGTATTTTCCGGAGCTCAGCAATGGAATAGTCGAAGTGATCCTTCCTATCGAGCCCAAAACATTAACATTATTTTTCAAGATGATCAAGGAAAATACCAGATTGCCGAAGTTCAGCTTTTATCCCCAGGTCAAGTAAAGATTGCCAAAAAAACTCGTCCAAAATATTTAAAAAAACGGGGAAGAAATTAGTGGAAGTCAGGTTCAGGGATGTTGGGTACAGTTGCTGGAGCGGCAGGTGTGGTGGCTACAGGTGCATTTGCTGCCACTGGTGTTGGTGCTACATTATTTTCTGATTTAGATTGCAAATCACTTAGAATTGAGTTAAGTTTGTTTCCTTCTGTTTCAGATGACGCTGTAATTGGTGTTTCTGGAATAGCTGGAGTTGGAGCGAGAGGAATAACAGCTGGCGGCTGCGCTGGTGTAGTTACATCACTAGGAATATTTATGGATGATTCTGCAGCTTGCACTGGAGGTTCTGAATTGGCCGATTCATCTTGAGCTGAAGCGGTTAAATCTTTATCAGGTAAAGGACTTGGGATAGTAGGCGGGGGTTCAGGAGCGGTCGGTTGTGGCTGTTCAGGTTCTGGCGGTTCTGGCTCAGGAACGACTTGGACTGGGTTTACAGGTGTTTGAGAATCGTTGGCTTGAGTAATTAGTGTTGTCGGCGAGGCTGGTGCAGGAGGAACATTAATTGATGATTCTGCGGCTTGTAATGCTGGCGACGTTTCATCTTTGACTGGAGCAGAGTTAATCTCGACTGGCGGAACGGCTGCAACTGCAGGTGCCGCAGGTTGGATATTTAATGCTTGATCAAACTCTTCTTTGGTAAAGCCTTTTAATACTGCAATTTGGCCGTCATCTTTATCAATTTTAGTAACAGGGGTGCCGGCAAAATTATTAGAAAGAGTGAGCATCTCACTTAAAAATTCCTTATTAGTCTCGAGATTTTTCTCTTCATACTGAAGGTTATGAGAAGTAAGGTATTCTTTTTCTTGTTTACAAAAAGGACAATCGGTTATTGAATAAACTGTAATTTTCATCGGATTATTTTATTATTGATGAAATAACTTTTTTTGTCAAGTTGATTTAACAAAATTTAAGAATTTTGATTATATTTTCTATCAAATTCCTTATGCTCAAATATGTCGACGATAACGAGCACCGGGGGAGATTGTGTTTGATCAAGAGCGTAAACAAAACGGATCTTGTGCATTTCTCCTTTGTAGCTAAAATTAAAAGTTCCTACTCTTTCATTAGGATTAAACTCCCACAAGGCTAAAGAAAGATTAATACCTGGTTTTTCAACTACTAGAGAATTAGTTCGGATCTTTTTAATACCTGATCCATGGTTTGGTGATCTTTGCAGTTCTTTTATTACTGCTCTAAAATCTTCAGTATGGCTATTTAATTGTTTCATATTTTTGGTGAAAATTTTTCTTGCTCTTTCTTCTAAAAATTTTCGAAGGCTTTTGTTACCCATAAATTCACATTTTCCCCCTTTTGCTAAAGCTACTCGATAAGTTATCTTTTCTTTTTCTTGCTGTGGTTTTTCAGCAGTTGTAATGAGGGGAACACTAAATCTGAATGGTAAATTATATCTTAAGGGTTGTGGCGATTTTCCTGCTTTAAAAACATTTCTAGTATGGTCATTATTGCCGCCGTTTTTCGATGAATGAACTGGTTGAGGAGCTGCCTTAACAGGTTCGGATGGAGGAGGAATTCTTTGCTTTAAAGCATCTAGAGCTGATTTGATTGCCAGAGTGAAAGCTTTATAAGCGGCCTTTGTACGTGGAGAGTGAAAAGGATCTTCAATAAACGGCCAGATTAAAATTTCGGCCGATAGATCACATTCTAAATTAAATAATTTAACTTTTCCTTGATCTTCGTAGCCAAAACGCACAATAAACTCGCCTGGTTTAGAGTCAGCTTTTGTTTTAATATAAAAAGACACCGGCATTTGAAGTCCTCTCCAGTCAACTTCTTCTAGTGATAATTCACGGAGTTCTTTTGGCAGTCGTGAAGTAATATATTTAAATTCCTCAGCTAACTCTTTAGGAGTAGGTGTTAAGTCGGTTGAAATATTTTCTTCTTCTTGCATAATCTTGTTCAAGTCTTCCTCAGTATACATTTCTGCTTCTGGCGGGAGCCGATCAGCATAATTTTTCAAGGCCTCAGCGAGTTTGCTGTAAAAATCTACTTCTATTCCAGCTTCCCTCATTCGAACTGCAGCTCTATAAATCAAAGGTAAAGCCTCACCGTAAGAATTGCCTAACAAAGAGTGAACAATTACAGATTCTTCTACGCTTCCTAGTTTTAAATACTTATTTAATATTGATTTGATGTCTTCAAACTCTTCTGTATTTTCAGAATTTCTCGGGTCTGATAAAACAGCATGAGTTTTTTTTCTTACAGAAGCAATCTCTCCCATTGATTTTCTGGCAATTGCCGCAGCTTCTTTAGTGACTCCTTTACTTTTATCGACTAAGGCATCAGCATTTTCAAGTTGAAGATCTGAAAGTGCAATCAACTGATGAGCGGCTTTGCTGATATTCCAAAAAGCCAAGTTGAGGTATTTGGGCGTGTTCATGGGGTAATAATCATTGTGATTAACTAAAATATGTTGGTAAAGATGAGGATTGTGCTGAACTAGGTTGGCTAAAATCATTGCGTGTAAGAAAGAGGCAGGTGAAGGTCTGCTATTGCTTCCATTTCTTCTTTCACGCTGGTCAATTGGCAAATCACTAAGAGCAAAACTTCCCATTTTGACATTTACAGGAGCAGTAAGATAAAATCGTGTAATCTGCGAATCTCTGGTTACTATTTGTGAGTATTCTAAGCTTCTTTTGCCAGCTTTACGCAGCAAGTCGTCTCTCACGGCGCATTGATATCTATCCTTTAGATCAATATCTATAAGAAGCATCGTTCCAGCTCTGACAATATCATAGAGTAAGGTTTGTTCGACGTTGAAAGAACGACCTGATGCTTCAGCTTGAACATATTCTCCTCTCATGTCATCAAGTAGCTTTATGCACCTGGCAATTTTGTCAGTGTTTCTTCCATAAAGAGGATCTTTAGGCAGAAAAGTAAAGTTTAATCTTAGATCTGTTTTTCTCCTTGTTATTTCCTGGGGGAGACTTGTTAATTCGAACTTTAATTGTTCCTCATCAATAATTGTCCAAATATTGTCGGGAACAAGCTGTTTGTCGCCTGTTAATAGTCGATATTCCTGTTGGGTAGCAACCATAAGATAGTGGAATTATTATGAGCTATTTTAGCAGATATTATAAAAAAGGTTATATCTTTGCAAGACTTTTCCAGTCGGCAACAAATTTTTTAAGTCCTTCATCCAAAAGATCGTCTTCAATATGAGGTATTTTATACTTTTCAAAATTATTATAAAAAGCGAGATCTTCATACTTTAAATATTTAAGTCCGCTTTGAGAAGGGCGGTAGTGTTTGTCAGGCATCCATTTTTCTTCCTTGACCCATTCTTGAGCAATTTTAAAAGGAATAGTTACGACATCAGCTCCCATGAAAATTGAGGAATATAAATGCTGAAGAGTGCGGATCGAGGCGGCTAAAACAAGAATATTAGACTTGTCTTGCTTATTAAACTTCCTATACAATTTAATAATGTTTTTTACCAAATCTAGTCCATTAACTCCTCTGTCATCCAGACGTCCGATAAAAGGGGAAACGAAATGAGTTTCCTTGGATTGAAGAGTAGCCGCATAGGAGGCTGCAGCCTGAGTTTGATTAAAAACTAAGGTCATATTTACACGTCCGCCATTTTTAGTAAACTCACTTGCGGCTTTTAAACCTTCTTCAGTCGTTGGAAATTTAATATGAATATTCCTTCCCCAAGTAAACATTTTTTCTGCTTGTTTGAGCATTTGAGAAGCTGTAGAATCCCAGTCAGCATACACTTCAACTGAGATTGAGCCGGCAATCTCACGTCCGATTTCTTCAATTATTTGGCGGTAAAACTTTAGGAGTTCTTCCTCGGTTAGCTTTTTGCCTTGGGAGAGAAATCTTTGTGCTTCAGGGTGTTTGGCAACAAGAGATGGATTGGTTGTTTGTCCGTCTATATGTCCTAAAAGTCCTTTAGCTCTTTTTGTTTCCTCCGGATTTCCAGAATCAAGGAAAATTTTTGGAAGTTTAATAGACATATGAAAATTATAGCAAATAAAGATAAATTGTAAAATTATTTACATCATTTAATGAATAGGTTGTCCATACTTGTAAAATCACTTCAAAAGTTTTATAATCCGTGGCATTAACATGTCTGTTAATAAATTAGAAGGTAAATCTCATACATTTTATCCTGACGGAAGATTGAGTACTTTAGTGTTTCCGCTGCGATCTCCAGAATCGGTTATTATTGATGGCAGTCTGCTGCCTGAAACAGAGATTGCCGAAATAAACACAGCCCTTACAGAAATGTTTATTCCCCAAGATCAAGAAGGTTCTTTTACTATTGATAATCTGAATGAAAGTTGTGTATATCATGATCCAACCTTTGATAGGATAAGAGTTTATATTGATAATCACATACGTATGCGTCTTTTGCAGAAAGAGGATCATTATTCTCCCAAGCGCGTTGCCGGATGTGATGTTGGTTTCTATAATGCTCTTGTTATGGCAGAGGCTATAAGTTTAAAAGATGGTTTAATCTTGATTCAAGCGGAACAAGATTGTATATCTAAAGCCTGGGCGATTCCTTTTCACAATCCAGAGATGAAACCGTACTTAGATCCTTTAATAGAGGTTTTAGATGAAGAGATCAATATTAAAGAAGCCTCTATTAATGTAATTGCGCCTTCTGGGAAAATAATAAAAGCTCCCAAAGAGATCCGTGAAGAAATTTTAAATCAAACGCTTATTCCTGCAGATGATGAGCATTTAAAGCAGATATTAAGAGAAAAAGGTTTAAAAAAAGCTTTGACAACAGGTTTACAGATAGCAAAAGACAATCCAGGGCTTATAGGTGCTATCGGTGCTTTGGGGATATTGGCTTTTGTTTATAAAGTAACTCAAGAAAGAAAAAAAAGATAAGGAAAGCGGACATGTAATATATAATTACTGAATGGTTAAAAAAATAGCGATAATTTCATTGATAGGAATAGTTATTTTTCTTTTTTCTAACTTCCTGCAAAAAGAAGGTAAAAAAAGCAGCAGTAACGTTACACCTGTTTCTCGGACTGTCCCAACAACGTTTTCAACTCCAGAGGTTGATAGGAAGGTAGAGAGGCTGTCTACATCAATATTTGTTCCTTATTGGGCGGATTTTAAAACTTCTTTATCAGTCGAAAATTACGATCGTGTAATTTATTTTGGAGTTGCACCTGATCTAGACGGTTACTCAAAAGAAGAAGTAGGTTATCAAAAGCTTGAGGAGTTTTCTTTGCAAACTGAGGGAGTTGAGAAATTATTAACAGTGCGTCTATTAAATAGTGATATCAATATAACTTTGCTTAAAAAGAAAAATTATTGGCCAAAAATCATTGACGAAACTTTGAAGATTGCAAAAAATTATAAGTTTAACGGAATTGCTTTAGATCTTGAGATAAACGGTCTTCCGGTTATTGATATATCCGGCGAGATTAATGATTTTGTCAAAAGTTTTTATACAGCCTCTAGAGCAAATAATTTAAATCTTACTGTTATCCTATATGGAGATGTCTTTTTCAGAAAACGGCCTTATGATGTTTCCGCTTTAGCCGCAACAAGCGATGAGATCATGATTATGGCTTATGACTTTCATAAATCGCGCGGTGAGCCCGGTCCTAATTTTCCCTTAAAAGGTAAAGAGAAATATGGATATGATTATGAAACATTAATTGAAGATTTTTCAGTTGTTCCCCAAAATAAATTATCAATTATCTTTGGAATGTACGGCTATGACTGGGTAGTTGATGAAAAAAAACGGCCGATAAAACCGGCGAAATCTCTTACAGACTTAGAAATAAAAAAAGAATTCTTAGATTCATGCAAATGGAAAAATTGTGTAGTTATGACTAATGATTTATCATCTGAGAAGGAGGTTGATTATGTTGATGAGGATGAACAGTATCATATAGTTTGGTTTGAAGATGAAAGCTCGGTGGAGAAGAAGATAGAGTACCTTAAGGGGAAAGGAATAGGGAGTTATGTGTACTGGGCCTATGGATATTTTTGATTCACGATTCAGGATTCATGATTCAAGAATAACCAATCACCAAGCACCAAGAAACAAACAATACTTAATAACCAATTTCACAATTACCAAACAGTTTGAATATTGGATGTTGGTAATTGGTTCCTGTTTGGAGTACTTGTAATTTGGTTATTGGAATTTTAATTCATGAATCGTGAATCATAAATCGTGAATCTTTTTTTTACTTTGTCCATATACGCCAAGTTCCTTAAGTTTCCACATAAAAAGGGCGCCTTTTTTTTTAGCATTAGAATCGGAAACAAAGCGTAGAGCTTCTTGAAGAACTGAACGGGGTACAGTTTTGGCAAGTTTAATATATAAACTTTTGTGCTGAGTGTCAGTTAATTTCTGTGCCAGATAAACTCCAAAAGCTTGATATTCGCGGTAGAGATATTTATCTTTTAAAGGATTGAATTTTTTTAGAATGTCACTTACCGATTGCATAGTTATTAGATCTTTGATTTGAGATCTTAGATATTTAATAATTTATTCTCTTCTAAGATCAAAGATCTAACATCTAAGATCCTAAGATTTGATTGTACGCTTTTTCATATTCATTAACCATGCGTTTGATGCTAAAGTTTTCTTCTATGTTCTTGCGCGCGGCTTGGCGCATATGTATATATTCTTCATCACTTAATGAACGAAGTTTCTCTACAGCCTTGGTTAAACCATCAATTCCTTCAGATTCATTGACCAAAAATCCATTAATTCCATCTTTAATAATTTCAGGAGCTGCTCCATTGGCATAAGAGATGACTGGTGTACCTGATGCTTGAGCTTCTGCCATCACTAATCCGAATGGTTCATTCCATTTAATAGGATTTAAAAAAGCCAGAGCATCTCCATAAATTTTATTCTTATCTTTGTCGCAAAGTTCACCTAAAGGAACTACTTGCTTATTATCAATAAGCGGTTTAATTTCTTGATGATAATAGTTAGAATCTGCGTTTTCCAGTTCATCAATTTTCCCAGCAAGAAAAATTTTCATTCCCAGTTTTTTAGCGGTTAAGATAGCATCTTTAGTGCCTTTATCAGGATTAAACTTGCCCAGCCATAGGAGATACTCGCCTTTATTTTCATGAACCTTGTAAAGGTTAATGTCAATACCGTTGTAAACAGTTTTTATCCAATTTAAGTTTTCTCCTCCTTGGCGCTGGGAGTTGGAAATGGAAGTGTATTGGAGATCTTTATATTTCTGTAAAACCGTATGGCGATCCTTGTGGTTATTGGCTATAGGATAGGGGAAATGGAAAGTAAAGAGAACCTTTTTTTTGATAGGAACAGCCATGGGAAGAGCAATATAATCGCTGGATTTGTTTAGATGAATATGAATGATATCAAACTGTTCCTGGCGGTCAAAAACCTCGGTGATATTAAGAAGAGGATACATGATATTAGTCCAGGGGATATTATCGCGGAATAATGGCCGAGGATAAACCGAGACGAGTTTGGCTGAAGTTTGCGAGTCTCCGCTGGCAAAAAGGGTTACGTCATGGCCTTTTTTAACTAAACCTTCAGTAAGATAATAAACAATTCTTTCAGTCCCGCCATATTTGGGCGGCGGAATACTTTCCCACAAAGGCGCAACCTGAGCGATTTTCATAAGCTTGTATAACGGTTATAATTGTTATAACGATTATAAAAATTATAATAATCAAAAATCCGATACTGTTTTTTCGATAAATTTCATTGCCCAATCGTAAATATTATTTTCTTTAACAACGGCTTTCATTTCATTCATCCGTTTGGCTCTTTCTTCTTTTTTCATAGTTAAGGCTTGAAGGAGCGCATCAACAGTGCCATCAATATCATAAGGATTGATAAGAAAAGCAGATCTTAAGTCTTTGGCTGCTCCTGTGAATTTTGATAAAAGAAGAGCTCCTTTTTCAGCTGGAGCGCAGATAACATATTCCTTAGCTACAAGATTCATGCCGTCATCAAGTGAAGTTACCATACAAAGATCTGCCAGCTGGTAGTAGCTAAATATTTTTTCTCTTAGAAATATTTTGTTTATAAAATGAATTGGTTTCCAGCCACCAATTGAGTATTTGGCGTTAATTTCCTCAATTTTTTCCTCAATCTGTTTATTTAAATCTTTGTAGGCTGGAATACGAGTTCTTGACGGTGCGGCAATAGAAAGATAAACAAATTTTTCTTTAAACTTTGGATATTTTTCTAAAAATCTGTCTATTATGTTTAACCGCTCAATTAATCCTTTTGTATAATCAATCCGATCAACGCCAATGGCTAAAAACTCATAATCAAAACCAAAATCTTTTTTAATTAATTTTTCAGTTGGCGGCTTTTGATTTTCCAGCCTAGCTTTAATTTCATGATAATCAATACCGGCAGGAATATTTTCAAGTTTGGTATGATGATTTTTATAAGTAACAGAGCGGGGTTCAGAGTCAACAATAACCTCAAGTTCTCGTCTTGAGCATTCGATAAAGTTCTCAACATGATAGCCTCGGTGAAATCCAATAAAGTCTGAACCTAAAAGTCCTTCAATTATCTGTTTTCTCCACGGGCAGATACGAAAGACTTCATAGGTTGGCCAGGGGATATGCCAGAAAGTACCGATTCTAATCTTGGGATTTTTTTCTTTGAGCATTTGCGGAACCAGTGCAAGATGGTAATCATTTATCCAGACTAAGGCTTCCTCAGCGCCAACTTCATCCAAAATAGCATTGGTAAATTCCTGATTTACCTTAACATAAGCATTCCACCACTCATGAGAAAATACAGGTTTTATAAAAACGACATGGCAAAGCGGCCATAAAGTTTGATTGGCAAAGCCGTAATAAAAACCGTCATAGTCTTTTTTAGAAAGAAAAATTCTTTTTAGAGTGTAGTTTTTTTCTTTAGGAGGAATCTTGATTCGGCCTTTTTCATCAACAACAAGTTTATCAGCGTCTCCAGAAGCCAAGGCAACCATAACTCCGTTTACTTGTTTTAAAATGCCGTCAAGCAGAGTATGGGCGCCTCCGGCGGTTTTTTCAACTTTAATGCCGTCATCAGTTTTGACATGCATATACGGCTCACGTTGAATCCCAACGATTAAACGTTTGTTCTTAAGAGCTCTTTTGGTTAATCGCAATAGATCGTCGGCTGTAATCATAGTGCTGAAGACTATTATATAACAATATATTAAAAAATAGTAAATGGTCAGATAGAGATGAGAAAAGGTGGTAAACGGCGCAGGGAGGGAGTTTTTAATTTTTGCAGATTTTCGATAAGAAGGTTGTATCTTGCCTGATTATTTTTTGATAAATGCATCAAGTCTTCGTTTTTATAATCATCAAAATTTAACCCCATGTTTTTAAAAACAATTCTTGCAGTTTCAATCCAGGGATCACTATTAAGCAAGTTTAGAGCATTTTGAATGACTGCCGGATGTTTAACTAATCCTAAATATCCCAGCCAATACGCTAAATAGTCCGGGTGGGAAAGCCCGAGAAGCCATCTTTTTTCATGCTGATTTATTATGTCTGTTTGTAAGTTGCTAATATTTTTAATATTTGGCCAAATAAGATTATCTATTAATTTTTTTTCGGATTTAAGTTCTTTTAATAAATCTTGAGCGGTCTTTTGCTCATGGTTGGTAAAAATTGAAAAAATTCTGGCAATATGGTTTACCCTTTTAAGGTGGAAGCTAGAAGTAATAAATCCGATTTTTAAGTTGGGATCCAAAATTTCCGGATTATCATTAATAGTAAAAGCAAAATTTTCTAAAGTATTGGTAGATGACTCTTCCAAAATAATTGCTTTATCAATGGGAAAACCACATTTTTTTTCAAAGAAGCTTCCGTAGCAGGATGTTATCACATCTTTCATAAGGTAAGCTTCAGATGGCCAACTTTTAAGGCGTCTTTGGGGAAGCAAGTTTTTAACGAAGCGGGGAATAGTTTTGCCTCCTGACAAAATTATTTTTTTTGTTTTTCCTTTATAGAGCGCGTAGCCAGCGGCCAGAGCATTTTGAATTCCCAACTGTTTTAGGGCAAAGAAACCGTTGCTTTGCCATTGCTGACGTTGTTCCTCTTTCAGTTTGGCTTTTTCAAGTTCCAACAAATACTTTCTCTGTTTCATGCAGAAAAATTCAGGCTCAGGTACTTTTTTACTATTTTTATATTTATGCCATTCTTTTTTTTGCGCAAGATTAAGTTCTTCTTCAAGAAGAACCGGTTTTACAGGTCCTTGACCAAAAACAATGGTGATATCAATAGATTGCATAAAGATTTTAAGGTGAGAATATTAATATACCAAAATCTATTTTTTAAGTCAAGCCGCCAGAGGCGTTCTGGCCTTACTTTATACTTACCTTAATCTTACAGTTTTTTAATGTGCTTCTCTTAGACTTGGTTTATGAATTTAAAGTTTCCTTCATCCTTTATCTTTGGGGTGGCTGATGCTGATTTGCAGGTTGTTGGAGATGATGAGCCAAAAAAGTTTGAAAAAGCTGAATCTTCAATGTGGGAGCATTTTGCCAAAACTTCAGGTAAGGTATACAAAAATCAACCTCCAGGTCAAGGCATAAACCGTTATTCCTTGTGGAAAGAAGATCTGGAGATAATGAAAAGACTTGGCGTTAAACATTACCGTACCTCAGTTTCAATTGCCAGGATTTTTAAAAAAAACGGTGAGATCAATAAAAAAGCAATTAACTGGTACAAAGAATATTTTAAAGCTTTAAGAAATGCCGGTATTACTATATACGTAACTTTATACCATTGGGAATTGCCTCAGTATTTTAGCGAAAAGGGCGGCTGGAGAAATTCAAGCGTCATTGAGTTTTTAGTCAAGCATAGTGAGGTAGTTTATGGATACTTAGGCGAGTACGTTGAAGAATATTTTATTCTTAATGAACCTTGGATCGCGGCCATACGAGGTTATTATATGGGAATAAATGCCCCGGGTGAAACTAATCTTAAAGGAGCACTTGAGGCCGGTCATAATATGCTTCTAACCCAAGGGGCGGTGTATCGAATTTTGTCATCTCTTGACTCTGAGGTTAAGCTAAGTACGGTTTACAATACTTCAGGTTTTTATGCCGCCTCAGCCGATAAAAAAGATATTTTGGCGGCTAGAATTGCTGATGGACAGATGAACCGTTGGTTTATGGACCCGCTTTTTTTAGGAAAATATCCTGAAGATATGGTTGAACTTTACGGCGTCAATATGCCTAAGATAAGTAATGCCGATATGAATCTCATAAAAGTTGGCGCTAAGCTTTATTCCTTCGGGCTCAATTACTATTTCAGCAATATAGTTGAGTACGATGAAAAAAGTTTTTTTAAGTTTAAGCCGGTAATTAAAAAGGGAAGCGAGATCACCGGTCGCGGCTGGGTGATTTTTGTTCCGTCTTTGTATCTTGAAGGGTTTTATGACATTTTAAGACAAACTTATTATTCTTACAAAAATTTTGGTTTAAAACGCTTATATGTTGCAGAAAACGGTATGGCGATGAAAGATTCATGGGATGGCAAATCGGAGGTTATTGCTGATGAGAGAAGGATATCTTTTCTTAAAGAACATATCCGTCAGGTTCACAAGGCTATAGAAAGCGGAGTACCTGTCAAAGGTTATTTCTTATGGACTTTAATGGATAATTATGAGTGGCAGTGGGCTTATAATCCTGAAGTCGTCTTTGGAATTATTTATGTTGATAGAAAAAGTATGAAAAGAGTATTGAAAAAAAGCGCCTTGTGGTATCAGCAACTGATAAAGACAAACACGCTTCATTTGTAAAATCCAAATGTCAAAATCCAAATATCAAATCAAATCCAAAATCCCAATTTCAAATTTCAAAACATTTGACATTTGACATTTGGATTTTGACATTATTTAACAGTTCGTAATCTTTTTGTGAAATATGCCTTGTGAGTCTTTGGAGATTATAAGGTGGCAAATTTTGTGCGGATTTAGTCCTTGTGATTTAAGGACAGCGTAATGATTTATCAATACAATTTTTGTATTGGGATAAAGGGACGCTATTTCAAACAAAGCTTTTTCGCCGCGGATTCGTACTTCATCCATTGACTCTATACCCACAAACTTAAAATGAGGAGTTTCTAAAATTTCAGATAAATCTTCTAGCTTTTCAATATAGCTTAAAGGCTGAGATACAGTTATAATACCGTAAAGAATAAGCTTTTTTACCTGGAAGTGAGTTTTGATCTCGAGAATTCCCAAAGATCTTTCATTTAAATTCTTTTTTTTTATAACAGGAATAGTTTTTGGCCAGTTTAGATATTTTTTTAAAGCTTTAGCAGTTTGTTTAGTTCTTTTTAAAGATGAAGTAATGATAACATCGGGTTTAGGAAGCCGTTTAATTTTGATTTTGTTAAAATAGGCATCAGTTTTATTAGGTAAAATATCCACGTCTTTTGTCCCCTGCAGTCTTCCTTGGATAGTAAAAAGGGTAGGGGCATGACGTAAAGTCCAGATATGAGTTGTAAACTCTTTTAAATCATTCATAAATTAAGGCATTCTCTCAAGAGTTTTTTATTAGAGAAAACTTCTAAAAATTTAAAATCATATAAATCATTTTTTAATTTGTTTTCATCTAAGTACGGTTTAACTGAAGCTATGAGATCAAGATGTTTTAAGATGCCTTTTAAAAACTCAGCCTGGTTATTGATGCCAAACTGTTTAAAATAGCGGTGCATAACCAAGGAAAAATGAGGATAAGGTTTCTCATGCATATTATATTTGTAGGCTAAAATCAGAAAATCTTTGGCAATATCCTGTTGAGGATAAGGAGTCCTTGTGGCTTGGGAATCGTTTAAATTATAACGGTGAAAGACTTTAATTAATTTATTATAAACAAGTGGAAAACCAGCGCGCCAATAGCGGGTTGATAAATCAGCGCCTTCGCCTCTCATATTAAAAAGTACCTCATCATAGCCTCCGACTTTATGAAAGATATCTTTATAAGTCGCAAAATAGCGGGAGTAAATAACTTCAATATAAGAGGTATTTTTATACTTAAAAATACGGTCGTTTTTTTCTGGCCGGTCAACTTCTCCATCTTTTTTTCCGCCCTTCCAAATCACCAGACCGCCTACTCCAGCACCCCGCGGGTGTTGTTTAAAAGCCTGCAAAGTATTATGTATAGTTTCGTTTTCAACCTCGATATCTGAGTCGCAGAAGATTAAGATTTCTCCTTTGGCTTTTTTTGCGCCTTGATTTTTATTGGTTGAAATACCAGGTTTTGTTGGTCTGGTATAGATAATTTTGTTATTAAATTTTTTAGTTAAGGCTTGTTTCAGTTTATCATCAGGAGAACAGTCGGTAACAATAACTTCCATCTGATAATCTTTTACATACGAAGAAATGACGAGATCAACCGTTTTAAGAGTTTGTTTGATTCTGTTATAAGCTGGAATAATTACTGAAACTGTCATTGGTAATTTTTATTTTGTTATCTAAAAGTTTGAGTCTGTCTTTAAAGCTATTGAGCATTCCATTAAAAATTTTCAATCCGTCTTTTGAGATATATATTTCATCGGCTTTTAAGATGGAGGAATGAATTTGTTCTAGCCAATGATTGTACCAGGAAGGGATACTGGTAAAGCCGTCATATTTGCGGGGTGAGAAAATAAAAATATTTTTAAATGAATGAGGAAGAATCTCGTCTTTTTGTTTTATTTGAAAATCTTTTACGGTTTTATTTAGCAAAGGTTTAGGCAGGCGTTTGATAACTTCCAAACCGTTAGGCATTGACCATAAAATGCACAAAGGATAAATATTTTTTTCCTCAGCAAGCCATTGTTTGTATTCAAATATCTCTTGATTGATAAGAATAGCAATTTTATTTGGGTAGATTTTTCTTAAAAACTGTTTATTTTCAACAAGCTTTTTAATTTCTGACGCGGCTTTTTTAGCTCCAAAGAAAACTCCATTATGAAGTTTTTTATTTTCCTGGATAACTTTTTTCCGATAGCTTTGATCTATAACTAATTTTTTAAGATAATTGAATAGTTCATCGTCATTTTTTAAATTCAGTTTAAGAGCTCTTCGCAAAGTAGGGTCAATTACCGACTTATCTTGTAAAAGTTTACCGGCTTCTCCTAAAACAACAGTGGGTTTATTTAACGCCAGCGATTCAAGGATCTGTAGAAAGCCAAATTTAACAAGAACGATATCGACAGCATAAAGCAGTTTAAAATATTCTTCACCGTTGACAAAAGGAATAGTAATCAAATGGCCTTCTTTTTTAACTTTCTGCAAACTTTTAGGTGCAGAGACTATCGTATAAAATTGCTTATAATAGACAGAAAGCCTTTGAGTAAATAACTTGATCTTTTTATATAATCTTGGATGATAACCTGACCCGAATAATATCGTTGCATTTAAGGGAATTCCGTATTTTTGACAAATGTAATTTTTATCCTTTTTCTTGAAATTATGTTCAATCTGAGGAGGTAGAATTTTTATGTTTGAGTTTGATTCGTTATTTAAAAAAGAAAGTGAATTAAGGAGAAATAAATCACAGTTTTCAGCAAGCATTTTAAAGACACCTTCTTTCATCTGTTCGCGCCGGTAAAGCTGATCGCAGATAACAATCTTAATCTTTTTTTGAATAGCGGCCTGATAAACGCTATACTGAAAAAATTCGTTAGTGGGAATATCCGCAAAAATTACTACTTCTGTTTCTTTAGGAAAAACAATATCGTTAGACAAAACTAAACCAGAGGGCTTGTTTTCTACTGCAAAGCCCCATTCTTCAATCAGACTGCTGTCATAAAGATTCCAAAAAAGAACCTCACTTTTGTTAAAATAATTGGCTATTCGCAAAGCTCTCATCTGAACACCGCGCCATCCAGCTTGTCCGTAGGTGATAAATAAATATTTAATCATCGTATAACGGTTATAATTGTTATAAAAGTTATAATCGTTATATTTTTTAGATTTGTTGATTTTTGGTAAAGATGGTAAAATTTGGCGGCGATTTTTTCCCAGCTGAATTTATTAAGCACGGTTTTATAAGCGTTTTCACTCATTTTCAGACGTATTTTATCATTTTTAAGCAAATAGTTGACTTGTTGGGCAATAATGTTTGCGCTTCTTGGTCTAACTAAAAGTCCATTTAATCCATCTTTAACAATAGTAGTGACGCCGCCTTTTCTTGTGACAATAACAGGAGTTTTATAAGCCATAGCCTCTAGGATTACTAAACCCAGGGGTTCATCCCAGACACTTGGAGCAACGTAAACATCAGCCCTAAGATAAAAGTCATTTATGGCACCAAGTCGTTGAGAGAAGTATCCAAGCATATGAACATTTTGCAGGTTGCATTGCTTAATAAGTTTCTCAAGATATCCCCTTTCAGGTCCATCACCTAAGATTACAATCTCAGCTTTGATCTGTCTTGCGGCTTTGATAAGGTAATCGACACCTTTGTGTTTGGTTAGTCTGCCTGTAAAAAGAACCATCTTTTGAAAAGTAAAATGATATTTTTCATCTATCCAGGAAACATCTTTGGAAAAATCAATATTGTTATCAATACCGGCAGGGATAGTTTTCATTTTTCGATATAGATCGCGGCCAAACATCTGCAGATACCAGTTTCTTGTAAAGTTGCTGTTGGCAATAATGAATTTGGCACGGATTGATGCATCTTTTACCTGTGATCGCCAGCGATAATCTTCTTTAAAATAGTAAAGATCACTGCCGTGAGTGGAGATAATAAAGGGAATTTTGTAAAAATCACTTATCTGTCTGGCAAGCGGAGGAAGAAAAGCAGTATGAAAAGCATGAATGAGGTCAGGTTTAAATTTTTCAATAGATTTAGTAGTTAGTTGGAGATAGTAGTTATAAATAAAAAGATGCTGAGAGTTAGAGATGTCCATATATCTTTTGGCATTGGGGAGCTCGGGATTACCTACAAATACGCCAGTAAAAGGAGGTATGGCTCTAAAGATTTTAGCGTCATCAAGAGTCCTATGATCAGGTGCAATGATAGCGGCTTCAAAATCTTGTTCATAAAGGAGCTTGAGTTTATGTACGAGTCTGGTTAGCCAAGCGCCTGAGCCATTACCCCATAAGGGAAACATGTAAAGATAAAGTATTTTCATATGTTGAGAAACTATAAAAAAAAATGTTAGTTTTTCAATAAGAAGTGGGTAAGAGAAAGGTAAGATGATTCATGATTCAAGATTTACGATTCATGAATAAAACCTCTTGAATCCTGAATCATGAATCTTGAATCAATTAGCTTTTTACGTATTTCTTCAAAGACTTTAGTAATTATTTCCTTCTCTTCAGTAGTAAAGTCTTGGAGAACATAGGCTTCTCCGGGCAATCTATTTTCTTCAGATCTATTTTCAACACCAATGCGGATTCTTAAGAAATCCTTTGTTTTTAGGCTTTCTTCAATTGACGTTAAGCCGTTATGAAGTTTAGGACCAACTCCTTTTTGGATTTTAAATTTACCTAAAGGAATGTCCAAATCATCGTGAACAACGATTAAATTTGAAATTTGTAATTTGAAATTTGAAATTATTTTTTGAACGGCATTACCTGAAAGATTCATGAAAGTTTGAGGCTTAGCAACAATGAAATCTTCACCATTAAACTTGAGTTTATAAACGTTAGCTTTAAGTTTGTTATCTTTTTTTAAGTCAAAATTTTGGTTAACAGAGTTAATGATGTAATCAACAAACATAAACCCCACATTATGACGGTTATTTATATATTTTTTTCCTGGATTACCTAAACCGATAAGCAGTTTCATAAAGCAAATTATAATTGATTTTAAAAATTATTTTAGGTAAGGTTAAAATATAGTCAGAATGTCAAATCCAAATGTCAAATGACAAATATCAAATGAATGTTTGGAATTTGGATTTTTAAATTTGAGCTTTGACATTTGAAATTTATTATGTCTAAATATGTTCCTGATATATCCTCGCGAAGGTGGGCTTTAATTGCGTCAGATAGATTGCATCGCCCCAGTGAGTCTGATGACTCTAAATTAAACTGTCCTTTTTGTCCAGGCAATGAAAAGGTGACTGGCCCTGAAGTTTTTCGTATGGGGGAGGGGGAAAAAGACAAACCAGGATGGAAAGTTAGAGTCATTCCCAATAAATTTCCGATTACGGATTTTCATGAAGTCATTATTCATTCGCCAGATCATGAAAAAGATATTGACAGCTTTTCTTTAAGTGAGATTACCCTCATTTTTCAAACCTATAAAGCACGATTTAATTTTTACAAAGAAAAAGGAGAGGTAATGATCTTTTGTAATCATGGGGAGCATGCTGGAGCTTCGGTGAAACATTCTCATTCACAGCTTGTGGTTATTCCTTTTCAGATAAATTTGGACTTGGTCTCAAGTGAACCTTTGCATAATGTTATTAATGAAAACAAATATTTCCATGTTTATTGTCCGGAATTTTCTCAATGGCCTTATGAGGTTTGGCTGGCACCCAAAAAAAAGGAGGGAGTTTTTGGTGATATTGATGATAAGGAAATCGAAGATATTGCTGAACTTTTAAAAAAAATAATCAAACGTTTAAAAAAAATTCATAAAGAGGACAGTAAATGGAATATCATTCCTTTTGGTTACAATTTTTACATTTATCCAAAAGAAAATTGGTATCTTCGGGTCATTCCGCGATTTATTCATCGGGCCGGTTTTGAACTTGGCACAGGTTTATCGGTTAATGTCATTGATCCTATTGATGCGGCATCAGCACTTAGGGGAGAGGATGAGAGAGTGGCGGATGTGATGAAAAAACTAAAAAGATATTAGATCTTTAATCTTAAAATCTTAGATATTCGACATTCGATCATCGAATATCTATGTTATATTTATTTTATGTCAGAGAATCCTGTTCCAGCTCCTGATGCATTAAAAATACCTGAACGGCTTCAGTTTAAAAAAGGGTTAATTGGTTTACAGTCAAGACTGCTTCTTGGAGGACAAGCACTAAATCCAGATCATGATATGCCTGACTTGGATGAGAACTCACTCTCAGTTAGTCTTGTGGTAAGAGAACAAACCACTTACAAATATTTATCTACTGCTTCAACTAGGGAAAGAAAAGATTATTGGAGAGGTCAAAATGTACAAGGTTTTGAAGCGCAAAAGAAATTATGGCTTGAACAAACTACCTCAGCTTTTCAAACTTCAAAAGAGTATTTCAACAATGCTGGATGGGATAAATTTTTTGAGAAGATAGGAATAAACTCACAGCAATTTACAATTAATGACGCTGAAAATCTATACTCAACTTATTTCCAAGGGGATAATAAAGCGTCTCAAGTTCAAACATTTATTAGTAAGGTGGTTCAGGCCTATGCTGATGGGCAAAATATAGATTATGAGAAGTTAAAACAAGATCTTCCGGCTATCAAATGGATAGCCAAAATCTTTGGGGGTACGTCATCTGAAGTTTTAACTCAGCTTATTGATGCTGAAGTTAAAGTTCAAAAAACTGATTTACGCCAAGCATTTATCACCCAAGTTAATGAAAAGACTCAAGTTGAAACCCAAGAAAAATCTAAAATCAATAGATTAACAGATGAAGAAAAAAGATTACTAACTTTCGTATGGAATGGTAGAACGGGAGAGATTACGACATCAAAAACTCAGCAAAAAGAAAATCGAACGAAAACAAAAGAAGATGAAACAAAAAAGGAGATTATTGAGATCTCCGCTGATGATCCGGAAAGTATTAAGCGCGGAGCAGAAGCCTTTATCCAACAATTAAGAAATAGTGATGAAATAACTGATGTTGGAGCTTTTATTAATAGATGGTTAGTGCCTAATCCGCGGGGATTAATGGATCAAAACGCAGTATTTAATGCAGCTGAAAGATACAATCTTCCTATGGCTATATTGAATGGTCAGGGACAACGAATGTGGCATCAGACTTTTCTATTAAAGGCACCGACGAAGGATGTTAACGGCAAATGGAGATTGATAACTTATGACCCATATAAGGGTAAAACGGAGCTAATAGCTGATGAATTTGATGAAGCTCATAATCCTTTTGTCCATGCGCATAAACAAGCGGATGGCGTATATCGTGGCCTAAACCTAAATATTAAAATTGATAGAAAGGAGTGGGAAATAAAGACTAATCCAAAATTAATTGAAAAGATTTGTTCAGGCGAAAGTTATGATTTAATCCAAGATTTGCCAGATAACGCTTTTCCAGTACTTCAAAAGCCGCACGATAATATTAACTGCGTAGGGTATTCATTGTATATGGGGCTACTTTGTAATGGTTTTAGATCTGATTTGAAACCTGAAGAGATAGAGGGATTGAAAAAATTCGAGCAGGACTTTGGAATCAGAATCAAACCACGAAGAGAATATAAAGAAACACCAGATGCTGATTGGGAAAAACTAAAGGATAATCCTTCATGGTTTACGACGAAAGAATTATGGGAAAATGCTTCTCAAATCAGAGATATTGCGGCTAATTCTGAGGTTATAAAAAATGGTTTACCGGTTTACTATCCCGGCTCAGGACGCGATATCGCCTATTCTCTAGCATTTACTAATGCTGATAAGTTTGTCTTTACTGATTATGTGTATATAAATGAAGATGGTTCTTTAAGGAATGATTATCTTCCTGATGAAACAATACAAAAAATTGGTGGAAAAATAATTTCAGATGAAACAGAAGGAATTTTAGGTAAAGGGGGAAAAAGAGTAGTTAAATTTGATTGGGGCGGGAGAGAAAGGACTGTTGTTATGTACGCTGAAGATGCTACTAAATTTACTCCTCAAGAGATTGAAAATGGTAACGCTTTTACAATTATTAAAGCCCCAACGCCTTTTGGAAGGACTCAAGACAGTGATTCTGTACCTGGTAATATTTGGGCTGTAGAATCTCATGGGAATATTTTAAAGCAGTTAGCCTTAGGAGGGTTTATACATTGGGTGCCTACACAATATCTTAATCAAGATATAATCGGGTTTAAGAATTTAATTAAACCTAAAAAATCTGATGACCCTCTTTACCCGTATAAGAATGGTTATCCTCTTTATCAAAAGGTAACAAATGAGCCCAATGTTGAAAAATTAATGAAAATAGATGATTCACTGGCCATTACCCAATATTTAAGAGATGGCGGTTATACATTATCAATTAATGACCAAACATTGGGTTTTTATGAAGATCGTTTAAAGGAACTTCGTCAAAAGTTTGATGGTTTACCATTGGCTAAACAAAAAGAAGTAATTCCTATACTTAATAAATTCCTAAGATCAAAGACTATTACTGAAGAACAAAAAAAGAACTTGCGCCAATTTGGACGAGGCTATGGTTTGGATGATGAGGTGAAAATGAAAGAGTATTGGGAGAAAACCATTGCCATTGCCGAATCTATTTTTCCTGAGTTTAAAGATGAAGTTGATATGGAAAATGTTATCGCCGGTCGGGGCTTTGAGGAGATCCAAAGGGTTGGCTATGAAAAATATCGAAGAGCTTTAAATAATATATCGTATGCCCAAATGATTGAATACCAAATGGCTGAGATAAACAGATTAAAAGCAGAAACAGGCGATCCGTCGCCAATAGAGAAAGATGAAGTAGTTAGGCTTAACAAAGAAGCTTTAGACAGAGTTGAAAAACTAAGAAAAGAAATGCCACAAGAATATGGAGCTGACAAAAAACTTCCCTTTGTTTGTCGTGATGCAACGGAGGTTGAAAAATTACAAATTGGCGGATTAACTGAAGAAACAAAAAAAGAGCGGCCGATAACCCGAGTTTATTTTTATGTCCATAATCGCCACGCTCCAGAAGCATATTTGTCTTTATTTGAGGAGTTAAAAAACGAAGATGTTTGGGCCTATACGACTTTAGCTTTATACTATGGAGCGTTACAAGAGTCTCCAGAAAGTCATTACAACAACAATAATATAATAATTTACAATCGTGGTAAAGATCCAAAAGCAATGAAAAAGATTGCGGCTGCAGTGGAAAGAGCTAAGGAAAAACATCCTGAGTATTGGATTACTAATCCGCAGGAAAAGGCAAAAGTAAGGTCTAACTTAATGGTCCATTTTAATATCCCGCTTGATGAATCTACAGGTTTAGTTGAGATGCCTTCGATAGTTAGTTACGACTCCAATGATCTTCCTAAAATGGGTGCGGAGATAATGGGAACTCAATTTTACGGAAAACATTTTGAAAAAGATCCAGCAACAGGCCAGTTTGTTAGTATAAATACGTTTAAAGATGGAATAGAACCCTTATATAAAAAGATGCGCCGTTTTACACCTAGTCGTACTGAAACTTTCCAGAATGTTGACACTTTATCAAAACCTTTAAGAAGAAAACACATGCCCGGTTTGTTGTTTGAGGAAACAAAATAGCCTTTATCTACGGAGTTTGAGTTCGCTCGTTTTAACCTCTTTACCTGATTTATCAGTGACAATGATTTGATAAAAAATGTCGTGAGAAATGTCAATATCGCTGACAACTAAATAATGAAGCTTTGTTTGAGCGGCGCTTATTACTTTCTCATTTTTTGAGTTTGAGGTTTTATCAAGAAAAATTATTCGGGAAGAGTAAGGAACTTGAGTTCTAAAGGAAACAAACAATAATCTTCCAGATACGGATGTGTTAATGCTTTTTACGATATCATCAGCTTTGGTAGGTTTGTTATTAAAGAGTACTGATTTGCCGAAAACAGCCATTGATACAGTAGCAATGAGGCTTAAAACAAGCAAAGATCTTAATGCAGGTGGTATATTCCAGGCTTTAAAATAATTAATCTTGGCATTCTGGGCGAGTTTAAACCTCATAAGATCATCAGGATAAGCAAATATTCCTTTACATTTGCCGCACTGGAGAAGCTGAACATCTTGAGGTATAGACTCAGTAGACATCTGAGATAGGGGAGACTGATCACGCGGGCATAATTTTTCGCTACCTGAGATATAATCGCTGAGTTTATCAAAAGCTAGTTTATTGGCAAAACTCACATCAATTCTATTGATTGCATAATCCTCAAAAAACGTACATCCGCAGTTTTTACAATGGAGAATTTCCAAATGGTGAAAGTCTACTGGAGTTAAACTGGTGCTGCAGTTGGGACAAGACATAAGAAAAGTATATCACTTATATTGAAATCCAAAATCCAAAGTTCAAATGTCAAATGACAAATGATTTGGATTTTGTAATTTGGATTTATTTTGACATTTGAGCTTTGACATTTAGATTTAATTAATATAAAGTGTTTCTATGGCTGATTCTCAGGCACAGGTTAATACTTCAGGAAATAAGGATGATTTTAGGAAATTTGTTGAGGTAGAAGTTTTAAAAATCATTCAACAGCTGGCGGAAAAGGGCGACACTCCCAAAGAAAGAATACAAGCTATCGCCCATACTACCCTTGAGCTGGTTAAACCTGAGATGACTCTTCAGGAGATGTATCAAAATGCAGTTAAGCTAGATGATCAATATTCAGAGCTTTCTCCAGTGGTTTATAAACTGATGAAAGAGTATGAAGAAAAATATTCGCAGAAAGCCATTGAGATGGTCTCTCATTTGATTAAAAATGGCCAGTATAATGAAGCTCAGGATATGGTTAAAAAAGTATTAATGTTCAAAATCACTAACTAATTATGGCAGAAACACCAGGAAGACCGCTTACAACTGAAGCAAAACCAAAGCGCGAGTTATCACCTGAAACAAGAGCTAAGATGAGCGAAAATGCCAAGAAACGAGAAAGAGATCCGGTAACAAAAAGATGGATAAAAGCATGCGAGGAAGGAACTAAAGATCCAGATAAAGCAAGAGGAAGTCTCACGGAGATTGATCAAACAGAAATTCCTGCTGAAACAAATCAGGCAGAAGCTGCTGGAAAAAAATTTACCCCGCTTGAGGCGGTAATTACTAGAGCGGCGGCAGAAGCCACTATGGCAGAAATTAGCGGAAAGAAAAACGTAACTAAGGAACAAGAGCAAAGGTATAAACTGCTTGAGGAAAAAGTAAAAGCTGCCGACGCGCAAATTAATGAGCTGAAGAATGATTCTGATCCTCTAAATAAGGCTTTGGGATACGATGTTGAGATCCATTCAGTAAGAGAACGTTTGATACAGATTAATGAGAATATTCAGCTTGTTGAAAAAGCGCGTGATCTTCCTGATCAGACTCCAGAAAAAAAAGCTGTAGCAGAAAAAAGATTGTTTGAACTTACTGCTAAAAAAAACAAAGAGGATGAGAATCTAAAGAATCTTGAAACTCAAAGAAAAGAAATTAAAAAAGACGGTCAAGATATTCCAGATCGGTTAGTCCAGTTTGTTGAAGAAATAGCCGGAGAGATAACAGCGGATAGGAGAAATAGACCTTTAAAACTGCTTAATGATATTATAGACAGTGCCGTAGCTGATGAGAAAAGCAGGAAAGCTTTAATAGAGGGACTTAAAAAAAAGGGCATTTTGGATAATAAACAGGCAAAACAACTTAACAATGACTTAAGAATTGAAATTCCAGATTGGAATAAAAGAATACTAAAGGGCGGCGGTATAGGTTTAGCAGGTCTTCTTATGATGATGTGGATGGCTTATAAAAGCTCCAAAGATAGTGGTGGACAGCAAGGGTAGTTTAGCGTGTAAGAAATTCTTTAACAGCCGGACGTAATGGACCCCAATAATCTTGCCGTGGGTTGCCAGAGTGAGCATTGCCTCCCTTAATCTTGGTTATGGCTATGCCCGGGAGAGAGGCGCTAACGACAAAGTTTGAAGTATCAACCGTAAAGTGGGCGGTTGGCGGCATTTCAAAACGAGCGCCTCCAATAAGCGAGGGAATAAGTGAAATAATGGGTCCGGAAATATCGCCGATATCAAAATCAGCCTTCAGTTTTCCGCTATTTACTTCTTCATTAATGATGCCAAGAGTATCTTTTATGAGGCCAGCTGCTTTTAAGGGATTTTTTTTCATTTCTTCGGCATATTTTTTAATAAGGGCTTCCAGCACTTTTTGTTGTCTTTTAGACCGGTCATAATCACTGGTGCTGTAACGGGATCGGGAATATCTTAAAGCGTCATAACCATTTAAAAGGTGATGGCCTTTGGTAATATGGAAAGGGTCATAGCCGTCGCCTTCAAGAGCGGGATAGTTATTATCATCAATATCCTTGTCTACATCGACTTCTATCCCGCCAATTTTATCAATAATTTTCGTAAGGATTTCAAAGCGGTTAACCATCACAAAATCCATAGACAAGCCGGTTGCATTTTCAACCGCCAGCTGGGAAAGATCTATACCGCCTTTGGTTAAAGCCTGATTGATACGGGAATTGCGTTCGTCTCCTCCATAAGCTTTAAGAACTTCAGGTGATTGAAGGTCACGCGGCAAGGAAATCATTGATAAATTTCCTGAAGTAAGATCATAAGATATAACTTGAATGGAGTCAGTTAAAGCTCCTTCTTTACCTATACCCAGAGACAGAAAATTAATCCGGTTTTTATTTAACTCAGGATTGATCCGGGTAAGATAATCAGGATCTTTTTTTGCGCGTTCATTTCGTTTTGCTTGAGCTTTCGCATAAAATGAATGAGCGGCTTCACTGAGAAGATCTTTCTTTTTTTTGATTTCAGGTGTATTGACTGCGGCAGCAGTTTCAGCGATAGCCGTGGGGGAAGATGGGGGATAGATAATATCTAAAGGAGGTTTATAGGCGGTGGCTGTCGCGGTTAGAGCGGGTCGTGTTGGTTCAGGATTAGCGCTTACGGTGGGGACGGTTGGATTAAGGGAAGCCTCGGCCGCTAAGCCAATCGTCAGCAGTGTCATTCCAGCTAAAGCAATCTTTATTCCTGTTTTTGGATGAATTGGAGTGTAATTCATCCGCTTTAACTCTTCCTTTGAATAGATACGGTTTAGTTGAGGTAAAGATCTTTGACCTTCTTGTTGTCTTTGTTTCAATCTTTCGGCCGTAGTTGGCGGAGTCGGAGGTTGTTTTAATCTTTCAGCAATAGATAAGACTCGCTCAGAGTATTCCATTATTTAAATTTAGGCTTTTTGAAGAAGATTATCAAGACGAGGTGATCCCAGAACTAGGTAAGGCCCCACTTGACTTATGTTACCGGTAGGCATATTTTTGTCAGGATCTTCTTTTGCCTTGCGGTCAAATGTATTATAGCCAGTTTTTCTAATTGCGGTCACGGTTTTATCTTGAATACTTTTAGCTAGTGCTTCACTGGCTTGGCGATGATTATCATCTTTGACGGCAAAGCTGTTTGGCCAATACATTTCGGCTCCGCCCTGATTTGGATCGGATGATCCGTTAAAATGCATTGATAAATAAAGAATATTTTTGCCTATATCTTCCGGTTTATCGCGCAGTTTTTGTTCCATTTTCATAAGTAAAGCCTTGCGTTTTTGGATTCTTTCAACCGGCGCAATTGTTCCATCGCCATCTAAATCCCGGTCTTGAGGATCGTGAGGCCGTAAAATAACAATGAAATAACGGTTATGGCTTAAAGTTTTAAGTTCTTCAGCTAACATTTGACTTACTTCCCAGGTGAGTTCTTTTTCAGCGATAGTTTTCCCTTCTGGGGTTGTTCCGGATGAACCTACATCAGATGAGCCATGACCCGGATCAAGGCCAATAATAGCTTCATTATCTCCATAATATTCAACAAGAGCTTGCGCATGAGCTTTGGCTATGGCTTTCAATACTTCTTGACGTTTTTCAGTAGAAAATCCTGCCAGTTCTTTGGTAAAAAGCGATTCGGATAAAACCGAATCATGGCTATTCCGGAGTTTGCCAACGAATTCTATGACCTGACTATAGTCAACAAGTTCTTCCGGGGTAAGGATACCGCCTCTTTCTTTAGGCGGCTCCGGTGTCGTTTCAGGTTTCTCAGTTGCGGCTATAGCAGTAGTTTCTGCTGCGGGTGAAGGTATGGCTGATGGGTTTGGTTCGGCCCTTACGGAGGGGGTATTATCGGAACCGAGTGCTTTTAATGCTAAACCTCCACTAACTGCAAGAATAGCGCCCGCGCCAATAGCCTTCAATAAAAGCCTTTTATTAGGCTGGTCAACCACCGCATTTCTTTCTTTTTCTTCTTTGGCTGAATAAATCGGCCGAAACCTACCTGAAAAATGATTTTCCCCTTTAGTTTTTGGTGGATTATTTTTTAGCCTTTCTGCTATTGATAAGACTCGACGAACTTCTCCTTTATCAGTACTAGATAAAGTTGATGAAGAATTTTCCATTATTGTTAAATAGGGGTTGAAGACCTAAAAGGAATATATTTTGAAGTAATATCCAAAGCACTTAATAATGCCTGAAGTTCCTTCTTAGTACTGGAGTTAGGTTCGTATTTTACGCCTGGTTTATTAATTTTTTCTATATACTCAGCTACTTTTTTATATCTTTTACTTATAATATCGTCCTTAAACAAATCAACCAAAAGATCTGCTACTATGGCGGGGTGATCAGGCGGATTATCACCAAAAACTTTGTCTATTAAATCATGAAGAATAGCGTTTTTTCTTTCAATCACTTCATGGTTTTCTACTTGGGGTTCAAAAAGGCGAGTCCAGCTGATTAATACGTCTCCTAAAACTTCGATTGGATAACCATCATTAATATGCTTAGGATAGTCAACTTCAATTAATTGATCTTCCTGCTCTTTAGTTAAATGAAATTTTTCTGTGTTTTGATCGATTACGGCAGCAAGTTCATCTAAACTTTTTATGCCTTTTTTTAATTGTTTCCTTTCAGGTGTTTCTTCAGAATCGTGGCTTCCGAATCTTAATCTTAATTTTCCTGCCAACCGTTGGCGAAGGGATAATCTTTCTTTATCCTTATCTTCAGTTTTAGCAGCTGGACTAGGTTCTACTTTAGGAGCAGAGAGATCATTTAAAGCTACTTCCAACTCAGGCTGAAGCAGATTAGCATTAGTTTTAGACATAAATCTTTCGACTAGATCATCTTTATCTTCAACTCTTCTTCCGTCAACAAAGGTTAATTTATGTTCTTTTTTTCCGTCTTCATTAATAGTCTCTCTAATTTCAAATATAGCTATGGCTTTTTGTTTATCGTTGACTGCCTCTTCAAATAAATATCTTGTTCCGCGTGTTTCATAAATCATGCGGCCTAAACCGGCATAATAGGCATTAAAACTTGGGACATCGGTAGTTAATATATCCTCTGCATTAGGAAGAGAGGGGAGTGTAAAGATTGCGTTTGGTCTATCAACTTTTGATTTATTAAAAGTTTCTCCTGCAAAAAGAAGAGCATCGCTGTCTGAGAAGGTATACTCTCCGCCCCTGTCATCAGCAACATAAAAAGAACTCGACTGACTTCCAACAACAGTGCCTTCATTAATATCTATGTGGGTTGAGGACTCGTTCCACCCTTGAATAAGACCTTGATTTAAAGTGATATCGGCTGAGCTTTTATCTAAAAGAGATAAATTGCCTTTATTAGTGTCTGTAGCTATAAATTCAATGTCTGAAATTTGTTTTGTTTCGTTAGCTTTAATTTCATTGCTTGGTATAGTTACAGCGGCTTCTGCTTCTGCTGGCGCGCTTGTTTCTTTGTGTTCTTCAGGAGATGGTTGAGCGCGGTTTCTCAAGAAGGCCGGGAGTTCCCCATCGTCAGGGGAAGCAACTTTTTTATCAGTTTCATCTAATTCCCGTCTTAGCTTGGCAAATATATCTTCAGCGGCTTCGGTTGGAGTTGCTACTGCCGCTTGAGCTTCTGCAATTTTTCGATCTTTAGCAATTAGCTCTTCATCCGTGAGCCAGCTTGGTAGTTCTCTTTTTTCAGCCGTTGTAACTGTGGCATTAGTTTCAGCTGAAGATTCAGGCTCTTTCATAAAAAGCCAATCAGGAAGCTTACGTTCGGTTGATGGTGCGGATACCGCCGCAGAAGCTTCCTCAGTGGCTTCAACTACAGGAGGATTTACGGGAGAGACCTCTTCTTCCGGACCTCTTCTTGGTCGTCTTATTTTTTGGCGTTCTCTTTTATTTTTTCCTTCTCTTTCTGCCCGTCTTTGTCTATTTGTTTCTCTTCTTACAGCATGTTGATCGTCAAAATAAGGTTCTTCAGTTTCATCTGGAATATATGTTACTGCTTCCTCACCCGTAGTTTCACCTTCTGTTTGATCAGCTACTGCAATAGTCGGGCCGGCTGAGGAGGAGGCTTCAGTAATGGGTTCGCGGGGACGGTTGTAAAATCTCACTACTTCGATGGCTGGGGTATTTTTTACTCTATCCCAAGTTAAAAATAAATCAGTATTATTTGGCGTTAAAGGAACTGGGCCGTGTGATGTTAAATGATAAGTTTTCAAATCTATCTCTTTAAAAATTTGCAAAGCCGTCATTTGAGCGATAAGATTGAGACTCTCAAAATTTCTATCTTCATGGGGGAGAGAAAGTAGGGAAATTGAATTATCCAAAAACCGTCGATTAAATTCTCTTTGCAATACTAGTCCTCGGAGTAGTTGCTGAGGAATAGCTCCACCCTTTAAAGGCCCTTCTAAAAGAGATTCAATAGTCGGTGGAGTGTAGTTTAAAGAATCGTAAGTTCTTTTTATTTCAACAAAATCTTCAATACTTAATTTACGTCCCTCATGGGCGATCCTTTCTGGTTCAGCCTCTGTGTAAGCTTGAAGAACTTTTTCGGCTAAAGCTTTATTTGCTTGAGACTTGGAAGTTACTAGTCTTTTACCTCTTTCATCACCAGGAATCAGGGGAGTAAGTAAGTTTGCTGAATTTAGGGCAGCGGCATTAAGAATGACGTTTCTATAGTTTTCTGTTAAGTTACCAAGTTCAGTCTCAGTTACAATTGCTTTAACTATGTTTCTGCCTATCTCATGAACGGATGATTTTTCTGTTTCTGGTATATTAGATGGCAAATGACGTTCAAAAGTTAAGTCTAGGGTACGATAGTTAAACTTATTTGAGTCAGCTTCAGAGCTCGCTGTCTGAACGATTGGGATGGCTTCTTCAATCTCAGGTTTGGCTACAGCAGTAGCTTCATCAATACCTGACTCATCGTCTTTGCTTTTTTCCTTAAGCTTCTTTAAGATATCAGCCATCTGTTCTGGTTGTTCAGTTTTTAAAAGTTTGATCTTTGGATTAAGCCATTCAGGAAGTTCTGGTTTTACTGGTTCTGGAGTTTTTACTATAATTTCTTCACCCTGGGTTCTTCTGTAAAGGAGTTCCGTTCCTTTTACTCCCATTGATAAAAAGAGAGAAAGGCTGATATTTTCCGGCTTAATGCCAACATTATATTCTTTGTAATAATTTTCAATACCGCTTATACTCATGGCCGTCCTTAAACGGTTAGCTAATATTTTTTCAAAAATATTTTTGTTATCAGCAGAAACATTTTCAAAAGCAAGATCTTGCAAAAATCTGTGTACGGCAACATTCATTTTTTCACCGGCATGGACACTCATCAAAATATTTTCCCATCCTTTATCTATTAAGTTTTGTCCTTCAGTAGAAACACCCAAATAATTTGCCGTCTCAGAAATACTAGCTCTATTGGCTTCTTGGATATCCATGTGTTGAAGACTTAAACCGCCTTTTTTGACCTCTGTCATTCTTTTTTTTATTTGGTCAGCAATGCTGTTAATTTCATCTTTTTCGTTGTTTTCAGCTTTAATCTCGCCAGCTTTTTCCGTTTGCGTATTGAAAGCGACCAATACTGATTTATAAAGCTTTTGCCGGAGTAGTGTTAGTTCATGAGCTTTTTGATCTTTAAGCTGAGGGTCTTTTTCTGCTGCAACTTGTTGTTGAAGTTGGGCAACCTTGACTGAATATTCTGGAGGTAAGGCAGTATTAAATAAAACTTGAGCCAGACGTAAATCCATTTCAACTGTAGGCTCTATAACAACCTTTTCTCCAACTTTAGTTATTCCTTTCATGCTCTCGCCTCCCAAAACAACCTCGTCTCCAAAACCGCTCATTTCGGTATAAAGTTTTCTCCGGCTGCCTTTTCCAAATGTGTTGTCAGTTGTTTTCCAACCGGCAGACACCTCTTTAGTAGTAAACGTAGATTGAGTTGAAAGATATTCTTGTTGTGCAGCCTCAACTCCAACAACTTGAAGTGAAGCAATTATCTCAGGGATATTAATTTTATAGCCTATATCCGGAAGCTTTGATTTGATATCCTTTTCAACTGCAATCGGGTTTTTGGCGATTTCTTCAAGAAGATGTTCAACTATTTTTAGCTGATCTTGACTACTGATTGGTGTATTAGGCCGAAGTCCTAATATTCTTTGCAAATTTTCTTTTAAATAGTCAGGGACATTAGTTTCTTTATCTCCAACTTTAAAAGCTGTGGCTTTTTTAACTTGATCAATAGTTAGCTCTTTATTTAACGGTGTAAGACGTAATCCTCCTTCGGTTGATGCTGAAAGGGGAGAGACGATCCGATTGACAGTATTTTCTAGAGACGGAGTTTTATTTTCCTGGGAGGGATTAATTGCTTCTGTCATAAAGTTATTAATAATTTAACCTTAAATTTAAAAATAAACAATCTGATAAAAAAAAGCAAATGATTTTAATAATTTTTAATAATATTGCTGTTGACTTTCTCTCTTATCTTTATAAGAATTAATCTATACCACCAATACCAATAATAAGGGATAAATAAAAATGAAACCAACAGAAGGACAAGGCTTACCACTTCCTGCTCCGGATATAAAACCAGGAGTTCCCTCTACGGAAAAAAAACGCCAACTTTATTTAAATTTAATTGACAAAAAAGACGAACCTGCAGTTACAGCTCAGGAATTTAAAGCAAAATTTTCAAAAGACTTTAAGGCTGCAGGTGAAATAATAACTAACGTTCAATCCTTAATTCCTAAAAATAGTGGTGAATCACAATCTGCCTATGAACTTAGAGTAATGAAAGAAGTCGAAGATAGATTACGTCACGGGGAAAAGTATATTGGTAAAAATGACAAAATATTTGATTTCGTAACCACAAATATTGATGCCAACCGCGACCCATTTGTTTTAATGGGTGTTGAGGCTCACAAAATAATTGGTACTCAGGTTGAAAATGATCGGATAAGAAAAGAGGAGGAAGCCAGTGAATTAGGACAAGTTTTTAGAAGAGACGTAAAAAAACAGGTTGCTCATGTAGGTCAGCCTTCTTATGTTGAGGGACCATACGATCATTACTTTGATGAAAATGGACATCCGAGTGAGATGCCTCAAGGCGATTTGTACTCAATGACTTTGGTGGCTGACCGGCTACTTGATATTGCTGATCCCGCCACTCAGAAAGCTGGAGAAACACAAACTTACCGGGATCAAATGAAAAAATTAGAAGAAACAATGAATTCCGATAAGTCTTCTAAAGTTGAGAAAAATCAGGCAGGCCGAGCTTTAGTTTCGCTGCGATCTCATTTTTACACAATGATGATTGAGGCAATAAGAACTCTTGATCAACCAAAATACGTAAATCCAGATCCTTCGACGCAGTCAGCCAAAGATCAAGTTTTAACTCAAATGTATGGAAAGCTAAATGAAGTAAGAGAAACATTAAGACAAAAAGGTGTTGGAGGGTTGGTGGAACAGTATAAAGGAGTTCAGACGACCGGTTTCAGAGAAGGATGGAGTGATAAAAGAATTGATAAAGAGATTAAAGATCGTAAAGCAAAAGGCGAAATTAAAACAGATGAAGAGGAAAAAAATTTAAGAAAGAAACTGAAAACAGTTAGACTTGAGGAAATGAAGAATTTACTGAAAGATAAAGAATTGAATATTCTTGATTTTGCTTTAAAAGGCGCTGATCTTATGCAAAGGCGTATATCTTATACATCCGAGTCTCAAAGTCAAGGCGGTGGCAGTCAAGAAAAAATTTACTTTAAAGCAAGAAGACAGGGTCCAAGCTCACTTGAGGAAGTGATTGAAGACGATGATGAAAAGAAAAAGAAGAAGAAGACTGAACAAGATGATGAAGATGAGGACGAAAAAAAGAAAAAGAAAAAAACCGAACAGGACGATGAAGACGATGATGAAAAGAAAAAGAAGAAAAAGACTGAACAAGATGATGAAGATGAAAAGAAAAAGAAAGAAAAAGGTCCTGAAGATATTAATCCAGCTCCAGGTGATGGAGACGGAGAAAAACCAAATCCAGAACCAAAGCCGATACCTCCGGCGCCTATTAAACCTGGAGAAGGACTAAAAACTGAGATGAATTTGGCGCTTGTGGCTTTGCAAAATCAGTCTACTTATACTGCGCTTAGAGGAGGTAAGCACTATATGGCAGAGGATATTCGTCGTATAGGAGTGCCTCCGAACAGACCTTTAGTTGGAGGTATCTTGTGGGGGTTAAGACACCCAATAAAAGCTATTTGGCAAAATTCAATTTTGAGGACAGTTTTTGAGATGCAGCATACCCGTTTTTCCGCTGATTTCGATAGCATCCTTAAAGATAAAATGGGCTCCAGAGCTATCCCTGTTGACGTATCAAACGATATTATGGACAAGGCTTTAGTTGAAGGAAGATCAATGAGGGGTCGTCAAGGATTTTTGCAAAGGGGTTTATGGAAAGCTTGGGATTCAACCTTAAATGGTTTATTTGGTATTGGTCAAAATTCTGAACAAGTTTTTGCTAAAAAATGGTTAAGAAGTATTAATAAAGATCAATGGAAAGATCAGATTGGATTGGATACTAAAGGAATATTAAAAGAACAGACTGAATTAGGAAGGCGATATGCCAATTTAAGTGGACTAACATTAACTGAAGCCAACAGAATTTTAGACCCAAGAACTGAGTCTCGCTATCAACTTCCCTCTGAAGCGAGTATAGAGGTAAATAGAAGAATAAAAGATATGATTGCCCGTTATTCAGCTGGTACTTTAACCGATGAACAATTGGTCGCTGAAGTAGATAACTATTTTTTATCTGCTGATTTTAGAAATTTGGTTCCGGCTAATTTAAGAAACGAAATAAATGCTCCTGGAGCAGGTGGAAATATTTTAGACATTGCCGAAGCTGTAAAAAATAACTGGAACCAATATCAAACTGAAAAAGGGGAAAGCGGCAAAACCAAATGGGAAGAACTCAAATTGAATATTCTTTATGGAAGAGGAGAATTTGGAAATGTTAGAGGCGGAGTAGAATCGGGATTTTTAGTGGAAAGACTGGCTCGAAGATTGGTTAACAGAGAAAACCGATGGTATGATGGACGGGGAGGTTTTGCTGGAGCACTAGCTGCAGTTAAAGATATTGGAACGTATGGAGGAGCTTATGCTCTTGGATGGGTGGCTTCAGGAGCCATGTTTGGAACAAGTACGTTAGTTCGTAGTGCCGGTGGTGTGGTTGGAGTAAGCTTCATGGCCGGTTTTAAAGAATCAGGATTTAGAGTAGGAAAATTTGGCGTTGGAGGAAGATTAACTAGGGAATTAAGTCAGTTATCAAAAGAAATGGCCGAAGGTCGGATAACTCCGAATGACGCCCGCATTAGATTGGAATTGTCTCGGGCATTGGTGGGGATGAAATCGGCAGAAGAATTACTGCAAGGTTTGGAGGGTGATAATGGACTTCTTAAAAAACAGCAATTAAGTCAGGAAGAACAGCAACAACTTTTTGCCCGGGTCGCTGAGATTCGCGCCAGAATGCGCTTAACTCAACTATCTAATACGCGCGAATTAGGCTACATGACTCAAAATTTTGTTGGTTTTGAGGAAGGAAAATTAGTTGAACAACAACGCCGTTTAGAAAGCGCTGTTTTGAATGGTCGAAGTAAATTATCTCAAACCCTTCTGGCCGGTGATACCTGGGGAGACATTCAGTATCGTCCTCGAGCACAGCAGAGATTAGGTGTCTTTGACAGGTCAGTTGCGGTAATTGAAGCTCAACTGAGAATGGGTAACGATGAGAAAAATATCAGAGGATGGCTGAGAAATGGATTGAATATGTCAGAGGCTGATATTAATAGTGTTATGACTGACCTTCCAAAATTTCGTATTACCGTTGATGATGGTAGATCACTACGTGAAGCATCACGCATATCAAATAGATTACATTGGCGGGGATTTGGAAAAACGGTTGCCAAAACAGCGATTATGGGAGGGGGGGCTTCATTAGCGGCTGTGCCAGTTATAGCCGAAGGGCAGCATTTATTGCAAGAGGGTTTTCAGCAGTACACTAAAAACTGGGGAGATGTGCTGGGGGGACATGTACCGATCCGCAATCTAGGCGGGCATGCTGTCTCTGATTTGACACCTTTGCAAAAAGGAGTATTAGAGGTGAGAGGCTTTGTTGAAGTACCACACTGGCCGATTGATGAATTACCGCTCCATCGCGAGACTATAGATGGCGTCGATATCAATCTAGGAGCTGGAGTAAGACACGAACAGTTGCCAGGTGGAGGCGATTACTTGGTTGATACTAAGACGGGCAATGTCTACGATCTGACAGATTATCATTTTACCAAAGTTGATAATAATGGAGTTCCTAATATTGCTTTAGTTAATGAAAAAACAGGAGCGACAATTGGATTAAATGATCCGGCTTCGCCTTTAAAAGATTTTGCTTCATCTCCTGGAACTCCGGTTACAGAAACAAGAGAAGAAGTAATTTTGGCGGATAATAATAAATTAGTTGACAGTGATATTACTTTGGCAAGCGGAAAAACAATCCATACGCAAATACCAGAAGGTACTGCTTGGACGAAAGATACTCAAGGCAACTGGGATTTGATTGTGGCCAATGGCCCGGGTAAGGGAAAAATTCTCATAGACAACACTCACTTTGATGCAGCTGGCAAAATAACCGGAGCTGATTCAATGAATGCGGCTTTAAAAATCGATCTTTCTAAAACTGGAGGTGGAGAAGTGATAAATGGTCCGGCTGCCGCCGCTGAGTGGGAAAAAATGGGAACAAAAATTGATCACCGCGAATGGTATTCTTATGACCAGCCAGAATCACAAGGCAATGAGTTAAGACTTTATACCTTTAAAGAAGGAGATACGTTGATATTAGATATGAGTAAGATGGGGACAGCAACCCAAACAGGTTTGAATCCTAATCCAATAGATGTTGGGCAGGTTATTAAAGATGGTCAAGCAGGTATGGCTATTAGCGTTCCGGGGCTTGCGAGTAAGCCATTTTGGATACCTGATGGCGCCGATGGAGTAATTGATGGTAAGGTAACAATTGATCTTAATGATCATACTCATATGGTTGCTTTGCCAAATGGACAATCTGTATCAATGAGCGAAATCGGTAATATGCTGATAAATAAAAAGGCTTTTTCCAGTCTGTCTGATGGAAATATTGCGACTGAACTTAATAGTAGACAAGATGTATTTAATATAGGGGCTGATGGCAAGATGGGGTTTATTGAAGCGGGCCGCTTAGTAGCAAATGGAGGTCAAATCCACAATCCTGATGGCAGTATAACTACTTGGGATGGTTATCCGACTTTACAGGCTTTTGCCACAATAAGAGGCGCAGGAGGAGTCAGTATTGAGGGACCAGGAGGATTTTCAATAATTGATCTTAATGATTCTATAAAAGATAATGTGACAGTAACTACACCTATTGTTAATCTTCGTCCTCCAATCTTTGGATTGGATCAGCTAAATTTTGATGATATGTTCTTTGTTCCTTTCCCTGCCAGACAAAATATTGAAAGAAGTGTTGGAGTCGGTGAGGTACCTCCGGAAACAAGTACACCTTCAGATCAGACTGGCCGGCCAGGACAAACAGGAAAACCTAATCCTCCTAAACCAGGTCCTTCCGACCAGGAGAAAAAAATGAAAGATCTGCAGGAAGCAGCTGAAAAATTAAGAAAGAAACCTAACCGAACTAAAGAAGAAGAAAAAAAACTTGAAGAAATAGAAAACGAGTTGCAAGAGTTGGAATCAAGTCTGAAAGAGAAAAAGGAAGAAAAGCCGGAAATTAAGAGTTCCGAAGAGCTGCAGCTGCAGGCAATTTTTGAAAGAATCACAGGACCGGTTAATAAAGAAAATGGATATTATATTGAAAATGTTCCGGACAGATTTAATTTAGCTGGTGAGCAAATAAAAGCTCTTGAGTCTAAACAGCCTTTTTTTATAGTTGAAAAGAAGACTGAAGAGGGTCAGGAAAAACTAGAATGGAAGACTAATGATAAGGTTGTGCCGTGGGCTTGGGATTTGACTGATACTCCAGAAAGAGGCAAAAATGATCAAAGATTTATAAATGGTGAGGCCGTAACTAAAAATGATTCAGGACTATTGGCTGTATCAGCCGCTTCAGCTGAAACTGCAGCTAAACAAGCCTTGCTTTATAAACACCTAGCTGATGTGGTTTTGCAAGTTCATAAAAATAATCCAGCTCTATTGGGCGAGTGGTTAAAGGCGCAAGGAGATGATGTGCCGGAAATGGAACCATCATCATTACTTCTCTTTAAAATAAATGATGTTGAATCATTTAAGAATCATGAAGCTAATAATGTTTTATTATCTTATAATTCGCTTGAGCCAGGGAAGCAGGTACTAACAGTAAACAATGAAGGATTAAAGACAATGTGGTCGGAAAGAATCAAAAGTTTGCAAGAGAGTTTGAATGCTGGGAAATTGACTGGCTATCAAATCCGCTGGATTGAGTTCTTGTCCCACAGCGTTGATGTAGCTGGGCTTTTAAAAACATTAAGAGAACAAAAAGCCCCTTTACCGCAAACTAAGCCATCAGAAAACGAAACAGAAGAAGCTCAATCAGTGATAGAAGACAACCCTGGTGATTTGAAAGAGGTTATAAGAGACCGTTATGATCAATTTGAAGAGAAAGCGAGAAACGGGGAGATACAAGAAAATTTATTTTCAACGGGAGTGGATAACAAATTTAAGTGGCAAAGGATAGTTTATGGATCTCCAATAAAAAGTGATAGCGATCATGCTTTTAGAGGTTACCTTATGATTGAACCTGAAGATTTTCCAGGAGTGCTGGATCTTTTGATGAAGGTTGGCGAGGAAAGGAAAAAAAGACATGACCGATTAGACTTCAAATGGTTAATGGGAGCTTATAAGGTTGGCGAAACAAACAAAGAATTAGGTAAATATGATGGATTACTTCCGACTGATGCGCGGGTGGCAATTTATGGAGATTCGCAGGTAGAAATAGAAGAAATTTTAAAAAGACTAGCTGACGATCCTCGATGGCAAGAATTTGAAAACAACAGGATTAAAAAAAGTGGAGGTAAGCCTGAAAATGCTCCAAGACGGCCAGGCACAAATGCTTTAAAATATAAGCTGAATGAATTTAGATCACTAAATTATAATAACAAACCAGGATATTCTGAACATGAAGCGGCTGATCCAAATTGGAGAGATAATAAAGTGGGGGATAAAACTGTGCCAGCTTGAAATTAATTTGACAATATTTAAAATTTAACTTATTATAAAATCATTCCCCTTCGGAGGGACAAGTTTATATACACTTATGCAAAACAATTCAAATGATAAGGCGGCGATGGATCAGGCGGCTCTTTTAAGTTATGTTGATGATTTAATTCGCGATCGAAAAGATCCTCATGTCAACGATCAAAATAAAAATCTGGTTAGAGAAGAACTTTTAAAGCAAATAAATGAAGATATCAACCTGCATCTTTTAAATCTTCTGTCTAAAAAAGACCAGATTGCTCTTGATGAATTTTTGGATAAAAATCCGACGGATGATGAGCTAAATAAATTTTTCATGGATAAAATTCCTAATCTTGACGTAGAGATTGCCGCAGTTCTTTTAAACTTCCGCACGGCCTATCTTTTGCCAGTTACCCCTTCGGCAGATTCGACAGGCTCACTGCAAGCAAGCTCAGGGCAAGTCCAATCAGCTCAAAAAGTAGAGGAGCCGGTTTCCATTAATCCAGTTGATATGGCTCCACCTCCGCCTCCGCCTCCTGCCCCAGTCCCTCCCAGTCCTGAAGAAAAGTTTAACTAATTGAGACAATAAGTATTAATGCAGAGGCAACTTTGTAGGTTGAGTCAAGATTTATGAAGTGAGTTGTTCTCTAGTAGCTATGGTGATGCCAAAATCTTCTTCAAATTTTTTCCGGCCGGTTTTTTGAAACTCTGCAAACTCAGGTGGACACTTTCCTTCAGGCCATTTAGCTGCGGCTCTTAAGACAGCATTAAAAACGCAAAAAACAACACAGTTTTGGGCATCACTATGAGGTTGTAGATACCCTGATTTGGCGGCTTTTACTGAATCAGTAAGATTTCGATCATCAGCGAAAGTAAGATCGTAGTTATAATTGGGGTCACTGATGATTTTTCCTAAAATTTCCCGATCAATCGCTAAATTATTAGCTTCTAGTATTCCTTTTACTTCTTCATCTGTTGAAGAATCTGTTACTTTTTCTAATCCATCAATTGTCTCAATTTTTATTGGCGCGCGATTAAGATCGCCAGTTAATTCATCACTATTATATGGATTCCAATAAATCATTTTCCATTGATCTTGATCTTTAAATATTTTTAAAACGAGCTTTGCGTGATTGCCTGAATGTTCGATGGCCATAGGTAATCCGTATCTTTCTCTTACATTACCGATACTTGCGACTTCATAATAACCATTTTGGCTAAATACAAATCCATATTTATTTCGCCATCTATTTTTAGAGGGATCTTTATTGTCAGCAACTATTTGGATTGCTGTTCCTTTAGCTTCGTCAAGTTTATTAATGAATGCTTGAGATGCTTCAAGATTCTTGCGGTGACTTACGGTTATTTTTTTCTCGGTTTCGCTTTGTTGAGGAAATGGGTCAGTTGATGTTTCAGGCTTATCATTTTCATCTGGTTCAGGCTCAGGTTTGTTGCCTTCAATTTGCGATTGCAAAACAACAGGTATTTCTTCGTGGGTGATAGTGCCGTCATCTTTTCTTTTACTCAGCCAAACTCTTAAATAAAGCTGTCCTCCTGATTTTGTGGCGACGCCCCAGATATGTTGTTTGAGATTGTTTTTTCTCAAAATATCAGGAATATCTTGATTGAAATCAGTATCTGAAGGATTAGCGCGGTAACGTTCACCTAAAGCATCATAATGTATATGAATACTAGCAATAGGGAATCCTTTAGATGTTTCTCCATGTTCTTGGAAATAGCTGGCAAGACTAGTATTTTGAGCTAAAGTTTCTGCATTAGGAGATTCAATCTCAGGTGATACTCGAGTTACTCCTGCCTCGGCGGCTTTAAAATCCATAGAAGGGGAAGCAAAAGCAGCTACTAGAGCATTTTTATGATCTTTCTCATCTCCACTGGTTAATAGTACACCACGAAGAGCAAATCCCAGCTCTTTATTTTTTTTATTGGCGGACTCTGCAATTTTATCAATCATAGCGCGGGATACATCTGATAAAACCATAGGTATTTTCCCAGACGGAAAGAGAGTAGAATCTTTTTCCATGTGTTGTTTTACTTTATCAACGAATTGTGGGAAGGTTTTTGAGAGATCAACCTTTACATCTTTAGGTTTACCAGTATCATAATCAAGCAAAACAGAAGCTATTTTATAAGGATCAGTTTCGGTTATTTCTTCAGGCCGTTTGTTGTCTTTACCGTCATTTTCTCCATGATCATTGTTATCTGCTGTACTTTTGCCTTTGTAAAGGTAATCTGCAAGGATAACTTCTTTGTCATTAAGTCTATTAAGTCTGGCTACTGCCTGATTATTAACTTTTTCTTTCTCATTAGCTCTATTAATTAAAGTTGCTTTTTCTTGAGGAATACGTGATTTTACCTCAGCATCAATCAGTTGAACGACAACTTCTTTACCTAATCCTCCAAACATACCAGCTAACCATTGAAAAGCAGGAAGATCTTTTTTTAAGGCTTGATAATCAATACTTACCGTTTTTCCATCAGTTTCCCGTTGAGAGTAAGCGTTAATAACTTTAGAGATAAAAATAGTAGTCTTCGATTGTTTATTGTCTCCAGTAAAGAATTCATTATAAAGAGATAATGCATCCTGTTGAGAGAAAGTATCAGAGCTAATGCCAATTTTTCCTAGAGCATTTTTCCAACCACTTTGATTAAGGTAGTCTTTACCTGTTTGAAAAGCAGATGTTGTTTTATCAACCCAAATTTTTAATCGTTCATCAAACTTGGCAACTCCTTGTTTTTTCCACCATTCTTTTCTTTCTTGAGTTGAAGAATTGCTTAAATATCGATAAGTTGTTTGTTCTCGAGTAGCCATTGACTGATCTATTTGATCTAAAGTTAGATCAGGAAGGCTCCGGTTTTTTGAGTTTATGTTTTCACCACCCAAAAGTATTCTTGCTTGCAGTCCAACTAAAGGTTCATAAGGAAGAATACGTTCATGATTCTTTTCACCTTCAATTGGAACAGGCTGTGGATTTTCTCCTGACATAAGATAAGTATAGCACACTTTTTAAAAAGTCAAATTATTGCGTTATTCGTTTTGCGTACTAGGCGGCAAGCTTTTCTTGTTTTTTACCGCTTATAACATTTCTTATCTCTTCAATAGCTTGAGGGGTTAGCTGGACGTCGGATGCGGCTCTTGAGTAGCCTCTTAAGAAGAGCTCAATCTGTGCTTTTTGAGATAAGGAAAGCGAGCCGGTGATATAATTTTTTGTGATTGAGTAATCAGGGTAAATACCGCTTCTTTCAGCTTCTTGTGACTCATATTCTATAAGAGCATAAATAATCTGCATAAAATGTTTCCTATTTTGATCATATTCAAATTTAGACTGGGTTCTATCAATTTTTTTGCCAGATAAGTAATCGGCTAAGTGTTTGAAGCCGTGAGGTTTAAAGTACGCCTCAACAAACTTGGCTAATACCTCTTCCCTTGAAACATTCCGCTCTTTGGAAATCTGATTGATCAATGTGTTTAATAACTGTCTTTCTCGAGTATAAATAGGCAAGGCAAGAGAACGGTTTTTGACATGACGTAGCCACTGTTCTGTCAACTCTACTGTTAGAGCTTCCATTAAAGCTCGTCCTCTTTCTTTCAAGTTTAATCTTTCCTCGCGGCTTACCTTAGGAGGAGTAGGTTTTAATAACAATAAGCCTAGTTTACCCATAACAATATCAGTTGTTTGCTCCTGAGGTGTGCCTTCATCTTTGATAAGATGCCAGTTGGCAATATCTGACAAAAGATGAGTATACTCATGAGGCTGGATTTCGTTTAATAGTTTTTCTATAATCTTACCAAACTCTTTGGCCGTCATTTCCTCTATATTTTTTTCTCCAAGATAAAAAGCATGTTGATTAATAACATCAAAGTCTAAAAATATGACAGGGTAGCGAGGGTTTACAAAAGCTAAAGTACCGCCTGCAGTACCAGTCGGATTCCATAACTCCGCAGATTTTCCATACAAAGGAACCACTTTTAAATTATTAATTTCGGGAATAGTTATGCGATATGTCTTTTCCAAAAAATGAGCGTATTCTCTCAAGTTTTTTGTCATCATTGAGACATAATAATTAGGAGGAAGATGGATTTTCTCAAGCCAGCCTCGAAAATGAACATGTTCCTGACGCACATTTTCAGCAAGGGCATTAACATCTTGAGCATATCTTGCGGGGTATAAGCGTTTTAAGTTATAAGCTACAACTAAAGGATCTGTTAATCCTTCAATCTCCCGGCTGTCAGGAAAATCTCTTACTCCTGTTGCTTTATTATCCACATGTTTCATCTTGATTTTAAATCTATTGATATCCTCTGTAGTTGGAGTGGGTTGGCGGGGACGGATAGGATCCTGCCACTCAGGTGATGGTTTAAACCCAGGAAGTTTTTCTTCTTTACCTTCCCAGAGGAACCTTAGGAGTCTTTCTTCATCTTGAGTAAGATGATTAATCCTTAATACTTTGGTTCCATTTGTTTTTACTTGTTCATTGACTTTTTTAATCAAATCCTTAGGCTGAGTTTGAAGTTTAACCTCAGCATCAATGAGCTGGCCGATAATCTCGGCTGAAGTTGCGCCAAAAATATTGGCAATCCACTGAATGCTTTCAAGATCTTCCTGCAGTTTTTTATAGTCAAGAGTTTTTTTTTGAGGATCTCGGTAAATAGCTAAAATATCAAAAACAAACCTTTTAATATCTGACTGTTTATAAGGACCGGTAAAGTATTTATGGTAAAAATTCTCAATAGAGTTAGATTTGACGTTTAAAGTTTCAATTCCAAAGCGTCTGTACAATTTAGTCCATTTTTTACCTTCATCCGTATTGGCAAAAAAACCTCTTGTATTCTGGAAAATTGAGACAGTGTTTTCTACCCAGGCTCTTTTTTGTGCAGAGAAAATGTTACCTTCTTTTCCATCCCAATAATCTGTTCTTTCTCCGGTTGAAGCATTATTAAGAGGTTTATAATCATGGCTGGCAAGCTTGCCTAGGGTACGTTCTGTCACCTCGTACAGATCTTTTTTGACAGGATTTAAAGCTTCTCCGCCAAGCAATAAACGTCCCTGCAAGCCTACATGCTGAGGAAAAGCCGCAACTAGTTCAGGAGTTGGTGTTTTTTCTCGGTGAAACAGGTGAAACTCTACTCTTCCCATATCCTATAATATTATCACAAAATTCAACAAAAATCAAGGAAGTCTGACTAATTAAAATTAAAGTTACTCTGCTTCAACCCTTAGATTTCATTCAGGGTTAACGCCAAGAAGTCTTAAGACGACATCTTTTTTGTAGCGGCGGTCGCCTCGCGAGTTAATACGGATAGCCGGCAGTTTGCCTTTTTTACCCCAGCGCTTGACAGTAAGAGTTGATACACGAAGAAGAGTAGCTACTTCTCTTATTGTTAAAAGATCAGGAAGATCATTTAATGCTATTTTTACTGGTTTATTAGAGTCTGACATATTTTGACTGCTATTATTCTATTAAAGTAGTTTTTATTTGTCAACACGGAATAAATCGTTTACAATGAAAATTGTTTATGGAAGAATCAATCAAAAGAAAAATATCGCCGTTTCTTATTATAGGATTAATCATCCTTTTCAGCATGGCTATCATTATACTTTCATACGAACTTCAAAAAAATAAAAATACCTATCAATCAAAAGCAAGTACTAGTGTTTGTATTAGTGGTATAAATAGTGTCTCAAGTAATGTAACAACAGAAATTTTGGGGCAAGATCAGCGTTTTGAATGCCGGGTAGAAGCTAGTTCAAACAGCTATCCGGACATTATCTGCGGCTATTTTGTTGGTGAAAATAACTGGCCAAAAAACTGCCCTTTCTCAAGATGGAGCGGAAACACAGCCATTTTTTTATGTGACCCCAATCAGCCGGCTGATGACTCAATTCCTTTACCTCAAGGCGGCGATAGAATAGCAGTTGGAGCTATGAGGGGGGATGCATTAGTTGGGGGAAATCAATGCAAGAATCAATGGGACATCTCGCAAAATTATGTTGCCGGATCAAGTTTTTATTATATCCGCCAGCCGGTAGTATCTCCTTCACCTTCTCCAACAATTCCTTCCTCTACAACTATTCCTACTGCAACTTCAACGCCGACACCTACAAGAACACCTGTTCCAACAGCTACGCCGATTGTGGGATACTGTGGCACAGCGCCTATCCCAACGACATCAGATACTCGCTTTAGATGGGTTCCTCTATGCAATGGGGCGGTTTGCCGCAGTAATGCCGATTGTCCATTAGGAGTTAATAATCAGCCGGGATGGTGTTATGGATTTGATAATGGATTTAAATGTCTGCAGTATCAAAGTTCTGCCATTTCACCGAGTTTAACTCCCACTATAACTTTGACCTTGACACCTGTACCGACAGCCACTACAACCTCAACAAATACACCAACTCCAACCTTAACGCCTACTCTTACCCCAACTCAGTCAAAGAGCGTTATTTTAAATATAAAACTGAAGTTTCAGGGAATAAACAGACAGCCGGCATCGCTTTTTAACCGCATGAGAGTTCAAGTTACTTTAGCCGGAGGATCAGTAGACGGATCTCCAGTCAAGCCGGTAACATTTGTTCCCAACAGTGACGGCACTTACTCAGGGAAAGCTAATTTTAATGCCCGCACAGGTTTTGAGTATAAATACTATTTATTAATAAAAGGACCAAAACACATTCAGAAAAAGATATGTGAATCACGGCCGCAGGAGCCGCAGGCTGGGCTTTACCGATGTTCTAATGCGGCAGTTGTTTTGAATGAAGGCGAGAACAATCTTGATTTTTCAGGCGTTTATCAGCTGACAGGTGATTTGCCGGGAGAGGGAGGTCAAGATGGTATTGCAAACTCTTATGATTTATCTCTTGTCAGAAATAATTTAGGGAAAACAGAAGCGGCAAAGCTTATGATTGCAGACTTGAATCTTGATGATATTATTAATTCTCAAGATTATTCTTTAATAATTACCGCTCTCTCAATTAAAGTTGACGAACTGTAAATCACGAATATAAAAGTTAAAATTTTTATAAGTAAATTTGACAAAAAATTCATTTTGTATTATTTTTATCTTATATGTTTAATCTCAGTATCCGGGAAAAGTTATTTATTTTATTTTTTTTATCTGCTTTAGTATTTTTAATTCCCAAACCAAGCTTCGCCCAGACAAATTCTTCTTTACCAACGGGTAGTTTTGATGCGGCATCCTGCACGGCTTTAATCGGTTCAAATGTGGTGGATGATGATTCGCCACTTACAAATATTCAGATTGATTTTTGGATGGAGCAAGGTGCAGCTGGTACTCCTAATGCTGATATTCCTCTTGGTAATATATTTATAGGTTCGGCATGGACAACTAATAGAAACTTTAGCTTTAATCCTCAAAGCATACCAACCACGTTTACTGAAGGATCAAGGACATATAACCCTAAAGCTTATTTTTTTACCGGAAGACAAAGAAACGTTTCAGCTTATGCTATCAATGTAAATTCTTCTGGTGTAAGACAAGATTATGATTCTGCCGGTAATCATTTAGATCCACGTTTAGGTGTTAAAACTGTTAACTGCAGTGCTTCTGTTCCAACTCCAACTCCTTCGTCAACTTCAACGCCGACATCTACTCCAACAGCTACAGCAACTCCTTCTCCAACTCCAACGCCAACGCCAACTTCAATGCCGACACCTACAAGGACACCTACTCCAACAGCTACAGCAACTCCTTCTCCAACTCCAAATCCAAGCTGCGGTTGTAATTCCCCAAGTTTAACTGAAGGAACGTGTACGAGCGCTTGCTTATTTGATAAATATTCAGATGTTAATTATTCCAATCCGATAAAGTGCGTTCTTTCTGTCTCGATGTTTAACTCGACGCCTACTAACGAGCAAAAAACAGGATGGTGCAGATCATCTTTACGAACTAGAGGTGACGCTGACGGAAATGGTAGAGTAAATGATCTTGATTATTTTTATTATGTTTCAGTAGTCAATGGAGGAAAGATTCCTCAGACAGTTAACGTTGATTTCAATGGAGATGGTGAGGTGGGAGTGAATGACCGCTCCGTAATTATTCGTTCATTAAGACCATAAAATGGAAGACGATCAAAACTTTAAAAAAAGCCACAAGGGAATATATATTAAACTGGGAGTTATTTTATTTTTCAGTTTATCTGTTTTATTGGTGATGATGAGGTATGTTTTTTTGGAAAAAGATGTTCAAAAAACAACGAAGGCTTCAGGAGAATCAGTAGTTTTATCATTTACGCCAGTGATAATAACTGCTCCGCCTAAACAAGAGTTTACAGTCGTAGTAAAAGCAAAACCTTCAATAGATATTACTACCAGAGGCTACTCTTTTAAAGTAAACTTTGACAAAGCAAAAGTTCAGTTAAAGGATATTGAGTATAAACTAGGAGTGGTAAGTAATGGTTTAGGTGATACAAAAGCTAATTTAGCAGTCATTAATGAGTGGGGGGCTGTTTATGTTCAAGGGGAGATTCAAAAATCTGAGGGTCAGATTCTTACAAAAACGGAGGAAGCAGAGGTTATTACGCTGACTTTTGTGTCTAATTCCTATGATCCATCAATAATTACTCACAGTCCAAGCGGAGATGTATTTTATAAAATAAATGCAGATTATAATCTTTCAGAAGTACCCGTAGCTGAAGGCGGAGGTGCCAATATCAATGCTCAGTCTTTATTAACTACTACGCCCATGAACGGTAATATTAAGCTAAACTTAAAGCTTAAATTTCAGGGGATAAATAGCAAACCGGAAGATCAGTTCAATAAAATGGTAGTTAAAGTAGCATTAGGCGGAAGTTCTGTCACCAATGTCATTGGAAACCCTGTTGAATTTACTTCAGACAACAATGGTGTTTGGAGTGGGACGACATCATTTAATGCTCTAGCAGGTGGAGGATACTATTTATTAGTAAAAGGGCCAAAACATACGCAAAAGAAAATATGTGAGTTAGAACCTAAAGAAACGTCACCTGGGATTTATCAATGCGATAAAGGAAATATTATTAATTTAGTACCTGGAGAAAATAATTTAAATTTAATTGGTGTCTTACTATTTGTAGGAGATTTGCCGGGAGAGGGAGGTCAGGATGGGGTTGTAAACTCTAACGACTTGTCTCTTATCAGGAACAATTTAGGCAAAAGCGATATTAATATCTTAAACTCATCTGATGTTAATCTTGACGGCATAATTAACTCTGCTGATTACTCTTTAATTATTAGTGCTTTATCTATTAAAGTTGATGAAGGAGAGTAAATTATTTTTTTTACTAAAATTATATGGAAAATCAAACTGAAACCAAAAAACCATTCCCGATTGTAATAATTTTTCCTATTCTGCTAGTTATTTTATTAATAGCCGTAGCCTTTTTCATATACAAGAAAAACTTAGTAAAAAATGAAGGAGCGGTTTCAACAAGTATTGCTCCTTCTGTTGCGCCTTCAATTGCTCTTGTCAAAGGCTCTTTAACATTATTGCCTAATCCATCGAAAAAACCTTTAGTTGCTGGAGAAACAATTTATCTTAATGTTTCAGCTGATTCCAGTAACAGTTCTATCACCGGTTATGATGTAGTTGTTAAATATGATCCCAGCGTTGTAAGTTATGTAAGTCAAAAAAATTTGCTTAGTGATTTTCAGGTTTTTGCCCAAAATGATAATGGCAAACTTAGCTTAACTGGTATAAAAAAAATAAGTGTCACCTCTACTGTAACTTTTCAAAATACGGTTATTTCCGAACTGACATTTAAGGCATTAAAATCCGGTAAAGCAAGTTTTGAGATTGAATTTTTGCCCGGCAGTAAAAAAGATTCAAATTTAATTGATGATAAAAATAATGATGTATTGGGAACTGTGAATGGAGTTGAGATAACGGTTGATGTTAAGTAAGTTGATTATTTGATAAGTTTCTTTAACGTGCGGTAATAGCCGCCACAGCCTTTAAACAGCCAGTGGGCAACTCGAGTAACTGTAGTGGTGGAGGTGCCGACTTTATGGGCAACATTTAAGTAAGAATGACCTTCACGTAATTGCCTGGCGATTTCCAATCGGTTAGAGAATTCTTCTATTTCAGGTAAAGTTAAAAGATCCCTTAATAAATCAGCCATTTCCTGTTCATTTTTTTGCGCAAGAAGAGCTCTAAATAATAATCTTTCTTTACTATTTTTAATAGAGCTGGATTCCGTTTTAGTAAATTTTGTATTTACGTTCTCTTTAGTCTTCATACTTAAATTATACATTCATTAAATAACTATTGACAGTTAAATATCTGTATGTTATCATATTAACACGTTAATATGAAAAGTCTAACATTACAAACTTCAAAGATTGTTCATCATAACCTCGCTCCAGCGGGGTAATCTTAGTTATTTATTTAAACTTACAACCCCGCTTAAGGCGGGGTTTTTTGTGGGTTAAAAATTATTTTAAACAATATGCCAGAAAAATATATTATTACACAAGACACAGTCGGATTATTTTCTCAAATTAATAAAGGTTTAGATTTATCGAAAGACGGTTTTAGCAATGCTGTCAGAGTTTATTTTGACGAAGTTGAGACAGCTCTTTCTCAATTTCTAAATCCTAGCGTAGAAGTTGCTAGGTTTTACGAAGAAGAGATGGAATCCCGTTTAAGAGAGAAGGTGGAACCAATTTTAAAACGGGATTCTGACACGATCTGCGTTTGCCTTGATAGGTTTTTGTTAGGAAGTTTGGAAAAAGAAAAGGAGTATGAAGATAGGTTTTTCAGATTCAGTTTATGTCGTTCTATTGATGGTCAAAGAGTGCCACGGCAGGGGAATGAATCATTTGAGAGTCAAATAGCTAAACTGAGGATAAAAATTCCTGATATATCACAAAAAAAAGTCCTGCTTGTTGACGATGGATTATTTTCCGGAGGTACGGTTGAGGAGTTTTTACGTTTAGCTTCTGATAACGGAATAAAACTTAATGTAGGAAAAGTTATTGGTTTTATTGGCAATATGTCAGTGCCAATGGATAAATTTGATGCAGATATTGCAGAACCTATAGATAATTTATACGAGTGGATTGATATTAGAGACTTTAGTCCGTTGGGAGGAAAAAAACTGGCATCAAGTAAAACTAATAAAGTGACTACTTCTGTACCTTATCTTTATCCTTGGAGTGATGGCTGCGGTGCAAGTTTAGATCAAAATCCAGGGTTCTTTGATGCTAGTCAACAGATGATAAAATCTTTTAGTCAGCTGGTAAAAGCATATGAAATTTCGACCGGTTCCAACGGTTTGACATTCAAAGAGCTGGTCAAGGCAGGTTTCCCTTTACCAACAAATATTTCAAAAACAATTCCTGTTTCCATTAACGAGAGAGTGACTGACTATCTAGATAGATGTTTGAGGATCGTTAAGGAAGAGCAAGAAAGAAAAGTAGCAATTTTCGATATGGATGGGACTTTGTATCAGCTCGATGGTGTTAATAATGGCTTCCAAGGATCTAAGTTGGAAAAAGAAATATTAAGGAATGCAAAAGCGTTTATAATAATGACAGAAGTATGTGACGAAGAATCGGCAGAGATGATTTTACGGCAAGGATTAAATGACCCTATAGGGATTAGCAGATATTTAGCTAACCGGTATGGGATTACAAGATCAGATTACTTTAATGTCGTTTGGGATATCGATCCAGAAGGGATCGTGCAAAATTTTGAAACAGCCGTGAATACTATTAGGCAACTTCAGGAAAAAAATCCAAAAAGAAAGTTAGTTTTGCTTACTTCAGCCCCAAGAATTTGGGCTCAACAAGTTTTGAAATTTTTGAGAGTAAAAGATTGTTTTGAGTCTTTATACACAGGTGAGCAATACGGTAGGAAGGATGAGATCTTTTTAATTTTAGCCGGCCGGTACCAGCCTGAAAATATTATCTCTATAGGAGATCAGGTGACCACCGATATCGACCCGGCGCAACAGTTAGGAATGGAAACTTTACTCGTGAAAGATCCAAAGGATTTAGAATTATTAATTAGGTAGTTGTTATAATTCAAAATATGAGAAAAATACAGATAGGAGTAATGGGTTCTTGCGCTGATTTAAACTATTCCAAAAAAATAGAAAAATTAGCAGAGGAAGTAGGCTATTGGGTAGCTAAAAATCAAGCCGTGCTTTTGTTTGGGGCAGAGAAAGATTGCGATTCTTTATCTTCTGCGGCTTGCCGTGGAGCCAAAAAGGCTAACGGAACTACAGTAGGAGTTACTTATGGAAAAGGAATGGATATAGTTGAAAAGAATGTGGATGTCGTAATTGCCAGCGGTTTGGAAAGGGGAGGCGGTAGAGAACTGGTTTTAGTTTTAAGCTGTGATGTTATTATTGCCATTAGTGGAGGGTCAGGGACGTTAACGGAAATAGCTATAGCCTATCAAGCGAATATTCCGGTGGTTGTTTTAAAAGGAAGCGGAGGGTGGAGTGAAAAACTAGCCAGCCAATATTTAGATAATAGGAAAAGATTTAAAATTGAAGAGGCAAAAAATCCTGAAGAAGCAGTAACATTTGCTATTCAACTTGCTAAAAGCAAATATGAAAAAAACAAATAATATCTCCATTTTTTCATCGTTTGCCAAAGATTATCTTTATAACGAAAAAGGTAATTTCTTAAGTAAACAAAAGGGAGGCCCAGCCTATTACATAACGCAAGCTTTAAAGAAAGCTGCTGTAGATTTTAAACTTGAACATGTTTTTAAGCTTAAAACAGAAATCCTTATTAAGGAAAATGATGAATTCGGGAAAATTACAGCAGTTCCAGTTCCGTTTAAAATTGATTTTTCAAACATAGATGCTCCTTATTTATTAATATCATCTCTATTGAATGAGTTTAGTTTAGATGGCATAGGGGATTACAAAGGGCAAATATTTTTGGATATACAAGGATATGTCCGTGACGGCCAAGATTTTGGGAAAAAGAAACATTGGCGCCCTGGAAAAGGAATTCAGCAATCTATTTTTTGCCTTAAGGCAGGAGATTATGAAATATCTTATATTCCTAAATCTTTTATAGAAATCCAAAAAGAGAAAATCTTGCTAATTACTAAAGGAACAAAAGGCTGTGATCTCTTTGTTTTTGGAAAAAAATATAGCTTTGAGACACAACGAGTGATAAAAACTAAAAATACACTTGGAGCCGGAGATACCTTCTTTGCTAATTTCGTTTCTAACTATATGAAAACAGAAAACCCACTAGAAGGTATCCATTTTGCTACAGATAGAGTACTGGAGTTTCTTTCATCAAAAAAAATATAATATAATCTTTTGTTATAATTTCTTCAAATGAAAAAAGGGGTTGATTATATCGGCGTTGGCTGCGTATTTTACTGCCATGACGGTAAAGGTAAAATTTTGATGAATAAAAGAAGCAAGAACTGCCGGGATGAGGTTGGCGTCTGGGATCCGGGAGGAGGCGCGATGAGAGTGGGGGAGACTTTTGAGGAGGCTGTTAGGCGCGAGATTAGGGAAGAGTACTGCAGTGAGGTAGTTGATCTTAAGTTTATTGCTGTCAATAATGTTTTAAGAAAAAATGGAAAAGAGAAAACTCATTGGGTAGCGGTTATTTTTGCCGCCGAAGTTATTCCTGAAAAAGTAAAGATAGGGGACCCTGACAAAATAGAAAATATCGGCTGGTTTTCACTGGATAATCTGCCTGTGCCTCTTCACTCAATGTTTCATGAACACCTTAAGATGGTAAAGAAAGCAGGAGTACTTTAAGAGATCATCGACATTTGATGTTCGATTTTCGAAGATCTAATATCGAATATCTAAGATCTAATTTCGTTACGTTTGACATAAAAAACAATATGGAATATGATAGATGTAATGCAAATAAAAAGGATTTTTTTCCAGATAGTAATCTTATTGGCAGTTTTTTTTGTGGTACCACAGCTTAAAAATGTTTTTGCGGCTGCACTAAAGTTTGATCCAGCCGCAGTTACTACTACTGCCGGTCAAACATTTGAGGTAGCTGTTAAAATTGATGCTCTTTCAACCGATCAATACTTAGGCGTTGACGCAGTGATAACTTACGATCAAACAGTTCTCGAGCCACAAGGAGTCACTAACGGTACAATATTCACAACCGTCACCAATCCTACTATGACCGGCGGTACAGTCTATGTAGTTGGGTTAGTTGATGATGTTGCCACTTCAAAGTCAGGAAGCGGTACTTTAGCGACAGTCGTATTTAAGGCCTTGAAAAATGGTACTGCTAACTTGAGCTTTACCTGCGGTCCAGCCACTGGTTCACATATTACCAAAAATGATCTAAACGGTACTGATCTTATCCTTTGCGCCAGTAATGGAACATCAGCAGTTACTGTAGGCGCCGGTAATACTTCCAACCCAACAGCCACTCCCACACTTGCCTCTTCATCAAATACTTATGCTACTGCCGCTCCAACGGCAGTCTCTCAACTGCCAAGATCAGGAATCACAGAAAATAATCTCCCCATTTTTATTGCGGCTGGAACATTATTATTTTTAATTGGCATAGGATTTAAACTCTTATGAATCAGCATACTTTAGTTAGGATAGCTTCAATAATAATAGGTAGTGTTATAGGCATTTTTGTGCTGGTTATGGGTTTTAAGCTACTTCAAGGAACTCTTACGAAAGCAAGCGATATAGCTCCGCGTGATGTCATTGTATCAGATTTATCTCAAAACAGCGTTAAAGTGTCCTGGTCTACAGGTGAGGAAACACAAGGAGTTATTGAATATGGTACCTCTCCGACGGCCCTTAATTTTTTTGCTCCGGAACCTCAAAAAACCAAAAGCCATATTGTTGATCTGACTCTTCTCTCTCCGGCTACAACTTATTATTTCCAGATAAGAATTGCTGATCAAAAATATGATAATGGCGGGGTGCCTTGGACATTTACGACCAAAGGAACAGAAAAAACTCAAGCTCCTGTGGCAAAGCCAACAACAATTACTAGACCTTCACCTATGTCTACGTTAGTTCTCCCTCAAAATGACGCATCAACGGTTCAAACCTGTGATGAAACGGATTGTAATAAAATTAAGACAAAAATAGGTAAAGGTTGTACGGCCCGGGATTGGTTAATCTGTAAACAAAAATCAGCTTCAACCAGCGCTGTCCCAACCGCTACAGTCTCAGCTACTCCAGCGCTTTAACTTTTAAATAACTCCCAGTCCTATTTGAGGAAGAAGTAGTCGGAATAAAAAGTTTATTACAGGTCCAATGATGGTGTTTAATAAAGAGGAGTTACCTATGGGGACAAGAAGGAGCAAAATAAAAATGAACCCGTATTTCTCTAGTCCTTTCCATTCCTGTGTTTTATCTGCGGGAAGAATGCCTTCAACAATCTTAAATCCGTCCAAAGGGTGGATAGGTAAAAGGTTAAAGACGCCAAGTATAATATTAATTTTTATTAAAGGAATTAAAATAAGAGAACCTATAGTGATTAAAAAAGATAGTTTAAACAATATGAACAGATTGAGCAATATGGAGCAAATAATAGCCAAACTTAAGTTTGATCCTGGACCAGCTAGAGATACTAAAGCAGAGTCCTTTCGAGGGTTTCTAAAATTATAGTAATCAATAGGTACTGGTTTAGCCCAGCCAAAGATAATACCCGCCTGAGTTATAATTAAAAAAAGCGGTAAAATAATTGAGCCCAAAATATCAATGTGAGCTAACGGATTTAAGGTTAATCTTCCATTAAGTTTAGCTGTAGGATCACCTAAGTGATCGGCTGCTTTAGCATGGGAATACTCGTGAACAACAACAGAGATAATCAAAACCAATACAGAAATAATAATAGCGATAAGCATAAATTTAAATTGATTTTAAAGTACTTATATGATATCATAAATCATCTTAAATTAAATCCAAAGTTCAAATGACAAATGTCAAATATTTTTAGGATTTTGGATTTGATTTGGTATTTGAATTTTGACATTTTAATTTTTTAATAATATGGAATGCTTTCATTGCGGAAAAGGAGCTTTATACGGCAGATCTCATACTCACCATAGAGGTGTTGCAGGAGGCCGTTGGAAAAAAAGAGCTCCTAAAACAAGACGGATATTTCACCCCAATCTTCAGCCAATGGAGATAATCGAAGCTGGTAAAACAGTAAGAGTCAAACTTTGCTCCAAGTGCGTAAAAAGAGTTAAAAAAGATATGGCTGAAGGAGTAACTCCAGATTTAATTTTAGTAAACTATAAATCCAAAGTCCAAATGACAAATGCCAAAACAAATCCAAAATCTAAATTTTAATCTAAATTTTAAATGTCAAATGATTTTTTTGAAATTTGAAATTTGACATTTGGATTTAACTAATAATTCACTTTCGTGAACTCTCCATTTTCTTCTTCATAAAGAGGAGTTTTTTGTTCCAAGGCTTTTTGCGTAAATAAAATACCATTTAAATGATCCATTTCATGCTGGATGATAGCGGCTTTAAGGCCGGTAAACCACTGGGTTTTAGTTTCACCGGCAAGCGTTTGATACTGAAGTTTTACTTTATTGGCTCTTTTAACAGGCCCCCAAATGCGGGGGATGGAGAGACAACCTTCGAGCTTATCTTTAGGACTTTTTACGTTCTGGGTTGTGGGTGATGGGTTTTGAGTTTTTACTTCTAGAATTTTGGGGTTGATGAAGACTTCGGTTTCCTGATTGCGTTCAGGTTTGATAAGGAAAATTTGTAAAGAGATTCCAACCTGCGGGGCGGCTAAACCAACTCCCTGAGGATCAATTTGAGCAATCAATACCTCTTCCATATCATAAACCAGGTTTTTGATCTTATCGTCAATTTTAGTAACAGGCTGGGCAGGGGAGTTAAGAACGGAGTTGGGAACAGTAACTATTTTTATCATAATTGAAACATAAATTTTGAGTTGATCTAATTGTCATTTCGAACGAATCCGCCACCGCCGGAGAAGTGAGAAATCCAGCGAAGCGTAAAGCGCTTCTAGATTTCTCGCCTTCGGCTCGAAATGACAATGTATGTTTATTTAACTTTCCGTTTTGACTTTTCAGAAAAGTAAATTAGTAAAATTAAGTTCAAAACAAATGCCGTAAGAGACATCATGGGAATGGTAATAAAGCCATAATAAAGAGTGAATTTTTTGGTGCATGATACAGCTCCGCCGATCTCGCAGGGCAGAAGCGAGGCTTTAGGAGCAAGTTGAATGATGTAATGGTAAAGAGCAAGGAGAGCGCCAATCACATTCATAAGGATAAGGTAAGGCGTAATTACTCTTTCATTGCGAATGTTAGCAAGATAAACCAAAAATACCTGAGGATACATAAAAATCCTCTGGTACCAGCAAAGAACACAAGGCGAGTATTTAGCTATCTCGGAATAAAAAAGGCTGCCTAATGTTGAGGTTAGCGCAACTAAAAATACCAAATGATATGAGTAAGGAGTAAAAATCTTTTTTAAAATTTTAAGATAAGAAACTTTGAAAAATAGTTGAGCCAGCAGAAGCACAAAGAAGACAACAATAGCAATGTCGCTAAGAAAAGTTAGGGTGGCCAAAAAGGTGGATACAGTTTTTATCATGAATGGTATTATATAATAATTATAATCGTTATAAAAATTATAATGGTTATACCTATGATATTATCACTCTGCATTGCCGCATATAATGAGGAAAAGTTTATCCACTATCCACTAGATTCAGCCTACGATCTGGTAGACGAAGTTGTCATAGTTGATGGCGGGTCAACTGATAAAACAGTGGAGATTGCCCAAAAATACGGCGAAAAGGTAAAAATTTTTCATGAAAACAACCCTCCAATGTTTCATATCAATAAGCAAAAAGCATTGGATAAGGCAAAAGGGGAGTGGATACTTCAGTTGGATGCCGATGAAGCCCTTTCAAAAGATTTGCGATTTGAGATTGCAAATCTTCTTCAAATTCAGAATTCAGAGTTCAGAATTAAGAATAAACAAACAGAAAAATCAATTCTAAATTCTAAATTTAATTCTGAATTCTCAATTCATAATTCTAAATTTATTGCCTATTGGGTTCCCCGAAAAAATTATTTTTTAGGGCGGTTTTTGATGAAGGGTGGAGTTTATCCCGATTATACAATCCGTTTATACAAAAATGGCAAGGCTCGATTTCCTTGTAAAAGCGTTCACGAAAATGTTGAGGTTGATGGTCAGATAGGTTACTTTAAAAATGCTATTCTTCATTATGCGGATGTTGATTTTAACCGATATCTTGCCAGAAATAGACGGTATATTAATGTGATTGCCAAGGAAATGCAGGAAAAAAATATGGACAAAGGTGTTGGTATGTTTATTAATTACATTGTTATTAAACCTCTTCACTGGTTTTTATTGACACAAATAAGACATAAAGGAATTTTAGATGGTTGGCAAGGAGTAGTATTCTCTTTCTTTTCTGCTCTCCGTTTTCCAAGAGCCTACATGAAGTATCTTCGCAGTAAATAAATTTAAAAAGGATAAAAAAATGGGGAGCGGGGAGAGAGTGTAGTATTAAAGACGAATGTCGTCTGAGGCGAGAAGCTGGTTGGCTTCATCGTATTAGTGGCGGCTACCTTGTGGGAAGCCCCGAATACTCTCTTTGACCCCCGCTCCGGTGTCTTGGCTTAGTTGTTACGAACTTCTACGATTATGACCATTTCAGAGGCATCGCCATCCTTTCGAATAGAACACAAGATGTGTTCCTGTCCAACGATCGCGTGCAACTAGGCATGTGCGCGGAAAACCACCTCAAGAGCCAGAGTGGTCAGACGCGGCGAACAGGGCGATGGCACGCGTAGCCGGTGGGTGAAGTTCCCTTCTTGGTGGTGTCCGTAGAAACAGCGTCAGCTTGACCATGGGTAGCTTCTTGATGGCCCAGACACTCGACGGTAGACCCGATCGTCGTTCTTCGTGTGGTTGTGACAACTCGAGGAACAGTGTTTGCCGTCATGTTCTTTACCTCCTTAAAAATTGGGTTACGGACGATGAGTCGAGCAGAACTTAACCGAAGTCATGTCCTGTTCAACCGTTTGATGGGTAAGTTCTCGGATTTGGATTTGATCCAAGTCGGCGTCTGCTCTAATGGCAGAATTTTGCCGAAAACAGAAGCTCCGAGTAACTGCCCAAATGGAGCCTCACATCATCATCAACCACACGACAGTGGCCCGTGAAATAATTCGGCGGGTTGATCATACTTGTACCTCCGAAAATATATTTCTATCTTCAACCTGAAGACAGATTATCTTAATAGGACATTGTCCTACCAAAATAATCTGCCTTCAGATTTTTTGTAACTAACTAAATTTGTAAAAGTGCGATGAAAATTAAGTCATCTTAGCTTTTTGGATGATTTATTTTTATCTCAGTGTCATAAATAAAGCCTTTGCTATAAGGCTAGAAGATATATTAAGAAATCTACCAGATAAAGTCAAGGGGATGTTGATGCTTGACAAAGACTATAAATTTTATATATCATAGACTCATGGAACCTGAACCAGGACAAACTAAGTCTATTTCTCCTTTCTCTAAAGAGATTAAGACATTTCTTGAAAAACCAAAATCTCCAGAAAACAACAAGGGGTTAATTAAATTTTTGCTGGGTGAGGAAGAAAAAGCAGAAAGTCAGGGCAGAAGTTTTTGTACTGCCATTCGTGAAACAAAAGCCAGAGGAAAAAGTAGAAAAGGAGACGCAGACTGTGATCTGGTTATTCTGAATACGGCGATTATAAAAAAACTTCCCCTTAATACAGAAGGAATGTATAGTGCCGCCCGAACAGATACGGCGGATTTAAAAATGTATCTTGGAGTATCGGCAGAACATGGAATAATTGGGTTAGCTTTTTATCCAAGTTATGATGCTAACGAATATTATTTCAGAAGACAACTTGATAGTTTAAACCCAGTCAATCGGCCGAAATTGCCTTCTTTTGATCAAAAAGAACCGGGGGATCCTAACGCTCTAATAGAAAACTGGAAACTAAATAATCTAAATACAGACTATCAAGAAGTAGTTAATGAGGTAGCTCATCGCACTGCAGAGTCATTTTTCAGCAGATCCATTCCTTGTGTCAGTTTTAAGGTAGGAGATCAGAAAGATCAAACAATGTTTTTTGAAGCCGTAGATATGAGTATGAAACACTCAACTGATGAGGTAGATACGGGAGAGTCTTCAAATCCTCTAGTTCGGATAGATGGGGCAATCAATGATTTAATAGGTGCGGTTGGTCAAGTTTATCTAGAGGATCCTTATAGAAGAAGCGAGTGCGATATCATAGGTGACAGGTTAGCCAGTAAACGTAACACACTGGCGTATTTTGAAGAAGATATTCGAAGGGAGTTTCAGTACAGAAATAAAAGGAGAAAAGATGGAACAACTGATAAAGATATTGCTAAAGAAGTAGTTGATTATCTTTTTGGATATGACCGTAAATATGGCGGGCATCGCAGATATCCACTGTCGATTCAAACTTCTCCTGGAAATGGAGATTTCGTGATGAAGACTTTAATAGATAAATTAGGTGTAATAGCCAATGTTAACGGAGAACCTACTGATCCTCTTATTTTACTTCATCAAGAGGCTTTAAAATCTCACCATCGAATAGGCGAGATGACATTTCCTACAGTAATACCTGGTGTTACTGTTACTTTCTGGGAAGTATTACAAGGACAATCTGTAGCTGCTTCTTCGTATGAAATGAGAGTAAACTTAACTCCAGAGGCTATTGTTAAGATTAACCATTCACAAGATTCATTAAGGAATAGACCACTGCAGACTTCAGGTAGCAGATATTATGAAATGTTTCCTCCTAAGCCAAAAGTAGCAGTTATGGCGATTCCCGAAGTTAAAAAATTAGCAAATGAGTCTTTGTCCTAAAACTGATTTTAAACTCCCACCTTAAACTCCACTACATCTCCATCTTTCATCTCATAATCGCGGCCAACGATTTGGATTTTTCCCAGTTCCCGGGCTTTAATCCATCCGTTTGTTTCCACAAATTGAGAGAAAGGAACAATATCGGCTTTGATGAAATGTTTTTCAAAATCAGTGTGTATTACACCGGCGGCTTGAGGAGCAGTCATTCCTTTGGTGATGGTCCAAGCCCGCACTTCTTTTTCTCCTGCTGTTAAAAAAGAGATTAATCCCAAAGTCTCATAAGCTTTTTTTATTAGTCTTTCCAAACCTGATTGTGAAAGCCCCAATTCTTTTAAATATTCTTTTTGTTCTTCCTCAGATAAAGCTGAGAGTTCCGACTCAATTTTGGCTGAAATGACAGTGAATTTTTCTTGAGGGACTTCTAAAATCTCAGAATATTTTTTAATAAACTCTGGAATTTTTTCTTCAGTGTACTCATTTTCTGAAACATTTAAAACGATTATCTCTTCTTTTGCAGAAAGTAAAAATAATTGATCTGCAAACTTTTGTTCATCATCGCTAAGTTCAATATCACGGGCAGGAATGCCTTTATTCAAAGCATCTATGAGTTTTTGAGTTATGGGTTGTGGGTTTTGAGTTTTGCGTTTTGAATTTTCTAATGTTTGAAGATCGGCTAAAATTAGTTCGGTTTTTATAATCTCATAATCGGTTTTAGGATCAACACTGCCCCGCTCGCCATCGCTACGCTCAGGCGTTAGCGGGCGAGCTTCTTCATATCTGGGAACATCTTCATCTTCAAAAGCGCGAACAACGTGAGCTATGGCTGAAACTTCACGGATATGGGATAAAAATTTATTCCCAAGTCCGGCTCCTGTAGCTGCGCCTTTTACAAGTCCGGCAATGTCGACAAATTTAACCGTTGCTGGCACTTTTGGTGGAAGTTTATCCATTTTGTGTTCTTGCTTTTCCACTTCAGCTAGTTTATCCAACCGTTCGTCAGGCACAGGAACAACTCCAATATTAGGTTCGATTGTAGCAAAAGGATAATTCGCCGCCAAAGCCTGCTGTTTTTTTAGAAGGGCATTAAAAAGTGTGGATTTCCCAACATTTGGCAATCCAACAATTCCAATTGATAGTTTCATTACAGTATTATACAAGAAGAATTTGACTTTCTTTGAAGAGAGTCGTAGGATGAAGTTTAGTGGAGATTATGGAGATAATACAAAAACTGAAAAATAAAAGAAGTCTTCTTTACATAATTATTGCGGTTGTTATTTTAATTTTGGCTCTGGTTTCGTTTTATGTGTACAATCAATTTAAGAAAAGAGAAGCGAATCCAGTTAATAAAGAAATAGCTGCTCCTACAAAAGAACCTCTAAAAACCAATCCTTTTGAAACCAAGACAAATCCCTTTAAAGATGTTAAAACTAATCCTTTCAGATGAAAAAAATACCGATAATTATTATCGTCTTTTTTTCTTTGCTTTTTATAAGAAACAGCAGTATCGTCAACGCTGTTTCACCAACTCCGGTTCTTGGCAAACCTCCGGCGCCGCAAGCACTATGTCAATATGTTAAGAATAATCAGGGAAATTGGGAATTTATGACTTGGTGGCTTATGTCTACTTACCAAGATGGCATCATAGACTATCAGCTTCAAGTTTTTGACCAAGCAACTAATACTTGGTATGCCAATCAATGGATTGGTGGCCCCATTACTATGGGTAATTCGTTTCGAGTTTATAACATACCAGCTGATAGGCTAATTTCAGGACGTTTCCGTTCGACCACCGATTACACCAATCTTTCACCTTGGTCAGATACTTCAACGATTACCTGTAGCAGTTCGCAGCCAACCCCCACTCAACAACCCACCCCAACGCGTTCACCAACATACACGCCAACTCCGACTTTAACTCCGTCTCTAACACCAACGCCAACTATAACCCCGACTCTTTGGCCTACTATAGCTCTTTCCCGACCTCAAGCTCCAACAGGAACCTGCGGCCCTTACAATCCTGAAACTGGTTTTTTTTCTATAAATTGGCGTTGGTCGAGTCAGCCTTCAGCATGGAACTATTACTTTTTCGCATTTGACAAAGCTACAGGCCCCGCTTTCGTTTACCGTGAGACACCGAATACTTCTATGGTTACTGATCGTATTCTTCCTAATGTTAAGATTAGAGCTCAATATACTTGGAGATCATCCGATCATAGGAGTGAATCGCCTCCGTCTCAAGCGGCCGAAGTAACCTGCATCGTGCCGACTGCCACTCCAACGCCAACGCCAACTCGAATACCAATGGTTGATTTAAAGATTGATAGCGCGACCATTATCAATGGTGAGCCGGAAGTAGTAGTTTCCAATATAGGAGAGTATTCAGCAATATTTGTTAACTTTCCTTCAGTAAAAGTCGCAATTCATTGCCGTGATACTAATAATCAATACATCAGGAACTGTTCGCAGCAATACTTAAGATACTTTCAACGGGAATTGAGCCCTGCGCAATCAATGACAGTAAGGCTTCCTTCTTTATCAGCCAATATGGTTTCCTTTCAGGCAAATGTTGAACCAGATAATCTTGTAGAAAGAACACTTGCAAATAACTCTCTTCCGATGATGCGAATTCCAATTCCAACTGCCACCCCAACCCCAACCACCTCGCCTTTGCCGGATTTAACAATAGAAAGTTTATCTTTTGATGCAAAAACTCGGGCGCCAACAATGAAGATTAAAAATAACGAAAGGGCAACGAGAGCGGTCTTTGCTAACGCTAGGGGAGGTTATGTTACAGCTCAGTTTATTTGGCGAGACAGTGGAGGCGGAGAAGTTAGTAAAACAAAATTAAATATTCCTCCAGATACAGTACTTGAATCCGGGGAAACAATGACTCTGACTGCTTTTGGCCAGCCTCCATATTCTGCGGTTACTTATTGGGCCACGGTCAACAGACCCGAGGTTTTGGAAGAGAGTAATGGTGGTAACAACACAAAATTCGGCGATCTTCCGGTTCTTACCCCAACTCCAACTTTAACTCCTGTATTACCAACCGCAACCACTGTTCCCACAAATACGCCGATGCCGAATATCACTTCTCCAACGCCGACTCCGGTTGATAAAAAACAATCTGTTATTGACAACTTAAGTTATCCGATTGCAGAACTTGGCAGCTGTAAAGATAAAGCCGATTGTCAAAAATACTGCGATATGCCTGAAAATGTTAGCGCTTGCAATGAGTACGCGGTTAAAAACGGATTTATGGCTCGCGAAGAGGCCGAAAGGATTAGAAATGCAACTCAAGTCAAAAGCGGGCCGGGAGGTTGTAACAGTCAAGAAAACTGCGCTAGCTATTGTGATAAACCAGAAAATCTGAATGTTTGTTTAGATTATGCTGAAAAGAATAATTTGATGAGTGCCGATGAGCTTTCCAAATCCAAAAAAGTGCTTAGTATTTTGTCATCTGGTTCCCAAACTCCAGGGGAATGCAAAACCCCAAAACAATGTCAATCCTATTGTTCTGATTCCTCAAGAAGCGCTGAGTGTATAAGTTTCGCAAGAGGCGCAGGACTTATTTCCGAGGAAGAAGCGAAAGAAGCACAAAAAGTGGCTCCGTTTTTGCAAAATGGCGGTCCCGGTGGATGTAAAAGCAAGACTGAGTGCGACGCTTATTGCAATACTCACAAAGATGAGTGCGATGCGTTTATGGAAAGAGCAGGGATCGAGCCTCCGAATATTGAGGGAAAACCAAAAAAAACCGGAGGCGGCGCTGTCTGTACCACGGTAGAAGAATGTAAAACTTTCTGCCAGAATCCGGCCAATGCCGAAGCCTGTAAGAATGTGGTGATTAAAGAATTTCAAACTTCCGGCCCAACCATTCAAGGCGATATAGGCAAGCTTTTACAAAATGTCAACCAAATGCCTCAAGAAAGTAAAGATTGTTTGAGACAAGCTTTGGGTGCTGAAGTGTTTAGAAAATTAATGGCAGGGGAGATGCTCACAACTCCGATTTCAGGAGATGTTATGCAGTCTTGCTTTGCTAAAGGAGTAGAGGAGTATGAGAAAAAAATGCAGCCGACAAAAAAGCCTGATGATTGGGATATGGTTAGCACACCAAGCGGCAATACTCAGATTAGTCCATCTCCAAGCTCGTCTTCAGAGGTTGAAGGAACCTCAACTCAACGAACTATCCTTGAGATGATTATTGATTGGTTTAGAAAGTGAAGAGGTGCGAAAGTTATCTCATAATTATAAAATATTTGTCAATTACAGTATGAAAAGTAAAACAGGATTAATTATCGGTAGGTTTCAGCCGTTTCACAAAGGTCATTTATTTTTGATCAATGAGGCTTTGAAACAGGTTGATTCTATTATTATTGGTATCGGCAGCGCCAGTGTAAAAGATAAAAATAATCCTTTTAGCTTTGAAGAGAGAAAAGAGTTTATTACCCGTTCATTACAAAAACATAATCTGCTTCAAAAAGTAATTTCAATTCTTCCCATTAATGATTATCCCAGCGATGATGACTGGCTGGATGAAGTTTTAAAGAAGGTTGGTAAATTTGATGTGGCTTTTGGCAATAATGAGTGGACCAATGGTATTTTAGAAAAATCCGGCTATAAAGTGGTGCGGGTTCCGTTTCATAAGAGGGAAATATATGAAGGCGTAAAGATTCGGGAAGAAATGAAAACTTCAAAAAATCCTCATAAAGTTTTGCAAAAACACCTGCCTTAATTGAGAATTGTAGGGGAGTGAAAAAAGAAGGTTGATGGCACGTGAAAACGTGTAAGGCAGCTGAGCTGTCTATCTTCTCGCACTCCCCAAGGACAAGTTCACTGAGTGATCAATGGATCTTCTTCAAGTAGGCAGAGAGCCAGAAAGCCCGCCATAGTTTCAGGCCGGCTTCCCAGGACCTCCAAAACATCTGTTGTTCGAGTATCTTCTGAGGGAATAGCACGCAAAATTAAGAGTATTTTTGCAAGTGCCTGACGTTGGTGAGGATCCCTGGGATCAAGACCTGGAAATAAGATTGTGCACACAGGCTTGAATCCGTCCGCCCAAAATTCAAGTTCGACCTTGAAAACATCTAGTAGGTGCAAGCGATTATTTGGGGTGCAGGTCAGATAATCGATGGATATTCCAGCGCGAGGCCCACGTTCAGGTGAATTTTGCAAATAGACATTAATTTCTATTTTTTCACCTGGGGTCATGAGGGTCATGAGTGGAAAATCCAGGCGAGGATACGTATAGTTGATTAGCGCTCGGGATATGTTTTTCTGATCATCTTCCAAGTTCCAGCTCCAGGATTTGGAGGCGTTGCTAGGAATTCCATTTCCGAAGATTTCGAGATCTGCTAGATGTCCAAAATGGTCTTTCAGCCATTTCCTGAAGTCGGGTAGAGAGATAATATCCTCAGGTAAGGCTTCTTCCACGAATCCCAATGTCCTGGCGATGCCATAACAGGCTTGTACGGTTACTTTTTCCAGATCTGCATACATGAGATGGCCTTTCTGCTGGTTTATGCCAGCTGTAAAATTATTTGTTCCAACAGGAACACTCTGTCTTAATCTAAGATCTAACATCTAAGATCAAAGATCTACTACAAAGTGTTCCTGTGGAGAACTCAATGAACTATATTTTAAAAGTGCTTTTAATCCAGTTTATTCCATGCTATGCGGGATAAGTCGGATAATAAAACCTATAATATTATACCACACGTGTGATTGATTAGAGAAGGATTAGAGATATTTGACATCATTTTAAATCTGGTGTTTAATGAATAATATGGATCTTGCAAATCTGGTTAAAAATATTGAGATAGAACTTCTAAAATTAATAGTCTTACTGCTTAAGACAGGGGCAATGAGAGTTGAAGAAGTAAGAACCGTAGCTAAAGACTTTTTATCTTTTCTTCCTTTTCAAAACCATCAAGCCTTAGTTTCCGCTCTTAAAGTCTTTACGGAAAAACATAATCAGTTTATATCCTTGTATCAAGGCATAGTAAAAATTAACGAGAACAAAAAGATTAATGAGTTGATCGCTAAGATGCGGTTATTTACTAAATAAATGGTATTACCCATAATAGCGGCGGTTGGAGCCGCAGGCATTGAGGGCGGTTCAGCGGTAATAGCCGGCGGAACAGTTGCAGCCGTCGGAGCTGAAGCAGTTGGTGCTGGGGCTATGGAAGCGGTTAAAGCAGTTGAGGCTGTAGCAGTTACAGCTGAAAAAGGAGTGACAGGGGCAGCCTTACGAGTAGCGAATTTTGTTGAACAAGGTTTAGAGAAGGTGAAGCAAGGTGCTCACCCTCAAGGAATACTGGAGAAGTTGAGCAATATACCTGAAGTGATTCCTGAAAATTTTGACATAACGGCAACAGTAGTAAAACCGGAAGTTACAATTCCTGTACCACAAAATACTGAGGTCACATCAGAAGCTCAAAAATTCATTGATCAGAAAACGGAAACTTCTTTGGCTAAGTGGGATGAGGAACATCATGTGCCGGATAAAAATAGGGATCCTGAAGCTTATAAACAATGGTGTCAAGACCGTTGGCAAGCAGAACAGGATTTTATTGTTGATACAAAAACTGATCTCATAATGCAGGATTGGGATAAGCAAAATCCTGAACCTGATAAAGCTGCTGATTCTAAAGGACATGAAGATTGGACAAAAAAAAGGGAGGAACAAAAATCGAAGTTAAAAGACGAGGTTAAAAAAGAAACAAAGAAACAAAAAGAATCGGAAATGGCAGAGGTTATGGAAAAAATAAATAGATTAAAAATGTTATATCAAGAGCGTATGGATATTATTGAGGGTATAAAAGCCGTTAAGGGGAAGCCTGAAAAAACAGAACAAGATAAGATTGATTTAGCAAAATTTCAGGTGAGAAAATCTGAACTTGACACGGCAATCAAAATTTTGGAGACGGATTTGAAAAGTAGAGCAGGCCGCGCGGCGCCTTTGGTAACGCTTACAATCATGACAGCGTTGATGAGTATGATGATTTATAAAATCGGTCAGGAACAAGGAACATTTTAAAAATATGATTATCTTAATTAATTATTAAAATGAATGCTCTTATGACGGAAATAAAGCCTCCAATAAAAGCGCCTGAGCCACCTAGCGGACTGGTAACGCCGCCAAGAGATCCTTCTATGGAGCCGCTTTTAGAAAAAATCGGTTCTTTCTTGAAAGATGAAAGATTAGTTCCTCAAGGTTCACGTGATATGTTGCATGGTGTTGCAGCTGGGAATGTTGGTGTTTTTACTGATATAGTTGATAGTCGGCCAGTTGAAAAACAACCAACGGTAATTAGTCAACAGCTTGAAAATGCAGAAAAACAATATGTAGAAAAAAATAGAGTGAAGATGGCTGGACTTGAAGCAAGATATGTTGATAATAGAACAGAAGCAGGGTATATAAAAAAACAAATAGAAGCCTTCGCAGGCAAAAGCGGCTTAAAGCATGAAAATATTTCAGAACTGCAGGGAAGATTTTATGATCAAGAAACTCAAAAAATAATTGCAGAAAGTACTCAGCGTCATATAGATAGACTTTTAAATAGCGAGCAAGGCCGGTTAAATCCTGAGAAACAGCGATTAGTAACAGAACAGTCAAGGAGATATCTCGAACTTATTTCCAATGCCCAAGCAGAAGGTGATTTACCTAAAGATTTAAATGCTCAAGCTGTTTTACGTTTAGTGGAAGATAATATTTGGACTTTAGCCTATCAAGACAGAGTTGCTTCAGAAAATATGCTGGGGGATCACGGAGTCAGGCATATAGTTGGATATAACATAAGAGTTTGCGAAGAGATAGATAACGAACTGGTGCGCAATGGTCAAAAAGTTAGAGCTGTAGATAGGTTAATTCAGCATCAAGTGATGATTAATCACGATGTGGGTTACGCTACAGATCCAGTTCGTCTAGCCATTAATAGACGATCATTTGGAGAAGATGACGGCCATAATGTACTTGCGGCTAAATATCTGCGGGAAAAAACTGCTTTTGAGGGAGATCCTTTAACTCAAATTTTTTCAGCAAAGCAGCTGCAGACGATTCACGAAGGTGTCTTAAGCCATGATTCTTCAGAAGTGAATTTACATATAGGTCAAACTGATGAAGCGGCTCTAAAAGAAAATACTCTTTCAGCTATTCACATTGCTGATAATACTCATGTTTTTGAAGATAAACTTCCTGAGATTCTTTATACCTATCCGGATACCTTAAGAATAATGAGGCTTATGAAAACTGCTGGTGAGATAGGGGATGCAGATATTTTTTCATCTCTTCAAGCTCAGCTAGTTAAAGGAATTCAGGCAAGTTCAAGTTTATCCAATGATGATAAAGAAGCCTTGATTCAAGCATCCCAATCTTTAACTCCTGTAAGCTATAGATTTAATGTTGGACGGATTTGTGGAAATAAACCAGAGATTACAATAGATACAAAAGGAAATGTTATAATTACTGTTCAAGAGTCTGCTATTCACCAAGAAGTTGTTGGTCTTTATAATCAAGATTCTTATGAACAGCTTAGAAAATTTGTAGCTGATTTAATAGGGAAGCAAAAGAGTGAAGTTGATCTTGATCAGGGTAATATTGCTACAGCTGATGGTAAACTGCAGATAATTACCAAGATAGGAGAAAATCGTGCCGGTGAACATGAGTTAACTGACTATCAGCGGCGCGTAGATGACTTGATTTCAAATCAATTTTTTCGGGATTTTATTATAGGAGATGGAGAGCATAAACTAGGAGACTCTCGACTCTCAAACATGCAGTTATATTTAGAGCAAGAGCTGAAAATTACAGCAGGAGAAGGTTCTAAGGGATACTCTAAGATAGCCGAGACGATTAAGGCAATAAAAGAGATAAGGAGAGCTAATTTACAATTATGGAGACCGAAGTAAAAAACTTATCACTGGGGCAGATGGTAGATATTACTCTAGACAGGGTACCTGTATTTAAGAGAGGTCTTCCTAGTGGAGATCCGTTAGATGACAGCCGTAAAAATGTCTTAAGATCAGTGTTTAGACCGATGGTTTTTAATGATTTAGGCAAAACATTAAATACAAACGGAGGAACAAAGCAAGAGTTGAAACCTGAAGATATTTTAAATAGTACGATTAAAGATCCTGATCTTAAAATAACTCCCGAGTTAGCTGAAGAGTTAATTAAAAAATACGGTTTAGATAAAGTGGAACATGCAACAGAATGGTTAAGCGAAGTAATGGCCATAAGTCTTGAAGGAATAAAACATCCATTAAATAAACTATCACAGGAAGTTACCGGAAAATTACCAGAAGATATAAAAAGAGAATTGACGAAAGCTGAACTAACTTAAAAATGTCTTGAAATTTAAAAAAATTTATGCAATGATTATTTTATACCGGAGGAAAAATGAAAAAAACTAAAACAAAAAAACAGAAAGTAGTTAAAGTAAAAAGAGCGGTTAATACTAGTTACAAAACATATTTTTATATTAGCCTTGCTATAATTGTTCTTTTGACAGGATTTCTGACCTATTTTCTTTTTGCCCAGTATAATCCATTTACACTTATACCTGCATCAATAGATATAAACAGCCTTGCCAAATAATTTACATTTGACAAATGTACTACATTACTAGTATACTAGTATCATGTTTAATGAAGTTTCTGATAGAAAACTTAAAGATTTAATCGATATTTTTCTTAAGATTAAATCAGAAAGAGAGATGATTGATTTTTTTCATGGATTGTTTACTCCTAAAGAATTAATAGAGTTTTCCAGGAGATTGAAGATTGTGAAAATGCTTAAAAAAGGCGTTCCCCAGCATGAGATAGCCGAGAAACTGGGAGTAGGTGTAGCTACTGTAACCAGAGGTTCAAACGAGATTAAAAAAGGTAGATTTAAAAATATATGAAAATTTATTTTTACTTATTAAATTGGCGCAATTGGCAAACTTCTTTAAAGGAGGGTGTCAGCTGGCGTAACTAATTTGAATTGCTAGACTGTTGCTACCCTCCGAAAGGAGGGTTTTTTTATGCCTCTGTTTACGATAACAAGCGTAAGTGCAGTTGAGTATTACAGAGGCAAATCCTACCGAAGCGAAGTTTCGACTGCGTGGATGTAAACCACGAGGCGAGCCTGAGCGAAGGAGGATAAGATTATAAATTTAATTTAAAAAATATGGAAACAAAAAGAGTATCACTTATAGATGGAACTATCGAAGATGTTGTTTTTCCTGAAGTTGATCTAAAACAACTATTAAAAAATCATGCAGCTATGGTTACTGCATTTTTAAATGTAACTAAAGTAAGCCAGCCAAGAATTTCTTTAGTTGATGGAATAATTGAAGAAGTGGAAATGGATGTTATTTTACCAACACCTTTTCCAAAGTGCGTTAATATTTTCAAAGGAGGAAAAAAGTAATGAAAAACCATGGACATTTTGGAAAATATGGTGGAAGGTATGTACCGGAGATGTTGATGCCGGCTTTGGAGGAGTTAGAGAAGGTTTATGAAAAAGTTAAAAAAAATAAATCTTTTCAGAAAGAAGTCCATTATTACCTGCAAACATTTGCCGGCAGACCGACTCCGTTAACTTATGCTAAAAATCTGACGGAAAAATTGGGAGGGGCAAAGATTTACCTAAAAAATGAAGGGTTAAATCATACCGGCGCTCATAAGATAACTCACTGCATAGGTCAAGCCCTGATTGCTCGCATGTTAGGAAAAAAACGGTTAATTGCCGAAACTGGCGCTGGTCAGCATGGGGTGGCTACAGCGACGGTTGCGGCTAAGTTTGGTTTTTCCTGCACTGTATACATGGGAGAAACTGATGTTTACCGTCAAAGGCCAAATGTTTTTTTAATGGAAAGGTTAGGTGCCAAAGTAGTGCCAGTAGCTTTTGGTAATAGGACTTTAAAAGACGCAGTAAATGCCGCCATTAAAGACTGGATAACTAATGTTGATTCAACTCATTATGTATTAGGATCAGTTGTGGGTCCTCATCCTTATCCCATAATGAACCGGGATTTCCAGTCGGTTGTGGGAAAAGAAGTTAAAAAACAAATAATAAAAGCTGAAGGGAAAATGCCTGACTATATTATTGCATGTGTTGGAGGAGGAAGTAATGCTATGGGAATTTTTTATCCGTTTATAAAAGAAAAGTTAGTCAATTTAATTGGAGTAGAGGCAGGGGGAAAAGGAAAAAGAATCGGCCAGCATGCTTCGCGTTTTAATGGCGGATCGGTGGGTGTGCTTGAAGGTTTTAAATCATATTTCTTACAGGATAATGACGGCCAAATACAAAAAACTCATAGTATCTCAGCTGGTCTTGATTATGCCGGGATCGGTCCGGAATTGGTCTATCTTAGAGATAAAAAAAGAATGCAGTTTGCAGCAGTTAACGATAAGGAAGTGATTGAGGCGGTAAGCGTCCTTTCTAAAACTGAAGGAATTATCCCAGCCCTTGAGTCAGCTCATGCGGTAGCTTACGCCCTTAAGCTTGCTCATACACTCTCCAAGAGTAAAGTGATCATTATTAACATTTCAGGGCGTGGAGATAAGGATCTTTTTATTTTAGCGCGAGCTTTTAAAGATAAAAATTTCTTTAATTTTTTAAAATCTCAGTTATCAATTTAATTTTAAAATGATGAACAGTATTGATATAAGACTAAGAAAAATACAAAAGGAAAAAAGAATTGGTTTAATGACTCATGTGGTAGTGGGTTATCCTTCTTTATTTGAGACCGTTAGTTTAGTTGAGACAATGGAGAGGGCCGGTGCCGACTTTATCGAACTGCAGATTCCATTTTCTGATCCATTAGCCGATGGCCCGACAATTATGAAAGCTTGTGAGAAGGCCTTAAGGAAGGGGGTTAGAGTAAGAGACGCTTTCCGGGTAGCGGCTCAACTTAAAAAAAAAGTTGAGGTACCCTTACTTTTTATGGCCTATTACAACAATGTTTTTAAATATGGTGTTAAAAGATTTTGTACAGATGCCAAAAAAGCCGGAGTTTCGGGATTGATAATTCCTGATATGCCCATTGATGAAGAGCACGGCGAGCATTTTTTTGCAGCTTGTAAAAAAAATAACTTATATGCCATAAGAGTCATCTCGCCGGTTTCCACAATTGGGCGATTGAAAAAAAATGCAAAAGGAGCTAAAGGATTTGTTTATTGTATGGCAAGGCAGGGGACAACCGGAGCGCAAAAAAAGATTGATCCCAATGTCGTTGCTTTTCTTAAAAAAGTAAAAGAAGTCTTTAAGATCCCGGTTGCGGTTGGTTTTGGAATTTCCAAAAAAGAGCATGTTGATTTGCTTAAGAGGCAGGTCGATATTGTGATTGTGGGGAGCGCGATAATTGACGCCATCAATCGATCTAACAGAAAAGAAATAGCAAAAAGCACTCAGCAATTTATAGAATCCCTTATAAAAGTGCCCAGGTAATTTTGGCCAAAAAAATAGGACAATGAGTGGGTGAAAAGAAGAAAGCGACGACGTTGTCGCGGTAAAGCTACGGCTTGGTAGCTTCTATATTTCTTCAGTTTACTTTTCAGTGTCCTATCTTTGATCTTGCGGTCAACTCCTTTCCTTACACGTTAATTGGTTGAGGTTGTAGTGTACATTTTTTCAGTAAATGGGCTAATGTCCTGAGCGGAACGATGTAAAGATCCTTGGCGCCTTCGACAATCTTAAGTAGGCGTTTTTGGCCTAGTCCGAAAATCGCTTCGGCTATTTTTTCTTGGCAGTTGGGAACTTTGGTCCACGGAGTTCCTGGTTCACTTGACAGTGTCAAAAACTGGCTGAGTCCAATTGGAATCAAACCGCCTTCTTTTGCTCGCGCTGCCGCGGTGTATAGAATAGCCAGAGCCCATTGTTCCTCCTTAGTTAAAGATGTTCCTGTAGGAATGACTATGCAGCCGTCGGGGCAAGATAGTTTGAAACTGATCGTTGGTTTAGACATCCCCTCTTTTCCTCTATGTTTAATCTGTCTTTGCCGAGCTTACTTAGACGTGGATGAACGAGCCTGATTCGCAGAGTTTGTCTTCGCCGTGTTCTTCCCAAGAGATTGCTCTGTAGCACGCGTGACTGGGGCCGATTTTGTCGGCTTGATGATAATCGTGACACCGAGTACACCAAACCAACCTAACCTGATGTTTTCCTTGGTCCTCGACTTCTTGTCCGCACTTCGTACACTTCCACATTTTATTTACCTCCTTTCGTCATTATTATCTCAACAAGTGAGACTAGGGTAGGGCAAAAGATTTGTCCGACATTAATCTCACTCGTTGAACCCCGCTAAGCGGGGCCGCAAGTTATCAAAGTGCAAATAGATCACTGGAAATAGCCTTAAGGCAGCTTTTACCTTATGTTTATCTCCAGTAAAATATTCTATCAGATAACTATAGGTTTAACAACAATTACTAAGCGGTAGATTAAATCCATCTTTTTTGTTATAATACCAGTCCACATGTCAGAAAGAGATCGCTCTGTCGCCATAATCGGAGGATTGGGGAAGATGGGCCAAGTTACAAGAAGAATGTTTGAGACTGCAGGGTATCCTGTTGTTATTTCGGATAAAGAAAATACAGGAACGATTGCACCTCGAGAAGCTATTCGAAAATGTGAGACTGTGTTTTTTTCAGTGCCGGTTGAGGTTGCTGCAGAAATGATTCAAGCTACAGCTGATGTGTTTGGTCCTGATCAAAATATTATGGATGACTGTACAACTAAAAAAAGTCTAATTCCTGGTTATAAAATGATTGATAGAGACAATAATAGTATTACCTCTGTTCATTTTCTTTTTAAAGACGATCAACCGCCACCTGGTCAAAATGCTCTTGTACTTCCCTATGGTAAGAACTGGCAAAGGGCAACTTCAATAGCTGAAGAAGTTTGTGGTAAAGCAGGTATGGTAATTATTCGCATGCCTTTTGAAGAGCATGATTCTGATGCTGATTTTACTCAATTTAAGCCTCATTTGATTAATCGCACTATAGGGCTTGCACTTGCTGAGATAGGTGTCAATATGGAACTTTTAATAGCAATGTCTACCGCAAATTCGCGTATGTTCAACTTAGCATTGTGGCGAACACTAATACAATCATCTGTAATTTCTGCATCCATTATAAGGAATCTTGGTGATAATCCAAACAGTAGACAAATTGTAAAAGAATTAGGAAGAGCCATGAAAAGGATAATAAGAGAAAGTCATTTACCACCGGGAAAACTGGAAAAAACTTTTGACCGGACAGTTGAAAAGCTTGATCCGACTGGAGAAATAAGATTAGCTATGAATATAGATACGATTTCTATTCTTGAACACTTGGCTAATCTAAAGGTTCATTCGGTTACTATTACAACTGCAGATAATAATGTTGGGTCATTAAATAGAATGACAGGGATCCTTGCAGGAGCTGGAATTAATATGAATGCCATTTGGTCGCACATTGATGATCTTAATGGTTCAGTTAGGTTTGATATAGGTATCGGCAATGGAGAGATGACTGATGAAGTTATGCAAGAACTGGAAAACAACGGTTTTCACGTGGCCAACGTAGTATCTCGTAAATAATTACATAACATAAAATCAACCTCGGAGTTGAAAGAGTTGGTGTAGCAGTCTATTTCACATTTAAGTTTACTTATTCCAAGGTGCCGGTATTCTTCTTGATCTTAAAACTCTATGGCAATTTGGTGGTGTCATTCCTCCTGAACCTCTTCTTTGGGCGTGAAAACATTTTTTCTCGCCTTGACGGACAGCTTGAATTTGGCAAAAATCTTTGCCCTTTAGTGGTCCATCCTCTTGTTTGATTATATCCGGGCGGGCGATATATAAATCACACAAAGGTATAGTTGGTCTTTTTTCCATAAGGTTTAAAAATTGAAGAATTTATATTATACCATTTTTTTGTTGACTTAACAGAAAAAATTATATAATCACTTTATGATAGATGACGATCTTAAAAAATTAATTGAGAGTGAACCTTTGGCTTTAGCAACCATCATGCCTGATGGTAAGCCTAATGTGATTGGAATTGCGTATGTAAAAGTTGTTAAAGGCAATCAGCTTTTAATATCTGATAATTATATGAATCAAACAGTTAAGGATATAAAAACTAATCCTAATGTTGCATTAATTGTTTGGGATAAAGAAATGAATGGATATAAATTAATAGGTGAAGCTGTTTATTTTAGTGAAGGTCAATGGTTAGATAAAGCTAAGTCATTAAGTGAAAATAAAGGTATCCTTACTAAAGGAGCAATTTTAGTTAACTTAAATAAAATAATTAAATCTGCGTAGAGCATTATGTCAATATGTCAACCCCTGGAGTTGAAAAGGTTGTCAAGACAGTCTAGATATGATTTTTTCCTCACTTTTGTTGACGATAATCCGTTGTAACTAAGGTTATGATTGAGGTAAATTTTTCTCATGCCTCAACGACTTGAACCTTTTCTAAACAATTCAATCTATCACGTTTTTAACAGGACAATTGATCACAGAGTAATATTTAAAATTAGAGACAGCAATACAAATATTTTTATGCAACTTCTTGCTTACTACCGTTCCTTAAAGGCAGCAATAAGTTTTTCTAAATTAAAAATAACTGATAAAAAAATAGTTGAAAATCTCATGAATGAGGTTTCATTTAAAAAATATTTTAAAGTAGAAATCATGGCTTTTTGCTTAATGCCTACACACTTCCATTTTTTGTTAAGGCAAAAAACGGATGAAGGTATCCCTCGATTTATTTCCGACGTTCTCAATTCATTTACGAGGTATTACAATATTAAGAATAAAAGAAGAGGTCCGATTTTTTTGCCTAAATTTAAATCAGTGAGGATATTAAATGACGAACAACTAAAACACGTCTCCCGTTATATTCATCTTAATCCTTATTCATCAAGCGTAATCGAAAATATTAAGGATTTAGAAAATTATCATTTATCTTCTTTTAAAGAATATTTATCTAACAATAAAAAAAGGTTGAGTAATGATGAATTTATCCTTGACCTTTTTCAGAAAGACAAAGATCGATATGAAAGATTTGTACTTATGAACGCAGACTATCAAAAAACTTTAGAATTCATTAAGCATGCGAAGAAGTGGTAAAAATTAAGATCTAGACCGTTACAACAATACTTTCAACTCCAGAGGTTGAATGTTGAGGGTGGGGAGGGGCTAAGTTGTTTTTTTGACCGCGGGTTGCGGGTTGTTTTAAAACAACAAAGCCCCTCGTTGAGATAAGGGTTCAGATTCCTACCTGGTGTAGACACAGATTGGTTTGGGGTAAGGAGTGGGGGTTGGTCCTGGTCCGGCGACAAGGTTGGGCCGCGCTGGTTGATCAAGCACGATTTTTTTCATACTCACGTACTCGAAAACCCACTGCGTTGCTGAGGCGATGGTTACTAAAAACCGCGATTTGTCAAAGACCTTGTAAGTTGCGGGTAAGCCCTGTAAATCTGGTATCAGGGCAGTACCTTTGGAAAAGGTGATCTGAGCTACTGGATCGTAGCCCACAATTTGCCGATTGCAGTTTGCCGACTGCGATGGCGCGTATCCCCACGGCGCCCCCCCAATGTACTGGTCAAGGTTGTCGCTAGTCAGCATCACTGCGGATACTGGATTTGACGGCGCTGCCTGGGATTGAGACTGACTTGGTGGTTGCTGGCTAACGTACCCGCCGGAATACGTTGGAGCGGATGACTCGCATCCTACCAGCAGAATTACGGAAACTAGGATCGCGGATAGAATTTTCATTTTCCTTTCCTTTCTGACATGAGAGATACAGTTGAGACTGTATTTTTCCACTATACTTTATTCTATTTTTCTTTTGTTTTTTTTACCCTCTTTTCATTTTCTTTTTTTCTGAACCCTGTCTGTTAAAGTTCCCTTAAAAGTCCAATATTTCCTATCTTACGCTGAAAAGACGTAAAGACTTTCAAGGTAAAAATATGGCGTTGTACCAACCCATATTTGAATATTGCTATTATTATAGCATAACCTATAGAAGATTTTCTTTATCTGTACAAGAGAGTTGAACGAAACGCTCCATAAAATCCAAATTTCAAATGTCAAATGATTTTTTATTATTTGGATTTTGGATTTTGACTCAAGGATAGGATTGTTGTAAAATGACATTATGAATAACAATAAAAATAAATTCAGCGTAGGGGTGGTAGTTGGCATGATCATGGGTATTTTAACAGGTATATTTATTGCTCCTAAATCTGGAAAAGAAAATAGAGAAGCAGTCATTAATAAACTGCAGGAGATTAAAGAGATGCTTCGCAGTGAAGAAACTCAAAAAAAAGTAAAAGAGTTATTCGGTATAGCCGGTGAGGAAGGTTTAAAAATTTATAATCAAATAGTTGATATCATTGATGAAAAGTTGAATATTGTTAAAGAACGGGTTGAGAACATTGATAAAGATAAATACGTTGTTATTGTAAAAGAAGCTATAGAACAAGTTAAAAAAGAAACAAACCAAGCTGATGAAAAACTTAACCAATTAAAAGATTACTTTGTGGAAAGGTGGAATAAATTAGTAGAAAGTGAAGAAAAAACTACCAGAAAAATTGAAAATAAGAGAAAAAAATAAATGGATATTCAAACAATTTTCTATATTTTAGGAATTGCAGTGATGATTTCATGGTTTATTTTAATTATCGTAGCGGCTGTTTTTTTATGGATGACTTATCGAAAAGTCGAGAAACTAAAATCTGAGGCCACGGAAAAAGTTGAGTCCATAACTAGATTGGGCAAATCGGAAATTATAAAAGTTGCCGCCGGAGCAGTTTTAGGTTACTTTTTAAATAGATTGAGGAAGAAGAAAGAGAGATCAAAGATCTAATCTTATACCTTCCTTCCATATTTTTCTTTCGATAACTTGATTATTTTTTCTCTATTTTCATTTTTTAAGGCAGGAAGAGGAAGGGTCTTGGCCGGGAATGGAGCAGAGGTCATATTATCGATAGAAAGCTTCAAAACAATCTCATGTTTTCCAAGGGAGACTAAATCACTTTCAGTGTAAATTTCGCCATACTCTTTAGATAATATTTCCGAGTCGCGGGCACCCACAACAAATGACATAAGTGTACCGACATTGCCAAATATTGCGTTTTGAATTTCTTCTTCAAGCTGTTCAATGTACTGGTTAGCCAAAGCTAAAGATAACCGATATTTTCTTGCTTCAGATAAGATCTTTACAAAAGATGAGGTGGCAAAATTTTGAAACTCATCAACATAAAGGAAAAAATCTTTTCTATCTTCCTCTTTGACAAAAGAACGGTTCATGGCCGCAAGCTGGATCTGAGTGATCATCATGGCGCCAAGCAAAGCCGCATTATCTTCTCCAAGTTTTCCCTGGGAGAGATTTAAGATCAGTATTTTCCCTTCATTCATGGCGGCTTCAAGATCAATTGAAGATTTTGGTTTACCAATAATATTCCTGATCATTTTGGAGGAAACAAACTGTCCGACCTTATTTTGAATAGGGGAAATGGCTTCAGCTTTCAGACGGTCTGGCATCTTAGCAAACTCTTTTTCCCAGAAATTTTTAATGACTGGATCTTGAATCTCACGGACTACTTTTCTGCGGTAATCCTCTTGGGCTAGAAGCGATAAAACATCAATGAGAGTTGCATTGGGTATTTCAAGCAGGGTTAAAATAACATTCCTTAGAATATACTCCAGACGAGGTCCCCAGCTTTCTTTATAAAGCTTATTGAAAATGGAAACAATGCCTGAAGCAACTAAATCTTTATGCTGTTTGTTTTTAATTTCCAAGACATTTAAAGAAAAAGGTCTTTCTGTATCAAAAGGTTCAAGGTAAATAACATCATTAAGGCGTCTTTTGGGAATAAAATCAAGAATAGTTTCTGACAAATCGCCGTGGGGATCGATAATACCAATGCCCCTGTCTTTTCTGATATCGTCTATAGCCATGTTGGCAATGAGGGTAGATTTTCCAGCTCCGGTTTTTCCAATAATGTAAACATGCTTGCGCCGGTCGGCATCTTTAATACCAAAAATAGTTTCCTTGTTTTTAAACTCGGTTTTAGCAAAAAAGTTGACGCCTTGTTTTTCCTGATCGGTAATACCTTCAGAAACAGGCAGATTTTCAGGCGGCTCTCCAGCCAGAGTCTTACCCCAGGCCACATTTTTAATTCCGGCCAGTAGAAACCCTGGAGGATGCCAAATACTGGCGATTTCCTGAGCATTTAAGATCTGGTTTTGCCGTTCAAAATAATTTATCTTTCTTTTTTTAACCCGGGAAAGGAAACGCTGTTTCGTAAATAAAGGTCGCTTAAAAACAAACTGATTGCCTTCACCCAAAGAAAAAGTGCCAAAAGTTCCGGCCAGGTTTTGTAGATAAGGAAGAAGCGGTGTGTTATCAGTGTCTGAACCGACAACTAAGCGGATAGCAGTTCTACCTCCTTGAAATGAAGCTTTTCTCATAATCAAAAGCTGATGAGGATTACGGACATATTTTTCCGAGGCTTCATCTAAAGACTGTAGTGCTGCTGCGGCTACAGCTTGACTTTGCCACGGGAATGAAGCTGGGGTTATCAGTATCTGGACAGCCATTTTGATATTGGCAGGTTGTTTTGCTAAAAAACCTAAAAGTGCAGCCATTGGATCAACATCCGTAAAATCCATATAAGTTTTAATCGGATAATAAAAAGCGGCGTTAAGACAAGCCTCTCCAGCCATAATATGTTTGGATTTTAAAACAATATCCATAGGGTCAGTGGTTTTCTGAAGAACCGATTGAGGAAAAGATGAAGTAACGAGACTTTGGATTAAGGTTTCGTTTTCCGAGGGAGCAGAGATATAAAAATAAACAGTCTGGCCTAAAAGAAAAATTTCAAAAGCATAAGTCCGCGGCGAAAAAAGAAGTCTCCTCCATAAAGGTATAAAAGGATAGGGGACTAGAGATGAGAAGATCTGAGTTGAAGCCTCAATTGGCGTTTCATCATCTTTAGGGTTCCTAACTTGGAGATGAGAGAGAGTTTTCATAGATAGTTTCTTTTATTATAGCACGTAGCACATTAGATCTTTGATAATCGATCTTAGACCTGCCTGCCGTCAGGCAAGGTTTTAGATTTTGAACGAATCAAAATAACAGCGAAGCTGACAATTAAAATTCCAAAACCGATAAATTCAAGATATTGCGGCCAGAAAATCACAACAACCGATGTTTGACTGTTTATATTTGAGGGAGAATCTAATTTCCAGCCATTAGCCCAGTTGTTTATTAAAACATGGTTTTTTAATTCTGCTCCTTTTATAAAAGGCAGGAAACTATCTAAAAAAGTGAGTTGAGACAGTGGTAACACATAAGCTTTCCATGAAGGATGAAAGCCTTGAAATAACACAATGTAATTAATCTCTGTTTCAGGGATATTAAAAGAGTAAACTGTTGAATTAGGGTGGGAGACATCTAGATTTATAATGTCATTATTAATTGTTAAATTATTTGTAACTTTATTTTGAAACTTAATTGTTTTAATAAATTCATAGGGTATTTGCCATAATCCAAAGCCTCCAAAGTCATTTATGGTTTGTTGTTTGATACCGGCTTTATTAACAAAGTGCAAGTAATAACCCAACTCGCCTTCTGCCACTGCCGGAATAATATAAGAGTGATTTTTGAATAAGGAGTTGTTGTTAATATTTAAGTCAAGGTAACGTTCTCCTTTACGATTAAAAATGTAAAAAAGCGGATTAGCACCGCTTATATTTCTTGAGATTATCTCCAGTAAATAACTGTTTGCCGCTGAAACTTGATCGAGATTATATATCAAGCATTGATTGAATTTTTTTGATATAAGCCGGACGAAATTGATTCCTTGCTCTTTTCCGATTTCATAGGAAAGATTTTTATTTAGAGTATTCTTTTCGCAAGGTTGAGGTAGATTACTGTCAAGCTCAGAGTAAACCTCATAACCATTTAACTTTTTATCACTGATTTTAGGAGTTATCACTTCAAGATAACCATTTTCAAAAGAGGGGATATTAAGAGTAAAATTTTTGCTGATGATGTTTTTATACAAAATATCTGATTCGCTATCCCAAGAAAAAATTGGTGCAGAAGAGCTGTTAATAATTTCTATTTTATTGGATGTATTAAGAGTAAAATAATCTTTATATAGTCCATCATCACCCTCTGCTTCAAGATTATTAATCATTACTTTAAACTCATCAGTTCTGAAAGTTCCCAACTTATAAGATGGTTGGTAATTTAATAATTTTTTTCCATCAATAAACAGCTGGGGAAAAATGTAAGAAAGGAAAATTTCATAAGTGGTGTTATCAACTTTTGTTAACTTTAAGAAAAATGGCAGTTTTTTCTCTATATCATTGTAATTTTTAGTTTTAAAAATATAATTTTGAACGTTTTTGGGAATAGTATTGCTGAATATAATCCAGTTATTCAAAGTCTTAAGGCTATATTCTTTTTCTTCAGAACTTCTTTTGGTAAATAGAGAACGGAAAGGGTAATAGATATCATAATCCTTATTTTCTGTAGTCATATAATCATCCCGCTCAAAAAAAGCCCGATCGTCATCATTCCATTTGTAAAAAGGACCAATGTTCGCTAAGTTGTTAATCGCTCCTGCATAAGAACTATTATCTGAAAAATATTTGTTTTCAAAAAGCTTTATGGACGCAATATTATCAGAAGGAAAGGTTTTTACTAAGGTGTACTTATTAGATAAGGATAAATATTGAATAAAATTATCATACTGAAGAAACGCTTTTTGATCCCGACAGTGTTTTATATTGGGATCATAATAAATCCAACGAATATTGTACTTATTAAAGACGGAGTCCACGAGTGCATAGTTTTTCTCGCTGATAGCTTGATTTATTTGCCAAAAATAATTTTCATTATTATTGCTCCAGACATCAAAAGTGCGGGAAGCAAAAGGTTGTTTTACGCCATACCATTGAAATCCTGAACCGATGTAACCCCAACTATAGCTGTACCATCCTTCAGGGCAATCTTGAGGAAAATCAGCAATTCTTCCATCTGTTTGAGTTTTAAAATAATCAAAAATATCAAAATAAGCTTGAGGTATTTTTAGAAGAAGATTCTTATAAATTAAGTTGCCGGTGAAGACTGGAAACGAATAAAAAATAAGGCTACAAATAATTATAGTAAAAAAATACTTATTATTCCAGTTAAATCTTAGATATTTCTTTTTAAAGAAAAGTAAAAAAATCAGTCCAAAACTAAAAAATATGCTGTATTCAAAAGCAAGACCAATACTAAATTTAGTAAAAGTATTGCGGAAAGCCTGCTCAAAGGTGGGGGAGAGACTTTGCAAGATGTTTATTACAAAAGAAAACGGCGGAGTTGAAATAGCTATATTGCCAAAAAAGAAAATAAAAATAATGGCCAAGATTTTGGGGAGATATTGTCTAAAAAAGTAAAATGAAAAAACAGCTCCGCCTACTACAATCAAAAAAAATATATAGCCAATAAAAACAGTTAAAGGATTATTCAGATGATTAATCCAAGGTTTAAGAACTGGTATATTAAACTGAACTGAATCAAACAAATAGCTTTTGAGCAAGGCGACATTAGGTAAATTTCCATATTTTTTACTAACCTCAACAAAATTAGGAGTAGATTGAAGATTATTGTAAGCGCTTAAAAACGACTGATTTTGAGTTAAAACATAATGGCCCAAAGGAATAATCCAGTATAAGTTTATAATCAGAGTTAAGATCGCAATAAGGGAAATATTTTTTAAATAAATTGGCGATTTTCGATGAAAAAAAGCCGTCATTATAATAAATATGCTTAAAGCTGTAGCATAGGCGACAAATAAAGAAGGAATAAATCCTTGTATTGTAGCTAAAAAATTAATGAAAAAAAATAATAGTAGATTCTTTTTATTCCAGTTATCTAGAAGTCGGATAATAATCCAGAAAAGCCAAGGAAGAGCTGCAAACTGGACAATGAAAGGTTCAAGCTGAACATAAAAAGTTTGAGTCGTTCCTAGATTAAGAATATAAAATAATGAAGCTGCTAAGGCTAAATATTCTTGATTTTTTTCTAGTATATCCTGCAAAAAATAATTAAGTTTTTTATCATCTCTCAATTTTTGAATTATAAATCGAACTAAAAAAAACATTCCTACACTGCCAAGGTAAAAGCTAAAAAAAGTAAAAATGGTCCTAATTGCCCACTGAGGAAAAATAACAGAAAACAAATAGGTAACTGCGGTGTGAGGTAAAAGAGCCGCGAATCCGTGCCCGCCTATGGTTCCTAATCCATAGTTTTCCTGCCAAAAAGCTGACAAAGACCGCTGAAAATTTAGGCTGAAATTATATTCGGGATTAATGGCATCCCAACCTGTAAAATATTTTCCCCATGAAAAATTCATGAGTAATATAATAAGGATTACTGCGTGCAAAATGATAAGAGATATAAATTTTCGGCTGCGGTCTTTAAAAATTGACATAGATTCCTTCAATTGAGTTATAATCAATAATATATCCTGGAGGGACAATAATTCTTAGCGGTAGACCTAATTTTAGCTTCCAAACTCCAGTATAAGGAAATTCAGGAAGTTTGCTTATTCTTTTAATATCAGATATTCCAGTGTAATTTACAAAATCACTAATATTTTTCATACATACATAGGGTAATTCTAGGGGAGGGTACTGGCTACAACTTCTAGGGTCAGGCCAGAAGGTAGCTTCATTAGTGATTACTTTTCTGGGAAAGTTTGCCTTTCTTGATAAATCATCATCAAGTTTAGCAAGATAGTTTTTTGGTAAAAAACCGCATTCTTCAATCAGTTTTTTCTTATCTGATTTAAGCACATAGGCTTTTTTGCAAATCCCTTTAGTTTTATAAACAGCAGTATATAAATATTCTTGGTCATTATGATTAGTACGGTCAACAAAGATTTCCGGAGTAGGTTCATAAAACTGAGGAAAATTATTTAAAAGATATTTTGCGTAAGGAGTATGTTGAAAGGTGTTGGAAAGCGTTGGGGAAAGAAATCCGTTAAAAGAGAAAATATATATTTGAGAGACAATAAATAATCCAATGATGACAAAGTTAATGATCTTGGAAGAATAATTACTGCTTATGAAATAAATGAGAAAAGGCAGAGCATAAAGAATATGTCGGGTTGGTCCGAAGCCTGAAGTGCCATAATTCCAGGCTGGGTTAGTTTGATAAAACACAGCTGTAACAATAACGAGGGCGATGATAAAGATTTTATTTTTCCAGTTTATCATTGATCTTATAAAGTAATAAATTCCTCCACCCATTAAGATTGGAGAGTACCACAATAGACCGATATTTAAATCAAAAACCATTTCCCACAGCTTTTTAAACTGAAAATTCTGAAATCCAAAGCCATAAATTATTGTCCAGCCATTTTGCAGAATAGTCCAGGGACTAAAAACTTTAAAAAGTAAATAATTCTGCAGATATGGGACAGCTATTAATAATAGAAGAACAAGTATTCTAAATAATTTGTTGAAGGTAATATTTAGATGTTTATTTTCATTGATTGAGTAAATGTGGATAGATTTAAGAGAATAATAAGCCAAAAATCCTAAAGCTACAACAATGAGAGGTTGGCTATGCCATGAGGCTAGTGAGGCCAATATAGTGGCAGCAATATATTTTTTGTTAAAAAATAAGAAAATTGATAACAAAACTAAGCTTGTATAGTAAATATCAGGTCCCGGCCAGCTTAAAAACCAGATAAGCGGAGAAAGATAGATAAAAGTCAAAAAAGCTAGTTTTTTCGCTTGAGACTTAAGAAAATATTTAAGGACTATAAAAATAGTCGATGAAAATATAAGAAGGTTTGTAAGACTGAAGAGGCGAAGTTCATTAAGTTCAAATATTTTGAGCGCTAATCTAACGGGGATTGTCAAAAGGGAATAAAAAATAAAATGGACTGGATATCTGTTATCGCCGACACCTCTTATATAATATTGGGGGTCATTGAAATAGCCTGGGTTTAAGGTTTTAGTAATATTTTCTTGATCTTTAGGAGTTAAGTTTATATTTCCGTGATTTAGTACAGACTCAGTAATCCCGTAATACTCAACAATATCGCCGCCATAATTTAAGACAGGAGAAAAGACAAAGTATAAAAAAAGAAGGACAGTAACGGCTGTAAAAACGATCCAAGAGGCATTATCTTTCATACAACTTATTATAAGAAAAAAGAAGCTTGTCTTTTAATCTATATGAATTAGGGTTAAAGATAGCTTGTTCATACAATAAAGCAGTATTTTTATAAGAGCGTTTTTCTCTGACAATCTCAGCCATGCGAATCATCTTTTTTTTAACGCCATTGTCTAAGACTTTTTTAAGTTTAACTAGAAGGGATTGTTTGTTAAGCTTAAAAATATAATCTTTTTGTTCTAATCCTGATAACTGAAGGGCATTTTGAAGATCAAAAGCATTAAACATCTCTGAAAGTTCGTTGGAGACAATAAACGGTTTTTTGTAAGAAAAGACTAAGGAAAGTACGCCTGAGGCAGTCATAAAATGACGGTAAGGAAACACAACCACGTCAGCGGCAGCAAAGTAATAACCGATTTTCCTTTGGGGAACGCAGCCTGTAATCTCAATCTTTGGTGAAGTACTGATTGAACTTATCACTTTGGCAAAATATTTTTGATAATAACCTTTGTTTTTAAGAGTAGGGCTTATGCCTCCGGCAATGATGCAGCGAGTTTTTTTATCAAGAATATTATTTTTTTTATTAAAAACATCAACAAAGAAATCAGCTCCTTTAAACCAGTTGATAAATCCAAAGAAAAGAACAATTTTTTCATTTTTCTTAATTCCAAGTCTCTTTCGAGCCAAAGATTTTAAAGGAGAAGAAAGATTAGTATCTACGCCATGGGAGATGGCAGTGACATTGGAATAAGGAGCGATAGATTTTAACTTATATTTTAAGGTTTCCTCGAGTACAATTATCTGATTGGCAACGAAGCCTAATATAAGGTAGAAACATCGGAAAAAGATGTTAAATAAAATAGCTTTTGTTTTATCAGTTCTTGCATTGCCCAAACCTACGTGACCAGAAAGTTTATTTATATCAGTAATTACATGATGGATAACAATTGAAGATTGGTAGCCGAAAAGTCTTAAAATTCCCAAAAAAAGCAGTATAAGTGATGAAGTAAGGACATTACCATATATAGCAAAATCGAACTGAACTAGGATTTTTTTAATCTTATTGAATTTAAAAATATTTATCAAAAGATTAATCCACATGAAAGGATGGTTAGTTTTAAAGCAGCGTAAGATTAAAGAATGATCTTCTTCGTAAACTTCTTGTTTTTTGTTAATGTAGTTGGCAAAAATAACTGATTTTTTATCAATATTTTTTACAACGTTTTTAGTGTAAGAAGCCACTCCGCTTGTCTCAACAGAGTAAATTTCTCCTTTTTTAGGATAAAGAGAAACGATGATCAGTGAATCCGGCGAATTATATTTATCTATTAATTTGCTCATAAGTTTTATTTTCCAGTTTTTCTAACCAAAATAATTTTGGGTATAAAAACTGGGGGAAGGGGGAGAAGATACTCTAAATCGCGGTAAAGCGATTGCGATGCGTAAGCATCGCGAAAGAGATCAACTCCACTTCCCCAGATAGATTAGGGTTCAGATTGGCCGGTTCGGCTACGGCTTGAATGAAGCCTCGTCGAAACTTTGGCCATTGAGTCGGCTGGCATTGGCTGAAGTTATAATCACTGGACCACCACTGATCCAAACGGTCAACTCCCCGGAGCCAGGGTATTTCATAGGGACAAAGGTTCCCTTGTCCTTGTAGACCCAGGCGCCACCAGACCAGTCAGGCTCGGTCCACTTGTCCTCGCGGCCTCCGACATTGTCGCGAAGCCAGGATTTGGAGATGCTTCCGGAACCAGAGTTTTTGGGTGGGTTGGAAGCACAAGAAACATTGCCGTTAGTGGTTGGATAGGATGGGTTACGCCGTTCGCCAAAAGCGTTCTCCCTTGTGAGGAGTTCGCAATTGTCGAGGGCCCACCGAGACTCCTGTCTGTCGTAGGGCCGTAAGAAACGGAGGGTGAAGCCGCGGACATCCATCTTTGGCGCCGGGCCTTTCCATACCTGGACTGCTCCATCACTGCCGCGAGTTGTAGTTGCTTGCCAACCGTCAGGGAGGGTAATCGGAACGGCATTAAGATCGTTGCTTTGCCAATTCCACTTACAGGGATCCCAGACGATTCCCTCGCCAGTGAACACGGGTTTGATGCCGAGCCGGTCGAATTCAAGCGCTCGCCGCATTTCCTCGTCTGTCGGACAGGGTACAGCGACTTTGGGCGCAGGGGTTGTAGTAGGCGGAACAGCGGTTGCGGAAGCTGCAGGCGTGGGCGTGTTGGTGGCAGTCGGTGTAGCAGTAGGCGAAACAGAGGCTACGGTCGGAACGGGAGTTGTCCCGTCTGCCGAGCTTTTGGTAGGCCGCAGGTTGTCGTTTAACGGCCCCCAGATGAGGGCGACCGCGATAAACAAGACAACTGCAGCACCTATTACGCGTAGGGCAAGGTTAATTGCTTTACCCATTTTAGAACTCCTTTCGTGATCGATCGTTGATTTCTTGTCGGCTATTCGCTTAGCTTCCCTGACTCTAGCTAGAGTCAAAAAAGCTTGCTTTTGTTAAGATCATGATATCTCCTCCTACATCCTGATTGGCCAAGGCCAGGTGTCTGTTATCCACCACGAGTAAATCATGGCGGCGAACCAGATTACTGCAACTACAAAGATGATAATCTGTGTGAGCTTTGGGTTTCGCATCAGTTTTCCAATGGTTTGAATGATTCTATCCTTCAAAACCACATAGAGAATAATGCCTAATACCATTCCTCCAAGCAGATACATCATCAACTGCCACAAGGGCAGCGATACGGTTTGCACTTCCTTTCCTCCTATTTCTAAAAATCTGAACCCTAACTGTTAAAGTGCGACTTTGAAGCTTATTACCAAGCAAGTTGATAAAGGCTTTTTAAGTCACTTAAAAACCCACTAAAATAAGGCGGAGCTGATCCGCTATGTTTAATGAGTTTTTCATATCCTATAATATACCATAATTAATACGATTTTTCAACTATAGTCTTCATCATAACAATATTCCTGTCATTATCCACATTAATCCACATTAGTCCTAATTTTATTACTATGTAAAAGATAAAAGAGGGGAAAATTAAGACATCTAGAAAATAGTGGGTATAAGGGATAAGAGTAAGGATATTTTAGTTATATCAGTCTTTTTATAGCTACTCCAGCGCCTAAGGCTAAAAGTTCAAAGGCAAAAAGAGCTAATCCTGCTTCAGGTCCGGCCGCAGGTACAGCACCGACTCCTACGACTTCTTTTTCAACACAAAACTGGGCTGTATCTTCGTCTCTTACATTATCAGTTACAGCTTCGGCTTTGTTTACGAGGCAAAATAAGCCTTTATCTGCTGGTAGTTTCTCTTGAGCAAGGAGCCTAGTTCTGATAAAGAATGTTTTTTCTTCTCCTGAGTTGAAATCACCAGCATTAAAAGCAACAGTTTGGTTGTTTACTGATCCTGGTCCTTCAAGAGCTTCAACAAAAGATGGAAGAAAATCTTTTACCTGAACTTGAGATAACTTGACAGATGAAGTGTTTTTTACTTTTAGTCGAAACATTACCTCTTGTCCTGGTTTAAAGCGGAAGTCTGATGCTGAAAGATTGTCGACAAAATCCTGAGTTGTAACTCCGCCTTTTGTTGGGGTACCTGGTATTCCGACAGTTTTATCGATAATGATGCTTTGTATGGGAGCAGCTCCGCCGTAGCCAAGCTGACCGTATTGTCCATATTGGGCAAAAGCTGGTGCAGCCGTAAAAAGAATAAAGATAGCTATTAAAACAGTATTTGGAATGATATTAAAAGCTTTCATAAGATCGTATTATAACTGAAGATTATTTGGAAGTCAACTATAGGCTTAATACCTTGGGTGGTATACATTAAAAACAGCAATAAATATATTATAGTACTTTATTCCTGAAACTGTCAAGCGGTTTATCTGTATATGGAATTATGAGTTCACGGCTTCTTAGTGATTACTATATTTATTGTTATAATATAAATATGAAAATGACCGCTCGGGAACTTCGGGAAGCTCAAGAGGAAGATGAAAAACTAAAAGAGCGTCTTAAAACTATTAAACGCCATCCAATATATTTTATTTTGGAAAATGTTTATGATACTTATAATGTCGGCGGTCTTTTCCGTTTAGCTGATGCTTTAGCTATTGAAAAAATTTATTTATGCGGACAGACGGAAATTCCACCAAATCCTAAGATCAAAAAAGCATCCATTGGCACCTATAAGATGATATCTTGGGAATATAAAGCTACAGCAAGAGAGGCAATTAACGATTTAAGAAGTTCTGAGTTATGGGTTATGGGTTCTTGGTCAAAACAAAAACTCAAAACTCAAAACTCACAACCCATAACCATTATCGCTGTGGAGCAAAGTGAAAAAGCTATTGATTATAGGTCGGCCAATTATCAAACTCCTTTAGCGCTTCTTGTTGGTAATGAAACTTTTGGAGTTTTGCCGGAAACGCTTGAACTTGTTGACCAAATTGTGGAAATTCCCATGTGGGGAATCAATAAGTCTTTAAATGTGATAGTCTCCGCAGCCATTGTTAGCTACTTTGCCATGAGTAAAATCTAAACATATCTGGCTTGACTAACCTCTAATTTTTCTATTTAATAATAGTGGTGGATAAGACTATTTTAGATAGTGGACCAAAAAGTAATAATGGAGCCGCAGATTTTTCTGCCACCAAGGCACAAGGTGATTTTTTAGCCGGCATCGGACAAATCAAAAGTGAAGGCTTAAGTATAAATGATCTGCGTCAGGCTTTTGGCCTAACTAGCATTAAAGATAATTCCGGCGAAAGGCGGGTGGCCAGACGAAAGGTGGCAGATGAGTTTATAAAAAAATATAGGACTTATGATCCGGATAAAAATATAAAAGTTGAAAGGGGAGAGCCGTTTTCATCATTTGAGGAACGCTATAAGCTCATTGAGGAACAAATATTGCCGACACTCGAGCACAAAAGAAAAAATGCAATAGTATCTTTAGTAAAAAAGGGTGTAGCTAATCCAGAAAAGGTTTTACGTTTTTTAGAAGTGATTAATTTTTCTACTCTTAAGTATTTTACACCTGATGGTCAAATAATAAAGGCTTATGATCTTAGCAGTGATTTAAGTTCATTTTATTACTATTCGGTAGAAATTCCTCGTCAATATCAAACCGAACAATTTTATAAACTTCTTGGTGAGAATCCGCAGGTTATGGAAGCGCATAATCTTGATAAAATAAGGCGTCTTACCGGATCTTTTCATTACACAAGTGGATATAATTTTGTAAGTGATGTTTTAAAACTTTCTCAAATCCCCGATGATCAATTTTCAGCAAGTTTAGAACAATTAAAGGAATTTACATTTTTTTGGCCATCAGGGTTCGATCAATTCGCCAATCCCAATCTCGATCGTTTGATCGGTATTATTGCTCAATGTCCTCTATCTGACGCTCAACTGGAGACTTTGAGAGCCTTAAAACGAGAATCATTAATTACTGGCGGCAGTTTACTAGAAAAACATCCAACTTTGGCTAAAAATTCTGTCGAAGAGCTATTTGCCAATGGACAGCGCTACCAAGACGAGCTTTCCATATATGAATACATTATTCATGAGACAATGAAAGGGGCTGAGGGAGGTAATAGACAGAACGAAGTTGAGGGATTGAGGTATTCAATAGGGGATCGAGATGTTTTTTTTAATATTAACTATTTGGCAGAACAGGGGCAACTCTCAAACTGTGTTAAGGCAATTGATTGGGGGTGGGAATGTGGCGCTGAGTCTTTTTTAAGAGGGACCACCCGGAATGTCCTTGATGGAATAGATATGGTTTTTTCCAAATTAAGTAGTAGTGAAGGGGGAGAGCCGGATGAACTGGAGGGATTTTTAAAGGATTATTTTAAAGCTGAAAATAATGATGAGATAGATACTTATAATCTGGGAGGTATAAAAATTGCTCTAAGGCCGGGAAATAAAAAAGCAATAAAAGAAGCGCTTGTTTTGGCGGCCAGACTAGCTGAAACTCCCCAGGAAAGAAGAAAACTTTTTTCAAAATTTTATACCTACGGTAGGCTGGATTATGACAATATCAGGGAAAGTATTGAGCTTGAGAAACTTCCAGAAAGCGATCATCAATTCTGGAAGTTTTTGTTAGGTCACACGAGTTATGATGAGGTGTCCGCGTTTCTTCTAAATAATAAGGATAAATTTTCTACCTATGTTCAAGAGGCTGTAGAGAATGGACAACCGGTAAAACAACTAACTTATGCGTTTTTATTAGAAGGTTTGGAATATGCAAAAGGATTACCAAAAAGTTCAAGTCGAGAGAAATCTACGGAATTAAAATTCTTAACAACATTTTTTGACGATGATAATTGTCCTAATGACTTATATAATGTTAAATATCTATTTAATTTTTTTAGATATCCTTCCCGAGCTGAAGAGCATCATGCGATGAAGCTGGGAGAAACTTTCTTTCTTAATTATGGGCATGAATTTTTAAAAGGAGGCGTTCCCAACTATTCTTTGCTGGTCAATTATTTAGCCAAAAATAACGCGCAACGATTATTAGGAGGGGATATCGGCTCTGGTGATAAAAATATTATAAGTTTACTATCGGAAAAAGAACAAAACTTCTGGAATAAATGCCTATCATTGGAAGATAAATTTAGGGAAGAAGCTTTAAAGGAAATTGGTACCAATGGAGGATTAACTGATCAGTCTTCAGTATGGTTAGATTTTTTTATAACTGTTCCTCAAAAATGCGCATGGATGACTGATGAAAAGATGGAGCCTGTCAAAGAATTTGTTACAGAGAATATACAAATGTTTTTAAAAGATAATAAGGATATTGATTTTATCAATCAAGTAGTTGGGATTTCAGGCAGTAGATCTCTTGATATTTTTAAAGGATATGTGGATTGCATTAAAGCGGGGGTAATTACGGCAGAAGATAGAAAAATTTTTCTGGATTTTGTTAACCGGTTCAGAGCTGTTTCCCCGGCAATAATCGGCGGTTATAAGCAGGCGGTGGAAAGTGGGCAGGCGGAGATATACATATCGAGATTACTTTCCATATCCGATAAGCTAATAGCCTCTTCGGATATTTCTGAGGAAGAAAGGAAAGTGCCTTTTTTTAAGGATTTGGTGCGGCATGTTTATCCAAATAATAGTGGACAATGGGGGTCGTACGAAAGAGTTGAAGAGTGTAGCGATAGAAGCGGGGATTTGGCTGAGTTTAAAATAGAACCTCGTTATCAAATTGATCTTTTAAGTCAGTCTTTGGTGAGGTTGAGACAGGGGGAATTGGTGGATTCACAGGTTTTAATAGATTTGCAAAAACCGATTTATGCGGTTCAGAGAAAACTTCAGGAAGCCGGTGGGGATGTAGAACAGCTGAAAAAGAATTTAGGCGTAAATATAGATCAATATTTTACTGAACTGGTCAAAAGGGGTGTGTTTGAAGGGATTGATAGGGCTTCTTTATCTGTCGAACAAAATTTTTTTTTAATCTTATCTGAATCTATTTACCATGAAAATGGAATAGATTTGAATTTATTAAAAGACCTGATGATAACTTACGAATTTGCTTATTTTGAAGATATAGCCGGATTTATTCAAGGGACTAACGATCGTGTATATGGGGCTTCCAATCGAGATTATGCACTTCTTTGTGAACTATCCCAATTTTATTCAGACAAAATCAAAGAAGTTAATAAAAGATTGGTGACTGCCGGATTTGGTAATCCGCAAGTAGAAGAACAGATGAAAAAATATTTCGCAATGTTGGGAAGCAGTAATCAAAGCCAGTCCAGACAGGAAAAACTCAATAGAATGCAGGTAAAAAAACTAGGTATGTCGCAAGATTTCGTGACCCAAGTTCGTAAAATTCTTGAGGTAAGAAATAATAGGAAATACTCAGAAGAAGAAGTTCAAAAAATTATTGCAAAGTATGAAGGAGTGACGCACGGATTATCAGAAAAATCGTCCAGTTCTACAAATCTTCATACTAAGAAATTATACGGTATGTTAAGATCTCAAAGAGAACGAAGCTTTGAAGCGTTAAAATTGATTGCCGGGAAGGATACCGATCCTAAATCTATTCATCTCGGAGAGATAAATCTTCAAGAAGCCCTAAACTCTGAACTGCAAATTTTAAAAGGTGAATATGACCGGGAGGAATTTGCTTCCTATACCGCTCAAAGATTTATCGATATTTTTGAAGAAGAACGTGGAGTTACAGAAGGAAATCTACAAAAGTTTGAATCTGAAAAAGGTACAAAGCGGGAAGTTTTAAATGCCTATTTCACTAAAACAAAAGAGAGTGCCAATGCCAGAATGGTAGGGGGAGTCTGTGTCTCAAAAGATAATCCTGACCGAGGAAAGAAAAATTTATGGGACATGTCAAATTATTTTCAGCTTGTCTTTCAAGATCCGGGAAATTTTCAATGTCAGGGGTTGGTTCTTTTGCATCACTTTACTGATAAAAATGGAAAAAGAATACTTACGGCTTCACTTAATCCTTCCAGTACTTATCTCTATTCGGTTGACGAGGGCGCTTTATTTTCAGGAATAATGGGAGTTTTGGAAAAATTCGCCCTCGGCAATAATTTTGATGTGGTAGCTGTTTCTAAAAACTCATCGATTAGAACAAACAGAGCTGGTGGAGAGTTTGAAAAGGCGATAGATAAGAGGATTAAAGATGTTAATAAAGAATATTCCTTCGACGAAGGGAAAGTTTTTTCTTATATGCCGTCATATCGTTTAAAAGATATGGATGTCGTCTGGTCAGCTCTTGAGCCCGAAGCGGGAATCGAACCCGCGGCCTAGTTCTTACCAAGAACTCGCTCTACCACTGAGCCATCCGGGCATTTTGAAATTCGTTCTGAGTTATGGGTTATGAGTGATGAGTTAAAACCCAGAACCCACAACCCAAAACCCATAACCAACTTAATATTTTACAATATATAATAAGATTATGTCAGTAGTTTCTTACCTTTTGGAACATAAAGTAACGGTCTTAAAAATAGTTTTGGCTTTAGCAGTTATTAGCGGCGCAGCAATTTTTACTAGAGTTGGGAACAGTATTCCTTCATCTGAAAATCCGCAAATTTTAGGTGATGAAGCTCAAACTTCAGTTACTTCAACGCCGACTCCATCAGCAGATTTAATAACAGAAACTAAAAAAAATTTGACTGCCTTCTTGGATGCACCAATAAGTAAAGCTAAAGACTTAACAAATAATGTATTAGGGGAAACTACTCGTTTGTTACAAAGTACTGCTTCTAAATCAGCCGAAACTGTTACTCAGACTATTATTCAAACGACAGTTGAGGCTATTGTTAAACAAATTGATAAATTACCTGAGAAAGAAAGAGTTGAGGTCAAACAATATATATGTAAGTGAGTTTTGTCATTGCGAACGAAGTCAGGTACAGGTCTGTACTTGACGAAGTGAAGCAATCTTCAATGATATTGCCGCGTCGGCTACGCCTCCTCGCAATGACAGTATTGTTATAGCTGATTTCTTTTGACTTTCATAAATTTTTTTGTTATTCTGCTTTCTACCTATGGAAATTAAATATTTGGGCCACTCGGCTTTCTTGATAAAAACAAAAGATGCTAAACTGGTGACTGATCCTTTCAGTTCTCAAATGGTTGGGATGAGTTTTCCTAAAATAGAAGCAGATGTGGTAACCATATCTCATTCTCATGCCGATCATAACTTTGTTCAAGGAGTCAGCGGCGATCCTCTTGTTATTGATTGGCCGGGAGAGTTTGAAAAAAACGGTATTCGAGTTTTTGGCTATAAGTGGTACCATGATAACAAAAAAGGTCTGGAGAGAGGCGAAAATATTCTTTATAAAATTGAAGCAGAAAATCTTACACTACTTCATTGTGGTGATCTAGGAGATTTACTTAACGATGAACTTTATGAAGAAATAGGTAATATTGATATTTTATTTGTACCCATCGGAGGAACTTACACCATAGATGCAACAACTGCGGCTTCCTTAGTTAAAAAACTAGATCCTTCAATCATAATTCCAATGCACTATAGTCAGGAAAAACTGTCTGAAGAGCTTCGTTCCAAATTATCACCGGTTTCTGATTTTCTGAAAGAGATGGGGATTGATGAGGTAAACCCAGTTGACAAACTGGTGGTTAAGAAAGAAGATTTAAGCGAAGAACAGAAGGTTATTGTGATGGCCTCTTAAGATTTGAGATCTTTGATCTTAGATCTTTGATATTCGATTTTTGGTATTAAAATTTTTTATTTAATCTAAGATCTCAGATCTAACATCTAAGATCAGTTAATATTTAATGTTCGTTATTAATGACTACGCCGGTTGATGTTTTAAAAGTACCTCCCCATGATCTTGAAGCTGAAAAATCTGTCTTGGGATCAATCTTAATAGATTCATCAGCCATTCATTTAGTGGCTGAGTTTGTCAAGGCTGACTATTTTTACTCACTAGAACATCAGCTTATTTTCTCAGCCATGATCTCACTTTTTGAGAAACAGCAGCCTATAGATGTAGTAACTTTAAAAAATGAACTTCAGCATCAGGGAATTTTAATAAAAATCGGCGGTGCAGGTTATTTATCTGAACTTATAAACACAGTTCCCACCTCAGCTTATGCCGAGAACTACGCTCACATAGTCAAAGATCATTATATAAAAAGAAAATTGATCGAGGTCTCGTCCCGCATGGTCGAGAGATCATTTGATAACAAAGGCGACACTAGAAAACTTTTGGATTTTGCTGAGTCTGAGATTTTCTCACTTTCCCAACAGCAGTCTCATAGAGATTTTATTGAACTTAAAGAAATACTTACCGAAAGTCTAGATAGGTTAGAGGAACTGATGAAAAGTGGCGGGCATCTTCGAGGAGTGCCAACTAGTTTTAATGACCTAGATAACAAACTTGCCGGTATGCAGGACTCAAATCTTTTGATACTGGCGGCGCGTCCAGGAATTGGTAAAACAACATTTGCTCTAAATATTACGCTTAATGCGGCGGCCAAACATAAAATACCAGTAGGTTTTTTTTCGCTTGAGATGAGTAAGGAAGAGTTGGTTGACAGATTGCTAGTTGGTCAGGCTGATATTGACGCTTGGCGTTTGAAGACTGGCCGATTAACATCTGAGGAGCGGGCTCAGCTTTTGGAAGCCATGGGTGATCTTTCCAGCGCGCCCATTTTTATTGATGATACTCCTGGTATTTCAGTTCTTGAAATGAGGACTAAAGCAAGGAAATTAAAAATAGATAAAGATATTAAACTTTTGGTGGTTGATTACCTTCAGCTTGCTGATGCCGGTAAACGTTTTGAGTCGCGTGTCCAGGAAGTTTCTTTTGTTTCCCAAGGGTTAAAAAATTTAGCCCGGGAACTTAGAATACCGGTTTTAGCTATATCTCAATTATCCCGCGCTGTAGAACACAGAGGAATTAAAAAACCACAGCTTGCGGATTTGAGAGAATCGGGAGCTATTGAACAGGATGCGGATGTAGTGATGTTTCTTTACTATGAAGATGATAATGAAGATATTATGGATAAGTCAAAAAAAATGATCAAGCTTAATATTGCTAAACACCGTAACGGCTCAGTAGGGGAGATTGATCTTATGTTTAGAGGTGACCGCGTAAAATTCTATAGCGTAGAAAAAACCTCAGCTATATAATATTTATAACAATTATAAAAATTGTAATCGTTATATTTTTACTTTTTTCAACAACAAAGAGTTAGTAACAACCGAAATAGAGGATAAAGCCATGGCGGCAGATGCGAAGATTGGATTTAAAAGAATCCCTAAGAAAGGGTAAAGTATTCCTATAGCCACTGGTATAAGTATTATGTTATAGCCGAAAGCCCAGAATAAATTCAACTTAATTGTTCTCATGGTTTTTTTTGAAAGAATAATTGCTGAAACCACTGAACGCAGATCTTTATTGATAAGAGTTATATCAGCTGCTTCAATGGCAACGTCAGTACCACTTCCCATTGCAATACCAACATCTGCCTGAGCTAGAGCAGGCGCATCATTAATGCCGTCACCAACCATAGCAACTTTTTTATTCTCAGCTTGAATTTTTTTAACTTCATTTACTTTTTCTTCTGGTAAAACCTCAGCCAAAACTCTTTCAATGCCAACTTTTCTAGCAATAGCGTTGGCAGTTCTTTGGTTGTCACCTGTGATCATAATTGTTTCTATACCCATTTTATTTAATTTCTCTACAGCCTCCATTGAAGTTTCTTTTAAGGTGTCGGCAACAGCAATTAGTCCAAGTAATTCTGGGGTGTGGGTTGAGGGTTGAGAGTTTTGAATAGCAATCATCATAACTGTTTTGCCTTCCTGTTCAAGCTGACTGATTTTATCTTCTGAAGAATCAACTGAAATTTTTTCCCTCATCATAAGTTTTCGATTACCAATAAAGATTTTTTTATTATCAATCATTCCTTCAATTCCGTGTCCAGGAACAGCTATAAAATTATTCACTTTTTTTAAATTCAATTTTTCTTCTTCTGCTTTTTTAACAATAGCTTCACCCAATGAATGTTCCGATCCTTTTTCAAGAGAGGCAGCCAATCGTAATAGGTTGTGAGTTATGAGTTGTGAGTTCTGAGTTTTTTTACTACCCATAACCCATGACCCAGAACCCAGAACAATAATATCTGTTACCTCAGGCTTACCTTTAGTCAATGTTCCGGTTTTATCAAAAATAACAGTGTTTATTTTGTGGGCGGTTTCCAGACTTTGGGCATCTTTTATAAGAATTCCATGTTCAGCTCCAAGTCCTGTGCCAACCATTATGGCTGTTGGGGTAGCTAAGCCCATAGCGCAAGGACAGGCAATAATGAGTACTGCAACTGTATTTAAAATGGCAAAAAGAAGAGCCGGTGAAGGACCAAAAACATACCAGACAACAAAAGTAAATATGGCCAGCATGATTACTACCGGAACAAAGTACGAAGAAATTAAATCAGCCAATCGCTGAATTGGCGCTTTACTGCCTTGAGCTTCCTGAACCATTTTTATGATCTGAGCTAGCATTGTTTCCTGACCGACTTTAGTCGCTTTATAAAGAAAAGTGCCTGATTTATTGATAGTGGCGCCGATAACTGTATCGTTTCTAAACTTATCAACTGGTATGCTTTCTCCAGTAACCATTGATTCATCTATTGATGATTCACCTTCGGTGATAACTCCGTCAACGGGTATTTTTTCACCTGGTCTGACTCTTATGACATCACCGATCAGTACTTCATTTATGAGTACGTCAATTTCTTTTCCATTACGGATAACTCTTGCTGTTTTTGCTTGAAGACCGATAAGTTTTTTAATTGCCTCTGATGTCCCAGCCTTGGCTTTAGCTTCAAAATAACGTCCGAGTAAAATAAGAGCAATTATTATTACTGATACATCAAAGTAAGGCATTGGTTCAATACCTATTTTTTTTACTACATCCGGAAAGAAGGTAACAATGGCGGAGTAAAAGTAGGCGACTGTTGTTCCTATTACTACCAAAGTGTCCATGTTGGCAGTACGGTGCTTAAGGGCAGGGATAGTGGCTCGATAAAATCTTGAGCCTGCCCAAAACTGAACCGGAGTGGCTAAGATTAACAAAACTAGCGGATTTTTTAAAATTACAGGAGCAAAATCTGATAATTTAGGAAAACTTCCAAAAAGAATGAGTAATCCTAAACCTAAACTGACAATAACCTCTGTTAAAAGTTTTTTTAATTCTTGTTGTTTTTCCTCTTTTTCTTTATCCTCTGTTTCTATTTCTTCTTTAATTGAAGCCTTATAACCTACGTTGGCTACAGCAGACATTAATTTTTCATCTGTTACTTTTTCAGGATCATAAGTAACTGTCGCTTTTTCAATAGCTAAGTTAACATTGGCTTGGCTTACGCCATTAACTTTTTTTAAAGCGCTTTCAATAACATAAACGCAAGAAGCGCAATGCATGCCTTTAATAGCAAATGTTTTTTTTATATTCATATCTTTAAATCTAAAATCCAAATGACAAATGTCAAATCAAATCCAAAGCTCAAATGTCAAATGTTAAATGAATGTTTGACATTTGTTATTTGGATTTTGAAATTTGGATTTACTTAACTATGATCTTCCCGTGGTACATATTCATTCCGCAGGAGTAAGTAAACTCCCCGGATTTTTTAGGTGTCAGCTCAATAGTTACTTTTTCATTAAGCGGGAGTTTTTTTCTTATTTTAAAATCACCTAAAACCACTTCATCCAAACAATCATTTGAATCTTTTCTTAAAAAATTTATTTTTGTAGTTTTATTCTTTGGAATAGCAATAATATTAGGGGAGTAGCCGCCTTCAACAATGATATCAACAGAAGAGTCTGCAATTTCGGTAACTTTTTCACGTTTGGCCAAAAAAAACCAGTAAGTGAAAACAATTCCAATAATGCCGCTTACGATGACTAAAACTTTATCAAAGCTCATTAGTTACTTTTCTTAAAAATAGTAATAATTTCGGCAATGGCTTTATCTTTATTGCCTTTTTTTATAGCGTCAGCGGCGCATGATTTAAGATGATTTTCCAGTATGATATTATCTGTTTCTTTTAAAGCTTTTTGAACCGCTTGCGATTGGTGTAAGATGTCAATACAGTACTGTTGGTTTTCAACCATTTCAACAATTTTTTTTAAATGGCCTAAGGATATTTTTAGGCGGTGAAGAATCCGTTCTTTTGTATTTTTTGGTTTAAACATGTGTAATCCCCCCCATAGGGATATTATAAATTGATTTATAAGTAAAATCAAGTAAAATAATTATCTATGACTGACATAAAAAAAACAACAGTGCATATTAAAGGAATGCACTGTCCTTCCTGTGATATTTTGATTCAGGATAAGTTTGCAGAAGTTGATAATGTAAAAAAAGTTAAAGCCAATTTCCGCACCCAAAAAACAGAAGTTTATTACACTGGGCATTTAAATCATCACACGCTAAATCGCAAGATTATTCAGTATGGATATGCGATTTTAGAAAAAGGAGAAAGAGAAGAAACAGAACCTTATCTTAACCGTGTTTTTAATGCGGGAGCTATAGCTGTTATATTTTTTATTCTTTATTTTTTTGCTCAAGAACTGAATCTTCTGCCTGAGTTTAATACTGCCGCCGGATTAACTCTGTCAACAGTGTTTATCTTAGGCTTGATTGCTTCAACCTCAACCTGTATGGCCACATCAGGTGCATTATTTTTAGCAACCATTGGTAAACTTAAAAAAACCGGCGTATCAGTTACTGAAAATATTATCCCGGCTTTAAGTTTTAATGTTGGTCGGGTACTAACCTATACAGTCTTTGGTTTTTTAACAGGTTTTGTAGGCAAGACTTTATCCAATAATTTCCAGTTAGGTTCAATTCTTTCGTTATTTGTAGCTGTTATGATGGTTGTGGTGGGACTTAATATGTTGAAATTAATTCAGTTTTCCTCTGTAATCTCAACGTCATTTACTAAAGGTATTTTTCAAAAACTTGAACATAAACTTTTGCTTCATCCTAAAAAAACTTCATTTTTCTTAGGTGCGATTACTTATCTTTTGCCTTGTGGTTTTACCCAAACTGTTCAGCTTTATGCTTTAGGACAAGCCGATCCGGTGAAAAGCGCTTTGACAATGGGAATATTTGCTTTAGGAACAGTTCCTATGCTTATGGTGATTGGTTTGGCTTCAGCGTTTACTAAATCAAAATATTATGCAGTTTTTTACAGAGTTGTCGGCGTTGTGATTTTGCTTGTAGGTCTCAGTTACTTTTCCAATTTTCTTGCGCTTCAAGGGATAAGTTTTCCAGGTTTTTCTGCTTCAGCCAGCGGTTCTTCAACTGTTGAGATTAAAAACGGTTACCAAATAGCAACAATGAATGTTAACTCAAGTGGTTATTCTCCTAACTTATTTACTGTTAAAAGCAAAGTTCCGGTAAGGTGGGTTATTAAAGGACAAAATGTTTTTGGCTGTCAAGGATTTTTAGTTGTTCCTAAACTTGGAGTTCAAAAACTTTTAGAAAGAGGCGATAATATCATTGAATTTACTCCAGAAGAGATAGGCCGTATTTCCTTCTCCTGCGGCATGGGGATGTATCGAGGAAGCTTTGATGTGATATAATCCTATAAAATATTTATTTGGCTAATTTTTATATGTCTTCTTTTGAAGCAAAAGTATGGGGTAACCTTGAGGGAGAAAAAAGAACTCGCATTCCTGTTGTGAGAGTTTATCCATGGAGTATTATTACTGCAAAGCAAGCGCTTTCAACATTGAGAGATGGATTAGAACCTACGTTAATCGAGATTAACATGGCGCTGAAATCCAGACAAAGCGTTGCTTCAGCCAATATGTTAACTCCGATTGGAGGACAAAAGAATCCTGGTGAATCTGACTTAGAAGCCGCTTACAGAGAGACTAGAGAAGAAACAACACTGCATATTATGCCTTATTCAGATAAGTTGCCAATATATATTGTTGAGGGGAAAGACGCTTATACCTATACTATTCCTTTTGGAAAATATGCCAACGAAGATCGAGAAACTTCATTAGTAAGTTTTCCTGTGTTATCTACTCAAATAGCTAAAGCCCATGCTAGCGATAAAGAACAGGACAAAATAGAACAAATCGTTCAGATTAGTATAGATGAACTTCGTAAAGCTCAAATACGCGGTCAAGTAAGAGGTTTAAAACTTATTGAAAGTAGTGCTAATATAGGTTCCTCAGGAATTCAGATCTCTCCTTTAAGTCGTTTAAAAAGAGAAAATGCACTAGAGGGTTTGCTAGATTTTCTTACTGAAACAGAAGAAGAAATTAAAAAAAGAGTAATAAAAAATATTTGTGCGAAACCTATTGTTAAAGAACAATGTAAAAAACCATATCGTTTACTGGCTGATATTTATAAAGATATTGAAGAGGCGTTTGGACCTGGTAATGCAGAAAGTTTTATAAGGATAGCAATAGATGAAGTAAATGCAGAAATGTATGCAGAATACTTTAGAGGTAAAGAAACAGAGCTTGGTCAGGAATTTGCAAAACTTCAGGAGCGCACGATCATTAATCTTCATGCCTTAGGATTAACAGTACAAGCATTAACAAGTGATACGGAAAAAATATGGGGTGAAAAAATTTTTGGTGTTGAAGAGGAAAAAAACGGCCTCACTAATTTAAATAAAATTAAAACTAGGGCGAAATGGCAAGCAGATTTGATTAAACTAGGTTTAAATAAAGGCAACCGAGGTGTTGATATATTGCATTTATTGACCTTACTAACACAGACAAAAAGTAATGCCGCTATGACCACAAAGACAGCAGTAGCCTTACAATCTTTTATGCTAAACGGTTTTACAGCAGCTGCTTTAGAAAATAATGAAACTCCCCAGACTTTATTTAGAAAACTTGGGACATATGGCGAAGTCAATACTGATTTCAAGACGCGACTACATAAAAGTTTCATTAATTTTATTGCTGAGGCTTTTGGATTTGAGACAAAATACGTTGAAGGTGTCTTTCGGGAAATAGATAAATATATTCCTGAATTTGGTGAAATATTAAAGGCGCATGACCCAAAATTAAGCAGACTCTATCAGGCACATGAAGAAAGAAATGAAACAAGGGGCGCTTACTTGCCGGAACTTTGTATGTATGCATTTCAGGATTCTAATCGAGTAGTTAAGTTTGAATCAGGCAGGAAAATACTTATTTTTTTTAAGGCTCTTTTGGCAAAACACATTTTTGATCGGAAATTTGAAGCCGGCAATAAATTTTTTGATGATAGCATATTAAAATATTTTGGTAAAGTTGTTCCCAATAAAGTTTACAGAATCAGAGAAGAGAACATGGATAATATTATGGAAATTAGGTCAAACGGTCAGTATTATTTTATTGTAGATCAAAAACCTTGGAAGCTTTTTAACTCTTTCTTAAGAAAAAGCTTCGAAGAAGATCCGGAAAATATAAATGACATATTTAGTTATGGATTTTGGCTGGTAGGACCGGTTAAAGGACATGATTTGCTCCTTGAACAGCGTATTGCAGTTATGGAGAAGGTTACTGAAAATTACTTAGCTTCTTTAGAAAATCAGGGATTTGAAATTGAAAAATCTGATGATGAAACTACCTATAATTTTTTCTTAGATAGACTAAATGGAAAAGTCGTTATTATTGAGGGTAGACCTGGGAAAAGAACAGGATCAAGAAGTAAATATATTGTTAGAAGACAAATGGTGCTTAAAGCTCGAGGATATGGAATTAAAAATTGCTGTGAGCATGGATTTTATCCTGTTGTAGACATGTCCAATCCGTATAAAAAAGAAGGTTACATGGGTGCAGGCGATAAACATAAAGATGATCCGCGTTATGGAAAAGACAGAGTCACTCAACCGATTGTTGGAACGGATGGAACAATTAGCATGCATGGCTGTCTTTTCCCTCCAGAACACTATGAAGAATTTTTAGTAGTACAACCGCGAAAACAATCCAAAAAAATCTGACCGAATCGTAGAGTTAGATAAGCGACAATAGAACCGACAATACTTCCTCCTAAAACATCCAAAAAATAATGGCAGCCAAGGTAAATGCGGGAGTATGCAATGAGAATAGCGGTTCCATAGTAGAAATATTTCCTTTTTTTATCAAAAACAGCCAAAACAACGGCTCCGGCAAAAGCGGCAGAGGCATGACCTGAAGGGAAACTAAAATCTTTAGGACAGCTTATAGAGGTATTTGGAGTTTGAACAGGTCTTACGCGGTGAAAAACATTTTTAAAAACAACATTTGTCAAAAAAAGGGTTATTAATAAGGCCACGGCAAGATAAATGATGAATTTTTTATTCTTTTTTTCGGCAAAAATGACAAGAAGCAAGGCAGCAATAAACCAGATGATTATTGAACTTCCATAAAAAGAGAAAAAAGAAAAAATATAGTCAAAAAATTGATTATGAGGGAAGAAATTATAAAGAAAAGCGGTGATTCCTCGATCAATATTGGCTATTAATGTGATCATTAAAATTTATATGTAAAAATATTATTTTTTCCTTTAATTTTTTTAATCTCTTTCCTTTTTGGGATAGAGTACATATAAGTGATTATATAAAAATTTTTTAACTGATTTTTGATGTTAGCGATAGTTTTTTCCAAAAACCATGGGGAAATATAAAGATAGTAGGTTATTTGAGATTTATGTTTAGGGAGTAATTTTGAGTAATTCATTTTAAACATATTTCCAAAAACTATTTGAATATTTTTTTTGTTTTCATGAAAAAATTTTTTCCAATGAAGGATTAGCAACAAAACCGGATTGATCTCAACAGCAATAAACTTAGTGTTTAATTTCTTCTCAAAAGTCATTTTGGCAGCCTCAAATACTATCAGGCCATCTCCGGCTCCAAGATCAATTATGATCTGATTATTTTTTAAACTTAAAGCTTTTATGATTAGGTCGATGTCTTTTATATTTGAAGGAAAGTAGGGAATAGGAGATAACCGGGAAGAGGTAAAAAAGAAAATTACTCCAACGACTGGGATTAAGAGAAACAATAAATACATGTAGTTAGAAGAATATTTTGCGGGCGGCTAAGACACCAGCTCCCAAGAAAAGAAATAAAAGAGACTGACTAATGTCGTTAATCTTAGCGGTTTGCCGCTGTTCTTTTACGCCTTCAACACAGATTTTTTGCTGATTTTTTTCTCTTGTTTTTTCTTCTTCATTAGGTTGTCTTGTTTTCTGGCCGTCAGGAGTATAGTAAGTTTGTGGGTAAAGACAGTCTTGTTCCCGCTGATAATAGGTAGGAGCACCAAAAAAATTGATTGACAAAACGCCAGTTTGCGGATACTTTTCAAAAAGGGTTAGGTTGACAACAGTTTTTACTGAGGCATAAATTCCAATGAGAAGAAGGACGACTCCGATAAAAGTAATCCACGCATTCATTTTTGATTTACCTGGTTCAATTGTCATACTTTATATAAGTATAAGTTTTATTTATTAATAGTCAAGTATTAAAAAAGATAGATGTGCCGCGAGTCGGATTTGAACCGACATGAGGTTGCCCTCACAGGTTTTTGAGACCTGCGTGTATACCAGTTCCACCATCGCGGCAAGATATTCAAATTATATCAATCCAAAACGCTAGATTAAAGCATAAATTGGGCAACCGCGTAGGTGGGATGATCTGGTGGATGGAAGTTAAGTTAATCCTAGTACTTTTAGGCCATTGATGGTGGCTATTTTGACAAGTTCTTTGACATCATAGTAACGGCAGGATTCAAGCATAAATCTTAATTCTGTCCACATATCGCCATCAGTAAAGGGTTTATAGATATCGTTAATGTTATCTGTCCCTATTCCCACAGTTATTCCTTCAGCCAATAGTTCGTCAACAGGTAGAATGGCATTGTGAATCGGTGCCATTTCTTCTGATCTTTCAACGCCGATCCGGTTAGGATCTTTTGAATGAACATAAATGGAATCTATCCAGGCAGTAGGGCAGGAGATAAGCATAAGGCCGGCATCTTTTATTTGTTTATATAGTTTTTTTCTATATTCTTTTGGGTGGGCGGCAATTGAGATGCCGTGAATTCCCACTACTTTTCCTTCCATTTTATGTTCTTTAGTTTTTTTTGCCAGAAGATCTGTCTCTTTTTCTTTACTGGTATTTAGCTGGTCAACGTGGACATGGATCATTTTGCCCATTTTTTTAGCGGTATCAAATACTATATCCAGATGTTCTTCCTCGTGGCCTTTATCTCTTCCTGGAAGACCGCTGACTATATCTACAAATGACGCTCCAAGATCAAACCATCGGCGGGCTTCTTTGTTTATTACTCCTTTTAAAACCTGATTCATGTATTTTATTTTTATATCTTTTTTATATTTATCCCTTATTTTTTGGGCCGCTATAATTGATTTATCTTTAATAACTTCATCAACATCAATAAAACTTCCCAAAGCTTGGACTCCTTGGGCTAGCATTTTTTCTACGCCGTAGGCCATGCGGTCATATATATTTGAAACAGTAGAAGTTCTTTTCAACTCATCAACCAACTCCCATTTTTGATGAAGGTGTGCATTGGCATAAGGAAAGTTTTTTTTACTAAGCGTAAAAGCCCGATCGAGGTGTGAGTGGGTGTTAACCCAGCCTCCTTTTTTGTGAATTTCTTTTAAGATTGATTCTTTAAGATCCAGACACCTGCTTCTTTTTTTTCTTTTCATAAAATTTTACTTTTGCCGCAGATATAATTCCTCTACAAACTGTTTGGCCACATCAAGATTAGTGATTAAATGAGCTTTATGCTTTAGGGCATACTCTCTTATAACCTGACCATCAGTTTTTATCTTTTTCTTAACATTCCGGTTATCCATTATGTTAATTATCATATCAAATCGGTTTTGCCTTAAAAGATCAAGTAAGTTTGGAGTCAGATGAGGTTGAGATATTTTATTAACTATAATTGCTTCGATTCCATTGGTTTTCAAAAACTTGTGAGTTTTGTAGGTAGCATAAAGTTTATATTTCATATCGTAAAGTTTTTGAGCTTCTTTTAAGAATTTTATTTTGTTTTGCCTCTGACTTATTGAAATTAAAGCTGTTTTTTCTGCCCTTTGGGCCAGTCTCATCTGAAGCGAATAAAGTTCAATAAATCCTGGAGAGGCATTTTGATTAAAAGCATCAGAAGCCATAAAGGTTGCTAATTTTTCTTCAAAAATTGTGTTTGGAGTCTCGACGGCCACCGTCTCAGCTTTTCCTTTGTAAAGTTTTAAGGTTACTTTTCCGGTAACTTTTTTGTTAGCATAATCTATATAAACGTTTAAATTCTTAAAAAGAGGTTCAAGCCAGAAGCCTCCGTAACAAAGATATGCCCATTTAGTATCAACTAAAGATTTGAACTCATTTTCCTGACGGGTGGAGACATATTTTTCCAGATTCTGGTGGGCATTGATAATTATTTCTGCAGCAGGCGCCTCATATATGCCTCTAACTTTTAATCCAACAACACGGTCTTCAATGTGAACGGCTATGCCAACTCCATGTTTTGCTCCAATTTTATTTAAATGAATAATAATATCAGCTAGTTTCATGTGTTTTCCATTCACTGCTACAGGCAGACCTTTAACAAATTCAATTTCGAGATTCTCCGCTTTATCAGGAGCATTTTCAGGTAAAGTGCAGATAGAAAGTATTTTCTCCAATGGGGGGAGGATCGATGGATTTTCGATCTCTCCGCCTTCTCCGGTAACGCCCCACATATTATCGTCGTAGGAATAAGGTTTATCAGCAGTTTGCTTGACCGGAATGCCGTGTTTTTTCGCATAGATAATTTCTTCATCTCTTCCCATTGCCCATTCACGAACTGGAGCTATGATTTTTATATCAGGGTTTATGGCTAGAGCTGTCGCTTCAATTCTTACTTGATCATTACCTTTGCCGGTACAACCATGAGCTATGCAGTCAGCGCCTTCTGCTGCGGCAATTTTAACCGCCCATTTGGCTAATAACGGGCGACCAATAGGAGTGGATAAATGATATTTTCCTTGATAAGAAGCATTGGCTTTGATTCCTTTGCTGATGTATTCTTCAGCAAACTCATCTTTAGCATCAATTACACAAGCTTTGAGTGCCCCAAGTTTTAGGGCTTTTTTCCTGATCTCTTCCATATCATCAGCTTGTTGTCCGATGTCAATTGCCAAAGCAATAACCTGCGCTTTATATTCTTCCTGAATCCATTTGATCATGACTGAAGTATCTAAACCGCCGGAGTAGAGAAGAACAACTTTTTTGACTTCACCTTTTTTACCTTCGTAAGAAGAAACCTTTTGATAATCTTTTTTCTGTTGCATAGGTTTTATTTTTGTTCAGTTGCAATAGCTGTAATGATTAATTGTCCAAGTCCGCAAGGTAATTCTTTTAATACTTCAGGATTTTGCTCGGAATGAATAACTATATTAACAGATCCATTTTTAGAAGTTTTACCGCGAATTTTTACAGTGTAAGGACGAGTGCAGGCAGGAGGATCATCTGGTTTGATGGGAAATGGAGATTCTTCATCTTTTTTTACAACATAATCAGGACCTAAATCAGTAATTCTAATTTCTTTAGCATGGCATAATAACTGGCACATTCCTAAACCAGCTTGGCTTATAACGGCCATTTGATCAGCTGATAAACCAATATGACATCTTGTTGTTTCGTTTTCGCCTGGAAAAGTATAAATATCTTCTGGAGTTAAGGAGATAGGGGTTTCTGCAATCGTAACCATGTTAAAAACAGTTTATACGTTTTTTATAAAAATGCAAGTGTTTTTTTAAAATCGTAGTAATTTCTTGAGGTGAATACCTCATTTTTCCTTAATTTTGGGTAAAAAAATCAAAAAATTAAGGAATTGGTGAAGGTTGAACTTTGATGTTTAAGAGAGAATCAGGATTGACAAACAAAGACACTACGATCAGGATTACGAATAAAACGAAAAAATAGCCGATTATTCTTAAGAAATCGCTTAAATCCCATATAGGCATATGCCCACAAGATATATCTTTAAGGTGAGAGGAGTATTAAAGGGGAGTAAGAATTACGTAGTAAAATTCCAAAATTCAAATGATAAATAAACTTTGCGGCCTAAAAAATCATATTTCGATTCACCCTATGTCATTGTAATTCAACACGTTCTTTTCGTATTATTTTTTTTTGTGATGGCGACAAATGCTTCCAATGATATTCCAATATATCGTTAAGAGATACCAACGAATGAATTGGTTGTTTAGTATTTTTGAGAAATAGGTCTGCATCTTCGGTATTTCTATATACTAATGTTGCTCCATAGATTTGAATTTTTTTGTAAGTGTTTCCTAGTATTTTTTTGAGATTTTCCAATGAATTTTTAAATGTTTTTCCCGAAGTAAAGACGTCATCGATTAACACCCATGGAATCGAATCGTCAATTTCGCCATATAATGAAGTATGAGTACCGCGTTCCGAATTAAGCACATGATCTGGAAGAAATACCGCTCGAGAAATAGTGTCCGGAAAAAGGTCAAGCATCAATGCTGTCAGCTCCGGACTTGAGGAGGAAGCGATAGAAATTACTCCATATTTTGATTTTTTTCCTGCCAATATCTTTTCTTTGATAAGTTGGTCTAACAGCTGAGCAAGCAACTTTCTATCAATTGGGTCGCTCAATAAAGATTCACGATGATTTAAATACACATGCGACACCACTCTGCCTCTTTCCCCATGTTTGAGACTAAATGGCTTTGGACTTATTTGTAACGTATTCTTTACACGTGAAGTATTTTGAGGATAGAGCATATCTAAATATAATTTTTTGAGGTCAGTAAGACTGCTGTTTCCAATCATTGTTTGAAAATTACTTGCTCCCAATGTTTTTATGAGCGGATAATCTTGTTTCTGTTCTGTTTCTTTTTTGTATATTTTATACGCTAAATAGGGATCCATCATTGCTCCTGTGGCGCTTTGCACAGCGTTGGCTCCCAAACGAATGTATTCTTCATAATCTTCTGGACTTGTCACGCCCCCAACGCCGATTATTGCAAATTCTAGATGTTTCTCTGTTCGCATTTTATTCAATTGTTTAACCATAGCTAGTCCATATGGTTTAATTAGTTTACCGCAGATACCGCTTGAATCAATCTGGCGCATAACCGAATTTTTCACCTGAACGTCTTTAACATTTCCCCGTATAGTGTTGATAACGGCAATTCCATCCAAATACGTATGATTTTTTTTCACAAAATCATTCAGCAGTTTACTATCGGAATAGTAGCCAATTTTTGCAATAAGAGGAATGTTTCCTATAGCATTTTTAACCTGACTACATATTTTTTCAACTAGCGCAACGTCATAACATATGACTCCAGTCCCATGAAGATTGGGGCACGACAAATTGATTTCTATTATTTTTGCGCCCGCTTCCAGTGCTAATTTCGCGCATTTAGCATAATCATCGATAAACTCATCTTCATTTTTTGCCCCAGTTTGCGTTCCCATAACACTCACGATTAAGAGTTGTCCTTCCCCAATTAAGTCAAGCGTTTTGGCAACATCTTCCTGCCAAACGTCTGGATCTTTGGAAGGAACTCCAAATGAATTAGTCATTGCGAGATGCTCATGTTTTTTTATATACGGTCTTCCTAAATAGTCTTGTTGATCTTTGTTCCGCGCTGAAACTGGTTCGACATACAACATGTGAGGCATGGGAAATGCTGGGTAGCTTCTTGTTCGTACCGTTTTATAGGTTAAGATATCAAATCCCAATTTTGCATATAACTCAATCCATTGGCTATTTACCAATGGACCAGCGGGCACTCCAAATAATGAATTTACCTTGAAAGTAAGAAATTTTTTTAACGGTTTAATGGTTCTTTTGGGGAATTCACCAGTAAATGTTGGTCCATGCTCATAATTCCAATCATATGATTTAGTAATGTCATATGTCCATTGGGAAGCGGGAGAAGAAAAACCAGAATGTAATAATGATTTGTGTTTTGTTATTGGAGATTCCTTTTTTGAAGAAGTTAATGATGAATGCATTAGGTAAAATTATATAAAAAAATAAATATTTATCAACCTCAAATGCATGTTATCAACTTTTCAACCTCCCGGGTTGGAAATGTTGTTCTGACAGCCTGAGTTGAAACAATTCAACAATGTAGCAATGAAATAATTCTTTCTTATGTTACAATATTTTTTGATGAAATATAAAATTGGTGTTTATGGATCGGCAGTGAGTGAGGATCTTTCAATTGATGAAAAAGCACGAAATTTAGGTCAGATTTTAGGCGATTTTGACATTACTCTCATTACTGGCGCATGTACGGGGCTTCCTTACACAGCGGCTTCTGCAGCTTTTAAAAAGGGAGTCGAGGTCGTCGGTTTTTCTCCCGAAAAAGATATGGATGGTCAAAAAAAATTTACTCCCCATGATGATCTTTCTATTTATTCAAAAATAAATTTTACTCCCAAAGATTTTGAGTATTCATCATTACCTAAAGTTTGTCAAAAATATCGCAACGTGATTTCAACGTCCAACTGTGATGGAGCCATTATTATCTCTGGTCGATGGGGGACAATGAATGAGTTTACCAACCTTTTTGATATGGGGAAAGTAATTGGGGTTTTAACTGGAACCGGCGGTATTGCTGATGAATTGGTGAGTTTATTCCCAAAAATCAACAAACCCGGTAAAGGAAAAGTGATTTTTGACGCTGATCCTCAAAATTTAGTGCAAAAAGTTTTGGATGAGTTAAAATTAAGAAAATAAAACACCCCCTCCGATAAAATATCAGAGACCCCTCTTAACAAGAGGGGATTAATTCTCCTCTTTGTAAGAGGAGTGGCCGGAGGTCGAGGTGTTTATTAACATAAGATATGAATGCGCAAAAGAAATTCGAAAAAATTATCAAAAAAAATGATTCACTTGTTTGCTTAGGATTGGATCCTGATCTTCAGAAATTTCCTTCTCATCTTCAACAATCAGAGGATGCGATTTTTGAATTTAATAAGTCAATGATTGATGCAACACATGATCTTGTGGCCACTTACAAACCCAATATTGCTTTTTATGAAGCTTATGGTATTGAAGGATTAAAACAGTTAAAAAAAACAATTGAGTATATTAAAAAATCTTATCCAGAGATTCCTGTTCTTTTGGATATGAAAAGAGGGGATATTGGTAATACGGCTTCTAAGTATGCAATTGCCGCTTTTGAATATTGGGATGCTGACGCGATTACAGTTTATCCATATCTTGGTTATGATGCAGTTAAACCATTTTTAGAATATAAAGATCGATTAGTAATTTTGCTCATTAAAACATCCAATCCTGATTCGAGTATGTTTCAAGATATGGAAGCTGGAGGAGAACCTTTTTACATGGCAATGGCCAAAAAAATTAGTAAGTGGCCAGAAGATAATATCAGTATTTTTGTCGGCGCCACATATCCTGAGGAACTTAAAAAAATGAGAAAACTGTTTCCAAATAAATTTTTTCTTTCAGCCGGCTTTGGTGCGCAAAGTGGTCAAATAGAAAAAGCTGTAAGAGCTGGGGTTGATAAAAATGGAGGAGGGATAGTATTTAATGCCAGCCGCAGTATTCTTTATGCATCATCCGGTAAAGATTTTGCTCAAGGAGCCCGGGAAGAAGCGGGAAAACTAAGAGATGAAATAAATAAATATCGTTAATTATAAATTACTTATATCTATGCAAGAAAGTGTTGTTGATATTTTAAAAAAGGTGGGAGCGATTATTGCCGATAGTCATTTTGTCGGCACATCAGGAAGACATCTTAAAGATTACATTAATAAAGATCTTTTATATCTTCATCCGGTGGAAGCAGCTAAGATAGGTAAAATATTTGCTGGAAAATTTAAAAATAAAAAAATTGATATGGTGGTTGCACCGGCAATCGGCGGGACTATTCTTTCTCAGTGGACAGCTTATTATTTGTCGAAGTTAAAAAAGAGAGAAGTGTTAAGTACATATACGGAAAAAGATAAAGGAACAACCTCCTCAGCATCTGAAAGTAATCAAATATTTAGAAGAGGATATGACAAATATATAAAAGGAAAAAAAGTTTTGGTGTTGGAAGATTTAACTACTACAGGAATATCTGTTAAAAAAGTGGTTGAGGTGGTGCGAAAAGCTGGGGGAGAGGTGGTTGGGGTTTGTGTTATGGTGAACCGTGATCCCAAACTAGTAAACGAAAAGACTATCGGAGCGCCTTTTTCATCTTTGGATGTGTATGTAACCGAATCTTACGAAGAAAAAGATTGTCTTTTATGTAAAAACAATGTGCCCATTAATACAAGCGTCGGCCACGGCAAACAATTTTTAGCAGACAAAGCAAAGAAGAGTTGACTTCCAATTTATGGCTAATCAACCTACGCGGTTGCCAATTGAAAACTTTCCCTCTTTCATCAATACCTTATCATCAACATAAAGTATTGAACCTTTTTTGCGCATGTCTTTGACAATGTCCCAATGAATGGCGGATTTATTAAAGCCGACTGGAGCGCCGCCTCTTTTTTCTTTGTAAGAACTGCCCAAGGCTAAATGGATAGTTCCTCCTATTTTCTCATCAAAAAGAGTATTTCTCATAGCATTTTTTATCTGGTAGTTTACTCCGATTCCAAGCTCGCCAAAGGTTCTGGCTCCAGGATCTGTATCTAAGATTTTCTGCATGGCTTTATTGCCGACTTTTGATGTGGCTTTAACTACTTTTCCTTTTTCAAACTCAAGATGAATATCTGAGACATCTGCGCCATTGTAATTGGTTGGTAGATCGAAATAAACTTTTCCCTCAATAGTTTCAAAAACCGGAGCTAAAAAAACCTCTCCATCTGGGATATTGCGTTCGCCATAAGAGGCTTTAGCCAGTCTGCCTTTTATTGAGAAAGTAAGATCAGTATCTTTTCCAACAATCCTGACGATTGATCCGTCGTCAAGCACTTTTTCGATCTTTGTCAGCTGTTTTTTCATTTTGTCATAATCAACAATGCAGGATTTATAGTAAAAATCTAAAAGCCAGTCAAGAGAAACGCTGGCATTTTGAGCCATAGATGGAGTGGGATAGTAAGTTAAAACCCACCTGTCTTTATCAATCATTTTGTCCAAAAAAGGCCGCACAAGTTTATTAGTAGTAGTAATTTTTTCTTGAGCGATTTGATTTAATTCTTGAGTATTATCAATAGTCACGATTCTTACATAGGCATTAGCCCATTTCATCTGTGCTTCCAAAATCTCTGATGGAATATAGTTAAGCTGCCAGTCATTAGCTAATTTATAAAACTGATATCTTAATCCTGTAGCTCCGCCGCGGTTCATAAATGGATTTATTTGGGTATCAACAACAGGGTAAGCTCCTGTTTTCAAAGCTTCTATAAAAACAGCTTTTACGAGAGGTAGAGCATTGAAATCAGAAATAGTAATTAAAATACACTCCTTGGCTTTCAGTTTAAGAGAGTGATGAATTAAAATACGGGCAAGCTTAATGTCTCTGGTAGCTGGCTGCATGAAGGTATTTTATCACAAAAAAAGAGAAATTTAATGTTGACATATGAGAAAAGTGATCGTATGATAAGTTTAAATTCTCGTCTTGTTTTTTATCCCATAATAATATATATTTATATTATGCACGACTTATCTGACCTTATAAGTAATGATAACATTATTAAGATTAGACCTACAGAGACAATGGCCGGTGCCCTTTCTAAACTTTCAACCACTCATGATGCGGCTTTTGTCTTTTCGCAGGATGATGTTTTTTTAGGAGTGATTAACCCCTATTATAGCTTAATCCAAAGTTCCCATCCCGGTAATGCTAAAGTTGAACGTTGTTTGTATCATCCGCCTAAATTATTGATTACTGATTCAGTTGAAAGAGCCTCCCAGCTTTTTATGAACTCACGTATTCATTATCTCCCTGTTTTTAAGGATGATAATCAGTTTTTAGGTATGCTCTCAGCTAATAAGTTATTAGCCGCACCTATAAATAGCTCTGTATTTAAGATAAAAATTGGAGAAATCATAAAAAGGAAAAATAAACCATTAATCACAGTCTATGAAAATGATCAGATTTCTACAGCTATTAATCTTTTTAAAAAACATAAAATATCCAAACTTGTAGTTATAGGGAAAGATTTAAAAATGAAAGGAATTTTTAGTTATTATGACCTTATACATTATCTAATTACTCCGAAAGAAAGGTTGCATCAAAAGGATGGTGAGGTTAACAAAATAAGCTTTTATCATCAGCCGGTTAAGCATTTTTCTAAAACTGCGGTATTAACAATGAAGCCGAGCGATAGCATGGTTGATGCCTTGGATTTGGTTATGGAAAGAAAGATCGGCAGCATTGTCATTGTTAATGAAGAAAATTATCCTTTACATATTATTACTAAAAGAGATTTTTTAACCCTTGTTTTAAAACCAAAACTGCCCAAACCTACGCAAATAACAAGTAAAAACCTTTCTCAAAAAAATAAACAAGTGGTTAAACCATTTTTAAACGAACTGCCTTTTTTCTTAACTAAACTTCCCGGCATTATTAAAGCTAAAGTATTTGTCAAGGAAGAAAAAAATGGAGGAGTACTAAGAATGGTTCTGTCACTTATTCCCCAAAAAGGAAAAGCTCAGGTTGTTTCACATGAAGGGAAAAACTCAAAAGAAATGATAAAAGATATAGTAAAGAAAATAGTCAGGCATAAAAAAGGTAATCAAACCTGATTTTTATTATCAGATATACTCTTTCTTAAATACGCAATTAGTATACTAAGACCCAGAGATACACCAAACCATAAAGTTAAGAAACGGAATATTAAAACGATAAATATAGATTGAGGAAGAGACAGAGGAAAAAACTGAGTTAAAAAATAAGTCATTGATCCTTCGGCTACTCCAATTCCTCCCGGGATTAAAACAAAAAATCCGGCAATTGATGAAAATGAAAAAATGAAAAAAGAAAGAGTAATAGCTTTAATTACATCCGTATTTACAAATTCTTTTACTAATAAATACATTGATAGACCTTCAAATGACCAGGCAACAAAACCAATAAATATTCCAAACAATAAAGTCCTTGGTCTTAGTAGTTTTTGAGAATGACTGAAAAAAATAATGAAAAAATCTAAGACTTTAAGCCGTGGAATTTTTTTTTCAAGAAAGTTAATAAACAGAAGGAAATAATTATGGCCTTTAATAAAAATTACAAATAGCAAAACAAATAAAGCTGATAAAATAAAAAAAAGCTTTGAGTTCTGGACAATAAAAATGCCTCCGACAGCCATAATTAACATAGCTATGCCATCAGTAAGTCTTTCAAAAACTAAGATAGGTATAATCTCAGAGAACTTTTTGTTAGCTATCTTTTTGGCAAGATAAGCTTTGATAACCTCACCGCTTTTTCCTGGAGTTACAGTCATAGAAAGACCAGAGAAAAAGATGATTAAAGATTGGTAAAAAGACAAATAATTGTTAGTACTTTTTAAATAAAAATAAAAACGGACGGCTCGGAGAAAATAATTTAACAGTGTAAAAAACAGAATTAAAGGTACTAGTTTCCAGTTAAACAATGAAGCTACCTTAGTTATTTTTTGAATATCGCCATAGAAAACAAAAATAAGATAGATAAATAAAGATAAAATAAAGACATAGATAATTTTTTTCTCTTGTTTTTGAATCTCTGATAATCTAAGATTTGATTTTAGTTTTTCCATTTACAATTTATATATTGTAACATTAGCAAGATGAAAATACTTATTACCGGCGGCTCAGGTTTCTTAGGTTATCATTTAACAGCTTACCTTAACAAAAAAGGCAGTTTTGATCTTACTTTAATAGATATTAATAAGTTTAATCAAGAAGAATACGACAGGAAAAATGAGCTGATAATTGCTGATATTAGAGATAAAAAGAAAATGGATAACATTGTTAAAGGAAAAGATGTTGTTATTCACTGCGCTGCAGCTTTACCTTTATGGAAAAGACAAGACATCTACAGCACTAATATTGATGGCACAAAAAATATACTGGATGCCGCAATCAAACATAAAGTAAAAAGAGTTATTTATATATCCTCAACTGCAGTTTACGGGGTACCAATAAAGCATCCCATTGAAGAAGATGACTCTAAGGTTGGGGTTGGTCCTTACGGCGAGTCAAAAATACAGGCAGAAAATTTATGTTTTAAAGCAATAAAAAAAGGTTTGCCCGTAACAATTATCCGCCCTAAGACCTTTGTCGGAGTTGGCCGTTTAGGAGTTTTTGAGATTTTATTTGACTGGATTCATGACGGCAAAAGAATACCGGTTTTTGGCTCCGGGAAAAACCGTTATCAGCTTTTAGATGTAGATGATTTGGTTGAAGTAATTTATTTATTTTTGGATAAAAAGGGAGAAAAGTATAATGATGCTTTCAATATCGGAGCGCAGAAGTTTTCGACAATCAGTAAAGATCTTGAAGAATTATTTGCTTTTGCCAACTCAGGTTCTCATATTCTTCCAGTTCCTTCAGTTCCTTTAAAACTGGTTTTAAGATTTTTTGAGATTCTTCATTTATCTCCTCTTTACAAATGGGTTTATGAAACAGCGGATAAAGATTCCTTCGTTTCGATTAATCGATTAATCGAAACATTAAATTGGTATCCTAAGTATTCTAATGCTCAGGCATTGATCAAAGCTTATAAATGGTACTTGAAGCATTATAAAGAAGTAAAATCGCGCACTTCAGGCGTTACGCATACTGTCGGTTGGAAGCAAGGGATACTGGGAGTCATTAAAAGATTTTTATAAAGCGATTCACGATTCAAGATTTAAGATTCATGAATCATGCATCGTGAATCATGAATCAAATCCTCTTGAATATCATTATCTTCGGATGGTCGTAGACTGTGAAGGATTCGTCGGCATTGTCGTCGGCAATTTTCATCCGCCAGTTGGCGGATCCAATATTAATTCCTAAAGTGGGATAGTCAGTAAATTCTGCTGTTTTTTTAAACCCTAACCGGCCGTTGAATAGGTCATCATAATATTTGGCGGTTTGAGGATAGCATGAACGGTATTTGCTACAGTCAGCGAGTTTTTGTAAGGGAACATAGAGGCGGTTTGAGGCGATGATAATATAATCAGCTTGAGCTAAACGCTGCTTCAAACTAGTCCATTTAAGATTGTCGTCAGGTTGCTCATATAAACTCATTTCTACAAAGTTATATTTTTCATTACCAAAGATAGGAAGTCTGTCATCCCAGTGCTCAATAGCTAAAGTTGAGCCTATTGGTATGTTATCCAGTATCCACCGAGTTGCCTGGATGCGGGTGTTAGGGTATGAATAAATATTAAGAAAAAAAACAGTCCAGATGATAATCCCTATAACGATTATAATTTTTATAATCTTTAAAAATTTTATATTATACAAACCATATCCTGCCATAACAGCTAAAAAGGGGTAGAGAGGGAGCATGTACCGCATGAACTTAACAGCAGATTGTCCGATGGCAAGAAAATAAATAAAATAAAAGATAACAAAGATAACGAGGATTAATTTATCTTGCCTGTTTTTCCTAATCTCCCTAATAACCCTAATTAACCCTAATATCCCTAATGCTGAAATAACCGGTCCAAGCCCCCAAATAAATATATTTTTAAGATAGTAAAGATAAGGAAAAGTATTAACATACTGAAGAGTGTAGGGAAAAATATAAGGATCAGAGTTCATCTTAGATTGAAGAAGAGAGGACTCGATGAATTTTCCAAAGGAAAGATAGGCATAGGGCATGAAGATGAAATGGAACATTACTGTAAAAATTAAAAAATATATTGAGTTTAGAATAAACTGCTTAAAATTATCTTTTTCTTTAATAAAAAAAACAGCTATTACTAAAATAAAAAAGATTACTGCAGTAAGTTTAGTAGCCAGTAAAGCTCCGCTTACTAAAGAAATTAAAAAGACCTTTTTAAACGAAGGTTTAATAAGAAAGGTTAATAGTAAGTAAATAAGAAGAGTAGAGAAGAGATTTAAGTAAACATCAACAATAAAGAAATGCGTGTTTTGAATAGGAAAAAAAGCTACGGCGTACAAAAAAGCCGGCCATAAGATAAGCTGTCTTCTTTTAAAAAGAAGCTTAGAAATAAGAGATATGAGGTAAATAACGGTTACATCGGCGATTACAGACATAAACCGTCCCAGGTATAAAAGACCATCATAATTAGAAAATTGAGTAAATAAGAAAAAATCAGTAATCTGGGCGAGCGCTTTTAGAAGATAAAGAGGTAAAGTTCCATAATTGAAAAAATCGGGATTGAGATTATCAAAAAAATTAATTTTATCAGCTATCATAATAAGCATTCTTTCATCAGGGTGCATGTGGAAGCCTTGATCCCAGTTTAAACCCCACAAGCGAAGGGTTAGGCCGATAAGAAGAATAGTTGTTATTTTTATCATTTTATCTATAATTATACTAATCGTTATTCGTTGTGCGTTATGCGTTCAAGCGCAAAACGCTAAACTCAAAACGCTAAACGCGTAATATAAAATGTTTCCAGTTCTTATTGATTTAGGGTTTTTTAAGATTTATACATTCGGAGTTTTTTTAGTTTTGGCTTTTTTTTGGGGAACATTTCTCTTATGGAGAAACATTCGTCTGACCTCATTTAAGGAAGAAGATGTATTTGATGGACTGTTTATCTCAATGGCTTCAGGATTCATAGTTGGGCGTCTACTTTACGTAATCTTTAATTTTAATCAGTTTGGCTTTGATATCTTAAAGTATATCCTTATTAACGGTTATCCGGGTCTTTCTCTTTTTGGCAGTGTAGTTGGAGCCGCTTTAGGCCTTTATATTTTTTTCTTAATCAAAAAGATAAAATTTTTTGATATTGTTGATTATTTTATTACACCGGGACTTTTAGCTTTGGGATTAGGTAAAATTGGCAGTTTCTTTTCTGGTGTTGAGGTTGGGACAAAAACGAAGTTCTTCTTAGCTATCAAATATGCAGGTTTTGACGGATTTAGGCATCTGACGGCTCTTTATGAAGGATTCCTATTTATAATAGGTGCTTATCTTAGTTATAAGCTGCTTTTCGGAATCCGCCGCCAAAAATATGCAAAAGGATTTAATTTTTATTTTTTTTGGTGGTATTTAGGATTAGTTTACTTCTTATTTGATCCTTTGAAATCTGCCCATTTAACATTTATTACGACTGACAGTTTAAACAAAACATTTTCATTAGCTATCCTCTTGACATTTACATTTTACTTCCTATACTATTTTAGGAGTTCTATTTTAGGAAAAATACAAATAATTAAAAATTCTATTTACTTTTATGGACAAAAAACTATCAGCCGAGTTTATAAAACGACAGGAAAAAAAATTAAAGGAGACAAGGACAAGAATACATCTAAGGATTGAGGAGCTTAAAAAAAATGATCCTTTTTCAGATCCCGATTATACCTCTGACAATGCGGCTGTTGATACTGATGCCAGAGAACAGATTGGCCACCAAACAGTAGAAGCTGAGATACAGGAGATGAAAAAGAGATTGAAGGATATTGATCTTGCACTAGATAAGCTCGCAAAAAAAAGATATGGACAATGCGAGAGATGTGTTAAGATGATACCAATGCCAAGGTTAAAACTTATTCCTGAGGCAAGATACTGCATTGAATGTGAGAGCAAAATACGCAAATAAAAAACTCATAACTCATCACCCATAACCTCTAACTTGTGTAGTATATTGTATATATGGGCGATATTCCGGCATCATTTTTTTTTAATGTTTTGGTATTTCTTTCAGTTCCTTTTATCTTCGCTTATGTTTTCAAGAAAATAAACATTTCTCCAATTATAGGTTATTTAATAGCAGGAATTGTACTGGGAACTTTTTTTAACAGCTTCATTTCTCAAGAGTTTATTAAAAATTTTGCTTCCTTTGGAATTATCCTTTTGCTTTTTACGATAGGTTTAGAAATAAATTTTGAAAAAATACTAGTATTAAAACGGGCGATCGTAGTAGGAGGAACAATTCAGGTTTTATTATCAACAATTGCGATTGCAATTTTAAGTATATTTTTCAAATTCGATATTCTTCAATCTATACTTATTGGAATAGCTTTTGCTTCCTCATCAACTGCACTTGTAGCTAAGATAATTCAAGAAAAGGGAGATGAGTCATCTTTTACTGGCGAACTGGCAATCGGTTTACTAATGTTTCAGGATTTAGCTTTTATACCTTCAATTATTATTTTTGCTTCTTTTAATAATCAGTCAGCCTCTTTTTTCACTGTAATTAAAAATATTGGAATAGGATTAGTTGAAGCATCTCTGATTTTAGGAATAATGTTTTATTTGGGTCGAATGTTTGTGCCTCTTATTTTTGATAAGATAGTCCGTTCCTCGCGTGAGTTGTTAAATCTTTTTATTATTATTTTCATTTTTTTTATTGGCTATTTATCAACAAGTTTTAATGTACCGATTCTTATTGGGATGTTTGTTGCTGGAGTTTTAGTGTCTCAGACTCTTGAACATCACCATGTTTTTTCACAGATTCGTCCTTTCAGAGATATTTTAGCTATTATATTTTTTATCTTCATTGGTACCAATATTCAGATTACATCTATTTTAAATCTCATCCCTTCAATTCTTTTATTCAGTTTATTTGTCGTTTTAATAAAATCTCTTATTATCGTCGGTATTTTTTTATATTTCCGCTTTAGTTCTCGTATTGTTTTTTCACTGGCAATTTTACTCTTTCAGATTAGTGAAAATGCTTTTTTATTATTATCGATGGCTTTTGTCAATAAAATTTTTACTTCACAAGAATACCTTTTTGCAATTTCATCAGTTTTATTGACTTTAATATTGACGCCTCTGGTTATTAACAGCAAAGATATTATTTATTTAAAAATGAGGTCGTTTCTTAAGAAATATATTCCTTCTGTTGAAGTCTTTATAAAGCATAAAATTGATTTCGATCGGTCTCCAATAGATTTGCTGGAAATTAAAAACCACGTGGTTATTTGCGGTTACGGCAGAGTAGGATCACATATTGGACGAGCCCTTATGCTAGCTAATATTCCTTTTATAGCCGTTGATTATAATTTTCATACTGTAACTAAAGGAAAAAGAGAAGGAGTGCCGATTTTCTATGGAGATCCAACCGATGTTGATATACTAGATTATGCTCAGGTTGAAAATGCATTAGTTTTAGTTTCAGTTGTCGCAGAAAAGTATTCGCAGGAAGCAATTATTCTTAACGCCAAAAAACTGAATCCCGAAATTTTTATTATTAGCCGCGTTCACAAAAATGAACATCGACAAAGAATGAAAGATTTAGGAGCCCATATTGTAGTACAGCCTGAACTTGAAGCATCATTATCTATTATTAAAAAATTATTTTTAATAAAAAAACTTTCAAAAGAAGACATAGTCAAAAAATTACATCATTTCAAAATTGAGCAGGGAGCCGTATGAAAGGCAATAAATCGTTCAAAGTTCTGCGCTCTGCGTTTAGCGTTAGGAGTGTTCTATTAATAATATCTGCATTAATAATATTTACTTTAATAAGAGAGGCAAAAGATTCTTTATTCTTTCAAGATAAAGAAAGAATAAATCTAATAATGTACGGAGAGGATACAAGATTTTTTTCTTTAGGAAATAAGGATAAAGTTCATTACGTTATTTCTTTTTTTCCGGATTTGCGCGTGCCTGTGCCTGGTGGCTATGGTGATTACCGCGTTGGCGGATTAGGCAAATTAGCAAAGCTCGAAAAAAAACCGGAAATCATAAAAAAGACTTTTTCTCTAACTACGAAAACTTTTGTCGATTTCTACTTTTTACCTGAAAAAATAGATATTTATTATGGAGATTCAAGAAAAGAAAAATTTGCAATTCCCAGTTTTAATGAGGTTTTTTTTAGTGAATCAAATGCAGGATGGTTTGATCGTTTATACATATATTTACAGTTTTTAAGAAAAAGACCGCAGGAGTTCAATCAGTTAAAAAATTTGGTGACTAATAAAAAAGAGGGTAATCAATTATTTTCTCTTGAAGATTTCGCTAAAACCTATCAGGGGTATTTTTATCAAAAAATATTCCGTGAAGAAAAGAAAAATGTTCAAATAATATATCCTCAAAGCGCAACAACAGCTTCATCAATGGGTGCAATTTTAGAGGGAAACGGTATAAGGATAGCTGATATGACGTGGGTAGAAGATTCAAAAAAAAGTTGTTTTATAAAAGAGAACTTATCAAAGCATTCTTTAACAGCCGGTAAAATTGCTCTTTTTTTTGGCTGTAATTTGGTTCAAGATAAGACAGGGATTTATGATATAATTTTCGTAGTTGGAAGTAAGGAAAGAGAATGGGAAATCTGATTCATGATTTAAGATTCATGAATCGTGAATCATAAATCTTTATGTTTATTATTTTTATAATACTATTCATTGCTGCATTTTTATTGGCTTTAAGATCCATGAAAGATCTGGATGTTCCTCAAGAAATTAAAAAGCTCTTGTCTTCAAGAAAAATTAAGGGGACTATATTAATACTGAAAGATAAAATTAAGCATTATTCTTCGGTTTCTTCTTCATCAAGGTGAATACCTGGGATTTCTTCTTTTTCTTCTGGAGTTAATTCGCGTGAAATTACATCCCATTCATCTTCTTCTGACGAAGATTCTTCTTCTTGATCTGCTGTTTTTTCCTCAGTTATCTGTCCCAAGTTTGTTTGAATATTCTGAGGAAAAGATGAGTAGTTAAGTACTTTTTTTCCTTTTAATATTTCTTTTATAAAAATTATGACTTTATTTAAGTTTGATTCTTTAATATAAGCTGAATACTTACTTTTGGCTTTTAAAAAAAAGATAAGCCTTTTTGATAAATCATCAGGTAAACAACCAATATATTCTCCAGAAACAGTTCTAGCTTCGACCTTTCTTGTTTTTGATTTTAGTGCTATTTCTTGTCCGACAACAAGCTCCGCTAAGTCTTTTTTTTGACCTAAGTTAACTAAAGTGACAGTCCTAGTTTTGCCAGGTACTTCTAGAAAAAGATTAGGATCGAGGTTAGCTGCAGCAGCTTTTTTTAATCCCTTTTCACTTAAGATTTGAATTCTTTCAAGGTTTTCTATACCCACTTGGTTTCTAGGTTGTATCTTTAGGGCTTTGTTATAATATTTTTTTGCTTCTTTTATATTTTTGACCTGGAGATTGGCAAAGCCTAATCTTAAGCATGCCGACAAATTGTCGTGGTCTGCCTCAAGAATCTTTTTGTTTAAAGATATAGCCACTTTCCAGTTGCTTGTGACAGCTGCGTCTACGGCTTGCTGTTCTAAAATATCTAGATCATTCATAGTTTGAAGTAAAGTATATTTTATTTTCAATCTTTGTCAAGGTATAATGGAGGCAGTATGTCAGGGCATTCTAAATGGTCAAAAATAAAAAGGCAAAAACAAGCTAAAGATGTTGAGAAAGGCGCCATCTTCTCAAAGCTTTCTCGTTTAATAACTTTGGCTGTCACTGAAGGAGGAGGTATACCTGATCCTGATCTAAATGTCAGACTGCGTCTTGCTGTTGAGAAAGCTAAACAATACAACATGCCCAAAGATAATATAACGCGCGCCATTGAAAAGGGGAGTGGACCCGATAAAATTAGTCTTAAAGAAGTACGCTATGAAGCCTTTGCTCCTCATGGAGTGGTTATGCTTATTTTTGCGGCAACAGATAATCAAAACAGAGCTATTACTGAGGTGAGAAACACACTAGAACGGCATGGTGGAAAATTAGGAAATCAAGGCTCAGTCGCTTATCTTTTTGAGAAGCGAGGAGTATTACATTTTGATAAAAATCAAAATTCCCAAGACAACATTTTAAAGTTTGCAGAAAAAATTCAAGCAATAGATATAGATGAAGATGAAAACACAACTACTGTTTATTTTCCTTATGAAAATATAGGTAAGGTTGGAAATTTCTTAGATAACTTTAAAGGTGATGCTCCTGAAGTAGAGTTTATTGCCTCTTCATCTGTTTCTTTAAATAAAGAAGATCAAAATAAAACAATTGCTTTGATTGAGGCTATTGAGCAAATTGATGATGTCCAAAATGTTTATACAAATGCCGTTTTTACAGAATAATCGTAAAATATCATTATGAAAATAATAGAAAATCTTAAACAGGCAGTTTACAAATCTTCAAATAAAATTGAGAAGAGGATAAGATTTGTTTTAAGCAGCGGTCTTATAACTTTAGTTATGATGTTATCAACCTTTTTCTTCTTTGATAAAGCTCTTTATTTTATTCCGCTTTTTATAGTAGTTACCTACTTGTTGACTTATTTTTCTATACTTCAAGGAATAGAGAAGACTGAGTGGCTGATGCTTTTTATAATGCCGATTCTGCTGACTCTTTCTTTTTATCTTTTTTACTTTCTTTTCCCGGTTCGGTGGATTACTCGACTACCTTTTATGGCAATATTTGTATTTTCACTTTATGCCCTTTTACTTTGTTCCAATATATTTAATGTAGGAGTAGAGAAGAGTTTACAGCTTTATCGGGCGGCTTTTTCAGTAAATTATTTTTATCAAACTTTAGTTATTTTTTTAATGTCGAATGTTATTTTGTCGTTTCGGTTGAATCCTTTCGTTAACGGATTGTTAATATTTATAATTGTTTTTTTTCTAGCCTTACAGCTTTTGTGGAGCGTTAAACCTAAAATTAATTTAGAAAGAACAACAATTAATTATGCTTTTTTTATAAGTATTATTATGTTTCAAATAGCCATATTATTATCCTTTATTCCGATAAAATTATCCATATTTGCTCTGTTTATTACTGCAGTTTACTACAGTCTGTGTGGACTAATTTATCATTATCTTGAACAAAAGCTTTTTTCTCAAACGATAAGGGAATATCTTATCGTTATAGGATTTGTTTTCGCTATCGCTTTGTTATCATTACAATGGTAAATTGGTAAATTTATTTGATTAATATAATTGTTATAACGATTATAAAAATTATAGTGATCTATAAAGCAGAGGAGAGGGTAGTCCCAAGCTGAACTTGGTATTCCAGCGCTTAGCGAGGGAGAAGGAAAGCTCACGGACGTGAGTGAATAGCCTATAGTATTAATACAAATGAAACTATAGGTTGTATTTATGTGGACAAATGCTACCAGATAGAAATATAATAAACGGGTTGTTACAACGCTCCAGAAAGAATCACCTTCTAGATGTCAGATTAGGCCGATTTCTGCTAATTTAGCCCTGCCTGCCGGCAGGCAGGCTCAAAAATCACGATTTAGATTGACACAATAAGCTAGAAATTAACGGCACCTTTGTTTCTAGAAGAAGGGGTTAAGGAGACTTAAGATAGTGGTAAAAGAGTGTCAATATTTTGAAATTAAGATAGTGGAAGGAGTCTTTATTTAGAAATAATTATGGATAATTATGGTGACACAGCCAGTAAGCTTCCCTTTGCAAGAAACATCCCTAATACCCCCAATAGTCTCAAAATGTTTTGTTATGCGGTATTTCCCGCAGAGAAGAAAGGCCATCTAACGTCGTAAATTGTATCTTTTACGACGTTAGATACTGTTTCCGGAAGAGGAGTGTATATTTAAAGATATTTCAGAAAATTATTCATTTAATGGTTTTTTTATTTTACTATTTGTACCATTTTTAACAGATTTTCTTTAAAAATCCTCTATTTGTGATTTGTCCTTAAAACTGCAGTTTTTGTCTAATTTTCAATAATTAGTTTTTATATATAGATTGTTGGAATAATCTATTCTATCCTCTACTCTGATTTTTATTATTTTTTCTATAGGGAAGTAGCGTTTTTTTTGGTAAAATGGCGTATTAATATGAGGAAAGCTATAAAAAAAGTAAAAAGGAAAAGATCAGCGAAGCGCCTTAAGTTATCAAGATTATGGATTTGGACACTTTTGCTAGGCGTGATTTTAGGGTCTGGTATAAGTTTATCAGGTAATAAATTATTCTTTAGCCAGGTATCATCAGATGATTTCCGGACCCGCATTAGCGCTAAATATTATGATCCTAAAGACTTGCAAAAACCTGATGATGTAAAAGGCATTTCTACAGCTAAGTTAAAACTTCCGATTGTCATGTATCACTATGTAGAATATGTTAAAGATAAAGGTGACACTATTCGCCAGAGTTTGAATATTAATCCTTATCTATTTGAAGGACAGCTTAAGAATTTAAAGGAAAATAGATATACATCTTATTTTGCCAGAGATATTCCCATGATATTAAAAGGGAAAATTAAAGCGCCGGCTAAAAGCATTATTTTAACCTTTGATGATGGCTATAAAGACTTTTATACTGATGCATTTCCGCTTCTTAAAAAGTACAAGATAAAATCTACCATATATATAGTCAATAATTTTATAGGCAGAAAAGATTTCTTAAACGAGGATGAGATAAAAGAGCTTATATCAAGCGGTTTGGTTGAGATTGGCGCCCATACGACTGATCATCTTTATCTTAAAGGATTATCAAAGACGATGATAAGACAGCAGATACTGGAAAGTAAACAAAGGCTTGAGGAGGATTTTAATATAAAGGTAAAAACTTTTGCATATCCTTATGGTGCTTTCAATTCTGACGTTATTGATGCGGTTAAGGAGGCATCTTTCTCAGCGGCTGTCACCGTAGTTTCCGGTACCTTTCAAGTGAAAGATGATATTTTTTCTCTTAACCGTGTAAGAGCCGGAGGTTTTTCGGTCAATAATATGGATACAGTCCTTACTTTATATAAAAATTGATCAAGTATACCTTACACTTTTAAAATACCGCTAAAATAGGCGATTTTAGACAGGTTAAAAAACAAGAAGCTATATATGTCACATGTTTGCTTAACTTTCTATTAAATATTAAATTAACTTTAAAACATTCCACCAGTTTTTAATATAGTCGGCTCGGCGATTTTGGTAGTTAAGGTAATAGGCGTGTTCCCAGACATCAAGGCAGATTAAAGGATTATGTCCCAAGGTGTAAGGGGAGTCTTGATTTGGTAAAGAGTAAACCTTTAAGTCTTTGTTTTCATCCTCAACAAGCCAGGCATAACCGCTGCCGAAAAGATTTAACGCACTTGTGTTGAATAATTCTTTAAATTTATCAATAGATTCAAAAGTTTCATTAATTCTTTTTGTTAACTCCTCATCCTTTTCTTTTTTGGGGTCCATAAGGAAAAAGAACATTTTATGATTGATATACCCTCCCCCATTGTTTTTAAAAGCAGTTCGGTCGGCTTCATCCATCGGTAAACTTTTTAAATTTTTTAACAAATCTTCTAGTGGCTGATTATGTAAATCAGGGTATTTATGAAGGACCAGATTTAATTTATCGGTATAAACTTGGTGATGCTTTAAATAATGAAACTCCATGGTCCGAGCATCAATATAAGGCTCTAAAACATCATAAGCATAAGGCAACTTCGGCAGTTCATAAACCATAGTTATAAAATAATTAATAATCTCTTACTACAATAATACTGAAAAGTAATAAGACAGTTATAGTTGAGTAAAAATGCAGTAAGAAACCTAAGAATATTAAATCTCTTACTTTTTTTTAACTTAATATTAACGGGCTTCATAAAAAGCTGATTTAGAATAATCTTTATGAATAAAAAATTGCTTTTAGCATTACTGACTTTTATCTTAATATTCCCCCTTTTAGCAGTACTGATTCTTACCTTTGCTCAAGGAAAGACTCAAAATATAGCCACAGCTAAAGTTTATCTGGTCGCATTGGCTGACAATGGTAAATACGGTAAGAAAGTTGCTTGCAATGATAGCTTAGTTTCCTACGAAAGAAAAATCCTTTTTGAAAATGAAAAAGATTTGACTGCGTTAACAATAAAAGAATTATTTAATGCAAGGGAAGTTTCAAAAGGAGCATTTGTGCTTTATAATTTTTTCCCTGATTCACAATTAATTCTTGATGATGTCACAGTTTATGAGGACGGAACAACTTTGGTTCACTTTAGCGGTAATTTAAAGTTAAATGGGGTTTGTGATGTTCAACGGCTTGAAGCTCAGGTTAAAGAAACTCTTTCCCAGTTTGCCAATATTAATGTCAATGATATAACAATTTACATCAATGGCAAAGAAACCGGACTGATTGCAAACTCCCTTAAACGCACTCAAAATTTAAGTACTAAATATTCCACCCAAACTCTGAGTAATTAATTATATCGTGGTAATTAGCTTATACTTTTCATTTTTCATTATTTTTAAGCTGAAGTTTAACTGAATTGGCGAACTTTAGAAGATCTGATTTAAAGGAATAATTTATGGATTTTTTTTCTTCATATTTCTCTTGAGCAAGATTAATAAGCCTTTTTAAAACTTCAGAAATATCCATTCCGCTTTTTTGCCATAAATGGTGGTATAGAGTACCTGGTAAAGGATTGATCTCGTTGGCATAAAATTTCTTTAATTTTTTATCATAAAGAAAGTCCACTCGAGCTGTGCCTGAGCAGCCAAAAATTTTAAAAATATTCACAGCCATTTCTTGTATCTCTTGGGTTGTTCTCTGATCTAAGCGAGCGGGAATGAAAAGATTTTTAGAAGCTTCACCCAGTTGAGTTCCGTCTTCTTTAAGATATTTATCTTCATAGCTTAAGAAATCCTTTTCAAAAACTGATTCCTGAAGTAATGATGGTGTTGGATCGTTGTTCCCTAAAAGCGCGCAGGTTATATCTGAAAGATTGTCAACACACTCCTCAACAAGAGCTTTGGTATCGTAATGAAAAGCAACTTCGATGGCAAACTCGAGTTCTTTTTCATCATTAGCTTTAGCAATTCCAATGGATGAACCTAATGTTGCAGGTTTAACAATTACCGGCCATTGTAAGTTTTCTTTAGCTTTATTTATCCATTTATTCTTATCATTGTTCCAATCGTTTTTATGAAAGAAGATGAATTTGGTCGTGGGAATTCCTTGAGCCTGATAAAGAAGTTTTGTTAAAACTTTATCTATAGTTAGTGAAAGAGATGTAACATCGCAACCTACATAGGGAATATCCAGCATTTCAAACATCCCTTGAATAGTGCCGTCTTCTCCGTATTTTCCGTGGAAAGCAGGAAAAGCTAAATCAATATTGATTTCTTGTCCGATAATCCCCTTTTTCTTAAAAACCATTTTTCCATGAGATTTTTCAAGATCTAGATAATACTCCTGAAGATTATGAGGTAAAGTAACATTTGAAATGAAAGTTTTAAGTGAGCTTACTTCTTGACCGATAAGCCAGTGTCCTTCTTTGTCCAAGTAGATGGCCACGACATTTTTTCCAAGTTTATTAAGTTCCGAGATTATAAGTTGGCCGGTGATAATTGAAATATCATGTTCGGGACTTCGGCTTCCGAAAAATACTCCTATTGTATGCATAAAATAATTTAAAAATAATTGTCAGGCCAATCGTTTTGAAACAAGATTACATCTTTTGATTTTAAAATTCCGCTTAAGCTGTCATGCGCTTCTTTGACTGTTTCAAATAAAATAATATTTTTTTCAGGAAATTTATTATCTTTTAATCCTTTGGCAATAAAAGGCGTAACGCTATTTTTGATTAAGATTACGATGTCGGCAACAACTGACAATCTTTTACCTATATTATAGTGTATCTCTTCTTTCCTTTCACCGGTTTCGACTAAGCCGGGAGTCAGATATATTTTTCGCTTATCTTTAAATTTAGCCAGTAATTTAATGGCCTCCTCTACTCCGTCAGGGTTACCGTTATAGCTGTCATCAATTACTGTAACTTGAGTATTTTTATTGATGATGGGTTCCAGGCGGTGGTTAACCGGTTTTAATTTTGCTAAACCTTTTTTTATCTCTTCTTCAGAAATTTCCATGAGCTTTGCAATCTGCAGGGTGCCAATTATATCACCGATAATATATTCGCCTAAAACTAAGGTAGTAATCTTAGTAATTAACTTATTTCCAAAATAAAGATCAAAGGAAAGGGATAAATTAGTTTCATCAAACTGTACGTTTTTTGACTCGTATTCAGAAAGCTTATTATTGTGGCTGCTGAAGAAAACTGTTTTTTTAGATTCAGTATATTTTTCGTAATTTTCAACTACGAGTTTAGAGTCAGCATTCATAAATACAGTCGCTTCTTTTTTATAATTATCGGCAATCTCAAAGATGGTTGAGATCGTGGTATCCAAGGAACCCATCTTTTCCAAATGAGCTTCGTTAATGCCAGTGATGACAATAATATCAGGAGGCGTGATTCTGCAGATATTTTTAATATCACCTTTATAATATTCACCCATTTCAACGATAAAAATTTTGGTGTCTTTTTCAAGATTATTAAGAATAAAGTTGGAGATGCCCAAAGGAGTATTGATGTTTTTGGGAGTTTTCAGTACTTTATATTTTTCAGATAAGACATTAAACAGAACTTCTTTAAAAGTAGTTTTTCCGAAACTTCCGGCAATACCGATGATTTTTAAATCAGGATAACTTTTTAGTTTTTTTTGAGCTGAAGCAATAATTCTTTCTTTAATAAAATAATCAAGTGGAGATAAGATAAAGACTATTGTAGAAATAAATATAAAGTGAATATAGGAAAAAATAAATGAAAAAACCAAAAAAATTAATGTAAAAATGATGAGCTCTTTAGCAATCAGGAAATAAAAAAGAAGAGCGATAATAATTGATATTTTCAGTTGAAGTAACAGCGAAAGCAATATTATCAATGTAATTTTTAAGGTTGGATTAATATTTTTTCTAAGATCTTTTGGCGGGATGCCTTTGGTGATTTTAATAACTTTAAGGAAACGACTCAGATTGTATTCTTCTAGTTGCAATAAATAATGTTGATAATGAATGATGCGAAAAATATTTAGCTTGTTCATTAATTGTTTAAAAAACTTAAAAAAGCTTTCTGAAATCCATAAGGGTCATCAAGAAAACTATAGTGCCCGGCTTTAGATAATATGACTAATTGTGAATTAGGAATTTCTTTTTTCATAATTTCGCCATATCTAAGAGGAGTTTCCCTGTCTAGCTTTCCCCAGATAAGAAGAGTCTTTTTTTTAATTTTAGAAAGTAAAGGTGATAAATCATCATTAATAATATTCATATATACTTGTTGAAGTTCAGGTGTCGCTATATAATCTTCAGATCCTATCATTTTATAAATTTTAGTTCTAATGTTTCCCATAAAAGGAAGTTTAAAAACTGGACCGACAATTTTTGCAATTATTGCTGCAGTAACTTTAAAGCGATTTTTTTTTCTAATGCCTGAGCTACCGATAAGAACAATTTTATCTATTAGTTCAGGTGACTTCGCTGCTAAATTTATTGTCATGCTACCTCCGAATGAATGACCGACTAATGTTACAGGATGAAGATTAAGCTTCTTTATAAATTCTTTGACAACTTTAGAATAATTATCTAAGTCGAAATTAACTTGTGGTATCTGCGATTCGCCGAATCCTGGCAAATCAATAAAGTAAAGCTGATAGTTTTTTGATAAAGAATCAGGTATAGCTGAAAACCATAAGCTGCTTTCAGACCGCCAGCCATGAAGAAAAAGAAGTACCGGTAATGATTGATTCTGACTTAAACAGTAGTAATTGATTAAGAGATCATTAATAATGATTTTCCTTTTCTGGAAAGTATTTTTCATGCTTCAGATAGGTATATTTTATCAGATTTCATATAATTTCGGACTAAACAGATGCTGAATCAAGTTCAGCATGACCAATATTAAAGTAGAGTTACTTTACTTCTTTTAGAAGTTTGATGAAATCGTCGAAAGAGCTTACCTTATCAAGCTTTTGGCCGTTAAGGTAAAAGCTGGGGGTAGATCTGACTTGAGCTTGGATTCCTGACTGGTAGTCTTGGTTAACTTTGTTTTTTACTTCTTGGGAATCAAAATCTTTTTTGAACTTATCCATGTCAAGATTTAATTTTTGAGCCATTTTTACAAACTCTTCATTGGGGTTACTGCTTTTTGACCAACTATCCTGAGCTTCAAATATGAGATCAATCATCTCGTAAAACTTACCTTGTTTGCCAGCGGCTTCAGCCGCATAAGCTGCAGGCTGGGCGTATTGATGCTGACTTAAAGGAAAATGTCGGTAAACAAAAGTGATTTTTTTTGTTATCTCAGCTCCTGAAGAGGCTGTTTCTATCTGGCTTTTAATGACATCATGATAAGCTTTACAAGCTGGACATTGGAGGTCACTATACTCGACCAAGAGATTTTTTTTGTCAGGTGACCACTTGATATGGTCTGAGGATGTTAAAGTTTGGGTTTCTTTATAAACAACATTTTTTTCAGGTGTACTGGTAAGATTATAAGCAAGAAATAAAAAACCAATAATAAGGATAACCCCAATTATTGTGTATATAATGGTATTTTTATTCATATAAATTCACTAGAATTAATATGTTCATTATACAAGTTCTTTAAATTTTTTCAATGAATTCATCTTATAACGAAGCTCAAGTTTTAGAGATAATGCAAGGAAAGGTAAAGTTAAAACTATTAAAAGGAGAATTAAAAGATAAGACTTTTGATGTAAATCTTGATGAGATAAAGAAAATAAATTTTAATAAAGGGGATCATGTGTCTGTTTCTTATTCCAAAAGCCCGTCAGGGCAAGAAAGAGTTTTCATTAATGACTATGTGAGAACTAATGAAATTCTTTTACTTTTTTTCATTTTTTTAGCATTAGTCTTTTTAATTGGGAGATGGAAAGGTATAACGTCTTTTTTTGGCATGATTTTTACCTTTGTAATTATCGGCGGATTTATTATTCCCAATATTCTTCTTGGCAATGATCCGGTTTTAATATCACTGCTTGGCGCTTTGTTTATCATACCCATAACCTTTTATTTAGGTCATGGTTTTAACCGGAAAACAACCATTGCCTTGAGCGGTACATTTATTGCCTTGGTTATAACCGGCATACTATCTTATATTTTTGTAAAGTTTACCAGGCTTACCGGTTTTGCTTCGGAGGAGGCCGCTTATTTACAGGTTATACAAGGAGAAAATATAAATGTTGTCAGCCTGCTTTTGGCCGGCATAATCATCGGAGCGATGGGAGTATTAGATGATATTACTATCGCTCAAACTGCAATAGTTGAAAGACTAAAGATTGCCAATCCAAAATACAGGTTTAGAGAACTTTATAAACAGGCTATGATTGTCGGCCGTGACCATATAGCCTCTTTAGTTAATACGTTGATCTTAGTCTATGCTGGCGCTTCTTTGCCTCTGTTTTTACTTTTTTATAACTCTAAAATGCCTTATAGCACAGCTTTAAACAGTGAGATAATTACCACCGAGATCGTCAGAACTTTGGTAAGCAGTATCGGTATTATTCTAGCTGTTCCTATAACCACTTTTATAGCCGGTATGTTTCTTGAAAAAAAAACTTAACCAAAGAAAAATATGAAAGTAGTTAGATCAAATTTAGCCAAAATATATGAGTATCTAAACGCGCCTGAGTTTGGGAAAGACATAATTATTTTAGCCGTTTGTTTGTATATTTTTGTTTTCTTTTCTTACTCTCTTAATTTTTTAAGTGATGATGCTTTTATTACTTTCCGTTATGTTAAAAATTTTCTTACCGGCTTAGGGCCGGTTTATAACGCTGGTGAATATGTAGAGGGGTTTACCAGTGTTTTATGGTTTGGGTTATTAGGGTTATTGGGGAGATTAGGGTTTGATATAGTCTGGATAGGAAGAAATGTGGGGCTATTATTTGGAAGTTTACAAATAATTCTTCTTTACTTTTTTTTAAAAAAAATAAAAATTTCATCAGTATCTCGTTTTCTGGCTCTTTTATTCATTTCCTCTTCCAATATTATTGCGGTTTGGTCTTTAGGAGGGTTGGAGATAACGATGTATTCTTTTTTTCTTTTATTAAACTATGTTTTTTTGAGCTTGAACTCAAAATTTGATAAGCAAAAATTATTTATTTTCTCAATTATTTCAATTCTTGTAATTTTAACCCGGCTTGAAGGATTATTCGTTCCTGTTTTGGCAACGCTATGGTTTGTTTTTAAAGCTAAAGTTAAGCTAAAAAATTTAATATTTTATTATCTTTTGCCATTTACGTTCGTTATAGCCTCATCTTTTCTTATAAGGTACAGTTTGTATGGACAACTATTGCCAAATACTTTTTATGCTAAAGTGGGAGCGAATTTAGATATTTATCTTCGTGGTTTAAGGTATACATTTGATTTTTTCCTCAATTACAGTTTTATTCTATTTTTTATTGTTCTTATTATCTGGGGTTATATTAATAAAACAAGAACAGTTTTGTTAGCTTTATTGTTTATTTTTACTATTGTGACGGAAACTGTTCTGGTTGGAGGTGACGGATTACCAATGTACCGGTTTTTATTGCCCGCTCTCCCCTACTTTACGGTTCTTCTTGCATTTTTTTTAGCAAAAATTGAAGACGTGTTTCCAAATTCATACATTAAATATATTTTTATGTTTAGTTTTGCTGCCATACTAATTTATAGAGCTTTTGCGCAGCCTTTGGTTGGTAATCAGTACCAAATTTATCTTGATCAAAAAAATTATGAAATCCCGCGCTGGACTTATGTTGGTAAATGGTTAAAAGAAAACGCTAAACCAAATGAAACTATAGCTTTGGTGCCTATAGGAGCTGTAGGTTATTATTCTGACCGGTATATTTACGATATGCTAGGGTTGACTAATAAATATATTTCCCATAAAAAGGTTGATTTGGGAAAAGGCGCGGCTGGACATGAGAAGCATGACGGGCCATATATTCTTTCTCAAAAGCCTACCTTTTTATTACTTGGCAATATCCAGGTGCTGGATTTTAAACTTGACTTTGACGATCCGCGGTTTGCCAGACCATTTAATAAAGTAATTAATGAAAGGGAGGATGATATTTACACTGATGAGTTGTGGCAAAATTATGAAAAGAAAATAGCTGATGTGGGCGGCGGTTATTATCTGCACTACCTAAAATTAAAATAAATCCAAAATCCAAATTTCAAATGACAAAAAATATTTGACATTTGAGTTTTGACATTTGGATTTATTCAATGATTAGGAGGGAGAGCATAACCAGGATTCCTAAAATAAAGGCAATTATCTGAAATAAACTTTTTTTTAACTCTACTTCTTTATGAAGTTCAGGGATAAGGTCGCTTCCTGCAATATAAATAAAACTGCCGGCGGCAAAAGGCAGTAAAAACATATTGGCGTTTTCTACATATGCTGATAGAAGAAGAGATAACACGACTCCCAGTATTGCCGTGAGAGCAATAAAAAAATTATAAAGAATGGCTTTTTGTTTGCTAAAACCTCCATGTAAAAGTATGCCGAAATCTCCTATTTCCTGAGGAATTTCGTGAAATATAACCGCTATCGTGGTGGCAATTCCAAGGGGAATACTAGCCAGATAACTGGCGCCTATAATCAATCCGTCTATTAAATTATGAATAGCATCCCCGAATAAATTCATAAAAGCAAACCTGTGAACATGAGTTTTAGTTATAGGTATGTGACAATGTCTCCAACAGATAACTTTTTCGATAATAAATGAGACGACAATACCTGCCAGAATGAAAAGCGAAACTTGAAAAGAAAAACCAAATTCCTCTACTACTTCAGGCAAAATATGAATGAAGGCGTCGCCAAACAAAGCTCCAGTAGAAAAACTGACAAAGTAAATAAGAACTCTTTTTAGCAGTTTGTCATTAATAGATAAAGTCAGTACTCCAACAAGAGAGACGACGCTTACTAATAAAACACTAATTATTGAATACATCCAAACAGTTATCATATCTTAGGGATTATTATAAGGTAGAGCCGCTTATTTTGATAGTAGATTTTTTGTCCAGCTTATAATTTGCTTTTTTGACTAATGTCTGGTATAATACTATTTATTGAATTAAGTAAGTAAACCTGCTTAAATCTGTTTCGTTTCAGTTCTTCTTAAAAAAGATCTACGAACATATTCACTCAAAATAAAGACGGTCATGAACAATTTGTTTTTTTGGGCCTGTGTCTTTAGGAAAGCGACGTAATAACTTACAGTTTTATGTTATGTAATCAAAAGAGAGAATTTGAGCAGATTTACTCACTTAACAACTTAACAAATAGTGTAAAATAATTAGATGGTTGATAAGAATGAATCTTCAGGAAATAGTATCATCACTCCCGCACAAGAAGCAACTTCTCAATCAGTAGTTAAAATAGATGGTGGTAAACCAAAGCCTGGAATTAATATATCTAATAATTTAGATCCTCGAGATAACCTTTCTTCCATTGCTGATAATCCGAGAACTGTTGAAGAATTAATGAAAGATCCAAATATTAAATTTGCATTAGATAAAGCGGGAATAGATGATCCTAGAAGTTTATCAACTTACGATTTTGAAACAGGAGAGATGAAAATAGTTAGTTTAAGTCCAGCCGAAATACTTGAAATAGTTTCTGAGCAAAATCCAAATGGATTTAAATTAGATAAGCCACCAAAGGAAAATCCTGAACAAATGCTTTCTTGGTTAAAATGGAGAAATACAGATTTAACTTATTCAAAAGATATAACTCCAAAAATGGTTGCTAAAGGTATTTCAGTAGTTACAAAATTAGGGTTACCTATTGAAGAATTAAGTGAAGCTCAGATTGTGATGTGCCAAGACATGACAGATGAACAAGTGAAGCAGTTAAGGCAACAGAGAGAAACTGCGCGGCCAGATTTTTTCGAAACTATAAGAAATACTCCAGGAATATTAACAGAAGAGGAAATAGGAAATCTTAATCGGCAGGCCAGAGATTATATAAGAGAGAGAAAGTTAGAAGACGATTATTTTATTCCTAATGAACTTAGCCAATTTAGAAATCAATTATCTGTTGATATTGGAGAGCGATTTGATGCTCATGGATTAGCCAAAGGTGATGAATTGAGGATTCTTAACTATTTATTAAGTCATGGTATTAGTCCGGAAAGACCTTTTCATACGTGTCCTTTAAGAGCGGAAAATGAAGTGGACATTGCGGCTTTAGGAGCGGTAGGTCCTTATGATAATGGAGCATTTATTGTTTTGGGTGATGTTGATAGATTGATTGATGATAGTGGGATTAGGTCAGTTTTAGTAAATGAACAATATTACAATGCAGTTCCATTATTGCAACAAAAATTTCCAAAAATAGATTTTATAAAAGCTTCTGAGATGACTACTGCTTTAAGCCAGTTGATAAAAAATAAAGCAGAGAGAATTTGAGCAGATTTATTTACCTTAACTAAATAACTTTAATTAGTGAGTTTTGACGTGCGATTTGCACATTTCTTGAGTTTGTAGCTAAATCAATGTTGATATTGACTCCACCTATTACACCGATTCGATTTCTTACTATATAAACTACTCCATCGATTTTTATTTGGTATGGCTCAATAGTATTGTTAAATGTTGATCTAACAGTATCTTCAATTTCCTTTCCAGTTAATGCTGTATCAATATCAATCTGTATGTGTGGTAACCAATAGTCTACCCAATGGTCATTTGTTTTTTCTACAGGTAATAATTCAATTAAAGGATTTTCCCAGTCATCCGTATTACCTATGAAAAGCCACAAGCCGTCATCATTTGATTGTTCTTGGTATAAATGAAATTTAGATTGTTTAATCAATTCTATCAATCTTTCTTTTTCCTTTTCTTGAGAATCAACTTTATAACAAAATCCTATGTGGTTTAATCTGACGATAGAGTTATTTTTACTTAAGGCATCAACGAGTTTTACTAGGAAGTTTGTATCGATTATTTGATCTTTTAAATTACTTTTTTGATTAAGCAAAAAAGGAAAGATGTCCCCTATTGGAGTTTTGATTTCACTATCTGAAAATTCGACTAAATTATTACTTTCAAGAAATAACTTATCGTTTCTAGCTAGAATATTGAAAATATTTTTTAATATTACAAGTACTTTATTTTCCATCAAATTATTATAACTTTGTTTAGAAAGTGAAGCAAAATGATTTCAACTTTTCAAACTTTTCAACCTCCCGGGCTCGCCCTGAGCGGAGTCGAAGGATTGGAAATGCTGTTCTGATGCTTTGTATCAAACTTTTTATCCTTTTCAGGAGGTGATAGGGAAATTTTTGTTGCCAAGTTAATAGAGTTATTTTCTATAAACTTGATCATGAGTTCCTATATCAACAAAATATGGACAATCGTTCTCAAGAAGGATATATACCATACGGATATCTTTAATTATAGATATACTCCACATATTTTTAATTTTGCCAGTTAATTTATGAACTCGAAGGGATTGGTGTTTGGGGTTAGTTTTAAAAAGGGATAACTGCTTTTCTATTCTTTTAAAAAGTTTTGCATTTTTTTTCTTTTGTATCTTTAAATAGTCAATGACTTCTTTTGATAGACGAATGTTCATACTCAAAGATTATTAAAATAATCTTCCACATTATCTACAATTTCGGATTGGTCAATTTCCCTTAGTGCTTTCTCTGCTTTTTTTTCAGTCTTAGAAGAAACTATAAAAGTAGGAAATCTTTCATTTTCGACTTCTTTGATAATAATATGCTTTACCAATTGAGTAACAGGTACGCCCAGGCGTTGAGCTTTCCCTTTTAATAAATCATTTAATTGTTCTGAAAGACTGATCTTTAATTGAACTTGAGATGTTTGCATAATACTAATAAATAGAACTTAATTAATACCTATATTATACCTTTAATGTAATAAATATGTCAAATGAGATGAAAACCATTAAGAAGTAAGATGATACATAAATTTTCGTCTGGCGAAGAAGCGTTTAAACCAGCCCATTTTTTTCAAATCTTCAACGGCTTGAATAGATTTTTGGCGAAGTATTTTGTCAACTTCTGTAACTTCAGGGTTAACGGAAAGAGCAAGATCATTCATTCCTAAAAGCCGAAGACCTTTGAGGTGTCTTAAGCGTGACAAAGCTACATAGCCCATACCATGGACAAAAGACTTTGAAAGATCAATCTCGGCGCAAGAAAGGGTCATCCCCTGACTTTTATGGATAGTTATTGCCCAGGCCAACCGAAGCGGAATCTGTTTAATCTCTGCCAGAATTTTATTGTTTTCCATAATATTCCAGCTATCAGGTTTGACATGGATTTTTTTCTTCTCATAAGTTTCAACTACGGGAGTTTTATCCCGGTCAAAACCAACAACTTTTCCAACAGTTCCATTAAAGTAGCCAGCTTTATAGTTATTACGGACAAACATTACCTGGGCGCCTTTTTTAAGAGTAAGATGTTCTGGTACTAAGCATCCACGCTTTAAGAACTCGACCAGTTTTTCGTGACCAACTGCAGTCATTACATATTCGTATGGCTTTTGGTTAATCTGATCGAGATGATTTTTATTTATTTGATCAACGTCAACATTATGAGTGTAAAGTTTGGTTGGGACAATTGAACCGGAAAAGGTATTATTAATGGTTTGATGGAGAATATTTTTTATCCTCTCCTCTATTCTATTTTCTCTTAGTGCCGATAAGACATCATTAAAAACTGGGTCTGTTTGTCTGTATTGACTTTCCAGATAAATAATTTTTGGATTCATTTGATGCCAGACATTGGATTTATAAACGTAATCATAATTCCGTCTCTCCTCAGATACAGGAGGCAATTGAAAAAAATCTCCTGATAAAACAACCTGCATTCCTCCGAAAGGTGAATTGTTTTTGCGTATTGCTTGGCAGATTTTATTAATGCTATCAAGTCTTTTACCATGAAGCATTGATACTTCATCAATAATAAGGATTTTAGTCTTTTTAATTCTTTTTTGCAGATTGTGGTTTTGGCTAATATAGATAAGATCGGAATGAGTTATTTCATCACGCATTCCTAAACCAGACCAGGAATCAATAGTTGTTCCTCCTAAATGGGTGGCGGCGATACCAGTTGATGCCGTGATACCAACTTCGACTTTTTGTTTATGAAGTGATTTTATGTATTTATTTAAAAGATATGTTTTTCCAGATCCCGCTTCTCCAGTAAGGTATACGGAATATCCGAGTTTTAATAGTTCCAAAGCATCTTTTTGAGTCATAAAAGTGCGGAGAGGGCGGGATTCGAACCCGCGGTAGTCTTGCGACCACATACGCTTTCCAGGCGTACGCACTAGTCCACTATGCGACCCCTCCTATTTTCCTAGTATTTCATTACCTGTAAGACGTGTTTTCAAGACTCGTCTTCCTTGTCCTGTTTTATAAAATAATTCCTGTTTACGTGCCTGTTGTTCAAACTTATAAGCTTCATAATAGATTAAATCTAATGGCCTTCTATTCTTTGTGCTTACAACTCTACCTTCGTTATGATCTTTAACTCTTTTTTTTAAATCCGCACTAAAACCTATATAGAATCTTTTATCTTTCAAACTTTGTAATACGTATACATAGAACATATTTGTTATTTGTCTCCGCTCAGCTCACTTATGTTCGTGAGCGGACCCGCTCAAAGCTTGCTTCTGAGCGGGCACTATGCGACCCCTCCTGATGAAATCTTTAGCCTTTTCTTACACTGTTCTTACAACCTAATTCTATCATATAAATAGCTATGTTCCCATTATTTGACTCAACACCCCGGAAGCATTTTCCGGTAATAAATTATCTGCTTATTTTGTTAAATATCGTTATATTTATTTATGAACTGCTTTTACCTGATCCTGAAGATTTTATAAGGAGTTTTGCCTTTATACCTGGTAATTTTAACCTGACCGTTGTTGAGTCTTACTTTACAATCTTTACCTCTTTGTTCATTCACGGAGGATTTCTTCACATTATTTCCAACATGATCTTTCTTCACGTTTTTGGAGATAATATTGAGGATAAGCTTGGCCATTTCCGTTATATTCTTTTTTATCTAGGAGGCGGTCTTATTGCCGCTTTAAGCCAGTATGCTGCTGCCACTACTAGTCCTATACCTATGATTGGCGCATCTGGTGCTATATCAGCTGTGGCTGGAGCCTATTTCATATTATTCAGATACTCAAAAGTAAAAACATTAATTGTTATTCTCGTTTTTTTGACCATCGTTGATCTTCCGGCTTGGTTTGTTTTAGGGTACTGGTTTATTGCTCAGATATTTAGTACTATTGGCTCACTATCCAGGGAAACTTTCTCATTAGGCGGAATTGCTTGGTTTGCTCATATTGGTGGATTTATCTTCGGTAACACCATAGCCCACTGGCTTAGAGAAAAACGGTCTAGAATGGTATAATTTAATGATCTTCACAAGCCAGAGTGGTGAAATGGCATACACGCAGGATTTAGGATCCTGTGCCGTAAGGCGTGAGGGTTCAACTCCCTCCTCTGGCACAATGGAAATAACTTCAGCTAAATTTGCGCGTAGTATTCCAAACAGACATTTCTTAGATGCAGTAGGCCGTTATTTACCTAGTCAAAGGTTGAGAGAAGCTTATTTTCGCTCATTGCCTTCCGAAGGAAAAACTCGTTCATCTGCAGATATAGAAGTATTTTATACAAATCTTGAAAATCAAAGAGGTGTTAATCCTAATTCAACAGCTATAGCTGCAATCAGATATCATAAAGTTTTTGTATCAACTGCTCTTACTCTTTCTGACTTGAATAGTATTCAATGGTATTATGAACCGGATCCTAAACACATTTCTGCAATATTAACTGACAAAGGGCGTGATCGTACGCTTGAAAGTGTAGCTGCCAAATATTTAACCTGTTTTTTTGATGTAAAACCTTGGAAAGAAAAAGACATGCTTGAAATTCTTGAAGAATACAGAAAAGGATCGATGCTACCCCCATTAATATTAACGCCAAGACCTTTTGGTAGAAGACCAGATGGGCATCTTCATATTATTGATGGTGTACATAGATTGTTAGCTCATACAATTCATCGAGTTGAATCTGGGATAACACTTCCTCAGAATGCATTTATTGCAAAATAAAATCCTTTTGATTTTAAGCTAGATGTCGTTTAATATTGGTTCATGGGGATAAAAGAGGCGGTTTTACGTTTTTTGGAATACTGCGAGCTTGATCGAAATCTTTCAGTAAAAACGGTCCGCATGTATGGTTACTACCTTAATTTTTTTCAAACTTGGCTATTGGACACAATGAAGCTTGAAGATTTTGAGGTTGAAAAGATTGATGACAATATCATAAGAAACTTCCGTCTTTATCTTTCCCACCAATATAAAAATCCTCACAAGGGTGATTTAAAAAGGCAAACTCAAAATTATTTTTTAGTGGCCCTCCGTTCTTTTTTTAGGTTTTTAATAAAGCAAAAAGTTAAAGTAATTGCGCCTGAAGTTATCGAACTGGGAAAACAGAGTGACCGGTCAATTAAGTTTTTATCTCCTGAAGATTTAGAAAAATTATTTGCCGCCGTTGATTACTCAGAAATAATTGGCTTAAGAGACAGAGCTTTGCTTGAGGTACTCTTCTCAACCGGACTCCGTGTGTCAGAGCTTGCCGGTCTTAACCGTGACCAGATTAATTTGGACTCAGGCGAGTTTGGAGTGATTGGAAAAGGAGGCAAAGCCAGGGTGGTATTTTTATCCAAAAAAGCCACTGATTGGCTTTCAATGTATCTTCAAAAAAGAGATGATCCTTATAAGCCGTTGTTTATCAGATACTCCGGACCGCGTCCTGAGGAAGGTTTAACCGAAAATAAGCTTAGATTATCCGTGCGTTCAATTGAAAGAACTATTGATAAGTATAGAAAAAAAGCCGGTATCTTATTCCGTATCGGTCCTCACGTATTAAGGCATTGTTTACATCCGCAAACATTAATCGCCGTTAATGATTCTATCCTCACCGCCAGAGAATTATTTTATTCTGCGCGCAAAGATATTTATTCTTTCAATACAAAATCTCTTAAGGTGGAAAAAGATAAAGTCATCCAAAAAAGTCAACATAATACATACCTGTATGAGATAAAAGCCGATGGTTATGAATTGAAATGTTCCGGCGAGCATAGGATATTTGTTTTTTCAAAAGACAGTATTGTTGAAAAAAAAGCTAAGGATCTTAAAGTTAGCGATTATATAGTTGCCGTTAAAAAAATATTTCACCAAGGCAAAAAAATATTAAATCCTCCGTTATGGCGGATTATTGGTTATGTCCTGGGGGATGGCATTGTTAATTTATCCGGAAGAGTAATCAGAATCTATGATAAGAATTTAGATTATTTAGAGTTTTACCAGCAATTAATCGAGAAAACATTAAAGATAAAGTCTCATATTAAGAAAAACGAGAACAGTAATTCGTATCAATTATATTTTTATAATACAGAGCTAAATCGTTTTTTCGAGGATCTCGGGATGATTGAACTATCAAATAAAAAAACAGTTCCTCAAAAGCTTTTTTCCGCAACAGGCGAAGAAATTACCAATTTTATTGCCGGTTTTTATGATGCTGAAGGGCTAACTACTTCTCCCCGATTATTTTCCTCCTCAAAAATCCTTCTTGAACAAATCCAGATGTTATTCCTTTATTTCGGAATAGATGCTCATTTAGAGGGTAGGACTCGAAGAGTAATCCTGCCTCATAATGGAAAATCCTTCACGGGTAATATTTATGGATTGGTGATTATTGATAAACAAAGTATTGATAATTTTATCAATCATATCCCGACAATGAAAGTTAATGATTTTAGTTTAAAAGAAACCCGTTTTGAAGAGAAATTACCATTTCAGGATATAATTCAAAAATGCATTACCAAAGCAAAAGAAAATAAAGTTCAATATTGTCCTATTTTCGAAAGAAAATTCGGCATTAAGCATGTTTCCCGTTATGTCGCAAAAATTTTACCTCAAAAAGACACTTTTATGAGCCTTATTAAAGGGTTCAGGCAACTCAATCTTATTTCAGATAAGGAATATAAAGCTTATTATCTTCTGGCTAATGCCAACAATATCAAATGGTTAAAAGTAAAAACTAAGAAAAAGTTAGGATCATCCCAACATACTGTTTATGATTTTTTTGTAGAGAAGAATCATAATTTGATAACTAATGGTATCTTGAGTCACAATTCGTACGCTACTGATTTGCTGACTCACGGTGCTGACCTGCGTTCGGTTCAAGAAATGCTGGGACATAAAAATATCTCAACGACACAAATTTATACTCATGTGACTAATATTAGATTAAAAGAGATACATGATAAGTTTCATTCAGGAAATAAATAATTAAAATCCAAATGTCAAAATCCAAATATCAAATTATTTTGTGGTTTTTTATAGGAGCTTATGCGGTTTATTTTTCCTACTTTACAATTCTCCGTTTTCAAACGCTGTATGCTTCTTATTTTGATTTAGGGATAATGCATCAGACCGTTTATAACACCTACCAAGCCATCGCCTCTTGGGATTGGTCAAGATTTTTAGAGTTGACTAATCCATTTGGCTCAGAGCAGATTAAAAGGATGGCTATTCATAATGATATTCTTCTGGCTTTACTGGCTCCATTTTATTTTATTTATTCCGGTCCTGAGACTCTTCTTGTTATTCAAACTGCGGCAATAGCTTTAGGAGCATTTGGTATCTATAAAATCGCTCAAATAGTTTTTGGTAAAAATAAGTATAAAGATCTTTTATCTTTGGTATTTTCCTTAAGTTATCTTCTCTATCCCCCGCTTCAAAGGGTTAACCTGTATGAGTTTCATGCAGTAGCTTTAGTGACGTCTTTTATTATTTTTATGTTTTATTTTTGGTTAGTAAAACGCTATAAATTAAGTCTTTTGTTTCTTATCTTAAGTCTTCTTTCCAAAGAGCAGGTAGGTTTAACTACGGCCTTTTTCGGAGCTTACGCTTTACTAAGAATGGGAGTAACTAAAAGACATTGGTTTCCAATAACTGTTATTGCCTTAAGCGTATTATGGTTTATTTTATCTATATTTGTAATTATTCCTTATTTTCGTGGAAGCAATCATTTTGCATTAAGCTATTACAATGATTTTGGAGATTCTCCATTAAAAGTTATGATTGGCATATTTAACAATCCTTCAAGCTTAACAAAATATATATTTCATATTGATACCTTCCGTTATCTCTTATTTATGTTGGGACCTTTAGGATTTATTTCAATTTTTGCTCCTTTAGAATTATTAATTTCTCTTCCAGAGTGGGCTATCAATCTGTTATCCAAGAGCTGGGCTATGAGAAGCATAGTCTTTCATTACACAGCAGTAATTCAGCCTTTTGTTTTTATTGCAGCAATCTATGGAGCAAGAAAACTTATCCGTATAAATTTTATAATAGTTATAACAATTATAATCATTTCAACCCTAGTGTTTGCTTATTTTAAGGGGCCTCTCCCCTATTCCCTGAGCCAGGAGATTCATCCATTTAAATATCCTCAAAAAGAATATAAACAGCTTGAATATTGGAAAGATTCATTAAAAGACGAAAAAATAAAAGTTTCATCCACTGGTCAGCTAGCGCCTCATTTTACTTCACGAAGATATTTTTATACTTTTTCTGACAGATATGTTTTAGCGGATTTCATTGTAATAAGGCCCACAGAGATATATAATTATCCGGAGAAGGAAGAGCTTATACCAGTATATGAAAAGTTAGTTAAGGATAACCGTTTCAAAAAAATTCATGATCAAGACGGATTGGTAGTTTACAAGAAAAATCCAAAATCTAAATGACAAATGACAAACTTTTTTAACATTTATATTTTGGACTTAATTTGATATTTGGATTTTGACATTTAGATTTATTTTTTAAATATGATCTCAATAATTATTCCCTTTCACAACGAGGAGCAAAATTTGCCGATATTATTTCATAAATTAAAAGACGAGATTAATAAACTCAAAATTGAGTATGAGATTATTTTTGTCGATGACGGATCAACTGATTTAGGTAAGGCTCAGCTTGAAAAGACGATTGAAAAAGACAGTAAATCAAAGATCTTAGTATTAAGAAAAAATTATGGCAAAGGAAAAGCCTTAGAGACTGGTTTTTTCGAATCAAAGGGTGAGATTATAGTTTTTATGGATGCGGATTTACAGGATGATCCTCAGGACATTCCAAAATTTATTCATAAAATAAATGAAGGATATGATTTAGTTAATGGTTACCGGAAAAAAAGAAATGACGGAGTAGATAAAACATTCCCTTCAAAGATTTACAATAAACTTATTGCGCGGTTATTTAATGTTGATCTTCATGATATCAACTGCGGTTTTAAAGTTATGCGTCGTGAGGTATTAGAAAATGTCCGTTTATACGGTGATAATTATAGAATTTTACCAATCCTTGCTAAAAATGAAGGTTTTAAGATAACCGAGGTTGAAGTAGATCATCATGCCAGACAGTACGGGGTTTCCAAATATGGGTTTTGGCGAATGCTTTTTGGTTTTTTTGACTTAATCTCCTATTTCTTTCTGATCAAATATGTTGAGAAACCTTTGCATTTTTTTGGTACGGTTGGAGTATCAATTTTTGCATTAGGAAGTTTAATTCTTATTTATCTTGGGATTGAAAGAATTTATTTTCAAGAACTTTTATACCGCCGCCCGATACTTTTTTTAGGTTTACTATTAGTAATAGTCGGAGTACAGATTATTGTTACAGGATTTATTGGCGAATTGATCGTATACTTAAATAAAAGACAAAGCCGTTGACTAGTTCAGGGTCAAGGGTTAAGAGTTTAATAGTTGAAGCCCTAAACCCTTAAACCCTCGACTCTTAACTTATATGAATCCAATACTTGCTCTTATCATTGCTAATATTATTTGGGGAGCAGCGGCTCCCATTTTTAAATATTCTTTAACCAATATTCCTCCTTTTACCTTAGCTTTCTTGAGGTTTTTCATAGCCGCTTTAATATTCTTGCCTTTTATATGGCGTTTTAATTTCCGTTCTCTTAACCGCCGTGAGTGGACGAAAACTATCCTGGCATCTTTTTTTGGCATTACGATTAATATCAGCTTCTTTTTCATGGGGCTTCAACGGGCAGATAGCATTAATGCTCCGATTATTGCATCAAGTGGTCCTTTATTCCTTTTTCTTTTAGCAGTCTTTTTTTTGCATGAAAAGATAAAATATAGAACGTTATTTGGAATGTTTTTCTCACTACTTGGGGTATTAGTTATTGTGTTTTTACCAATATTAGTTGAGGGGAAAAGTATGGGAAAATCAGCTTTTGAAGGCAATGTTATGTATATAATAGCTACACTTGGCGCTGTTTTACATCCTTTGCTACTAAAAAATGAGTTAAAAAAATTAAGCCCCTACCCTATTATTTTTATTGGATTTATTTTTGCTTCTTTCACATTTGCCCCATTTATGTTTAATGAATTGCAATTATGGAGTTTTAGTAGCTTAAATTCGGCTGGAATAACAGGTATTATCTTTGGCGCGCTTTTTTCATCAGCTTTAGCGTATTTTTTATTTTTTTACGGACTGTCAAAAATAGCGGCCCAAGAAGTCGGTATTTTTACTTATATTGATCCTGTGGTGGCTATTTTGATAGCTATTCCTCTGGTTCATGAATATCCGACCTTATATTTTCTGATTGGTTCAGTCTTAGTTTTTGGAGGAATTTACATAAGCGAAGGAAGACTTCATTATCATCCTTTCCACAGGCTAAGATCATAACTCACAACCCATAACTCATAACCTATTTGGTAAAATAGGTAATGGCAAAAAAAATTCTTATTACAGGAGCGGGAGGTTATATCGCTTCAGTGGCTACTTATTTATTTTTACAAAATGGTTATGAAGTTGTCGGTCTGGATAACTTTTCAAGAGGTTATAAACAGCCGTTAGAGCTTTTACAGGATAAGTTTGGTAAAGAAAAATTAAGATACTATGAGGCCAACTTAAGCGATGACCTCTCCTCTATTTTTGAAAAAGAATCCAATATCGATGCGGTGGTTCATTATGCTGCTTTGTGTTTGGTTGATGAGTCAATGAAAAAGCCTGAGAAGTATTTTTCAAATAATGTCTGCGGTACACAGAATCTCTTGGATACCATGCTAAAACATGACATAAAACGGATAGTATTTTCTTCAACCTGCGCAGTTTATGGAGAGGCTGAGTATGTGCCGGTTGATGAAAAACACCCGATGAATCCGGCTAATCCTTATGGGGAATCTAAAAAAATGGTCGAAAAGATAATGGAGTGGTACTCAAATCTTAAAGATTTAAAGTATGTTACTTTAAGATATTTTAATGTTTGCGGCGCCTCTGAAGATGGTTTAATCGGCGACTCAAAAAAACCTTCAACGCTGCTCATGCAAAATGCCATCCGCGGAGCTTTAGATATTGCCCCTTTTTTTATTACATGTCCTCAGGTTGCCACTCCCGATAAAACACCAATAAGAGATTATGTTAATGTTGTTGATCTAAATGAAGCTCATCTTAAAGCTTTAGATTATCTTATGGCAGGTGGAAAAAGCGAGGCAATTAATATTGGAACCGGTACAGGTAACTCAGTTATGGATATAGTTGATAAAGTCCAAAGTGTAACAGGTAAGACATTTAACGTAGAAAAAACCGAACCACGACAAGGAGAATATGCCAAAATGGTGGCTTCAATTGAAAAAGCTAAAGCAGTACTTCAATGGGTTCCTAAAAAATCAATAGAAGATAGTGTGAAATCGATGGTGAGTTGGTATACAAATCATCCTAAAGGTTGGGAAAGATAAATATGATTGCTTCAATTATTCTTGCCGCGGGACTTGGCAAAAGGATGGAATCAAAAGAAAAAAATAAAGTGGTTACTCCATTTATGGGTAAACCCATGATCATTTATGGAGTGGAGCTTTTTAAAGATATCTCCTACCCAATAGTTGTAGTTGTGGGAGCTTTTTATCAAAGTATTGAGGATAGTTTAAAAGGTTATGATGTCATTTATGCTTGTCAGGAAGAAAGAGTTGGTACAGGAAATGCGGTTAAGGTTGGAATTGAAGCATTATTTTCTTATTCTCCTGAGAGTGTTTTAGTTGGGCATGGCGACCATATGATGTTTTATTCAAAAAAGACGATTGAGAACTTGATTGAAATGCATAAAGATAATCATCCTGCGGTAACAATGATAACTACCGAGCACGCAAAACCTGATGAGTTAGCTTGGGGAAGGATTATTAGAAATAATAACTATGAAATAATCGACAGTGTTGAACAAAAAGATGCGACGGTTGATCAGAGGAAGATAACTGAACTTAATGCCGCCTTATATTGTTTTAACTACCAATTTTTAAAGGATTTTGTCGGCAGAATTAAAAAATCTCCAGTAACTGGAGAATATTACCTTAACAGTTTAATAAAGATGGCAGTTACTGATGGTCGGAGAGTAATCGGTTTTAAAGTACCGTTTGAGGAAGTTGGGATTGGGGTTAATAGCCCTTCAGATCTGATTAAAAGCCAAGAACTTTTTTTAAAAAAAACTTAAAATCCTCAAGTTTTTTGATATAATTTAATACCGCATGCGGGATTAGTTTAATGGTATCCGCCTAAAGTGCTGCGCTCATTAAGGCGGGTCCGCCAGAATGCTTTAGCTTTCGGCGAAGAACGTTTCCTTACTTGCCAGAATATAAAGTAAGGAGTAACATGAGTTTATGTTTTATGTGTACGTTTTGCTTTGTAAGTATGAACAGATAAATAATGAATTTTATATAGGTTCATGTAAAGATTTAAAAAACAGATATAAAGAACATCTTAATAAAGAAGTTAAAACAACTAAAAAGTTTTCGGAAATTAATTTAGTCTATTACGAAGCCTGTTTAAATAAAACAGATGCACTGATAAGAGAGAAACAATTAAAAACAGGTTTTGGGAGAGGTTATTTAAAAAGAAGATTAGTGAACAGTCTGCGGGATTAGTTTAATGGTAGAACGGAAGATTTCCAATCTTTCGGCAGGGGTCCGATTCCCCTATCCCGCTCTTTTTTGTTTCACAAAAAAGAGCGAGGCTCGCCTCGCCCAAAGGGCGGGCGGCCCGCTCCTTACAATATATGTTTATCGTTTATGTCCTCCAAAGTCTGAAGGACAAAAAAACCTATGTGGGTTATACTGATAATTTTGAAAGACGATTTGAACAACATAACTCAGGTAGGTCAAAATCAACTAAATATCGAGCACCATTCAAATTACTTTTTAAGGAAGAATATTTCGAAAAACTTAAGTAGTACTCCTTGCTTTCTTTGCGATATCTTTTAGTAATTGTCCTTTTTTTATAATTTCCCAAGCTTAATACATTTCCATAAGATCATTAAAATGAGATAAGTAATCAAACAGGATTAGTTCAAAATAATTTGCGTCTCCGGCTCATTAAAATTAAATCTACTATAATTGACTAATGAGATTTATTGTAGGAGCGGGGGTTATTATTATTTCATTTCTGATTTTCTCCTACAAACTCCCCTCCTCTTTTGTATTTAATCCTGATTTTGCCCGGGATCTTTATGATATTTTAAAAATTACCCAGGGAAAAATTACTTTAATTGGTCCAAAGCTGACTTTTGGCGGTATCTATTCAGGGCCATTTTATTACTACCTTTTTACCCCAATATTGTATATTACTAATTTAAATATTAATGCCCTTCTATACTTTAATGCTTTCCTGTTTGCAGCAGCCATAGGCTATTTATTTAAAAAAATAAGCGCAATTTTATCTTTACGAAAATCAGTTTTAGTTTCACTAGTATTTGTGTTCCTTCCCTTTTATCTTTCTGCTTCAAGAAACCCAAGTAATGCCTTTTCGTATCTTCCCTTTCTGATGATTCTTTTAACATATATTTTTTTCACAGAGATAAAGACAAAAAAACAGCTATTTTTCATAGGTATAGGTTTTGGTATTATAGCTACTTTTCATCTGGTTAATCTTCTCATTGTTCCATTTGTTACTTTGTTTATTTTTTATCTTTTAAAACATAAAAGAATTATTGTTTACTTTTTTATCGGTTTGTTTGCTCCTTTTTCTTATTTTATTCTTTTTGAAATAAAACATAACTTTATAATGCTTAAAAATACTTTCATTGATAAATCTTATTTATATTGGGTTAACAATAAGAATATTCCTGGAGGTTTAACTGGTAAGAAAAACATTATAGATAATATTTTTTTTCTATCTTCACAGATAAAAGAATTAATACTTATTAATCCGTTGTTAATGATATTGTTAGGAAGCGCGATTGTTTTAATCAAAAAGAACATGAAGAAAGAAAGGATACTGGTAATTTGTTCACTATTAAGTTTACTTCTTTTAGTTTTAACTTTAAGGTATCAGTTTATTAGCCATTATCTTTTTTCAGTGACTTTTTTTATTTTTTTTGTTTTTATTTTTGTTTTGATAAAAAGTAAGTTAACTTTAGTGCTTATACCTATATTGCTGTTTGAGATTATTTATTTCCCTAAATCTTATTACCAGCCTACATGGAGATCAGTTCAAACTTATGAAAAAGCGGCTCAAGCGCTGATTCAAAACAATATTATCAAAAAAGAGGACTCTTTTAATGTAATTCAGATCACTAATCCGGATTTACTATCACCTAATGGATTTGAGTATCGTTTTTTTTTAAGGAAAGCTGGATTTATTCCTAATTTAGAGTTTGAGTATAAAAAATCACAAGTTCTATATATTTTTTCTGAAATTCCAAACTTTAATATTAATAATCTTGACAGCTGGGAGGCAAAGGAATTTGGTAAAGAAAAATTTATAGATAACAAAATTTATTCAACTGATAAGATTACTATTTATAAAATCTCCAAATAGCATTAACTAGGAAGTTTTTTATATTCTTTTATTGTATAAAAAATAAGCGTAAGAGTGCTCATTACTAATGCTGTCCCAATCGCCCAAGGTGGGCCATAGACTCCCATTTTAGGAATTAAGAGATAGCAACCAATTGTTATTGCTGCAAAAAAAACAACATTAGCAATAAGAATAAAAATAGGTTTTTTAGCAGTGTAAAGAATAAAAAGAATAGGTAGATTACTTAATGAGAAGATAATAAAAGGAATACTTAATGCTTTAGTGATAAGTGCGGTTTGGGCAAATTTTTCTGTAAAAAATAATTCATAAACTGAGTTTGGTAAAAAAAATAGGGTTAAAAACAAGGCGGAAGGAACAAGTAAATAAAGAAAACCAGTTTTAAGTTGGGATTTAGCTTCTTTTTTATTATCTATCTTTGAGAAACCCGGAGATAATACTTGAGTAATGCTTATTATTGTAGTAATAATAGTAAGAATGATTTTTTGAGAAAGGCCATAATAACCGACCTCAGCTTGAGTTCTTAAGTTAGAGAGTAGAAAAAGATCCATACGCAATCCTAAATTTTGAAACTGAGAAGCAGCAAAATAAGTTAAAGTATAGCCAAATCTAAAATCTTCTCTTTTAACTTCAGACTTTAAAAGTACAAAAATTATATCCTTCTTGACTATGAAGAGAAAAAGGAAAAAAATAAGAGGTCCTAGAATACCAAAAACAAATAGTACTGTGCCAACAGTTATGGATTTATAAGTCATAAGAAGTAAAATGACAGCTGTTTTCAAAAAATTACTTAGGTTTAAATAAATATTTGCATGGAGAAATTTTTTGGCGGCAAAAAGAATATTTAATGCGAAATTTTGCCAGATAAGGAATAAAACCGAGATAGCTGTTATATAAAGCCACCATTGAGGAGCATGGGTTTTAAAAAATACTTGATCAAGAAAAGGAAAGCTAATTAATAATATGATAATAACAATAAGAGAAAAGATGGATTGATAATAAACAGTGCTTTTAATAAAGCGGTATATATATTGGTCTTTTTTTTCAATAAGAGCTGGAAGATAAGAGTAAATTGTGGCTGTTGTTCCAAAATCCAAAACATTAGCTAATACATAAGCTATGCCCAAAAGAACGCTTAAGACTCCGTATTGGGAAGGTGTAAGAATGCGGACTAAAATCCAGGCAAAAAAAGCATAAAAAAAAACGTTTAGATAGTTTCCCAAGGTATTAATAATTACGTGGCGGCTAGTGGGTCTTTTAAAGAACGCTATTAATCTCGGAGTCATTTACTCATTTTATCAAATAAATATTTGACAGATTGAAATAAAAATAAGATAATAAAAAGATTGATTTATTAGTTTATATATTTTAATGAGTAAAACAGCTTTAATAACTGGTATTCTAGGTCAGGATGGACCTTATTTAGCTAAACTTCTTCTTGAAAAAGGTTACAAAGTTTACGGCATGATACGAAGATACTCTAATCCTAATTTCGAAAATCTTAATTATGTCGGAATTACTAATAAGGTTGATTATTTGGAGGGAGACATGACTGATGAGTCTTCTATCATTAATATTGTTAAGAATATAAGGCCTGATGAAATTTATAACCTAGCCGCTCAATCATTTGTGGGTTCATCATGGCAGCAGGCGAGATTAACGGCGGAGATAAATGCTATAGGCGTACTTTCTCTTTTAAATGCGATTAAGTTTTTTTCTCCTACTACAAAATTTTATCAAGCTTCAACCTCAGAAATGTTTGGAATAGAACATACCAGTGGCTACCAAGATGAAAATACCTGTTTTCACCCGCGAAGCCCTTATGGTGTTTCTAAAGTGTACGCTTATTGGATTACAGTTAATTACAGAGAATCGTATAATTTATTCACTTCAAACGGAATTCTTTTTAATCATGAATCGCCAATTAGAGGGATTCAGTTTGTTACCAGAAAGATTACTGATGGCATTGCTAGAATTAAGCTTGGTTTAGCCAAAGATCTTCATTTGGGTAATATGGAACCACGACGCGATTGGGGGTTTGCTGGAGATTATGTTGAAGCAATGTATCTTATGCTCCAGCAGGAAAAGCCTGATGATTATGTCGTCGGCACTGGTGAAAATTACAGTATTAAAGAATTTGCAGAAAAAGCATTTGGGTATGCCGGAATTTCTGACTGGGAAAAATATGTTGTTATAGATCCTAAATATAAAAGACCAGCAGAAGTGCCTAACCTAAAATCAAGACCGGAAAAAGCTATGAAAGCTTTAGGTTGGAAGCCTAAGGTTAGCTTTGATGAATTAGTAAAGATGATGGTGGATGCTGATTTGGAAAGATTAAGCAAAAAATAAGTTTATTTTTTTACTTCATTTAAAGTGAATTGTCTGAATGCTCCTGCTGTGATTCCCAAATCATATATTATTTGAAACGGAATAAAGGTAGCTTCTTTATATTTTAAAGCTTTTACGATTCCTTTAAATAATGAAAATAAAATAAATGATCTGATGATTGCTATTAATGAACCAATTTTACCCAGACGATATTGGCGTTTACCTATCCATTGGGAAGAGTTGATAACTTCAGAATAAGTTTCAGGGTTATTATGAAAATAAATAGCCCCAGGCGCATTTATGGGTTTATAACCTAATTTTTTACTTAAAGTCCAGGTGTCGGTATAACCCACATTATTAAATCCGCCAACCCGTTCAAATTCAGATTTTAATATTGCTCTAAAATCATCTCCTTCTTCCTTATCTTGTGGAATGCGCAGTTTATCAGGAAGCGGTGGATTATTATTTCTATTCCAGCATCTGGCCAGCGGTTTATCCCAGTTGCTGACATATTCAAGGCGTGAAAATGTGCCTTTAGTTCGACTTTCATTAATAGGTTCAACGAGCTTAGTTATGAAGTTTTTTTCAAAGTGCATATCGGCATCTAAAAAGACTAAAATTTCACCGGTTGCTTTTTTAGCTGCATAGTTTCTGGATTTAGCTGTCCCTTGATGAGAAAGCCTAAAACAAGCGACTCCCAGTGATTTTATTAGTTCATAAGTTCCATCAGTTGAGCCGTCGTCTGCGGTTAATATCTCCAGAGGTTGATAATCCTGTTCTTTTAGAGACAAAAGGCAATCTTTAATGTTTTTTTTCTCGTTATAGGCCGTGATAATAATGCTTACTTTTTTGTTCATATTACTTAAATAAAGGAAATAATTTGTTCAATTTTTCAATGAATATTCCCCTGTGTTTTCTTAAATAGTTATTAAGTCCCCGGCTGTAATAAACTTTTTTTTGAGTTGGATTTTGATTAGCAGAAGCTCCTTCCAAATGGATAATAGAAATAGACGGTATATATAAAATAGGAATGCCTGTTTGGTGCATTCTTTGGCACAAATCCAAATCCTCAAAATACATAAAAAAGTTTTTGTCATCGAGTATTCCTATTTTTTGAAAAACTGAGTGATGAATAAGTAAAGCAGCAGCCGTCGCGAAATTCACCTTAGTTTCGTTTAAAACCTTGCTGCAATCTAAAAATCGGGGGCGGGCCAGCAACCAGTTTATTGGATCACGTAAAAAAGAATCGAAATAAGCAACATTATTTTGTATTTTTCCATTACCGTAAATAAGTTTGGGTGAAGCAGCTAAATATTCTTGTTCTGCAGTTTTTTCTATTAATTTTTTTATTGTATCTATCGTAACCAAAGTATCGCTGTTTAAAATAAGTATCCACTCCCCTTTTGCTTTACTTATACCTAAATTATTTCCTCCGGAAAATCCAAGATTTTTTTCTAATGAATAGTAATTAACATACGAATAATCTTTTAACACAAGGTTATGAAGTTTATCAGTTTCATTATTGTCAACTAAGATGATCTCAACATCCTCTTCTTGTCCTAGTTTTTTCAATAAATCAGTTACTAAGTTTTCAGTGTGATAATTAAGGATGATGATACTTAAGATAGGAGTTTTTTCTTGTAATAATGCCATAGAATTTCACTTCCTATTATCCCAGTAAACAGGAGAATTATCAAACCCCAGGTAATTGCCGGAAGTGGTCCTAAATATTTATTAATAAACCATGCAGAAGTCCAGCTTATAAATAGAGCAAAAATATTAATTAATCCAAGCTGATACTGCTTTCTTAAAGCCAGAAGGGGTTGAAAAAAAACTGCGTTAACTCCCCAACCTATTGCCGGTAAGACGAATAAAGGCAGCAGTGAAATAGTTATTCTGGCATCTTCTTGAGAGAATTTTCCTCCGACAAAAAGAATATTAATAGCCAGAGGAGCTAATAAAATTAGTAAAATCGTAACAATTATGGATATAAAGACAGCAATGATTTTAGCTTTTGCAACATTGGCAATGGCTTTTTCGTGTAATTTTTGAGAAAAATAATCAACCAAATGGGGTAAAAGTAAAACTTGAATACCAATGGTCATGACGCTGGTTGATAAGGCAAAAATTTTGGAAACTAAGTTTAGATAAACAAAGTAGCCTTCAGGCAGATTGGAAGCAAATGACCGCATTAAAAGAATGTCACTTCTTAGTGCAAAATTACCAATAATTAATGGTATCCAAGCTATAAACAAAGGTAAGACATTTACTAGTTTAAATTTAAAATTAATAATAGCTTTAGGAATAACCAAAATTATCTGAAAAAAAATATTAATAACAAAAGCAATAACCAGTGAAAAAATTCCCAAATAAGGGGCAAGAATTACAATAAGTAATAAATTAGTTAGACTGCCAATAAGTTGGGCAAAAGGAAAACGACTGAATTTTTTGTGGGTATAATAATAAGCTCCTAATAAAGTGGCGATTACAGAAAGAGGAAGACTGAAAGACATGTAAGACATCTGAACAGCTACATTCTTTACAAACTCTTCTCCCCTATTTCCATAAAGGAAAGCACTTATTGGATTAGTAAAAAAACTAAATATCCAAGCGATTACGAAAGAAATAGTTCCTAATGTAATTAAACTGGAAATAAAATATTCATCTGATTTTTCAGGATTACTGGCTTTTTTTTCACCATAAAGAGGTAAAAAGGCATCATTTAAGGTTCCATAAATTACAGTTACTGCAATTGTTGGTATGGCTACAGCTGCCAAAAAAATATCAATATCAAGCTTGGCGCCAAATATACGGGTAATAATGATTTGGCTTAATAGCTGAATAAACGTAGAAATAACAAAGATAATAGTTATCAATATGCCTTTCTTAATCATTTATTTTATTATAATCCCCAACTGTAAATGCTGACACTCCATCTATCTGCCTCGTTGTAAGGAAGATTATTAACATCAGCCTCATGTTTCAGAGTGTTTCTAATGTGATTTTGTAAGTCCGGTGAAGTTTGGCTTTCCCAGTTTTCTATGAGTATGACTCCCCTTTTATATTTAGTTTTCTCCTGTTCAAATTCTTTAATGCTAGAGAGAGTTTTTTCTCCAAACTGAGGGTCGATCTTAAATAAAGGTTCTTTAACTAGGTATATATACTTATGTTTTGGAAGGTACCATGGAGTTCTATCATTTATAGCGTCCATTATAATTACACTATTTTTTCCTTTTATAAGGTTTTCTATTATTAAAAAAGCTTTCTTATAATCAACAATCGGGTTTTCGCGCATATCGCCATTTATTGTGTAGTAATAAGAAGGTATAAACTTAATCTTGGTATTAGGTTTTATTACTGGAAAAAGAATCAAAATGATAGCTGAGTAAAAAACAATATTTTTCCAGAAATTATTCTTAACTAAAAAAGTAAGTATCTTAGCTGTAAGAACTATACCAGCTGAAAAAAGAACATATAAAATAGGGAAAGCAGGCAAGGAATAGCGGACATAGTAAGGATTAACTTTAAAAATAGCAAAAGCAAATATGATAATAACAAAAGCCGTAAGTAATATAAATAATAATTTATTTTTAAATAAAAGATAAGCAGAGCCTACAGCTGCACCTAAAATTAACCATGAATAGTTAGCTTTTAAGAAAACTTGGTAATGCAAGGTATCAAATCTAATCATCCATATCCAAGGCATACTAAGGATAATTTTGTTTAAAGAAAAATAAAAGATAAACGAGGAAACTACAGCAAACGGTATTATTAATATAAGGTATGAATATTTCCTGTTTATTATGCTTTTAAAGAAAATCGTTGTCGCTACTAAGAATATATTTATCAAGCCGGTTCCATGAAATAAAGAGGCAGTTAATGCCACGAGAATAGCTATAAGTATAGATTTATCAATGATCTTAACTTTATTTGTTATGTTACGGTAGCAAAGAAACATTACGATAAATGTAAATATTTCAATCCAGATGTAAGGACGAAGCTGAGTAGACCAGGCAAGTTGAATTTGGGAAAAAGCAATTAAAAAGGATGCAATATAAGCTTCTTTTGTACTGATAATTTTTTTTGTTATAAAAAATACAATGGCGATTAAGAACGTTCCTGCAATGACTGAAGGTATCCGAGCTGCAAACTCAGAAATACCAAAAATTTTAAAAGATAAAGCTGTAATATAATACAAAGGTAGCTGATAGAGACCCGTGCCGGTACCAATTTCCGTAACAGGTTTACCATACCATAAGATTCCTCTTGAAAAAATAGCCGTATGGATTTCATCATTCCAAAATGAAAGATTTTTGACAATTCCAACATAACGGAACCAAAAACCACCTATTAAAAGTAAGATTAAAGGAAAATATTCATATAATTTCTTGACTATTTTCATTAAGAAATTATATCACGTAGTATTAGTTAGCGAATTTTAGTCCGACGTTGTTAGCAAGAACAATAACCGGCTGTCTAATGACCTTGGGGAAGATTTTTATTACATTATAAAAAAGCGTTCCCGATGATCTTACAAGAACATTTGGTAGATCACTGATAATATTTTTTATATAATCCTTTTTATAATAAGATCTTTTAATCATATCCCTGTATTCCTTTGAAAAAATAATTCTTGCTGATAAAGGAAATAGATGCTGTAATTTTAGATTAATTCTAAAATCCACCAGTAGCTCTTGAGGATCTAAGTTATGTCTAGCCAGCTTGAATCGGCCTGCTCCGAAGGATCGCGCTCTGGCTAAAAGATGATACTCGCTTTTATCAAACTTACCTTTAAAATATTGATTATAAAGTTCAGTTCCGGGGTAAGCTACGGTTAGACCCATTCCAAAATCATCAGGCTTAATTTCTTTATAAAGCTCATAGCTTAACTTTACGTCTTCTTCTGTTTCATCAGGAAGATTAAACATCATATTGGCAAATGTTCTCATATTGTGTTTTTTGCACCATTTGAAAACATCACGTACCTGTTGAACAGTCGTTCCTTTTTTGGTGAGATTTAGCATTCTTTGAGATCCTGTTTCAACTCCAAAGGTAAGCTGAGTGCAGCCGGCATCTTTCATTCTTTTGATCATTTCTTCGTTTATGCAGTTTACTCTAGTTTGAGCCGCCCAGACAATATTTAAAGGTTTAATTTTTTCACAAAATTCAAAAACTCTTTCTTTGCTTAAAGTAAAAGTATCATCAATCATATAAATAGCATCTACTTTGTATTCTTCAACAAGCATTTGTATTTCATCAATTATTCTATCGACGGCATGATTACGGGATAATCCTTTACCCCAGACACTGTTGGCGGCGCAAAAATTACATCGGAAAGGACAACCTCTTCCAGAGTAAACTGGAACAACTGAATAATATGCATATCCGATGACTCTTTTTTTGGGTTTCGCATAAAAAGTCATATCCAAATCCTCATAGGCAGGCATGGGAAGTATTGATAAGTCTTTAATTAATTCACGTCTTTCTGTCGTGATAGTCTTTTTTTGTTTCTGGTCAAAATAACAAATACCTTTTATTTTTTTTAAGTTATTAAGACTCAGTTCGTCAAGCTTTAATATTTCTTCTAATGTCAATTCTCCTTCACCAATGACGGCAATATCTATAGGGGATCTTTCATAAATGAAATCTTCAGGTATTACAGTTGAATGAACTCCACCGACGATGATTTTGGCATTAACATATCTTTTTATTCTTCTGGCAAAGTTGATGACAAAATCATAATCGCTGGTGAAAGTACCGATTCCTATGTACCTTGGATTTAACTCAATAAGAGTATTTTTCACATATTCAAAATAAGCCTGATAATCCTTATCATTGACAGTAACGACGGCTGTTGGAGCAGTTTCTATTACAGGATTGGTATCAATTACTGTTGTATTAAAACCCTTATATCTGACGTAGGCGGATAATGATATTTCCGCAAAAGGTATAAATTCTCCATGTTCTGAAGGTCGGGTAACAAAAGCGATATCACATTTTCCCTTATCAGTTATTTTTACTATACTTTTTTTGTGATCGATAGTTAGCTCTAATGTTCGGCTATCTTTTAATAATTGTTGCATATTATTCTTTTATTAGTAAAGCCTCTGATGGACAAGCTTGGACTGCAGATCTGACTTTTTCACAATCAGTAGTTTCAACAGCTTTATCATTTACTACAGCTATGGTTTCGCTATCATTGAAAGAAAAAACTTCTGGACAAAGGACTACACAGGTTGCACACCCTATGCATTTTGCCTTCTCTAAAACGACTTTCTTTATATTTGAATTTTTACTCACAACAAGAATATTACATTACTAAATCTATATTTTCAAGCTTAATAAATTGTTTTTAATTTACTGATTATTGGTAAATTTTTGGAGCATACAACTAAGAAATGATTAGTGTGTTTTTCTAAAAAAGGCAGTCTATTAATTTTCAAATGATAACTGCCTACAAAATTTAGTCCAGGAATCTTAATACCTACAAAAAAAGGAATCCATAAAGAAAAAGGAAAGTATTTATTAATTATTTTTTGCAAATTAATTTTATTGTATTCTCTTAAATGGACATGATGAATTTCTTTGCCATTGACTAACTCCACACCAGTTGTTTTAGGAAACTTCATGATTTTTTTTGAGAAGATAGAAAGTAATAGCTGGGTAAAACGTTCAATATTTGGTGTTATCAATATGAAAATACCATTATCTTTTATTAATCTTGAACACTCTTTTATATACTCTGAGTCGTTTTCGACATGCTCCATGACGTCATTAGAGACAATAATATCAAATATTGATGAATGGAATTTTTTTTTAGTAGAAGTGGCATCCGCTTTTATGAATTCGAATTTGTTATTCTTAAAAAGCGTTTTATCAACCCATTCTTCTATATCTATGCCGACAATTTTTTTTACCTCTTTAGGCAATTGCTCTAGAACGCGTTTGGAGAAATATCCTACTCCGCAACCAGAATCTAAGATACTTAATTTTTTCTTTAGTTTCTTTGCATGTTTCCTTAGTATTGAAAACACTATTTTTTCGATTCTTTTGGTATAACGGTTATTATAATAAATATTTAAATATTGTAGTAGGTCGGGGTATTGTTGTAGGTTTTGAGTCATAGGTTATCTCGTAGAACGTACTATTTTAAATATTTTATTAATTTCATTAAATACATACATACCAGAATAAAAAAGCCATAAGTCCAGAGGAAAACTTAAGAATTTAGTTCGGAATCTCCACTCACCAATTTTTTTAAATATAGCAAGAGTAGGCTTGATTAACATATTTATTGAGGGTGGAAAAGAAGAAAATAAATTTGAGCGATCCATGGCAATTGCCATTGTAGTGTAATTTAATACCTCTACTTTACTGAACCCTTTTTTCGGTATCCACGGAACGCGAACATTTCTTAGCGCATAGTTTGCCCAGCCGTCGATATCGACAGGCGGTTTAAATCCCATTTCTATAGATCTGTTATATAAAGGAGAAAAAGGTAAAGGCCCAAAGGCGAAAACTATTAATTGATGCTGTAATCCGACCGGTGATATTTTATGATACAAATCTATAACTCCGTTTAGATCTTCCTGAAATGCCTTTTCCTTGTCGTTTAAGTATCTTTCAGTAGGCAATCCAACGATCATCGAAGCCAGCATCTGCACGCTGTATTTAGTACAAATTTTTGCCAATTTTACAGTATCCTCGACTGTTGCATCTTTGTTAATGAAGGTCATTATTTCTTCATTACCCGACTCTGCTCCGACCAGTATATTATATAAACCGGCCTTTTTAAGAAGTCTCCATGTTGAAGGAGCGTATCTTACCAGAATATTCGTTCTGCCATTGACCTGTCCTATTTTAATATTTAGTTTACTGTCTAGTATGCCTTTGAATATCTTTATGGTTCTCTCTTCGCTTACAAAAAAATTACTGTCTACAATTGTAAGACCGTCAAAGTCCACTTTTTCTTTCAATTTTTTAATATAGTTGATGACTCTTTCGGCTGATAGTGCTTTCCAAATTCTTGTCGAGTTTAAAGGTTCGCAACAGAATGAGCATCTGTGGGGGCATCCATAACTTGTTGTCATTCGAATAACTCTTTTTCCGAAGTCCGTAATTTCAAGATAATTTTCCCATTTAATCAAATCCATATCAAAATCAGGTAGGCTATCAATGTCATCGGTCCCGATCCTTTTACTCAAAAATATTTTTGAGCCTTTTTTGTATCCAAGTCGGGGTATTTTATTTAAATCTTTAAAATTACGTGAATCGATTACGTCGATAAGCTGACTGAATAACCTTTCACCCTGGCCCATGCAGACATAATCGACATAAGAAGGCTTCAAACTTTCTTCAGGCAATGTGGTAGTTAGCCACCCTCCCCATACAATTGGCAATTTTGGATATTTTGCTTTAACTCTTTGCGAGACTCTTTTTGCAGCTTTAAGAGGAAACCCAGACATTACGGAGATACCGAGACATATTGCGCCTTTGCACTCTTTTACCAGAGCGTTCTCGCAGTCGGGATATTCATTTTGTGTAATAATTTTGACATCGTATTTTTTTAAATCAAGAAGTTTCGTAATTGAAAGTAGTCCCAACGGAGGCCCCACGTACCTAGTGTTTGCCGCAAACAATACGATTTTTTTTTTAGTTGTCTTAGTAGAGGTTGTCATAAAAAATTTTAATCATAAGCATTTATAGTTGTGATTCGTTAGATTAAGTATCATACAATGAACACTTGTTAATAACAAGCAATATTTAGTGCCATTCATAGCCGTTTATTTTTTGCGTTTCTTTATCTGTCAACGACATCTGTTCATAAAACTCCGTGTCGGCATTCGTAAAAGATGCGGTGATTGGAAGCAGCCAAAGCGTAATTATTTTACTTTTGGAGATGATCGGTTTTCCTTGCCAGATATTGGGCTTTTCCAACCGTAACGAAACTTCGCCAGTTTTCCAATGAAGCGGTATAGTAAATATAATTTTCTCATTCGACCAAAAGTCAGTATAGACCTTGCCGAAGTTACTGATGAGTTCTTCACCTTCATTTTTCCATCCGAAATTTTTTCCTTTTATGATTACTTTTGTTGCGTAGTAAACGATTCTTGGTTCAAATTTTTGAACGACCGGATTACGCGATTCTTTAACTTTACGAAGATTAAGAGACTTAAAGCCTGCATTTATAAGTAAAACAACAAGATAAATGATTACTGTAGCAGTGAGGAGCCAAGTAGTGCTTTTTATCGAATACTGAAATGATTTGCGAAGATGGATCTGGATATTTTGGAAAAAAATGGGGTTAGAAAACCAGGGGATGTTTATTACAGACTTGTGAATAATTACCTTCATACGTTTATAAAGAATATATAAATGAGAATGTAATAACTTAGCAGTTATTAGGTGTATGAACGCATCAAGGCTTTTCAACATGAATGTTAATAATTTATCCAGTAAATATAAGTAATACTTAAGATATTTTAATGCTATTATCAATAAGTTAATCAACAGGTGTAAAGAATACTTTAAACATTTTTGCATTATAGATAATAATGATAATAATTTTGGAGTAACTGATATGTTAGGATTATTGTTTTCGTTAATGAGATTTCTTTTTACACAAACTTCACCTAAAGCATGAATGCTTCCAAACAATAAAAAGACATAAGACCATGTCAAGAGTCTTTCACCTATTATAGGAAGATTTATCATGAGTAATATCGAAAACAAGATGAAAAGAACTAAGGACATATAAAAAGACAGTGCGGTTTTTCCACGATATCCTACTAGAGTTATTAACCAGAGAACGCCAACGATGTAGACCGTGAGTAATGAGTCTCGTTTAGTTAGTCCAAATTTGATGAGGCCGATATCTATCAAAATACCGGTTAAAATCATTATGAACAGTATTAACCTAATTTCTTTTATTCTGAAATATACTGAGTTGGTAAGTGCAGATATAATTCTAGCTATAACGTTCAGATAATTCTTTAGTTTATTTGTTAAAGGCAAATACAATTCCTTATTATTTTCTAATATTTGCTTTAGATAAATTTCATAAACTAACTTTATTACTATAATTATTATTAATATAAATAAGATAGACTTTATAGCGATAGGCGGCCAAAATACAATTGTTAAAGATGTAGCGTTTTGATAATTGGTTTTTTTTGTTATCCAGTATGTAAGTCCTAATGATGACTTAACTTTTTTCTCTTCATTTAAAGTTAAATTCTTAAGATTTGCTAAGTAAATATTTTTCTTTATCTCTTTGATTTTGATTTCTGCTTTCAGGTTTTCCAGTTTAGCGATTTGTTTTAATGTTACGTAGGATTCAAAGACGGGGAATATTTGCAACTTGAAATGGTCGAAAAAATCTTCAGGTAACGGTTTTTCCGACTCTATTACGATTCTTTGTCGGATCAATTCGTCATTAAAAGTAAAAGACACTTTTCTAAGATAATGACTTGGGTTACTTGGAGATAGGATAACATCTTTCCAGATCATATTACTTTTATTCCAGACGACTTGATTATTATCTGCAAGTGAACCTTGCAATTCTTCTATGACAAAATCCAAAGGATAAATAGTTTGGTAAATCAGATTTAGCATATAACCGATCTTTGGATTGATATCCTTTAGATATAAAACGTATTTGTATTGTTGATTAGCTTGATCGATTTCCGCTAACCAGGTGTCCCGAGCAGAATTTTTGATATCGGTGAAGTTTAAAGTCAGCTTGTCTAAATTTGGAGTGATTTCAACACCGTCGAATAACAAGCCATTATAAGGTTGGGAATCTTTAGAAAGCGTCTTGAACTTGGAATTTTTTCCCTGCAATAGCGCATTTCCCCAATCAAATTTTATGTTATCTGGCTTAGAGATATAAACGTTATAAATTCCATATTCTTTACTTTTTCTTAATTCAGAGAGATCGTAATGGTGTGTGATTGGACTATAACTCGATATGAGTTGATCTACCTGGGAGTTCAAATCTTTAAAAATACTATCAGAAATAATCTGTAGATATTCTTTATCCTTATAGTCTCGTTGCAAATTATAAATATCTTTATTTATTTGCAATTGGTTTTCATTAAGAGAGAGTCTCAATATAATTGCTAGTGCACTTTGCATTTTATTGTCCTGCGATTTAATATGATTTATGTATTTTTCAGTTGAAATTAAATATCTGGCAAGAATAGATTCCCAACTGCGAAATTTATCATTATTAAAGACGGTTAAAGGAGTGGTCTGATAAGAAATCCACCAAGATTTAAGTTCTTTAGAATTATGAGCGTTATTAATTATTGATAACTTTTTACTCCATGTTCCCAATTCCGCTATTCTTTCAAACGAGATCGAAAGGTTCTGTGCGGGCAGTACCGTGGCTTTTATGTCATTAAGAAAACTAATTAATCCATATTTAGAATCATTGAGCGCGGTTTTTAAAACGACATTAGTGTTCACATAATTAATGTGATAACGGGATATATCAGGCCCAATAGTATATTCTTGATGATTGGATTGGAACTTATTATCTGATACTTTTAGTTCGAATTTATCCGACTCTATAAAGGGAAGCATCAAACTTAAAAGTATGCTGGTTGTAAAAAGGATTAAAATATTTTTATACTTTGGGAACATTTCTGTGATTTTTACGAATTTTTTTTAACATGTTCTTTCTTATTAAATAAATAAGGCTTATCAAGAGAGTGATTCCGCTGATAATTAGACCGGTATAAAATAACATCTGCGGCCTATGAAATTCGAAAATCAGCTCCATGTCGTAGGTTCCATCAGAATTTTTACGGCAAAACTTCGTGTCAATGCAGAGTTCAACAGGATTGATGATCCAGGAATTTGCATATCCATTAGCCTTAAAGTGTTTATCTTCTCCGATACCTTTTCCTGTGAGGGTTTCCAAGATGTTTCCCGCCGGCAAGCTAGTTCTTTTTTCAGTTTTGACAAGGTAAGCCTTCCATTCGTCGTGGAATCCCTCCGAAAAAATTATGGGAAATGAATCTTTTACATTATGAGCAGCAATGCGAATCTTAACAGGGTTAATTCTTTTAAATTCAAATTTAGATTTTACAGAAGAAGAAGTTTTCTCTAGAAGTGAAGTATTTTTTCCTAAATTTTGTTCAGTAAAATATACGGCAAAGTCATTTGTTTGAATTTCATTTCCAAGTAGTTCTGCGAAATCTTCTATTCTTTTATCAGTTACTGTAACTTTCTTTGGCACATATACCCGCGGGACAAAAAACTTTTCATTAATTTTATAAAATATAAAATAATTGTTTTCTTGAATTTTACTTATCAGTCCAAGTTTCTGGTAGTATTTTATCTTATCCATTGTTTGATCAATAAATTGAGGATCGACATCTTTATGATAAAGTATGTATTTTGAGTTCGTGATCGAAGCAAATGGAAATATCCAAAGGGACTCTTCTTCAGATTGCCGATTCCATAATTCTCCATAATTCCAGGTCGATGGGTATAGATAATAGTTTGGATTGACAAGAGGCTTATTCACCAGGGAAATAACAGGATCAACTCCGACATATTTCCAATTCGTATAGTTCATCCATCCCACACTGTTAATTACAGAATATGGCAAAACAAGGATGCGATTCTGTTCATTGGGATTTATAGCTTTATTAATGTTTACGTAGGGTTTTGGTAGGTGAAAGATAAAGGTGTATTTAGCAGTCAAATAATTTTCGTCTTTGGCGTAATAGGGGGAATAATTAGTTAAAATTTTACCGTTGAGTAAAGGGAAACAAGATAAGATAATTAGTATAGAAGATAGGATAAATAAGTATTTAACGATGGTTTCTTTTGTTGATCTATAACATAACAAGAGCACGATTAAAATAAAAAAAGGAAGAAAGATGTAGCTTTTATTACCTGTTCTTAAACTATTAATTAAAGGTAATGTAAAGATAGGTTTTACTACCCACGAAGGAAAAATTTCCAGCCCCTTAGAGGTAACGAATATTGATATAACAGCAAGGATCGACATAATGCGGCTCAACCTGCTTTTATAATAGATCATTGACGCAATAAACAGCATGAACAGAACTGTACTAAAAAGAAATACTGCGCTTTTATCATAGTCCGTATTAAAAAGGACTTGAGTTTGTAAAGATAATCTTTGATAGGTCATCCAACTCCATATGTCCGCCAATGGTATTTCAGAGTTACTTATCTGGCGATTTAGTACAAGCATTAGCGGAATTTGGCTGGCGACATTGTAAAGAGTGGAAAATATAAAGCTTAGCAAAAGGACAGCAAACTTTAAGAATGTTTTTTTACTAATATTAACCTCATTAGTTAAAATAAGAAAAAAACAAAATAAAGAAACAAAAACAAACAAGGAAATAAAGAAAGCGAAATTACCGAATGAAACAGAAAGGAAAAAACTAACAATAATAAAAACAGCAAGCTCCTTATTTATATAATTTTGTGCGTTTTTTAAATAAGAGTATATTAAGCCAAAAAATAAAGGGATAAAAGGATAGAGAAAAAAGAAAGGGTGATATCCGGCAGATGTTCTTAATACAGAAAAAGTAAAAGGATTTATTGCATACAGTAGTGAAAAAAGATAGCTGTATTTTTTTTCGCTGTTATTATTAACGAAGTACCTTTGTGATAGATAGAAACTTATGAAAGATAGAAATATAAAAATAAACATAAATAAAAACTGTTGTGCAGCCACATTGTCGAGTAAATCCAAAATATAAAATGGAAGAAAAAAAACGGCATATTGAACATCGGAAATATGTCCTACGCCGATTTTTTCAGACCAGGTAAAGAAAAAATTAAAATAATTGTCTCTTAGATAAGATCTCTGATAGAAATCCCCTCCTCCGATCAGGTAACCTTTTGGGGGAATATTAAGATAAGATATAAGTGCAAGCACCAATATAGACATAAACATGTATTTATGGTGCTTTATGAATTTAATTATATTTATTACGATCCGCATAGTTGTTCAAAAATCACTGAAGATAATTCGAATATATAGAGAATATCATAACTTAATTTTTAGATATTTTCAATGTTTAATGAGTAATTTTTCCAGATTTTTAAAAAACTCCTTAAAATGTATGTTAATGTCTTCTTTAAGGGCATATCTTTTTACGCCCGATTGAAGTTTGACATAAATATTGTTGTCACTTATTATTTTAATTATTGCATCCGTGACTTTTTCCTTATCAAAATCAACCTCGACGCCCGCATTATATTTTGCTATTTCCTGGCCTATTTCAGGTCCGCCCTTGGTAAGAAGTACAGGTAGACCTACTTTTATATATTCTTTAGGCTTGCCGGGATTAGTATACATTGAAACATTGTCTTTAACGGGTTTATATAGTGCCAACCCTAACGCGCAATGAGACATAATATTATAAGCGTCTTCCATTTTGGGAACATAGCCGTAAAATTTTATATTATCTTCCACATTATTTTGTTTTGCTAGATTTCGGTACTTTTCTATACCGACCACACTACCTCCGATAACATGCATTCTAATACCGGGAAGTATTTTTTTTATAAGAGCAAGGCTCGGTATTAATATGTCAAAACCGACATAATCGTCTATTCTGCCTAAGTAACAAATATCATTCATATTTTTTTTCACGGAGTTATATTTTTCGTATTCTTTATAATCAATTAATATCCCGTGAAATATGATTTTGTTATGCGCTTCCAGTCCTTTTTTAGAGTCCCATTCCTCTATTTTTTTATCACCAAACCAAATCAAATCGTTTCCATACCCCATTTTTCTTAAAAGATATTGAGTCATTATCAACATAGAATCGATAAATTTAAAAAAGGGCGAAAAAAAGGATTCGTTATTAGGGAGAAAAAAACATTTATTTGACGATTGTGTATCTGGTAAGATATCACCGTTAAAATAAATTGAAAAATCGCACCGTCCGATTTTCTTTAAAATATACGCGTTGGCTCCGCCGAAATTGGTTTCGCCGATTATAATGTTAAATTTCTTTCTTTTTATTTTTGAAAGGAGAATAAAAAGAATAAAAAAATTGAGTACATATTGAACCATGAAAACCAGAAAATTAGGTAGTGGAAAAAAAAGATTAAGATCTATGTTGTGTTTATTGCCTTTTTCGTCTTTAATAAAGGCGTCAATATTAATTCTGTTCTTTGAAGGCCGTACTGCTGGTAATTTGATAATAGTGAGATATGTAGACTTATTTTCATTTAAATATTTTTCGAAATAGTTGAGAGGCGGAGAACCGTAAAAATTGACAATGTAAAGGATGCTTCGTTTTCCAACATTTTTCATATCCGTAGGAAATAATTATAGGTTCTTTCGATGCCTTCAAGAAGAGGTACCCTGCAAGAAAATCCCAACTGTTTTATTTTCGAAGAATCGAGTGTTCTTTTTAGCATTCCATCGGGTTTTGACGTATCATATAATATTTTTCCTGAATAACCGACTACTTTTCTGATAATTTGAGCTAATTCTTTAATTCTTAGAGCTTCTCCCGATCCGATATTAATAACTTCATTTTTTTCATAAACATTCATAAGAAGAAAAACAGCTTCAGCAATATCGTCAACATATATAAATTCACGTTCAGCTTTGCCAGTACCAAAGAGCGTAATAGCTGGACTGTTACTCTTTTTTGCATTATGGATTTTTTTTAGTAAAGCTGGAATTGCATGAGATCTTAATTCATCGAAGTGATCATTTTCTCCGTAAGTGTTTGTAGGGATGCATGATACAAACTTCATTCCGTACTCCGTATATATTTTTTCACAGAGCTTTAATCCGGCAATTTTTGCAATTGCGAATCCTTCATTCGTTGGTTCAGGTGGCCCGGTAAGCAAATACTCTTCTCTCATAGGTTGTGTCGAGTTCGTCGGGTATGCACAGCCGCAGGCTATATACATAAGTTTTTTGATTTTATACTTAAATGCAGACCAAATAACATTGTTCTGTATCATCAAATTTTCATATATGAATTCTGCCGGATAAGTCATATTTGCTTTTATTCCGCCAACTCTTGCTGCAGACAAAATAACGTAGTCCGGTTTTTCTTTTTTAAACAATTCCTCAACTTTGCACTGATTTGTCAGATCGAGTTCCTGACGAGTTTTAGTGAGTAAATTACCGTAGCCTTCTCCAATGTATTTTCTTAAAATAGCTGATCCTATTAGTCCATTATGACCAACAATGTAGGTTTTTGATTTTTTATCAATCATGGTTGTTGTCGAAAAATTCACTGAGCGTCTTATCAAGCAGTTCCAATCGATTTTCATTTACAAACTGATTATTACCGATATAAAAAGCATTACTGTGTATATGGTCGGCATTAGGAAAGCCATTGAGCTTTGAATATTTTTTCAAAAAAGGTTGTTTTAACAAGTTGCCACTTATAAAAGGTCTTGATTCTATACCTTTTTTGGTCAAAAATTTTTGAAGAGGTTTTTTTAAGGAGGCCTTCTTTAGTATAAACGGCAGACAAAAAGAAGAAATGCCGTCTTTATAAGGAATTGCAAAAAAATCCGAATATTTTTTTAGGATATTCACGAATTTTTTATGGTTGGCATTTCTTATTTTTATATATTGGTCAATTTTTTTCAGTTGAGATAATCCCAGGACAGCGCTAAGTTCGGTATTTCTTACATTGAAGCCAGTTGTTAAAAAAAGAAAATTAAAATCGATAGTTTTATGCCTTCTTTTGTAGTATGCGTGATATTTAGGTGGTAGTTCACGGGCTAATCCGTGAGATCTTTTTAGCAGCGCATACTTGTATATTTTTTCATTATCTGTAGAGACCATCCCTCCCTCAACAGTGGTCATGTGGTGACCCCAGTAAAAACTAAAAGAGCTTACATCACCAAGGTTTCCTACTTTAATATTATCTATAGTTGCACCGTGAGATTCGCAGCAGTCTTCAATGATCGCAATATTTTTCCCTTTGATCATTTTCTTAACTTTTTTCATATCCGCAGGAAATCCAATGAGATGCGAAAGAAAAATTGCTTTCGTTTTCCTGTTGATTTTAGATTGTAGGTCTTGATAATTAAATGAAAAATCCTCAAGATTAATATCAACAAAAATAGGAGTTAACCCCAGCTGTAATACGGAAGAAATATCGGTGATCCAAGTTATTGTTGGTACAATAATTTCATCGCCCGCCTTCCATTTATAGATATCTTTAAGAAGATCCAAGATAATAAGATTTGCTGAACTTCCTGAATTTACAAATACGCTGTATTTGCGACCCTGCCATTTTGACCATGCTTCCTCAAATTCTTTTACTTTTGTAAATTGGGTATATCTTTCGGTTGATTTAATAAAATCAATCAAAGTTTTTATATTCTTTTGATCGATAATATTTTCCTGCAACCGCCAGAGCATTTTATTATTTTTCATTTTTCTTTTCTATTGGATAGAACAGACTATTAATTTTAACATACCTATAAGCTAAACTTCAAATGAACATATTAAAGGTAAATGGTCGGATACATCAACATCAGGACAATAGTGATCAAAAACCTTTATATTTTTACTTATAAAAACCATATCTACAACCGAATTGGCAAAGCCGCCGGATTTTGCCTTTCTTTTCATATTAAAGGTGGTTTTCAGTTCGTTACAAAAAACGTTTTTTAAATATTTTTCTATATTTCCAATAGTTATTGTGTCGGGATGAACGTTGAAGTCTCCAGCAAGAATTACATTTTGTTTGCCTTTTATTTCCTTAACTATAATTCGGCTCATTTCTATGCGTCTTTCGTTGTCGTTACCGTCAAATCCCCAGATACCTTGAGTGTTAAAAACATTCAATTCAGTATCCCCGGTACGAATGTTAACATGCTGTAAATTGCGCGGGTTAAATGAATAATCATTGTTGTTAACTGTTAAATTTCCATAAGGGACGTCATAAAAAATAGTATCGGTTTTTATTATCGGATGACGAGATAATACAAGGTTACCTTGATTAAGCTTTTCTGGTATTCTAATGTCAAGAAATGTTGGAGAAAAAAAATCGCAGAGATAATGCAGTTCCTTTTTAATTATAGCGCCAGATCGATACCTTTTCTCCAAGGTTTCGTCTTTTTCATTAAACGTTTCCTGTAGATTAACGATATTGGCATTTTCCTTCTTTAAAAACTCCAGAGCGTTGTCAAGTAGGAGACCGCCCTCCCAAAGATTAAGAGTGATAAATTTAAATTTCATGCTTAATGATTTAATATATCTTTTACTGGTTAACAGTTCTGCGATTAAAATTGCTACGCCTGCAGCACTCGGATCGTATTATGAGATAATGTAACAAATTTTTAATCATGCGTTGCACTTTACAGAAACGACTAATACGATTTTATTTTTGGTTCGGTAAGATCTGATTATCCGGCAGGTGTGAAGAATTGCTGCGGCTGTAGAAAGTAAAGCACCTCCGAATTTCATGATAATCATATACTTATTTATTTTACTATATCCAAATCTAAGACAGTGACAAGAATACACAAGCTGACTTCTCTACGTAAGGTTCTACACACAAGATTGATGATGGTAATAAGAGATGTTAAAATTGGAGTACTTTAAATTGCCATGAATAAACTAATCTCTGTTGTGATCGCTACATTTAACTCCGAAAGAACGCTGGATAAAACTTTAAATTCAATACGTGTTCAGAATTACCCGCAGGAAAAAATTGAGCTAATACTTGCCGATGGAGGATCAACAGACAACACACAAAAAATAGGAAAAAATTACGGTGCGAAAATAATTAATGTTCCTACTTCAAGTCAATCTGCAGAGTACAATAAAGGTTACGGACTACAATATGCAAAGGGTCAATATATACTATGCATTGATCATGACAATATTCTTCCCCATAAAGAATGGCTAAATAAAATGCTTAAACCACATCTGGAAAATCAAAATATTGTTGCTACGGAGACGCTTAGATACCATTACGATAAGGATTTGACAGCTCTTGATCGATATTTTGCATTGTTTGGTGTTAATGATCCGGTTCCCTATTATCTAGGAAAAGCTGATAGGCAAGATTATATTCAAGATAAGTATGCTCTTATTGGTAAATCATGTGATTGCGGAGACTACTATCTTGTTGAATTTGATCGTAATAAACCCAGGAAAATTCCAACATTAGGAGCGAATGGTTTTCTTATTAAAAAAACATACTTTGAAAAATCAAATCACGAACCAGAACAATATTTCCACATAGATATTAATGTAGATCTTGTAAAACTTGGATACACTAAGTATGCCTTTATAAAAGATGATATTATTCATTTGACAAACAGCAAGTTTTTTAACTTTATCAAAAGAAGAAAACAGTTTGTGGATCAGTATTACCTGGAAAATTTTTCAGCAAGAAGATACAGTGTTTTTTACCCAGAAGATTCATTAAAACTGGTTCTTTATATAATATATACTATAACGTTAATTAAACCGATATTTGATAGTATTAGAGGTTGGATGAAAATAAAGGACTATGCTTGGTTTATACATCCATTTATGTGCTGGGTGATGTTATATATTTATGGATTGGCAACAATTAAAGGATTTATAAGAAAACTAAAATGAGTAACTTTTGGAAAAATAAAAAAATATTGGTAACAGGCGCTACTGGTTTTATTGGGAAGGCTTTAGTTAGGAAGCTTCTAGAATTAGATGGAACAGTTTATGCATTAAGTAATCATAGTTCATTTAAAAAAGAACACCTAAACTTAAATGTTATTGTAGTCGATATAAGTGATAAAGAAGCTATATTAACGCTTTTTAACAAAAATAATTTTGATTTTTGTTTTCATTTAGCTGCACAGCCTATTGTTGATGTCGGAAGTAATGATCCGACTACTACATTTGAAGTTAATATTAAAGGAACATGGAATATACTTGAAGCTGCAAGACATAATAATTTAAAAGGTATTATTGTTGCCTCTACTTCGCATGTATATGGAAAAAATATCCTTCCATTTTTAGAAGAATATTTTCCTAGACCCTCAAGACCTTATGAAACTTCTAAGGCCTGTGCTGATATGATTGCCCAAACGTATGCTTCTTATTATGATTTACCGATTGCCATCGCCAGGTTTGTAAATACTTACGGCTATGGAGACAATAATGTCCGCATCGTACCACGAACTATTCAGTTATTAATGAAAAATAAAAGACCTGAGATCTTTTACGATAGAACAACCAGAGACTATTTATACATAGATGATGCTATAGATGCCTATATTATGCTCGCTGAAAAGCTAAAAGATTTAAAAAAGGAATCAGATAATATCATATTTAATTTTGGGACAGGTAAACATTATAGTAATGCCACAATAATAAAAAAGATTATTAAATTATACTATGGTTCAACTATAACTCCAGTTGCGACAAAGATAGTGAGAAAACAAGAAATAAATAAACAGTATGTGTCTATTGATAAGGCAAAAAAACTGCTTGATTGGGAGCCAAAATTTACTCTTGAACAGGGATTATTAAAAACAATTGAATGGTATAAGGCTGGAGTTCAAATTGATGATTTATGAAAAACATTTATATGAAAAACATTTATTGGTTTATAAAACAATCACTTACCTTAGATTATAGATTATTTGTTGTTTCAAAATGGTCTTTATCAAAAAAAATGATGTTTTATTTAATTAAGTACAGTTTGTTGATTATGCGGCCATTTAAAAAATTTAAAATAGGTGATGATTATGCAAATCTTTATGGGCAAAAAATATTTTATGATTCGCCTTACGGAATCGCAGGCTATCAAAGTATTTTAGCTCGTCACCAATATCTTCTTAACTTGGCAGAGATAAAAAATCTTTCTTTAGTTATTGATGTTGGTGCAAATGTTGGTTTTTTTTCAAAACTTATAAGAGAACTTTATCCCAATTCAGCAATATACAGTATTGAGCCCATTCCTGAAACTTATAAATGTTTGGAACTTAATTTTCAAAATGATAAAAAAACAAAAACAAAGAAGATTGCTTTATCTGATAAGCAAGGCGTAGCAAAAATGTCATTTAATCCTGATCAATCCTCTGTTAGTCACTTTGATAATAAAGGGAAAATAGGGGTTGTCGTTGAGACTCTTGATAACTTTATTGCGAAAAATAAAATTAAGTTAATTGATTTATTGAAAATAGATGTTGAAGGATTTGAACATTTAGTGCTTAAAGGAGCAGCTAAAACTTTAGCAAAAACAAATTTTTTATTTATAGAGATTACTGTTGAAGACAATCGAAATTATACACTTTCTTCCCTAATGTCTCAGCTATATTCATCAGAGTTCAATTTTCAGTTAATAGGATTTAGAAATTATGATGATACAAGCATAGGAAAAATGCCTGTGATGGATTGTCTTTTTCGAAATGTTAAACTGCAAGATTAAAATGATTTTAATCATAAAAATCTATGGTAAAGAGGGTATTCTTAACGAGTTGGCATAAGACGTAATGAGTTTAGCAAGTACTCATGTGGTGAACTAAAGACTTCGGGGTGGGAAAATCTGTAACAGAATTCTCCCACTAATTCGGGCAACTTGGCAACCGTCACATGATGATACATTTTTCTGATAAAAGTGCGTAAAACTCCAAACTTCTTGTGAATGTCTCTTGAGTGATCTAGTATGTTTGGAATCACTTGGTAGGCAAGTTTTCTTGTCCCTACCTCTTTAGCCAACATTAAGGCTTTTCCATTTCTCCCTCCAAAATATGCTTAATTGTACCATTCTCTCCAATACCTCCGGCTTAAAGGGCAAATGAGACCTAAACTCATCAAACCAATGACGTACTGTTACCTTGGACAACTGAGAGAACGATTCTGTTTGTCTTACTGGTGCCTGTGTCGTCCAGCACCATAAGATTAACCAAAACTGTTGTAATGGCAACTTCATATTGTTAAGCCAGGTATGAGACAGGAGCGAAAATCTCAATCTGCATTTCCTACATCGATATCTTCCTTGAACTGCATATGTCTGCCTACATTTACACACTGGACAATTGATTTGTTTTCCAAAAACTGTTTTTAATTAAATATTTTTTAAACTGAGTTTCTGTTGGTATTTGATTTAGTTGGTACATATCCATAAATTCTATCCTTTCTGTACCAACTCCTTTTGATTACCCTGTAAAGATCAGTTGAATTGATATATCTTCTACTATATACTGGACTTTATTTAAATGGTAAAAACAATTGAACGGTTTATTATCAAAGTCTTTAATTTTCTCTATACTAAACATTTCTATATTTTAATAATCCTTCCTTATTTTATTTTTCCTTTTATTGCGTTTTGGCGCAATTTGGATCTTTCTAATATTAGTTTAGTATTTTTTGATGCAGAATTTGATGGTAGCTATTATCCAGATTTTGTTTATGGAGTGCATATTTTTCAAGATATAATAAAAGGCAGCCAGTCAATATCTTCAATTTTTTGGAATCCTTACAGTCTTCTAGGAATGCCTTGGGTAGGTGCAGTAGATCGTAGTGGATTATTCTATCCGATAAAATTTTTGTTTTATTTTATTTCAAGTTTTTTCTCCTCTAAATATTATCTTTTCTTTATTACGTACTTTCCGTTATTTCATATGAGTTTAGCCGGTATATTTACTTACCTCTTTGTTAAACGGTGTCTAAAATTAAGCAGTTTTTCTTCTTTTGTTGCTGGAATAATATATGGTTTTAGCGGTGCATTCATTTTTTTGGTTATTTATATTTACCCTTCTACTGGAGTAGCTTTTCTTCCTTTACAGCTTTATTTCCTTTGGACAGCTTTAGAGAAAAATTCTTTTAGGAGAGCTATCTTGGCTGGATTTGCTACAGCTTTAGTACTCTTATCAGGTTATTCTCCATTATTTATCTACAACAGTATATTTATTAGTTTAGTAATTTTCTACTTTTTTGCTAAAAATTTAAAAACATTCATTACAACATTTGGTTTTTTATTTATTACACATCTAACAGCAATTTTTTTGTCAGCGGTCGTATTACTGCCAAACATGGAACAAGCAAATTTGGCTGCTCGACAAATTTACAATGTAGTTGGCGCTGGTTATTACAATACGACAGTTGAGGGTATTTTAAACTATTTTGTTCCTTATTTTTACGGTGTCAAAGATAGCGGTAATGTTTATGGTTATGTTGGTATTTTGTCATTATTTTTAATCTATTTAGCGTTAAAATACTCGAATAAAAGTTACGTTAAATTTTTTGTGGTTATCAGTTTTTTCTTCCTTGTGCTCTCATTGGGGAATCTGACTTTTTTGCATTCGTTAATATATAAAATAGTACCTCTTTATGACAGTATGAGAAGACCTGCCTTCTTAAATTACATTGTTACATTCGGTTTAGCTATTTTAGTTGCTATTGGAGTTAATATTCTAGAGAATAGAAAAATTAGCTTTGAGATAGTTAATAGTCAAATTAAAAAGATTTTTATTGCTTTTTCTTTATTTTGGTTTGGATTATTCATCCTAAAGGCAATTGTTCCTCCTGTTCCCAACCAAGGGACAATTGCTGAAATGATTCGTTTTTCATTAATTCCTTTGATAGTGCTTGGATCGAGTGTTATTTTAATTAAGTATTTCTATGTACAGCCATCAAGATTTTTTAAAGTATTTTTAGTTTTGATAATTCTTTTTGATCTTTTTACGTTAAACAGTAGTTATCCACAAACGAATTCAGAATTAGATCCTAGAGTTTTTAATACAAAAAGCGAAATTATCAGTTCATTAGATGATAAAATAAATGAAGATTATAGCAGGGCTTACTTTCTTGAGTCAGGTCTTCGTTACAATTCATCTGCTGAAAAATTATACCAACTTGATGGTTATTATGGCTTTTATTCTAATTATTACAGCACTTTAATGACCCATTATTTTAATCAAACTGCTGCTCATTTTGATTTTAATTCACCAGTTCTTGATCTTTTGGGAGTAAGTTATATTATTACGACAAAAACTTTAGAAAAAGAAGAGCCTAAAAAAATCAAAATGGTAATCGCCTCCCTCATGCCAAAAAAAGATAAAAATCGATATACAGAACTTAACGGGACTATAATACCTGTTGGTTCGAATGTATATGCTTACGAAAATCTTGATAGGTTTCCTAGAGTATATTTAGTTGGGGAAGTTAAAAGTACTACCAATGATGAAGAGGCCTTAAGCCTCATGGATACTCTAAATCTGAGAGAATCAGCAGTGGTAGCTTCATCAGATCAATTGCCGAAACTTTCTTTGAATAAATCTGAATCTCTGGCAACGATAATAGATTATCAAAACTCTCAAGTAAAAATCTCAGCTAGCAGTAAAGGCAGTTCTTTCTTAGTTTTAAGTGATTCTTATTATCCTGGATGGAAGGCTTATGTGGATGAGAAGCCAGTTGAGATTTATCGCACTAACGTCGCTTTAAGAGGGGTCTTTCTTGATGATGGTGAACATGAGGTAAAGTTTGTTTATCAACCTGATAAATTTTACTTGGGGGCTTACATCTCAATAATCTCCTTAATTACACTCCTTATTTTCTTAATATTTCCTTGGAAAAGATTCAGACCGTTAAAATAATTTAGTATGAAGAATATTAAAACAGCAGTAATTGGTGCTGGGAATATGGGAAAAAATCACGCACGAGTCTATAGTGAAATATCTCAACTTGTGGGTATCGCCGACATTCTTCCTGAAATAGGCAGACCTTTAGCAGAAAAATTTAAAACTAACTACTATAAAGATTATAGAGAATTAATAGAAAAGGAGAAACCAGAAGCATTGTCTGTCGTGGTGCCGACAAAATTTCATAAAGATATTACAATAGACTGTTTAAGAAAAAAAATTCCCGTTTTAGTTGAAAAACCAATTGCTTCCTCTTTTAATGAAGGATTGGAAATGCTTGAAAAGGCAAAAGAGAGCAAAACATTTTTAATGGTAGGTCATATAGAACGCTTTAATCCTGCTGTAATCGAACTTAAAAAGATAATCAAAGAAAAAAGATTAGGAATGATTATAAGCTTACTGGCGGTTCGTGTTGGTATTAGTCCCCCATCATTTCCAAGCTCTGATGTTTCTATAGAACTAGCTATTCATGACATCGATGTTTTCAATTATCTTCTAGATGAGTTTCCTCACACCAAAAAAATTATTAAGCATCAAATCTTCAAAAAAAACATATCAGACTCTGCTTCATTGCTTTTAGAATATAAAAATGCCTCAGGTTTAATTCAAACAAACTGGATAACACCAATCAAAATGAGAAAACTTTATGTTACAGGTACCGATGGTTTTATCGAGCTTGACTACATACTTCAAAAACTAACTCTTTATGATAAAATTATGCAAATTAAACCGGATGGAGATTTTTTTGAGTTGATTTCATTGTCTGAAGGAGTAAAAAAAGAGATTTTTATCTCAAAGAAAGAACCACTTAAAGAAGAGATTCGCGACTTTCTTCGTAATAGAAATATGCCAGATATAAGTAATGTAATGCCGGCTTTAAAAGCTTTGGAGGTTTTATCGTAATGATTTTATGAAAATATTATTTATTGGCTGGGGAGATAATGGATACAAATGTTTAAAGGAACTTTTAAATAATAGGTTCAAAATAGTTTCTGTTATTGTACCTAAAAATTACGATGTTAAAGGTATACAGCAATTATGTAATAGACGGAATATCGATTTGGAAGTTTATCAATCCTCACAAGTACTTTTTACTAAAATGAAATTAATTAAACCAGACTTAATGATTGTTGCTTCATTCCCAAAAATTTTTCCTAAAAATATAATATTTTACCCGCAATTTGGTTCAATCAACGTTCATGCTGGGGAATTGCCTAAATACCGAGGTTACCACCCGCTTAACTGGGCTATTATTCGGGATGAAAAACAGATAGGAGTAACTGTCCACTACTTAGATGAAGGCATGGACTCCGGGGATATTCTCTTACAAAAAACAATACCTTTAAGTAATTACGATGATATAAATACCGTTAAAAAAGCTTTAGTTAAACTAGGCGCACAATTGCTGGTTCAAGTTGTTAAAAAAATATCTAAGGTGAAAAAAAGATTAAAAGGTAAAAAACAAAATGAAAATAATGCAACTTATGCCCCAAAAAGGAACAAAGAAGATGGTAAAATAATTTGGGAAAACAACGCTAGAGAAATCTTTAATTTGGTCCGGGCTTTAAAATCTCCCTATCCTAATACATTTGCCTTCAACCGAAAAAAGGAAAGAGTTGAGTTTCAAGAGAGCTACTTGTCAAATAAAGTTGGTGAAGTATTGGCTAAAGTAAAAGGTTACTATCTTATTAGCGTAGGAGATGGAGTAATCTTATTGAAAACTAAAAAAAAATTATCCATTGAAGAAATCTTGTTCTGAAAAGATATGAAAAAAATGAAAATGCTTCGTTTTTCAGAAACTTTGAGTAAGTTATGGGACTCATTTATTATGGAATCCAATAATGGCACTATTTTTCAAATGAGAAGATTTTTAAGTTATCATCCGAATAATCGTTTCAAAGATTGCTCATTGTTGTTTTTAGAAGATGATAAACTAATTGCAGTAATGCCAGCTGTATTGAAGAAAGAAGGAAAAAATTTAATTTTTGCTTCTCATCCAGGTGCTACTTATGGAGGAATTGTACACAAGAAAGTCTTAAGTCTTCAAAATACATGTAAATTAGTGGAAGAGCTAATTAAATACGTGACACGTCTTGGATGTGAAAAAATGCAAATAACTCCTCCTCCAATTCTTTATCACAAACTTCCTTCAAACAATATTGAGTTTGCTTTTCATAAAAATGGTTTTTATTTAAAAAAGAGAGAGTTAACTAGCATTGTTAGTCTTAAATTAGAAACAAATATTAGTAATATTTTTAAACAAGAGGCAAGGACAGCGCTTAGAAAAGCAGTAAAGAAAAAGATTAAAACAAAAAACTCGGATGATTTTATTACTTTTTACAATCTTCTTAAGGTAAATTTAATGAAAAAATATAATGTTAATCCGACACATTCATTAGAGGAATTATTGAAACTTAAAGAATTATTTCCCGATAAGATTAGTTTAAAAAGTGCTTATTTGAATGAAAAATTAATAGCCGGAGTTATAAACTTTGTTTGTAATGAAAAAGTAATGCTGGCTTTCTATATTAGTCAGGATAACGATTATCAGTCGTACCGTCCTTTAAATTTGCTTTTTCATGAAATTTTGAACGAGTGCCGTCAAAAAGGGTATTATTTTTATGATTTAGGTTTGTTTACTGTGAATATGGAACCTAACTGGGGTTTGGCTAGATTTAAAGAAAGTCTTGGCGGTAATAATATATTCAGAGATTATTATGAACGGCGGTTGTCAAAACAAAGATTAAAAATCTGAATAAGGTATTTATAACCATCCTTTAGAATCCTAACTGATGAGCGATAATCATTCTTAGTGTAGACGACAGGAACTTCTATAACTCTCTTATTGTTTTTAACATAAGCATAAACAAGCTCAGTATTAAAAAAGAAATCATTACTTATAATATGTTTACATATGCTTTTGAAAATTTTCGAATCTCCAAATAATGTCCCGTTTGGATCTTTTATTCTGAAGTTGGGTAATAATATAGAGGCGATTGCACAGCTTATATAAGAAACTAATTTTCTGACAATGTTGATCTGATAGATTGAATGAGGATGAAGTTTAGATCCGATTATTAAATCGTATTGATCACACTTATTTATCATCTGTTTTAAATCAGTAAAATTAAAAGGTACTTCAAGAGAGAGAAAATAACAATAATCTCCAGTGGAAACTTTAACGGCTTTTTTAATTGCTGTCCCCAATCCTCTATTACTATCAAATACTACTTTACAATAAGAATAAGGAGGCTTAATTTTTTTTAAACATCCATTTTGCGAGATGATAATTTCAAAATAAATATTATTATTTTTTAGAAAATCAGCAATCTTATTAATTCCTTTGATTAAACTTTCATAACTTTCATGATAGTAAGGTAAAATAACACTTAATTTTTTAATACGTTCGTGCATTTATATTTTTTTTATCAAATCAATAATGTAATCAATATCGCTGTTTTTAAGCGCTGGATAAATGGGTAAAGATAAACATTCTTTAGTAACGGCTTCTGTTATAGGATAACTCTTTTGTTTTTTGCCAACTTGAAGGTGATCAAATTCGTAAAGAGGTTTAGGATAATAAATGTTTGTCTGGACTCCTTTCTTATAAAGATAATCTTTCAGCGCATATCTTTTTAGCTTGAAATCCTTTGTAACTTTTATAGTGTATTGATGATAAACATGAGTTCTGTTGGGTGCAGTAAAGGGAGTTGTGATCCCATTTACATCTCTTAATATCTTGTCGTATTTTAAAGCAATCATCTGCCTTTTTTTTGTCATAGTTTTAATCTTGTTTAACTGAATCAAGGCAATTGAAGCAAGTATGTCAGTAAGCCGGTAATTATAACCGATATCGCTATAAAAATATTTCTTTTTTTCATCTTGGCCATGGTTCCTAAATAAAAGAGATTTTTCATAATAGTGTTTATTATTTGTTGTTATCATGCCTCCTTCACCGCAGGTTATATTTTTTGTGCCATAAAAAGAAAAACAGCCAATGTCTGCTAAATTACCGCTTTTTTTACCTTTATATTCTGCACCTACTGATTGAGCGGCATCTTCAACTACAGTTAGGTTATGCTTTTTAGCAATAGATAAAATTCTATCGTAATCAGCAGGTTGACCATAAAGATTAACAACAAGAATAGCTTTAGTTTTTTTTGTAACAGCTGCTTCAATTTTTTGAGTGTCAATATTAAAAGTAAAAGGTTCAATGTCAACAAAAACAGGGACAGCGCCAACCATTAAAATAGAATTAGCTGTGGCAACAAAGGTAAAAGGAGTAGTAATAACCTCATCTCCTGGTTTTAAACCTATTGAGTAAAGAGCAATATGTAATGCTGATGTGCCATTATTGCATGCGATTGCATATTTTACTTTGCAATATTGAGAGAATTCTTTTTCAAATATAGAGACAACTTGGCCTTGAGTAAGCATTCCAGAGTTTAACACTTGAGTTACTGCGTTAATCTCTTTTTTTCCAATAAGAGGCCGTGTAAGAGCAATAAATTTAAAAGACATTTTTAAATTATTTAATATTATTTAATATAGCCTTTTCTTACTAATAACTCAGCTGCAATAATTGCACCTCCTGCAGCACCTCTTATTGTGTTGTGCGATAATGTAATAAATTTCCAGTCAAATAACGTATCTTCTCTTAGTCTTCCCATGGTTATACCCATACCATTTTGATAATCTCTGTCAAATTTAGTTTGAGGTCTATCTAATTCATTAAAATATTTAATGAGATTATTCCTTGGAGCGGAGGGAAGACGAAGATCTTTTAAAGGATTTTTAAAGTTTTTCACTGCATGAATTATTTCTTCTTTTGAAGGTTTTGTTTTAAACTTGACGGCGACGCTTGACATATGACCATTGGAAACAGGTATGCGTATGCATGTTGAAGATATTAAAGGTTTACTATCACAGTAGATTTTATCTTTAGTAATTTCCCCCCAAATTTTTAAAGGTTCTTTTTCTGATTTTTCTTCTTCCCCTTTTATAAAAGGAATGACATTATCAACCATCTCAGGCCATGTATCAAATGTTTTACCTGCACCAGATATTGCTTGAAGATTAGTGACAGAAACTTTTAAAGGTTTAAATTTGCAAAGGGCAGTCAAAACAATAACATATGATTGAATAGAACAGTTAGGCTTTACCAATATTAATCCGCTTTTCCACCCTCGTTTTTTTCTTTGAATATCAATGAGTTTAATATGATTAGGGTTAATCTCGGGCATAATCATAGGTACATCCTGAGTCCAGCGATGAGCTGAGTTACTAGATATTACAGGAATTCCTTTTTCTGCAAAAGCTATTTCTAGATTAGCAACTTTTTCTTTTTCCATACCTAAGGCTGAAAAAACGAAATCTACTTTTTTAACAATTGAATTAAAATCATCTTCAACAGAATTTATTTTTAAATGTTTAACGTAATCAGGAATTTTTGTTTCTGGATTAGTTCTTCCTTTTATAGCTAGATCATATTTTTTTCCGGCCGACTCAGGGGATGCTGCTACACAGCTTATCTCAAACCAAGGATGATTATTTAACAAAGAAATAAATCTTTGTCCAACCATGCCTGTTGATCCAAGGATGCCTACTCTCAATTTTTTCATAGCTTATTTCATCATTTTTATAATTTTTAATAAATCTCCAAATACTCCAGCCGCTGTCACTTCAGGACCCGCCCCTGGTCCTTTAATTACCAAAGGATTATTGAAGTAGCGTTTTGTTTTTATAATGATGATGTTATCAGGTCCTTCTAAAGATCCCATATCACTTTTTAGGAGAACGTTTTTAATCCCAACAGTTGTTGAGTGTTTTTCTACATGAGCTATATATCGTAAAACTTGATTGTTTTTTCTAGCTTTTATAATGAGATTATGGTAGTAACTATCAATAATAGCAATCTTTTTTAAAAAATCATTAACTCCAATTCCATGTAGTTCATTTGGGTACAGACTTTGAGTTTTTATATCTTTAAGATTTATTTGACGGCCAATAAGTCGGCTTATAATTAAGGCTTTGCGGGCTACATCAAGACCTCCTAAATCATCTCTTGGATCAGGTTCGGTAAAACAATTTTTCTTAGCTAGTTCTACAGCTCTAGAAAATTTTTCACCTTTTTGCAGAAGATCAAATATAAAACCTAGTGTTCCAGAGAGGCACCCTTGTATGTGAAGAATTTCGTCTCCGGTTTCAGTTAATTCTTTTATTGTTGAGATTATCGGTAAACCTGCTCCAACTGTAGTTTCAAAAAATATTTGTTTTTTAAAATTCATAAGCTCTTTGAACTTTGAGTAATCTACGGTTAGAGATTTTTTATTTGATAAGATTGCAAAAGAACCTTTTTTTAATGATTTTTTTAAAACATCAAAGGTATCTTCGGAAGCTGAGGTATCAATAACGACGAAATGACTACAAGATAAAACATCATCGAAAAAATTTCTAATGTTTATGTTTTTAAGATATGTTTCAATATTTTTTGATACTGCAATTTTTTTCAAGATACTTTCATTTATACCGCCAATATTAAATAAGCCTTTTTTAGAGTTAAATATTCCTATAAATTTTATTTTTATCGAATACTCTTTTTCAAGAATTGACTTCTTCTTTAAAATTTGTTTTATAAAGATTTTCCCAACTTTGCCTGGTCCCAGATGTATAATATTTAAAATTAGTGAAGACATTTTACTCAGTTATTAAAGTCCCTGTTGCTTTGGGATTTAAAAAATTTTTAATGTATATGGGGATATTATTTTTTTCTATATGACTAATTGTTTGATGATGTAATATTTTGGCACCGTTTTTTGTTAAAATTTCAGCTTTTTTGTATGAGAGATTATTAAACATTAATGATTGACTGTTTTTCTTAGGATCATCGACATAGAAGCCATCAACATCCTTCCAAAAATATAGCGCGTCAGCATTTAGTAAATTAGCTAAATAGGCAGCAGTTAAGTCAGATCCGCCTCTTCCCAAAGTAGTAATTCTACCGTCAGGAGCATAACCAATAAAGCCTGTAACAATAGGTGTGATATTATTTTCAATTAATGTTTGAAGCATTTTTTTAATGCTCTCTTGTTTTTTATAATTAAGAGGTTTTGCTTTTCCAAATTTACCATCAGTGGCTAAAAGCTGGGAAGCATCAATTGGACAAACAATTATATCTTGTAGTTTCAATGTATTAGAAATAATTAAACAGCTTAACCTTTCTCCAAAAGAAAGAATATAATCGATCTTATCAGCCGTTATTTTCTTATTTCTATTATTAATTATAAATCTTCCCAAATTATTTAAAAGTAGTTTTATTCTAAACTGTGTTTTAACGCTTACGTTTAAAGATTTTCCTGTCGACAGATGAATATTCTTAATATTTGCTAATATTATTAAGCCTTTTTTGATCTGGCGATTATTTAAACAATTAACGACTTCTGTTAATTTATCAGTAATTCCTTTCATTGCTGAAACGACTATGACCAATTTTGCTTCTGCAGAATATTTTTTTATTATCTGTGAAGTTATCAAAATATTTGCAGCTCTTGCTAAGGCGGCTCCACCGAATTTCATTATAATCATAATTTGATAATATAACACATCTTATTGATTTCATCAAAATATTCCTATTTACTTCTGAAATAAATTAGTATATAATCATGCAAATATGCAAACTGCAAAAAGGGTAAATATTCTTAAACCTGAAGGAGCATACAATGTTCTTGCCAAATGTGAAGATCTTGAAAGACAAGGAAAAAATATCGTTCATTTTGAAATCGGGCAGCCGGATTTTCCTACTCCATCAAATATTTCAAAAGCTGGAATTAATGCAATTAAAAAAGGATTTACAAAATATACTGCTCCACTTGGAATAATGCCTTTAAGAAAAAAAATAGCTGAAGAAATTAATAAAACTAGAAACCTCAATGTTTCAGAAAAACAAATAGCCATTACTCCAAGCGGTAAAACTGCCATATTTATTGCGATGTCAGTATTGTTAAATCAAAGTGATGAAGTGATTTACCCAAGTCCTAGTTTTCCGGCATACGAAGCAGTTATTGATTTTACTGGAGCAGTTCGAAAACCTATTCCTCTTCTTGAAGAAAATAACTTCAGTTTTGACATGAAAGCATTACGAAAAAACTTCTCTAAAAAAACTAAATTAATAGTATTAAATTCTCCAAGTAATCCAACAGGCGGTGTGATACCTATGAAAGATTTATTAGAAATAGCTGATTTGGTTAAAGGAACTGATTGTTGGATAATGACTGACGAGATTTATGCAACAATAATTTATGATAATTTTATTTATCCCAGCTTTTATGGTATTAAAAGCATTCAAAACAGAACTCTTTTAGTTGATGCCTTTTCAAAAACTTATTCTATGACTGGATGGAGAATTGGCTATATATCTGCACCTGAAAGCATAATAGACAGAATTGATTGTCTTTTAACTCATACTATAGCTTGCACAGCTACTTTTACTCAATATGCGGCTTTAGAAGCTTTAAGCGGGCCGCAAAAAAAAGTTGAAGCAATGGTTAAAGAATTTGAGGAAAGAAGAAACTTTATTGTTAAAAAAATAAATGAAATTGATGGGATAACTTGTCAAAATCCTCAAGGAGCTTTTTATATATTTCCTAATATAAAATCATTCAGAAAAACATCAAAATGGATGGCTGAGTATATTTTAAAAGACGCAGGCGTAGCCTTGCTTGACGGAACAGCTTTTGGTGAGTATGGTGAGGGCTACTTAAGAATTTCCTATGCTACGTCAATAGAGATGCTAGATAAAGGTATAAAAAGAATTAAAAAATCACTTTCTAAACTATAATTAGTAACTTTAATTTATAAATTTTAATTTTTTTATGAAAGTCTCAGACTATATTGTTGATTATCTAGTCTCAATTGGTGTGAACACTGCTTTTGGCATTACTGGGTCGGTTATAGCTCCTCTACTTGATGCTTTTGGTAGAACAAAAAAAGTACGTTTTATCACTTCTCAGCACGAGCAAGCTTCTTCAATGGCCGCAGATGCTTATGCTAGAGTAAGTGGTAATCTTGGAGTAGCTATTACAACCAGCGGCCCTGGGGCAACTAATCTTATCACAGGTATCTGCTGCTCTTGGTTTGATTCTATTCCAACGTTATCGATTACGGGTCAGGTACATAGCCAATTCACAAAAGGAAATTTGCCGGTTAAACAGGTTGGATTTCAAGAAACAGATGTTGTGAGTATTGTTAAAACAATAACTAAATACGCAGTAATGATCAAAGATCCTAAAATGATAAGGTATGAGCTTGAGAAAGCTGTTCATATCGCCAAATCTGGAAGACCGGGCCCTGTTTTGATAGATTTGCCTGCTGATATCCAGATAGCTGAGGTCGACGAGAAGAAACTGATTTCATTTAAAGAAAAAATAAAAATGGATACTGAGACAAAAGAAAGTGTAAAAGAAAAAATACAGGTTTATTTAAAGGATCTTCAAAAAGCACAAAGACCAGTGGTTTTAGTTGGAGGAGGTATTATCCATTCTAAAATGATTAAAGAATTAAAAGAGCTGCTTAAAACTTTAAAAGTTCCAGTTGTTTTGACATGGGCAGCGATAGATGTGCTTGATGAGGAGTACCTTTTGTATCGAGGGAGAATCGGCACCTATGGGCAAAGAGGAGCAAACTTAACCTTTCAAAATGCTGATCTTTTGCTCTCTTTAGGTTCAAGGCATGATGGGCGCCAAACAGGCGGCCTTGTTGACAGCTTTGCTAGAGAAGCAAAAAGATATATTATTGATATAGATTCTGATGAACTAAATCATCAGCAGGTTAAGGGTCATGTCAATATCCATGCTGATTTAAGAGACTTTATAGCGATTTTAAAATCAAGCCTTGGAAAGAATAAAATAAATAAATTTGAAAGTTGGCTGGCAAAAACCAAGGAGTGGCAGAAAAAATATCCGGTAGTTTTACCTGAATACAAAAAAGCCAAATCAAGATTAAATGGTTATGCTTTTATGGAATTGTTATCTGAGATTTTGGAACCTAATGATGTTATTGTTGGTGATTGCGGAGGTAATATCGTTCATTTAGCACAGGCTTTTAAGATAAAAAAAGGTCAGCAGATCATAACATCGTGGGCACATTCTCCCATGGGCTATTCCTATGCTGCATCATTGGGTGCTTATTTTGCCAAAAAAAGTAAAACAAAAAATGTAATTTGTACCATAGGAGATGGCGGAATGCAGATTAATATGCAAGAGCTTCAGACAATGAAGGCATATAATATTCCCGTAAAAGTATTCATTTTAAATAATGAAACTTATGGTATTATCAAACAGTTTCAAGATCTTTATCTAAATTTTCGACACTTTGTATCAGATTTAAAAGGGGGTTATACTCACCCTGACTTTTCTAAAGTTGCTCAAGCCTATGGAATACATACTGAAATCATTAAGAATTATTCTGAAGCGAAAAGAAAAATAAAAAAAGTATTAAGCTATAAAGGACCTGTTATCTGTGACGTTAAAACTGATATTAATACAATATTAATTCCTAGATTAGGATGGAATACAGGTATTGAAGATCAATATCCTTATCTAGATAGAAAAGAATTATTTAGTAATCTTTATATCAAACCTTTAGTAAATAAAGCAGCAATCCAAAATATACAGCCTTAAAGATATGAATAAAAGGATTAAAAAAGAATTGCCATTAAGTTCAGTAGTTATTGAAGATTGTTTAAATATTATTAAATCGATTAACCTAAAACCGTTTAAGGGAAAAAAAATACTACTTACAGGTTCAAACGGTTTTTTTGGCCGCTATATTGCTCATATTATCTATTCTCTAAATAAAAAGAAAGGTTACAATACTACTTTATATTGCCTAAGTTTGCATAGTCCTAACCAAGATATTAAGACTTTATCCTCTTTGGACAAAAATATCATCCCAATAAAAAAAGATTTATCCAAAGATTTTAATTTTAAGCACACGATTAACTATATTATTCATGCTGCCTGTTATGCACAGCCTCAAAAATTTATCGAAAGAAGTTTAGAGACGATTGAGCTTAATGTAAACACAACAAAAAGATTACTGGAGTTAGCAAGGAAAAATAATACATCCTTTTTATTTTTCAGTTCAGCCGAAACATATGGTGAGATACCAGAAGATAAAATACCGGTTTCTGAATCCTATAACGGTAATTGCTCGGTTTTTGGTCCAAGAGCTGTTTATTCTGAATCTAAAAGGTTAGGAGAAGTACTATGTTCAGTTTTTAGACGAGACTATAACTTAATGACTTTCATCGCCAGGATTTCTCATATTTACGGTCCAGGTATATCAATTAATGATAAACGAGTACTTGGCGATTTTATAAGAAAGGCAGTTCGAGAATCATCGATTACTTTATTGGATAAAGGAACTGCTGTTAAAACCTTTGGCTATATCGCTGATGCTGTCAAAATGCTTTTGAATATTCTCATCTGGGGTAAAGATATTGTATATAACGTTGGCGGTAAAGATACCGTGAGTATTAGAAAATTAGCTGAAGAAGTTGCCTCACATTACCATGTGGCGGTAAGATTACCTAAGGATAAAGCTAAATTACTACATATAGGAACCGATCCTCAGGTTGTTAAGCTTGATATTTCAAAATATACTAAAGAGTTTGGAGAATCAAATTCAGTTTCTCTCAATTCCGGCATTAAAAAAATGCTTGACTGGAATAGTGAACAACTTAATCAGAAGCCTTCTTAATTATTTTTTCTTGCAGGAAGAGCTTTGAAAATAATTAATTACTTTAAGCAAACTACGTTTGCACTCGGAGCAGCAAAGTAACGTAAAAAGTTCATGATTCATATTATTTTTCTAAAACAACCAGTAAATAAGATCCGAATAATCTATTATTAATTTTAAAACCAATATTAGCAATTAATGTAGAAATAAAAAAGATTATTTTAAAAAGAATACTATCACCGAGGAATTTAATCTCAGGAGGTATGTACTTAGTGATTTTTATTTTTAAATTATATCTGCTAACAAAGGCTTCAAGATTTTTTTTATCAAAATAAAAGATGTGAGTCGGATCCTGAGTCTTGTCAAATAAAACTATCAATGTATAAAGTAAGATTGATGAAATATTAGGAGTAGTCATGATGATTTTCCCATCAGGCTTAAGATGTTTTATCATCCCTTCAATAAAAAGACCAGGATTGTTTAGATGTTCGATAAGTTCGCCTGCGATAATATAATCAAACTTATATTTAAGATTTATTTCTTCAGCACTCATCTCATAAGCTTCTAAACCTTTTTTTTTGAGATCGTTAATTCCTTTTTTATTAAGATCAATTCCTACTGTCTTTTTACTTTTTTTGGCTATCTCCAAATGAATTTCCGGGTTTTGAGCACAACCAATGTCTAGAATAACTTTGTTCGAAGGTATAAAATCTAAAATTGCGTTAATACGATTGTCCTTAATCATATTTTTCGTAAAGATTATTTAACAATTTTTGTTTATCCATTCTTTGGGCCCATTTTATAGCGTTATCGCTTTTTTCTTTATAAAGCTTAAAATCTTTTATCAGTTTTTTTATCTTTTCATACATCTCCAGACTTGTATTATATACATCTCCTGATTCATAATCTATTACTTCTTCAGAGGTGCCATAGACACTATCGCAGACTGTAGGTAAGCCGGCGGCAGCATATTCTCTAATTTTTAAAGAGTCGGCAAAATGGACATAAGAATTAGTTTCGCTGTATGAAGTTATACCGATATAGCAATTAGACATCTTCTCCATGGCTTTATCATAGGGAAGGCTACCGTAAAGAATAATATTCTTATCCAGTTTATTTTCCTTGAATAATTTAATATAAGAGTTATCAGTATGGCCAATAATATTAAGCCTGATATTTGGATAATCCTTTTTTAAAAGTTTGAGTCCATTAATAATATTTTCAGTATTAATCTGGTCTCCCCACCTGCCAATAAGCATAACTAAATCTAGAGGATTTTTTTTATTTATGTTTGTTTTCGGGATAAATGAAAAGTAAGGAGAGTTTGGTAATAAGAAAACTTTATGAATGTTTACTTTATCTAATTTTTCTTGAACTACTTTATGCATTCGAGTGCTTGTCACAGTTATGATATCAGCATTTTTTACGCTAAGGTTATAGAGAAAATGATAAAAAATATCCAACAAAAGATTATTGAATCTTTTGGGAGAATAATCAGTTGAATGAAACTGAGTTTTATTAACTTTCTTTAAAAGTTTTAAAATCAGGCAGGAAAAATAATTTAAAGGATCAGAAGCAACAGCAAGATCATACACATTCTTATTTTTTAAAATCCAGTATACATTAAATACAAATTCTTCAAACCAAATTAAGGGTGGTTTTAATACAGAGTTATGAGTCAGTTTTTTTACTTTTGATGTAAAGACTGAGGGATGATTAATTTTTTCAAAAGGGTGCTCTATAGTTGTAGTCTCATTATTTTTTTTTAAAAAATCAATTATTCTGTCAACTCCCCCAAGCTTTGGTTGATCATTAAAATATATTCTGTGAATTATGAAAAGAACTTTTTTGTTTTTCATAAATTTTTAAAGTGATTCTGCCACAATGAAAAGACAAGACATTTCCACAAAATCCATTCCCTTTGCCATTTGGATATGAATAAAGTCGGTTTAGTTTCAATTAATTCAGATAAATATTCTTTTCCATAGAATCTTAATAGATAATTATTGGACAATATCAGTTGCTTATCTTCAGTTAATCCTCTATTTAGTAAATTATAAAGTGGAATCATTCCTCCGCGTTTTTTCCGTTGAGCGATTGAGGGGGGAAGATAATCTTTAGCAATCTGCCTCAAGATGAATTTTTCGTTAGAAACTTTAGGATTATAGATTGATGAGTTTAATAGATATTTGTCGTTTATATTTGCAGCAAACTCGGCAATGCGATGATCCATATAAGGAGCCCTTGCTTCAACTGAGGCGGCCATTGATCCTTTATCAACCTTCATGCAGTAATGATTTGGCAATGAATAATCTATTTCGTATCGCTGTATTTTTTTAAGAAAACTGCCTGAGGTCTCATTCATTTTATTTAAAAGGATATTAGAGTAATCAAAGAATTTCTTATTTGGCAGATTCCGCATTATTGCGTAGTAATAAAACCAGGCTTTTATGTTGTCAGGCAGAAAGCGGAGGGGATACTGACTAAGCTGAAACCAGGTATAGCCTGCAAATATTTCATCAGCTCCTTCTCCGACTAAGATTACTTTTACACCTATTTCTCTAATTTTTTTTGATAATAAGTAGGTACTGAAGAGGCCGCTATCTACAGTTGAAAGATCATCATAAATTCCAATGTTGAGCTTAAACTGATTATAAATGTCTTTGACATCTAAAGTTAAGGCAATGTGATTTGTATTACAGTGGTTGGCCACTTCCTCAGCGTATTTTCTTTCATCAATTCCCGAACCTGGGAAAGATATATTGACTGTTTTAATTTTATTTTTAGAGTATTTGCTGGCAATTGCAGTAATTAAAGAAGAATCAAGGCCACCTGATAATAGAACTCCAACTGGAACATCAGCAATTAAGCGTTTTGTTACTGAGTCAATAAGAATCTTCTCAAGATCATTTCTTATATCTTCAAATGGCTGATCAATCTTATTTTCTTTTATTTGCCAGTATTTATTAAGTGAGACGTTGCCATTAAGTTTAATCTTTAAATAGCTTCCGGGCGGAACTTTGTAGACATTTTTAATAAGAGTTTTTTCATTATCAGGTAAATAAGGAAAGCCCATCCACATTTTAAAAGATTGTTCATCTATTTCATATTTAAAATAATTTAAAGAAAAAAAAGCTTTAACCTCGGAAGAGAAAGTGAGTCTTCGATTTGATTTAAAGTAATATAATGGTCTTTTTCCGATTCTGTCTCTTACAAGATAAGCTTCTTTGTTTGATTTATCATAAAGGCAAAAAGCAAACATACCGTTAATGCGATTAAGAAGACCATCAATCCCCCATTGTTCATAGCCATGAATAAGTACTTCAGTATCGGTACTGGATTTAAAATTATGTTTTCCTATAAGTTCTTTTTTAATTTCCTGGTAATTATAAATTTCTCCGTTAAAAACAATCCAGACAGTGGAGTCTTCATTGGACATGGGTTGATGGCCTTTAGGGGAAAGATCAATAATGCTTAATCTGCGAAAGCCTAGTTTAACATTTTCATCACTGTATTCTCCTTCATCATCTGGCCCCCGATGTTTGATAGCATTTAATGCTTCCTTTATGTTTATTTTGGAGTGGTTACCAATTATACCAAATATTCCGCACATTATTTTTTGTTTATGATATTTTTGTAATATCAGTTCCGCCTGCTATGAATATTTTACACTTTTTTAAATCAATTTTTTTCATTTCATTTTAAGTTTAATAATATCAAAATCTCTGAATCTTTATATTATACATTAGGTACCTTTGTGTATAATGAACAATGTTTATTTTTTAGAAAATCTTAAGTATTATATAATATCAATCTATGGATAAAGGGGATAAAGAAATTTCTTTTATGGCGGAAAGTATTAGTGATTTTTTAAAACAGATTAAAGAATGAGAAATAAAACTTTTAGTAAATTTAGAATAAAAAAATGCAGATTGTGTGGATCAGATAGATTGCATAAATTTTTATCTTTAGGTTCGATGCCGGCGCCAAACAGTTTTTTAAGGCAAGAGCAATTAAAGCAAGAAGAAGATTATTATCCTTTGGAAATTTGTGTTTGTGAATCATGCTGGTTGGTTCAGCTTTCGCATGTTGTTCCGGCAAAAATTATGTTTAAGAATTATCTTTACATTCCTTCAACATCAACGACAATGCTTTCCCACTTTAAAACCTTTGCTCAAGATTTGATAAAAACATATGAACTTTCCTCCAAAGATTTAGTTATTGATATTGGTAGCAATGATGGTGCACTTCTTGGATATTTTAAAGAGAGAGAAGTAAAAGTTTTAGGAGTTGACCCGGCTACCAATCTGGTACAAGTGGCCAGATTAAAAGGAATAGATACGGTTGATGACTTTTTTACATCCAGTTTGGCAAGGAAGATTAAAAAAGATATAGGAAATGCGGCAGTTATTACTGCCACTAATGTAGTCGCTCATATTGATAATTTAAACGATCTTTGTAAAGGAATGAGTCTTTTACTTGATAAAAATGGAGTTTTTATTGCGGAGTTCCCCTATTTAGTTGATCTTCTTGAGAAAAAAGAGTTCGATACGGTTTATCATGAACATCTGTCATATTTCGCTATTACTCCCTTATTGAAATTATTTTCCACTCATGGATTAAAAATAATAGATGTTAGGAAAATACCTGTTCATGGGGGTTCAATAAGAGTATACGTAGCCAAAAAACATTCTAAATATAAATCCTCAAATAAAGTTAAGGAATTTATTAAGGAAGAAAAATTAAAAAAGCTTACTCACAAAAGTACCTATGAGAATTTTGCCCGTGAAGTTAAGACAATTAAAAAAGAATTAGTAGATTTAATAAAAAAATTTCGTGATGAAGGAAAAAAAATTATTGGATATGGGGCATCAGCTAAAGGTAATGTTCTTATGAGTTACTGCGGGATAACCAAGGAGATGCTTGATTACATAGTTGACTCTATTTCTTATAAGCAAGGCAGATATACCCCGGGGAATCATATTCCCATATATCCGGAGTCGAGATTGGAAAAAGAAACTCCCGATTATGTTCTTCTTTTAGCCTGGAATTTTGCAGATGAGATACTAAATAAGCAGTCGAAGTATAGAGAAAGAGGTGGACAGTTTATAATAATAATTCCTAGTTTGCATATAGTTTAATGAAAACTAATTATCCATTAGTTAGTATTGGAGTTCCTACATATAATAGAGCTTACGGGTTTGAAGAGACTTTAGATTGTCTTATAAAACAAACGTACAAAAATATCGAGATAATAATCTCTAATGATGCATCGGTCGATGATACTTACAAAATTTGCAAAGCTTACGCAAAAAAAGATAAAAGAATTAAAATCTTTCAGCAAAAGAAAAATTTGGGTTTGCCGAAAAATCATAATTTTGTTTTAAGTAAAGCAAAAGGAGAGTATTTTATGTGGGCTGGTGATGATGATCCTCGAAGTAAGATGATGATAAAAGCATTAGCGAATTCTTTAATAAAGCACAAGGAAGCGGTTCTTGCGGTGTGTAATTATGTAGAATTTAAAGGAAATAAGCGGAAAATAATAAATTTGGATTATAAATCGTATCTTAAAAGCTATAACGCTATTACTACCTATCTTCTTAAACCGGATCTGCTTTTTTGGGGATTATATAAGACTGAAGTTTTAAAACAAATTAAAGGTTTTCATATGGACAATAGACCTTTTCTTAAATGGGGAAGCGATAATTTAACAGTATTTAAAATTTTGCTAAGAGGAGATTTGATATATGTTGATAAACCTTTACTCTATAAGAGAGATTCCGGCAATGCTACTGACAGATTCACAGTTTTAGAAAATTTGCAATTTAGTGAAGAAATTATTAAAAGAATAAAACGATATCTAATTTTTCCTGTGATGTTCTTTTTTGATTTTTTTTTCATGGTTAAATATACAAGTGAGTCTAAATTACCTTTAGTTAAAAAAGTTACCATTATTGGCTGTGCTTTATATTGGTGGTTGAGAACTACCCTTAACTTTTTGAAAGAAGTTATTAAAGGTTTTTACTTTGTGGTGAAAGGTTTACTGCAAAAACTAGTGAACAATTTTTTAGATTTAACTAAATTATTTCGATCTTCTTAATTCAAGATAATGTTTATTTTTATATGAAAGAAAACAATAATAATATTTGTTTTTTCTAAGAACTGATGTACTGGATAAATATAACGAACTTTTTTTTGGTTTTTTATTAAGAGGTGCTAAATAATATTTATTATTCAAAATATATTTACGAAAGTCCCACTGTAAATGAAAAGAACCGATTATGGCTAAAATTATTGTATAAATATAAGTAATATCAAAATATATAAAACTCATCATTACTGATGATCCTAACTTCAACAGGAAATAATAGAAGGCATGCGTACGCTGATTTAATCTTAATTGAGGTGCAAATAATGCAAGATATAGTAAACCACGTAATGCAAAATAAGTGTATATGTTTCCAAATCGAACAGCATTATATGTGGGATGGAAATATTTTGCCGTAGGAATAATATATTGATCATAATGATTGGCGATTTTTGAAGTAATTTCAACATCATCCCCTAACCAAAATAAATGCAAATTATTAAGGCCTGTTTTTTTTATAACACTAGTTTTCGTAAAAAGACAAATGGATACTACGCCGCTAACTTTTATTGGTTTTGATATATTGAGAACTTTTTCATTAATGTGAATTGGTCCAACTGCTCCAATTTTGTCACTTGAGTCTAATACTTTTTTCATATCCCTCAGTGAAGTTAAGTTCATGAATATAACCTCATCATCTGAAAAAGCAACATAACGATATTCGTAATAAATACCAATTTCTCCTCCGATTCGAAAACCTCCAGCACTTCCTGTATTTTTATTCAATACGACGTAATTTAGCTGTGAGAATTTTTCTAATAATTGTTTATAAACTTCTCCACCATTATCTATGATAAGCACATCTACCTTAATTTCTTTTTGTTTATATATAGATTCTAAGCAAGCAAAAGTATCTTTTTTAGGTTTGTATGTGGGAATAATTATTTGGATATTAGATTTTTTGATCATTCTCTTTTTTTTAATTAAGGAAGAGTATTTTACAAATGGATTTTCCATCGTTTTATGTTTAATTATTAGCATTAATATAGTTTTTTTAAATATCCTCTTGGATTAAACGTTAAATAAAATTTTTCTTTTGTAGTATCTATTAAAAAATGTTTATTATGTTTAATAAATTCTTGTGTTGCTTCCCATGGACCAGCTTCAAAATATGGAACTGGATGACCATTTAGGTTAGTATCTTCAACGATTAAATAGTTACCCTTCGTTACTAATTTACTATATATGTGTAATTCCTTGAGGACGTGTTTTTTTGAATGATCAGAATCTAGTATCGCCATCACTTTTTTACTTTTACTTATGTTTTTTTTAACTCTTTGTTCTATTTCCTTAGATACTGATGAACCATAAAGATAAGTAACTCTTTTATGTTTTGGTCTAATTTTTTTAACGATATCAACACTGATTATTTTCCCGTGTTTAACAAGGTCACAAATAGAAGCTAAAAAAAGTGCACTTCCCCCATCAGCTGTGCCACATTCAATAATATAGTCTGGCTTTTGTGTCGTAATTATTTCTTGATAGATCCATAAGTCAGTTGGGATTTTTTGCACTGGAATTCCTAACCAATAAGCATTATTCCAGAATTTTCCCCAATTGGGCGTTTTAAAATTAGAAAAATAAAAAGAGTTATAATAGAACTTATTCATTTCATTAATTAATAATTTATCCAGTCTTAAAGTAGTAAATATTTTATAGCTTAGAAATAATTGCAACATTTTAATTCTTTCTATTGTTTTTGAAATAAATGAATAAATCATTGTTATTTATTTTTTAATTTTTTTAATAGTTTTGCCGGATTTCCGGCGATTACAGAATACGCCGGAAAAGATTTGGTAACTACACTATTAGCTCCGACAATACACCGTTTTCCCAGATTTACTCCTTTTAAAATGAAACTATGCGCTCCAATAAAACAGTCATTTTCAATAATGATTTTTTCGCCATCTGTTAAACCATTAGTTACGGGAGTTTTTTTCATATCATAAAGTTCATGGTCATGATCCAAAAATGAAACGTTATAACCTATTAAACAATTTTTACCAATATTAATTTCTTTGACGCAAGATAACGTTGAGTATCTTCCAATATTAGTACCGTCTTCTATCATTATTTTAGGTTTTGTTTTTTTATTTTTGATGGGATTTATATAAGCATGTGCGCCAATGTTTACTTTTTTGCCTAAAATTACATTACTAAAATCATTAAAAAGAAAATCATAAAAAGGCCCGATAGTTGAACCTTTACCGATTTTCATCCCTTTAAGACGGGCTGGAATGGAAAAGATATAATAGAGTAATTTCATATTAATTTTCTCTATTATATAATATCAACACAATGATAGATAATTTTTTTATTTTAAGCTTTGGAAATTGCACTTAATCAAAGTTGTAAAATAAAAAATATATTTAAATTGTTAATTTAAACCAAAATTTGGAAAGGCTATTAAAATCGTGAAAAATAAACCTTTAAATTATTTAATAACAGGAGGTTTAGGTCTGATAGGTTCAAATCTTGCTAATAATCTTCAAGGGAAAATAACAGTCATTTCAAGGTCTAATAAGCATCTAAGCAGACTTAATAATAAAAAGGCGAAACTTATAATTAAATCAGTTCATGATTTAAATGAAATGGACGTAGCAAATATAGATGTCATTTATCATTTTGCCAGCACAGTAGATAATTACAATGTATTGACTGATCCTTATATTGATATCGAAACTAATGTAAAAGATACAATTCATTTGCTGGAGTTTTGCAAAAAATTAAGAAAAAAACCAAAACTAATCTTTCCTTCAACAATGTTTGTTTATGGAAACGAATATGACAGGACGAAGACACCAATAAATGAGGAATCAAAAACTGATCCTTTAGCTATTTATCCGGCAACTAAACTTTGCGCTGAGAGCATAATAAAACTTTATTCCCGTCTTTACTCGATCCCCTATCTTATCTGCAGATTAACAAATGTTTACGGAGAATACGAGACTTTTGATAACACAAAAAAAGGGGCATTGAATTATTTGATTATGGAAGCACTTAAAGGTAATACTCTTTCTTTATACGATGGGGGAAATTTTTATAGGAATTATATTTATGTAGATGATGTTGTAGCAGCTCTAAGGATCCTGGAGAAAAAAGCAAATAATGATACTTATCTTATTGGACATGAAGATTCAATAAAGTTTAAAACTTTAATTAATTGCATAATTAAAATGACAAAAAGTAAATCTAAGGTTAGATCTGTAAGGTCTTCTAAATTTCATAAAGCTGTTGCTACCATTAATTTTTTTGCTGATACTTCTAAAATCCGTTCCTTAGGATGGAAGCCGATAATAGGACATAAAGAGGGATTAAAAAAAATAGTTAAAAGGTATAAAAAATTGTTAAATTCTTGAACAGTCACATTCTTATGTCAAATCCGGCAATTACAGTTTTATTGACAACATATAAAAGGCCTCAATATTTAAAATTGGCTATACGTAGTGTTTTAAGTCAAAATTTTAAGGATTTTGAACTTATCATTCTTGATGATGCTTCACCTGATAATACGGAAGAAATTATTAAAAAAACTTTTAAAGATCCAAGAATTATTTATATAAAAAATAAAAAAAATCTGGGTTTTCCCGGCAATTTTATAAATGGGATAAAATTATCAAAAGGCAAATACATTTTTTTATTTTCTGACGACGACATTATTGCAATGCCTGACACATTAAGTGTAGTTTACGAACAAATGGAAGAGAGAAAATCTGGTTATGCTCAACTAGGATTAATGTTTTATGAAGATAACTATTATCAGCCTTCTTTCATAGCTACACCTATAAAAAAAGAGATTTTATACATACCGCCAGGAGAAGATATTTTAATTAAAACGCAAGACTGGCATTTTGGATTTGCCTCAGGAAATATTTATAGAAGGGATTTGTTGAAGCTTGATGATGTTATCAATGACGTCTGGTTTTCTCATGTTAAACCAATTTTTAGAATAATAAAAAAAACTGGGGCTTTATATATCGGAGAAAAATTTATTATTGGAAAATTTAGTAAAAGCGGTAATGTTTCCTATCTTAATGTTGACGTTAATAAAGAATTTCACATTAGGAAATTATTTGAAATTTACAAAGAATTTGATTCTTCCGCATCCAGATATAATCTTTACGAAAAATCTCACCTAGATGAGGTTATTAAAAGCTTGCCTGGTATTAAATACTACACCTCAAATAAAAATGTTCTAACAATTGCCAAAGAGGTACTAAAAATTAATCCTTCCTATCAGAGTAAACTTTTTTATTGGAGAAGTATTATATTGGCTTTAATTATTCCTAAAAGTATTCTTGGTATTTTACGTTATGCTAAACTTCAGTTAGGTTATCTTAAAATAAGCAAAGTAATTAAGGAAATAAAACTTAAAGAAAATATTGATAAAGTTTTGATATCACCTAAAGCAATTTCTTACTGCATAAAAAGATAGAACCCCGGGCAAAAAAATTTGGAGCGATAATAGTTAATTTATGCCAAATAAAATCAGGTACAAGCTTAAGAAAAATTCCCGCCCAGCTTAATCTTGATCCTTTTCCTTCAAAGATAATGAAATAAGCGTATTCATTAATTTTTAAATGAGATGAAACAAAATCACGGCTTTGTTTGATTGTTGGGAAATGTAAATGTTTCCCTTCTCTAAAGACATATTGATCTATTCCCATACCAAAGAGCGTAAACAATCGATGAAAGATAGTATTCTCATTCGGTATCGAGATAAGACATATTCCATCAGCTTTTAAGAGTTTTTTTATAGAATTCATGATTCTATTAGGGTATAAAAGGTGTTCAAGTACTTCAGTACAGATAATAATGTCAAATTTTTTACTATTGAATACTTTTTCTATTTTCTTTGAATTAAAATCTATTTTTAGTGTTTTTACTCCCCTTTTCCGGGCAATTTCTAAAGCTCCTTTATCATTATCCAAGATTTGATAATTAATTTTTGCTAAAGGCACTTCTATAAATTTTAGATATTCATATAAATCTCCTGTATGTCCTCCAATATCAAGAATATCTAAAGATTTCGAATTATTGATTTTTTTCTTGAGAAAGTTATAATTTTGCTGATATCGTAGAATTGAATATTTATTCCAGAAAAATTTTGGCTTTGGAATTGAAAGATTTACCATAAAAATATTTTTAAACGTTTAAAAACCACTTCCATCCTTTTTTCATAAGCTGTAAATGATTAATGGATCCAAACATGTTTACAATATTATCATTTTTTGCAAATATTTTATTTAATTTCCTTTTCTCTAGCGTTTTGTTTAAATGGATTATGTTCCATAAGATACTTTTATAAATCCACAAAGAATCATTAATTCTTCCTTGAATAAGAAGTTTTAGACTTAATAACAAAAGAGAAAAAATATGCAATGGGATTATCCACCAAAGTAAACTTACCGAGCTATTTTTAATTAAGTTACAAAGATTATTTTTAATGCCTTCATAAAGAATACGATATTTGGTTGACTTCACTTCGGTTTCTTTTTGATGATGGTAGCCTATAGCTTCAGGAAAATATATTAATTGATAGTTAGCAAGTATAATTCTCCATGATAAATCTGTATCTTCACCGGAAATTACATAATCTTCATCAAATCCATGAATTTTTTCAATTACATCTTTTCGTACAGCAAAACCTGCAGTTTTTGAGCCAAAGACTGGTAGTTCTTTTTGGTAATTTTCCGGATTTTCCCCTGCGCCGACTTCATAAGGGAAGCCAAAAATTGAGTAAAAATGTCCGGCACTATCAAGTTTTCCATTATCAGTTATAAGCTTTAAAACAATACCGCCGATTTCTTTATCTTTATTTAATTTTTTTATTATTGCCGCTAAACACTTTTTTTCAATTTCACAATCAAAATCGATAAACAAGATATATTCCCCTTTTGATCTTTTAACTCCAAAATTCCTAGCGCAAGCTGCTCCTTTATTTTTTTTAAAATAAAATATTTTTATTTTTTTTTCTTTTTCAAATGATTTAAGAACGGATTTACTATTATCTTTTGATCCATCATCTACAACAATTATTTCAAAATTCTTGTAGCTTGATTTAAGCACGGAGTTTAAACAAGCTTTAATGTAGTTTGTCCCATTATAGTTAGCAACTATGATAGTTATTTTAGGATGTGTTTTATTCATAATTAATAAGGTTTTCCTAGAATATAAGAGATTCCTTTTCCAAGATAATATAATAAATTTGCATTTTTCATAATGATTTTAAAAATTTTGGAATCACCTACTTTTCTAGACTGTTGAATTTTTTGTCGTTTTTTTAAAGTTATTGATATATTTTTTATATTCCAAGTAATTCCGCGAATTATTGAGTAGCTTCTATAAAAATTTAATCGAAGAAAGAATAGTAAAGATAAGATAAACAATGAAAATATGTTTAATGGAATGATATATATAGCATTTTTAAGCTCAAGATTTTTAATTAGAGTTAACACATTATTTCTACTTCCAAGATAAGTGACGTCGCTTTTCTCATAATATTGAGTATTTTTCTCCTTAGTAACATAGGCGTGCCAAACTGTAATCGTAGGAGTAAACATTACTTTATATCCGGCAAGCCAAATTCTCCATGTTAAATCAGGTTCCTCCCATAAATATCTATAATCATTATCGAATCCACCAATATTTTCAAAAATATTTTTTTTAATAATCATGCAGGCTCCTTTTGCGGAAAATATCGGAACAATCTGATCAAATTGTCCTTCATCTTTTACTCCTCTTGCTCTCTCAATTAAAAAGCCAAGAGGACTTAGGTAATCCCCGGCATAATCATAAAAATCAGTTCCTTTCTTTAATATTTTAGGTTGATATCCTCCGACATCCTTGTATCTGTTAAAAAGATTTATGGTTTCCTTAAACCAGCCTTTTTTAATTTGTGCGTCATAATCTAAAAACAATAAATATTTTCCTTTACTTGCTGTAGCTCCAATATTGCGTGCACCCGCAGGTCCAATATTTTTTTTCAAATTGATAAAATAAAGTCTTTTTTCTTTCGTGTATTTTTTCTTAAATTCGACGATAATCTTTTTTTGCGTACCATTATCAACAACAATTACTTCATATAAGTTATTTTTTTCTAAAAAAATGGAGTTTAAACAGGTTCCAAGAAACTTTATTCCATTAAAGTTAACGACGATAATTGAGATTAAAATATCATTTTTCATATGCCTAATAACCCAGTAATTGTACCGGGAATTGATCCGAGATTGCTAATGTTTCCTGTTGTCAAAAACTTATACAAATAATAGCCATTTTGAAGAATGACGTTTATAGAAAAGCGCAGTAAGGTATCGAAGCTGCTAATTTTCATGTGCCTGCGATAAAAAATAATGAAGTTTTTAATACGGTTATAAGAGTCTGGCCGAGATTTAATTTTTCCGCCAGCCTCAATATGATGATGAACTATAGCTTGCGGATTAAAAATGATTTTATATCCTGATTTTCTAATTTTACAGGCCATATCGGCTTCATGGTAATCACCTAAGCCTTTAGCAAAAGTCTCATCAAATCCTCCAAGTCTTTTTATGAGAGATGTTTTACAGGCAAAATTGCAGGCTTCGAAATTTTCAACTTCTTGTGATTTTATCTTTAAGCATGTAGAAAAATTAGCTCCTATAGAAAAATTTCCACTTCGTAAAAATTTTCCAACTTCAAACATTTTATTTTCGTAAAGATATGTTTCATAAACATAATTTAATAGTTTTGAAAACGGATTATTACTATTCTTAAACCTTAGAATAAAATTGAGAGAATCTCTTGAATTTAATACCTTTTCATTGACTAAAGTTGGTCCAGTAACTCCTCCAATTTTTGACTCTTTATTAAAGGTAATTAATATATTTTTTAACCAGTTTTTTGTAACAGTGACATCATCATCAACTCGAATGAAAATATCACCGTTTGATTTTATTAAGGCTTCATTAGCTGCTTCGACAAGTCCTTTTTTTTGTTGTATAAAATAATTGATTTTTAAGTTGTTAAAACGAGAGATTAATTTTTCAATGGCAGGATCTTTATTTAGTCCAATTAAGATGATTGTAAAGTTTTTTACAGATTGAACATTAAGGCTTTTTAGACATTTTTTTAGAACATGGGTATCTTTTGAAGTTGGAATAAAAATATCAACTTTAAAGGACATTAGCAATATTTTTATAAACTTCTATATGCATTTTAGCTATTTTATCAGAACTTTTTGATCTGGCTTTTTTTAATACGTTTTTTTCTATTTGAGCTATTTTTTCAGGATGATCAACAACGTACTTAAAAGATTTATTCCATTCATCATTATTAACTAATATGCCATCGTATAAATGGTGAATATCTTCTTGAAAGTGGCCAACATTTGAGGCCAGGATACATTTACCCCAACTTTGGGCGTGGTAAAGTCTTCCACTAGATCCCATTGATACGACAGCAGGAATAGCAACAGCCGATGCTTCCTCGTATAATTTATCCTGTTCTTCTTGTTCAATAAATCCTCTAATCTCTACGAATTTTTCAAGTTTTTTTTTCTTTATATAATCCTGTATTTCTTTAAAGGCCTCCTCTTGACCTTTTATGATTCCACCGGCAAGAATTAATTTATATTTTTTATTTTGCTTTACAAATTTAGAAAATCCATCAATGACGTAGTTTAGACCATTCCTGCGGACCATGTACCCAAAATAAAGAAAATAATTTTTTTTATTTTTTTTTGTTAATTTTTTTGCAGGAATACCTGTTGGAACGACATGAATTTTATTTGATGAGACTTGCCAGTCTTTAATAAGCATATCTTTTAAAAGATGGGTATGGCAGATAATTGCATTAGAAAATATAGAAATAAGCTTGTATGTATAAAAAAAGAATAATTTGAGTGTTGTTGGACTCAATCCTGCTATTTTTTTTGTTGTAAACAAATATATAAACTGATCATCAACTTGATTTTTATAGACACATGCATGAATAGTCACCACTACTTTTTTTCCTATTAGCCGAAGAAGTAATAATAGAAAAGGAAATAAAAAAGCATTTTTAATTGATCCATACATAGTGAACTCATGCTGGATATGAATTACGTCCGGCTGATCTTTCAAAACTTCCTTAAAAATCTTATAAATAAACATGGCAGTATGAGGCCAGACAGTTTTGATAGTCCCGCAGTTTCTAATATTAAGATTTTGAGGATCTTCATCAGCATAAACCGTAAGATTAAGCCCTTTTTCATGAGCTAAAGCATTGGTCAAAATTTGTGAGAAGTGACCCGAGGGCAGCATGCCTGATATAAAAACAGCTTTCATATTTTTTATTCCTCAATAATCTCAATTTTTGGAAACGGAAAGATCATTTTAACTCCAGAACTTATCGTTTTTTTTTCTCTTTTTAAAAATTCTTGCTTGAAAGACCAAGGTAACACAAGATAATAATCAGGTTTCATAGCTCGTGATTCTTCCTCGCTTATGATTGGAATATCAGAGCCTAAGGTACTAGCTCCATGTTTTTGCGGGTTCCTATCGGCAGCATAATCAATAATTGTATGATCAAGACTGCAAAATTGAAGGACAGTGTTTCCTTTTGTTGAAGCTCCATAAATATGAATTTTATTTCCTTCTCTTTTTAATTTTTTTAATAAAGATGTGAGTTCTTCGCGGTGGGCTAAAATACGCTCTTGAAAATCTTTATAAGGTTTATCTGTATCGAGCTCCATATCAAATTCAAGGTGTCGTAAATCTTTTAAAGTTTGAAGATATTCGTGTTTTTTAAACTTGAAATTATTGGTGTGGGTTGCATAACATCGGATACTGCCTCCATTAATATTGTTAAGACTTACCTTTATCATCTTAAGATCAGCTTTTTTTAAGATATATTCAATGACGGCCATACTATAGTAGGATAAGTGTTCATGACAGATTGTGTCGTAAGAGTTGAGTTTAAGCATATTGGGCATATAATACATTTCAAAAATCCATAGTCCTTTAGGTGCAAGGTTATTTTTAATGCTTATGGCAAATTTAACCGGGTCGTCAACATCATAAAACATGGCAATAGAAGTTATGATGTCAAACTTTTTTCCCTGCATTTTTTTTTCAAGCTCAACCGAAGGAAATATATCTTGGATAATTGCAATATCATCTTTGATGTCTTTAGTTGCATCTGATGGGTCAATACCTACTTTAATAAAATTTTTAGGATACCATTTAAGCAAAGTTCCATCATTGCAGCCAATGTCTAATACACGTGCCCTTTTTTTCCCGACAATGCTCGCAGCTTCATCGGCAATCTCTTTTAAGTGAAAGCGCATAGTTTGATTGGTTCCGGAACGATACCAGTAAGTAGAATAAAGTATCTGAGGAGGAATAGTATGGGCAAGCTGTAATAGACCGCAGGCGTTTTCATCTTTGGTTGGATCACATCTCATAAGCATAGTTGGAATTTTTCTTTGAGATGGCATGGGATAATCTTTTTTTACAAAAACATTCTGAAGATACTGTTCGCCCAGATCAATTACTTTATTAAGATTTGGAGAATGACAAATTCTGCAGGTTTTATGATATATTAGGTGCATAGATAACTGATATTTTATAACTTTTTAATTATAATTCAAATCTATATGGCGCTTACTCACTTTCAAAAAAAATTCATTAAAAATAATGTAAGGAAATTACCTCTTATAAAGATTGCTGATCACTTAAAAATATCGGAAGATGATATTTTGACTTATTTAAAAGGACAATGGCGGGAAGATAAATACAAAAAATTTATTAAAAGTTTAAACGATTCAGCTCAATCTTCAGATTCTGATGGAAATAATTCATATAGTAACGGTTGGCTTAGTAAAAACTTGAACTGGATAATGTTTCCTTTGTTGATTTTATTAGTTTTAATTGTTTACATAAACTCACTAAATAATGTTTTTTTGTCTGATGATTTCGGAATTTTGCAGAACAGAAATTTAGGGACTTTGAAAGATATCATTTCTCAGCCTTTTACTTCAGTAAGACCGTTTTTTTATCTAATTGCTTTTAAACTTGGAGGTTTTAATCCAGCATTTTACCGTTCAATTAATATACTGCTTCATATAGGTTCTGTTTACCTGCTTTATATTATTTTGCGAAAAATAACGAAAAAACAGGTAGCAATTTTTGCCAGTACCATCTTTACGGTTCATCCCATTTTTACTGAAGCGGTTACTTGGGTTTCAGGAGGCGGATATGCTCAATACAGCTTTTTCTTCCTTTTATCTTTATATACCTACATTGGTTCAAACCAAAAAGTTAAACATTACATTCTTTCGGTGGTATTTTTTATACTTTCCATGCTGTCTTCAATAACGGCTGTATCACTTTCAGCTGTTTATTTTGTCTATGAGCTAAGTTTTGGAAATTTGAGAAAAAATTGGGTGAAAGTTGTGCCTTTTTTCTTGATAAGTATGATTTTTGCTTTTGTGGCGCTAAAAGGGTTAGGGCCGCGACTTGAAACTCAGCGGACAATTTATTATCAAGAAGTACAAAAAATCCAAAATCCTCTAACTCAAGTTCCTACTGCCATATCAAGCTATTTAGAACTTATATTTTGGCCAGATAAGTTGACGCTATATCATTCAGAACTGATTTTCACTATGTACGAATTTGGATTAAGAGTTATTATTACGGTTTTACTTTTAGGAATTATTGCTTACAGTTTCTTTAAAAATAAATTTATATTTTTTTGGCTTAGTTTATTTGTTATCAGCCTTCTTTTAACCCTTATGCCTTTTGGAGTCTCTTGGGTTGTAGCTGAACGCTATGTTTACTTAGGAGCAGTTGGAATTATTGTTTCTTTTTCATACATGCTTTATTTTTTTTACAAAAAAAGTGAGGTCGGGAAGCAAATAATTAGTTTATTAGTAGTTTTTATAGTAATAGCCCTTGGAGCAAGGACAATTTACAGAAATATTGATTGGGCCAATGAAGATAATTTATGGATTGCTACAGGAAAAACTTCTCCATCGAGTCCCAATAACCATAATAATTTAGGTGATGTTTATTTCAGACGCAAGGACTATAAAAGAGCAATTCTAGAATTTCAGACGGCGGTTCGTTTAAAACCTAATTATGGTGATGCATATCATAATATGGCTAATACTTATTATCAGATAGGAAATCAAGATGAGGCTTTGAAAAATTATCAAACAGCTTTGAAATTTAATCCGGCTATCTGGCAGTCTTATCAAAACATAGCCATAATCTATTTTGGACAAGGTAACTATCTTAAGGCAGCTGAGTATCAGACAAAATCAATTCAGTTTGCTCCGCCTAATTCCTCACTATATGCTAATTTGGGGGTTATTTACCTAAAATTAAATAATAAAAACAAAGCAAAAGAAGCTTTTCAAAAAGCGCTCACTCTAGAACCTGATAATCAAAAGCTAAAAGAAATGATATCTAGTCTTTAGGAAAAATTAATTTTTTCTGCTTTTCGTGTTTGATGTAATGATCAGGATAAACTAATTTTTTAAGATCAAAATTCTGATTCAATCTTTCTAAAATAAAATAAGAACGAACATATATTTTATTGGTATAACTATCAAAAATTAAATGTAAAAACATACTAATTGCTAAAGCTAAAATAAATGCTTTTAGTTTGATATTTTTTTTAATAAACCAAAATAATATTCCTAGAATAAAAGCATATTCGTAAGCATGAAAGAAAAGAAACAATTTATCTGTTTTTAGGAATTGGTAGCCTTCAAGAAAGAAATTAAGATTAAAAGTTAAGCCGAAAGCCAATACATAGTCAATAATATGATCAAGATCAATAAGAATACCTCCGATAAAAGCTGCAGATAATGTAACCCAAAAATTTTTATATTTTTTCCAAACAACAAAAATAGAGAGGAAGGTAAAAGCTAAATGTATACTTTCATGCAGTAGTAGGTTCATATTTTAATGCAATCTTTTTCTGAATCAACTGAAGTTTTGGGAGAAAAAAAATGTTTAAAAAGTTTTGCTCCGGCATTTTTCCAAAAGATTAAAGAAGATAATTTAGCTTTTTTTTGATCAGGATCAAAATCCAGTAGATGTCCAATTAATTTTTTAGCCATGTAAAAAAGATACATAAAATCATGTACGCTTCGAATTTCCATGATTTTTCTGGCAACATATTGAGGGGTCATAAAAGCAGAATAAAGTTCTTGTTCAAGTTCAAGCAGCTTTTCTTCAGGAAAAGGAATTTTCATCACGGGCTTCCTCATATCGAAGTCTTCATAGTTCTCAGTCAAAAGCCAGCCTTTTTCTTTAGCTTCCTTATAAAGAGGAGTACCTGGATAAGGAATGACAATAGTTGCCTGCATTGTATCGTAATAACCTTTTTTAAAGGCATATTTAGCAATCTCAATGGTTCTTTTGGCATCTTCAAAGGATTCCCATGGATAGCCTAACATTATAGTTACATGAGGTTCAAGACCGGCTTTTTTTGCCATGCGTGGACCGTTTATGGCGTCTATTTCTTTAGTCCCTTTATCAAGTTTATCGAGAGTTTTCTGATTGCCTGATTCCATTCCATAAAGAATAAATCGGAAATTAGCTTTTTTCATAAGATCATAGTATTCTTGAGTTACGGCATTAAATCTCATATTACATCCATAAACAACCTTTTTGCTGTAGCCGTTTTCAATAAGAAGCTGACAAAATTTTTTAAGTTTCGGCCCAATAAAAAGAGTGCCGGCATCATCAAATATTTCTTTGACTCCGTATTTATCAACGACATGTTTTACCTCAGCAAAAAGACGCTCAGCCGAAAAACTCCGGTATTTGCCCGGCGGATTCATAGTATGATCCCAGATACAAAAAGTACAGCGGTTCCACCAGCAGTCGCGTCCACTGTACATATAGGTTCCCGGCGTATACTTATAATTGCCGTTTTCATAAGCATAAAGCTGCCATTTGGTAAGATCACGGTCAATAAAAGGAAGAGAGTCAAGATTATGTTTTAAAGAAGCAGGTCCTGAATTATATATTTTTTTTCCTTTACCTCTCCAATAAACTCCCCCTTCAAGTTTTTCTTTTTTATAAATATGATTAAGCAGATTGACAATGACAAAATCATAATCTCCTCCGATTATGGCATAATCAACTTTACTGTTTTCAAAACTTTCAAGAGGCTGATAAGTGATATGGTCACCAACGATTATAATTTTTATTTGCGGGATTCTTTTTTTAAGATCGTTGATTTGTTTCCAGTGAGTATTGATTACGGGTGCTTTAGTTTCAATTAAAAGATAATCAGGATTAATCTGTTCAAGATCATTTACCCATTGTTCATAGGTTTTTTTTTCTGCAATTCCATCCATCCAGTAAACTTTGTAGCCTTTTTCCTGAAGGTAGGAGGCGGCATAAGCCGGAACCATTGGATAAATATATGTAGGAGAGTTAAAATACTGAAATTGCCTATTTTGAGATAAAAGAGGAGTTCCTTTGCCTGATTCAATAGGAGGATAGCCGACAACGACTTTAATCATAAATTTTTTGAGTATTAAATGTTCCTTTGAAGTAACCTTTGACAAAAATTATACCATAGATAAGATGAGTTGAAAGTAAGACAAAAGGAGCAGTTAGCGCTATTAATGGATTTTTCTGGTCAAGCAAAGATAAAAAGAAAGTATAAAGTATGCCGAGTAAATATAGAATTAAAGGAAGCAAAAATATTGAAATAATTATGCCATTAATTTTAATAAAGTTAATGAAAAAAGCCACCAAAAGCAGAGTTATTAAATATAATACAAAAACAGTCGGCATAAGATAAGTTAGCCTGCGTGAGTTAGCATCACCGTGAGCGAAGAAAGCTCCTCGATGGAATCCATAATTACTATGCTGTTTAAGAAAGCTTTTTAAATCATTGCGCCGGTGATGATAAACGGCGACCTCCGGGTGATAAAGTATTTTTCCTTTTTTTTTGTAAACTAAATCATTGCAAAGCTTACTATCTTCGCCAGGCCAGTAGTCGTTGTTAAATCCTCCCAGTTCTTCAAAAACATTTTTAAGAATTAAGAAATTCATAGAGGGATAGTCATCAACGTATCTTTCTTTTTTCTTGATAAAACGATAAGTATATCCGCCGGTGCCGATAGGTGTTTTTAATACTTCATCAAAAGTTTTTTCCCAAAAATTAGCATTTTCCGGAATCAGACCTGGCCCGCAAACTGCTTCAGCCTTTTGAGTTTCAAATGCCTTAACTGCTTTTTCTAACCATAAAGTATCAGGGTAAGCGTCATCATCAATAAAAGCAATTATCTCGCCTTGTGCATTTTTAACGCCAATATCTCTTTTTAAGGCTGGCCGCGTAATTTTTCCGGTGGGGATAATTTTGAGCCATTGGTATTTTTTCAATAATTCTTGGTCTTCAGGTTTTTTTTCGTTTGGAAGTACAATCACTTCAAAATTGCAGTAAGTTTGTTTTTCCATGGCCGGAAGATTTTCTTTTACGATATATGAATTAATCTCAAGTAAAGGGATAATGACTGATACTAAAGGTTTTTTAAGAGTTAACATTAAATTTTACTACTTTAAAATTTTTAGGTTGAATGATACGCGCATTGGGATTGGAGTAATAACGAAGTATATTTTTTCTATAAAAAATAGCTATAGTATCAACAAGGATATTGATTATAGATTCGATCGTCGCGGCCGAGGTAAGATTACCTAAAGTATAATCGAGTTTAATCGGAGCCTCATATATCCTCTTAAATCCTAAACTATCAGCAACGACCAGCATTTCAAGGTCTCCAGCGAATTTTTTTTCTACTAATCTTGGTAAAATTCTTTGCAAAACACTTTTTTTAAATATTTTAATTCCTGCTTGAGTATCATGAATTTTAAGACCGAATAATAATTTCACTAAAGTATAGTAACCGTGGCTTAGTATTTGTCTTCCTAGAGAGTACTTTACCTGAGAAGCAAGATGCCTTTTTGATCCAACAATAACGTCAGCATCATACCATTCCATATGTTCTAAAAGCATTGATATGCCATTGGGGTCAATCTCCATACCGGAATCAATAAACATTACGTAATCACCCATAGCTTCTTTCATCCCAAGCCTAATGGCAAAACTTTTTCCAAGATTTTTTTCATAACCCAGGCATTTTACCTTATCAATCTTGGCTTTTTTTATTTTTTTAAAGGAATTATCAGTGAATCCGTCAACAACCGTAATGATTTCATAGTCATAGCGGATATTATCAAGAACTGTTTTTAAAGACTGCAGGTTATCAACAATTATTTTTTCTTGCCTATAAACTGGGACTATAAGACTTAAAAAATGGGTATTTTTTTTTGTTTCCATTTGAAGATAAATTATTCAATAATTTCTTCACCTTCATATGAAATACTGTCATCTGCGGCGGCATTACCTGGGGAAGTGCTACCAGAATTATTCGCAGGCGGGGTAAATGCAAATGATTGAATTATTTTTTCATGGGCTTTGCTCCAGTATTTCTTTTGTTCTGGAAAGACAGAAGTTATTGTAAATAAAACGCCTTTATCCAAAGCTAAAGTGATTATTTTATTACCTAATTCATATTGTAAGGCATTCAGATCTGCGACCTTTATCTTTTTAATATTATTATTTTGCAGTTCTTTATTATTCTTCATCAGATCATCCAAAACGGCAGCTTCCGTGGCAACAGCATTAAGTGATAATGTACCTGAATATTGTTCAGATGTTAACGATAAAAAAGAATAGCTGTCTTTATTATCAGTATCCTTTTTTTCTACGCTTAAATCCGAAGGATAGGAAAATTTAAAACCTGCAGGATCTATATATTCCTTTGTTTGGGCGGAAGGCGCAATCTCTTCTGAAGTAAGCTCATTTTTAAGCACTGAAGATTCAGTTTTTTGTTTTGAATTTTTTGACAGAGCTAAAATAACTAAAACCGCTACTATAATACCTCCAATTATGACAATTGCTGTTTTTTTATTCATAAGTAAATTATTATATCATGTTTCCTATTGTCAACAATATTTTTTTTTGTTATGATGAAATTAATCATGATTAAATTTATTAATATTTTAGGATTAGTTATTTTAGGTTTGTTTGTATTTGTTTCGACAACAGAGGCTAAAGTATTGCCTAGATATAAAACGGCTGGAAAGGCAGTCAGTAAAAGCTATGCGGCACCAGTTGGGATATCTGTATCTGCCCGCTTCAGAGGAGACAGGCAAGCTTTAAATGTTTATTTTAATAATCTTAAAAATGCTACTGATGTTTCTTATACCTTAACTTATGAAACTAATGGTAAAGCCGAAGGCGCGGGCGGCTCAGTTGATGTATCCGCAGGAAATGCTACTCGAGAACTGCTTTTTGGCACCTGTTCCTCAGGTGTCTGCAGATATCACACTGGTATAACAGGCATGAAACTGGAGGTTGTATCACAACTGCTTTCTGGTAAAAAGTCAGTTAAGCGCTTTAGAATTAAAGTGTAGAGCGACTTTTACTCCTAAAATAACCAAAAAGGTAAAGAAGAGTAACTATTCCAAAGAAAATTATATTCAGTTGAATAACTGCATTTAACTCCCTTGGCAATATAAATAAAAATACTATATATAAAGGCATGGCAAAGGCTAAAGTAAGTGATAAATAACTGTTTTTGGCCAAGAAATAGCTGTTCACAAATGAAATAACAGTGAAAAAAAATCCAAAGATGCTGGCTGTACCTAAAATAGGAATAACTGCATAAAATTTAGATCCAAAAAATAAATTAACAACAAAAGGAGCGAATGTTGTATAGAAGACAAAACTGACGAAACTGATAAAAACTAAAACTAATAATGTAATCGAAAGGACTCGATCTTGCTGTGTTAAGTTTTTTTTACCGGAAAAGAAAACGAGCGCAAGTGAGTTTATAGGACCTAAAACATATAAAATAAGTTTAGCAAAAAGAGACCATGAGCTATAAATTCCAGCCTGTTCAGCAGTAAAAAATTTTTTAACAAAAACAATATCAATAGTGCTGAATAAAGTTATACCTATAATCGAAAAGGTTGTGATAATAAATTGTTTTTCTCTAATAACATGCAAAATTCTTTTATTAATTTTAGGAAAAAATTTATCAGGCATTTTTCTGTATACGTTTCGGTGAATAATATAGATGCTGGCTAATAAATTGATTAAGACAGATATAAATATAAAAGAAATAATTGTTGTTAACCCATCAATTCCGGCGTAAACAAGAATAGCTCCCAATAGCTTAAATAAACTACTGCCTAATCCTATAATGGCTAATAAAAAAAACAAGCGCAGTCCTTGCAGAGCGGCGCCATAAAATGAAGTTAAAAAAGATAATAAAATGAACGGAATTAAACTATAAGAAGTTACTAATGTAAGATTAGTAACTTGCGGTATAAATGGGATGAAAATAACTAAAAAGATAATAAGGAAAAACCATCTTTTAATTTTGACTAAAAAGTAATCTTCTATAGAGCGTGTTATAGCAAAACTATTTTCTTCAGCTGAACTTATTTTTTGAATAATTATTGTTGAAAGAATAGTGAGAGGAATTGAAGTTAAGGCAATATAAGAAAAAAGAGTTGATATTTCACCAAAACCCGGAGGTCCCAGTGTCCTTCCGACGAGAATATTAAAAAAATAATTAAGAATATTCCCGATGAAAGATGCTATGGTTAGAAATAGTCCGCCTTTATAAAACTCATTGCTCCAAAGTTTTTTTACGAAAATTCGCATTCATAAAGTATACTAAAACAGTTTGCATAGGAAAAAGATTATTGGTAAACTGACCTTTTGTCACAAGCGCTTTCTTATTAAGCATAATTTATGAAACAAGTAAAAATATTGGGGTTAGGAAATTTCGGTTACGCCATTTTAAAGCATCTGGATAGAAAGAATAAGGGCGAATATGAATTGACAGGCTATGCCAGGAGGCAGGAACTGGTTGATCATTTATCTTTACACCGTAAACACCCTCTTTATCCTCACGCTACCTGTTTCTCAAAAAATGTTCTAATAACCGATAATCTAACAGAGTTTTTAAAAGATACTGATTATTTAGTGTTGGCAGTTTCTTCGTCTGCCGTATATGAAGTGCTTAATAATATTAAACCTTTTTTAACTAAACGTCTGACAATAATAAATACAACTAAAGCTTTACATCAGGAAACGGGAAAACGCTTTTCTCAAATAACTTCAGAAGTTTTAGAAGGAAAAAAAATATCTTACGCTTTAATTACGGGCGGGACACTAGCCCGCGATATGGTTGATGGTTACCCCTTAGGCGTAAATATTGCAAGTGGCGATAAGAAAGTTTTAAGCGAATTGACGAAGCTGTTTTATGATGAGAAGTTAGCAATATATCCGACTACTGATTTAGTCAGCGTTGAGTATGCCTGCGCCTTTAAAAATATAATTTCGCTTTTTGCCGGAATAATTCAGGGTATAGGTATGCCGGTTGGGTCAGAGTCATATATTGTGACCCGGGCGATTTGGGATGTTGAAAAATTAGTTGTTAATGAGCTTGGTGGTAAAACTGAGACTTTCTCACTTTGGAATCCGTGTTGGGGTGGAGACATTTGGTTAAGTTGCGTTGGCAAGACTAGGAATAAGGAATTTGGCTATCTTTTGGGAAAAGGTCATTCATTGGAAGAGACGTTGAAATTAATGGAAAATAAAACAGTTGAAGGAGTAAGTACTGTGAAGATGATTCACAAGATAACTGATCTTAAAAAATATCCGTTTTTGTTTCTATTAAATAAATTTTTTAGAGGTCAAACGACATTCTCAGAACTTGAAAAGCTAATAAAAGGTTAGTGATGAAGATATTTTGCGGCATAATAAAGTCGGGCGGCAGTCCAGGCTTGGTCAGTACAGCTTAATTGTCCGCTTGTTGGTTCTTTAAATCTTATATAGTCTTGGTCATTTTTTAAGAAAAGCTCAATGCAGGAACCGAATTTTGAGACTCCTTGAGTCATAGCAGTAAGAACAGATAAAGCTTCTTTGGTAAACTGAAAATTATTCAAGCCCTCCCCTACTCTTCCTGAAACAAAAGGCCAGAAAGTATTTGGACCGCGGTGATAACCTCCGTCTTCGTCATATGGCCCTTTTAAAGAACTGTAAGTTCTTACTCCCGCTTGAGCGTCAAACATATCAGGCATAAGGACTCTTTTGACAACATCAGGGATATATTTATTATCAATAATACTTTCATTATTAAAGTAACAGGAAAGAGCCATAGCCGGATCAGCTGAGATGTTAGTTAATCGGCTGCCTGCTCCGTCTTTGGCTTCAGCAAAATAATACAGCGAGGTATCCTGATCAAAGATCAAAAATCCATTCTCAAGATCATTAAAGCGAGTTTTTAAAGCTTGAGCTTCAAAGTTTAAGGTTTGAGTAAAACCTGGATCAATAGACGAGAAGAAACCGGCGCCTCTTTTTAAAGCTTCCCACATGTGAGCATTAACTAGAACGTCGTGAATTGGATGAACAGGCATCTCTCCGTTGTAAAGAAGGTAAGATTTGTTGCTGTCTTTCCAGCTGTGGTTGGTTAATCCGTCCCAATGGCGGTCATCGTTTTTGGAAAATCCCGCAAAGCCTTTGTGTTCGTTAATGTTTCTTATGCACCACTCCAAAGCATTTCTTAATCTCATGACAATTTCATCTTTTATATCCAGCATTTTTTCCTCATGCAGCCTTAAAAGAACGCTGGTTATGAAAGGAGTGGAGTCATTACTATCCCAGTTTTTCATAAAGTGGTCTTGAGGGTCAACATACCATGATTTTTGGCCATTCTTTATTCTTTGGGTGGTAAGATGAGTATAGAATCTAGAATCCGTTCTGACCTCATGGGGAAATTTACCTTTTTGCATACCGCTTTGTGGGTCATCATGAGTGCCTTGCCATTGGGTTAACTTCAAAAGACCTTTGGTGGCCCGTTTGAGAAGCTCGTTGTTTTGAAGATTGCCTTCAATTTTGGCAGCCTGCAGGATAGAGTTGGTGACCTCAGCACTGTCACGTCCAAAAAATGCATAGTACGAACCCTCAAGTCCTTTTGCGGATGAAGCATAGATGCCGTCCCAGGTGACTAATTCTTCCAGTGTTTTTTTGGCTATATTTTCCATAAGAAAAAATAAGAAGAAAATTTGTGAGAGACTTAATTTTAAGAAAAAATAGCCTCAATTTCAAGCGATGATTTTTTGGTAAGAAAAGCTTACTTAGCTTCTTCAATATGAGGTATTTTAGGCTCTGGGTGAAAGTTGACTATTTTTGACAAGGCACTAAGATTTGCTAGTAAGTCTATTCTTGGATAAGTCCTGTCAATAAAAACCGATATTGTAGTATCTTCAATAAAGTTAGGTAAGTGTTTAGCAATTCCGGTGCGATTTCCTTGAGAAAAAAATTGCGGTTTTCCTTCTTTTGGAAGATTAACTAAAGAATCGATTGGTTGATCTTCATCTAATACTCCAAGCGCTTTTAAAACTCTCTCTCGATATTCCTCAGATGGTCTTAATGTAGGGAGACCATCTTTCCAAACAGCGTCAACCATAGCATAAAAAAGTACTCCTCCATCCGAGGTAAAAGTTGGCCTAAGATTTCTTTCAACTACATTTTTAACCAGTTGGTTAAAATCGGCATCCGGACCTAATCTTTTTTTTGCTTCTTCAATCTGGTTTCTCCAGTTTACTCTTTGAGTTTCCATTACCTCGGCTGATCTTCCGGCAACGGCTCTTTCTTCTGGTGTCTGGGCAGAATTAAATAACGCTTCCTGTACTCTTAATAAAGCATCCTTGCGTGCTTCTTCTTCATATTCACGTCTTATTCTTGCTTTTGCATTTTCTGCGGCGGCTATAACTTGTTCTTCTGTAATTCCCGCAGATGTAAAATCTGCCATTTGACCAAGAAACCTTGTTGCCATTGCTATTTTTCTTTCGAGAGGACTACTTTGTAATCCTAAGTTTTCTCCACTTTTTGAAATTTCCATACTTATTTTAATAATAACTTTTTTGGTTTCCGTTGTCAACTCTTCCAGATTAGATCAGGGTAGCGTTTTTGATATAAATTGATATAATCTATAAGCGTGATGAGTGATGGGTTCTGGGTTTTGGGCCCAAAACTCATAACTCATAACCCATAACTATTATGACAAACATCCGTAATTTTGCCATTATTGCCCATATTGACCATGGAAAATCGACCTTGGCAGATCGTTTATTGGAAATAACCGGTTTGGTAAAAGCTGGCGGCCATGAAGATCAGATGCTTGACCGGAATCCAATATCAAGGGAAAGAGGCATTACCATCAAGTTGGCACCAGTGAGGATGAGATACACTTCGAAGATCCAAGATCTAAGATCTGAGATCTTAGATTCAGAATTTATTCTGAATCTGATTGATACTCCTGGTCATGTGGATTTCTCCTATGAGGTAGATCGTACTTTAGCCTGTGTTGAAGGGGTGATCTTATTGGTTGATGCCACCCAAGGTATACAAGCGCAGACGATCGCTAATGCCTATAAAGCTTTGGAGAAAAATCTGGTAATAATCCCGGTTATCAATAAAATAGATTTGCCTAATGCCGATGTTAATAAGACTAAGCAACAGTTAATTGATTTTCTGGGAATTCCTGAAAAAGATATCTTTGAGATCTCAGCTAAAACTGGAGAAAATGTTGAGAAGCTTTTGAAAGCTGTTTTTGAGAAAATACCCGCACCGTTAGCGGGGCCTGTCGCTCGTTTTTTCCCATCAGGGTTCCCCCGACAAAACGTCGGGGTCCACGCTGATGGGAGCCCTGAACTCGCGACACCCGCTAATTTTCGATCTTTGATCTTTGACTCATATTACGACTCTCACCGCGGGGTGATTGCATTTGTAAGGGTTTTTGAAGGGAGTTTAAAAAAGAGCCAAAAAGTCCAGTTGCATTCAAATGGCCTTCATTTTGAGATCCAGGAAGTGGGAATGTTTAATCCTGAGCTTCAGGCAACTGAAACTTTAGACAGCGGTCAGATAGGATATGTGGTTACAAACTTGAAAGATATTCACGAGGTAAGAGTTGGAGACACCATAGTTGATGAAAAAGGAAGATCCCAGGTGGTTTCAGGGTACAAGAAGATAAATCCCATGGTGTATGCATCAATCTTTACAACAGATACGGCAGATTACTTAAATCTTAAAAAAGCTTTAGAAAAACTTTATTTAAATGACTCTTCTTTGGAGTTTAACTCAATTTACAGTCAGGCCTTGGGTGCTGGATTAAGAGTGGGATTTTTAGGTTTACTTCACGCTGATGTTATTAGGGAGCGTTTGGAGCGGGAGTTTGATTTAAGTTTAGTGCTTACTCCTCCCCAGGTTGAGTATAAGGTTGAGAATAATCAATTTCATGAGCCTTATGTGAAAATTTTTATTATTACACCAGATCAATATGTGGGTAATGTCATGCAGCTTTGCGAAAAATACCGGGCCCGGTTTATTACTATGGATAATAAGAATCAAACATCACTTATTTATGAAATGCCATTGTCCGAGATGGTTTCTGATTTTTTTGATAACTTAAAAAGCGTTAGTTCAGGTTATGCTTCACTTGACTGGGAATTTTTGCGTTATGAACCGGTGAAAGCCGATAAAATGGAAATACTTTTGAATGGCGATCCGGTTGAAGAATTCTCAGAGGTAGTTGTAGCAGAGAGAGCTCAGGAAAAAGGCATAGAACTGGTAACTAAGTTAAAAGAGGTAATTCATAAACAGCAGTATGAGGTAAAAATTCAGGCCAGATATAAAGGAAAAATCATTGCTTCAGAGCGGATTGCTCCTTTTAGAAAAGATGTCCTTATTAAAAACAGTAAAGTGGTTGGAGCCGGTGATTTTGGCCGAAAAAGAAAACTTTTGGAGAAACAGAAAGAAGGAAAAAAGAAAATGAAGATGATTGGGAAAGTGGAGATTCCAAAAGAAGCCTTCCTAAAACTTTTTAAAAAAAACTAAGATTATTTGTTTAAAAGAGTTACGGAAAATTGTAAAACTGTAGCAAATAAACTCCAAATAAGGTAAGGAATCTGAAGGTAAGTTACTGCTTTTGAGTATTTGTAGACAGCTTTCATAGCCCAGATTAAGGTGATAATCACTAGGGTAATATCCAGCGCCGCCAACAAATTATTCTGAAGACCAAACTGAATTGGAGAAAAGGCAAGATTAAAAACAAGATTCAAAACAAAAGGGATAGCCACTTTGGCGGGAATTTTATTTTTCTTTTTTTTGGTCAAAAAAATTCTATAAAACACATAACCGAAACTTAAGAAAATAATTGGATAAAGAATGCTCCAGGCTATTCCAAATGCCCAGGAAGGCGGAGCAAAAAAAGGTTTCTTAAGAGCGAGGTACCATTGAATAGTTGTTTCCTGTGGAACAAAGTTAAATCTCATAAAAACAATATAACATTTTATCGTTATTTTTGCATTCTCTTTTTCAAGTTACAGGTGAGATCGTAAAACTCCTCAAGTCTCGCGGCTCTTTTCAGATAAACTTTAAAGTCCCTGCCGCCTTGAACTTCGAAAGTCCAGTATTTCCTTGGCTTGCAGTGCTTTCTGTTTGTCGCTAATTCCCCACGATTTCTCCCTCTTTTACATTGTTTTTATCGATGATAAATGGTTTTTTATTGGCACTTTTCTTTTCGTTTGATTTCAAAAAATACATAACAAGAAAAGGGATAAGCGATAGCAATATTTTCTTTAAAATCGGAGAAAGAATTATCATTGGGCTGTTTTCTTAAGAGTTTCACCTAATTTCCGAATGGCTTCACCGTATCTCGCCCAGTTACCCTCCCTTTGGGCGTTTAGAGCTTCTTCATAAAGATTATTTGATTGTTTGAGTATATCCTGAAAGGTTTGATCGGCGGGTTCCGGTTCTGCCGATACTTCAACTTCCTTTCTTATCGTGTTTTCCATATTTGTTCCGAAGATTCTGGCCAGAGCCTCCTCAAGGGTTTTTTCCATGGCAATCTTGTTCTCATAGGCAACAATCACTCTTTTAAGTTCCGGAATTTTTCCTGTTTCTGCTTTAAGGTATAAAGGACGGACATAAATGAGAGATTCTTCAATAGGGATAACCATGAGCGGTCCCTGAATAACTTGAGAACCCCGCTGATCCCACAGGGAGATCTGGCGGCTAATTTCCGCGTCCTGGTTAAAACGGCTTATCACCTGTTTGGGACCGAAGATTAATTTCTGTTTTGGGAAACGGTAAACGATAAGTTTTCCATAATTTTCTCCATCATTTCTGGCCACCATCCATGCGGAAAGATTATCTTTGTTGCGGGGAGTAAACGGCAGCATCAAAATATATTCTTCAGCTTTTTCTCCAGGAAGTTTCATAATCATATGACGGGGATCCATCTGGCTTCCAGCATCTGCGTTTATTTGCTCTTTCTTTTCTTCGGGGATATTGGGTATTTCCCACAAATCCTCTTTGTTATAAAAAATCTGTGAATTATCCATGTGATAAGTAGTGTAAATGTTTGTTTGGAGGGTAAAAATATCTTCAGGATAACGGAGATGAGGAATCAAACTCTTAGGTATTTCGGAAAGGGGCTGAAAAACATTAGGAAAGATTTTAGCGTAGGTGCGGATGATGGGATCTTTTTGATCTATCTGGTAAATTGACATTTTTCCATCATAAGCGTTAACTACGACTTTAGCCGAGTTTCTGATATAGTTTAAGGTTTCGTTGCCGAGAGATAACGGTTGGGAATAAGGATAAAAATTTGTTTTGGTGTAAGCGTCAAAGATCCAGTAAATTTTTCCGTCAGCCACTGCCATATACGGATCTCGGTCAAAAGTAAGAAATGGAGCAATTTTCGCCACCCGCTCCCTAATATTTCGATTATAAAGGATACGGCTTTCATTGGTAATATCGTTTGAAAGGAAGAGTTTAAGAGAATTAAATTTTATGGCAAATAAAATACGTTTTATTAAAGAATCTAGCCGTATTCCTCCTTTTCCCTGATAGTTTGCATAAACATTTTCTTCTCCTTTCGGGTAATCAAATTCTTTTGATTTTGTTTTAACGATAGCGTAATCATTAGTAAGTTCTCCAAAATATATTTCCGGTCTGGTAATCTCCAATTCCTTTTTTTCGGACTTCGGCGGCAGATCTTTGACAAAAAGCACAGGCAATCCTTCGGAGGTGACCTGGTTTACCGGCCCTGCAGCAACTCCGTAGCCGTGGGTGAAAGTAAGTTTTTCGTTAATCCAGTTTCTGTTGGGCAGACTTTCTGCCGCCAGTTCACGGGGAGAAAGCATAATCTGGCGTATTTCTCCATCAATAACATAGCGGTCATTGTCAACAGAAGCAAACTCATAATAAGTCCTAATTTCCTGAATTTGGGAAAAAGTGGAAAGGAGTTGCTCATTGTCCCACAGTCTGACGTTTTTAATTGTCAGTTTATTGTTATCGATATCTTCTGCAGTTAACGGCTTATCTGCCGGTATTTCCCGCTCTTCAATTTTATCCAGGTCGTAAGCTTTGCGGGTGGCTAAGATATTGCGTTCGATAAAAGGGGTTTCCATTTTCAGTTCGTTGGGAGCGACAATCAGTTTCTGAAAAACTCCCGGAGCGGCCGCCGAGATTGTTCCAACGAGAAGATAAAGGATAATAATCCCTGCGATGGGCAGAAGTTTTCCGCTGATTCCCCAAAACAGTGCCAGAAGAGCGATAAAAAAAGTTACAGCAATAGAGATCTTAATGATGGGAATAGCCACAGCGGCGTCAGTATATGCGGCTCCAAATACCGGTCCACTTTGAGTAATTAGAAGTTTGAAGAGGGAAATATAAGCGCCGAAAGCACTGGTCAGCAGGAATAGAAAAAGAAGAACTGAAATATGGATTCTTATTTGAGGATCTATTTTAATTTTTTTAAACGGATTTAATTCAATTACCCGCGGTTTACGATCAAGACCGATAATACTCAGGTTTCCCCGAAGAAAATAGATGGCAATGGAACCCAAAAGGGATATAAAAGCGAGAATGCCCAAAACCGACTGAAATAATTGCAGAACCGGTAGGGAAAAAACATAAAAAGAGATGTCTTTATTAAAAATAGGATCCTTTTCGCCAAACGGGATAGCCGAAAAATATTTAAGGATGTCGTGCCAGTTATAAGCGATAATAATGCCCAGGAATGCGGAAATGATAAGACTTAAGATTGCACTGATCTTTTTAACAGTTCCTTTGTTTAAGTGTATCGGTTGACCGACCAAAGCCTCCGGAAGAGAAGCGTTCCAGGAAGTTTTTGAACGGGCGGCAAGTAAAAAATTACCTATAAGAAAAGCAGAAGCAAAAAGTATTGTAGCGATGCCCAGAGATGTTTTGACAAGTAGGGGTTTTATGAAAATTTCGGTGTAGCCGACCTCGGAAAACCACCACCAGTCAGTGACGAATGAAACTATGGTTGAGAAAAAAAGAAAAAACAGAACGACCGCGGTTATCCCAATCCATGAAAAAAGTTTAGGAGTGTTCATAGGGCTTTATTTCAAAACAAGTCAAACCATATTAGCAAAGAAATATTAGGCATGCAACACCAATTTCATTTTATAGGAGGTTTTCATAGACTATGCTGTTCCAAAAAACCATGAAGGCGGAGCAAAAAAAGGTTTCTTCAAACTCATAGATTAAATATATCAGACTAGATTACTAAAATCCCATTTAGCTCGAAAGATTTTATACGCCAATAAATCCTGAGAAGACTAGATTGAAGAATTTAAGGATGATTACAACGGCAATAACAATTACTGCGGCCATGATTCCAAAAACTACAGACCAAATAACTATCCTTTGCCAAAGCGGAGTATTCACCCGGAGTTTGGCGTCATAATCTGAAACCGCAAATTTAATTGCATTTGTGAGCCGCCACAAAAAATTCCCTACAATCCTTACTATTTTTTCAAGATACATAAAGGTTATTCTTTCAATAATTTTAACAAAAATATTATAATCATAATTGATGAGAAAAAAGAAAAGGAAACAAAAAAGCCGGGTTAACAGCGATAAACGTCTTACTCAATATAATCTCTCAACAAATAATAGGATTACTTATGTTTACGAACATTTACCAAATAAAAATACAACAGAAATCATTTGTGTTTCTTTAGATATCAAAATTATCGATGATTGGGTAACAATTATTTATTATGATAGTCACCATAGTGGTATTTTGCATAGACATACAAGAATTGCTTATAATGATGATGCTGACATAGTAGATTATGATAGAGTTAAAAGAAAAGGTACTTGGAATAAACTGCTGCATTGGGCTATCGAAGATATAAAAAATAATTACCTGTGGTATAAAAGAAAGTTTCTTAGACTAAATAAACCTTTGTTAAAAGATATAGAAGTTGAGGAATATTAAAAATTATTATAGTAAATAATCGTTGCAAATCTATTACTAATCCATTACATTTTTATTATATAGCCATTATAATATCATCATATGAGTAAAGCCCAACAAGTTAAGATAAACATAATCTTATCAGAAAAACTGTCTAACTATTTAATCGCGAAACCTGATGTATTAAAGAAATTTTCAGGTTATTCTTATGTGATCTTTTCTCATACTAATCAAGAACTTAATAAATTAAACTATCAATTAGTTGACGAACTGATTGATGAGGGTAAAAATGTAGTTAAAGCGGAAGAAACTGGTAATTTAAAGCAACCATGGTCTTTTACTCCTGTTTATAATTGATTCCTATTCAACTCCAGAGCTTGAAAGATTTATATCAGATATAATAATCTCTATGAAAGCTTTGATTTTGCAGGGGTGGCAGCAAAAAACAACAGCCAATTGGTATCCGTGGCTTGAAGGGGAACTTAAAAAATTAGGTTACGAAGTATATCTCCCCGATCTTCCGACCATGCACACTGATCTGCCTGATATGAACGAGCAATTAAACTTTATAGAAAATCTTTTGGCTATTGATGAAGAAACAATTATCATTGGCCATAGTCTTGGATGTTTGTTAGCAATGAGACTGGCGGAAAAACATAAATATAAAAAAATGTTTTTGGTGGCGGGCTGGGATTTTGATGACCTATTTGAAAACCACCAATTATTTTGGCCCAATAAAATAGATCATGAAAAAATAAAAGAAAATGTGAAAGAAATTTATTGCCTCTCATCAGATAACGATCCTTACTTTACTGCTTTTACAGTTGAACAAATGAGCAAAAGGCTAAATGGGAAATTTATTTTAGTCAAAGGCGCCGGCCACTTTATTGATGAGTTTAATATCACCACCCTCCCCGAGATTCTTAAATATATTTGATGTACTTTAAAGTAATTTTTTCATTGTTGTATTGCCAAGAAGAGAATTTATCTGAATAATGGCAATTTCATTTAGTTTTTTTAATCGTTCACTTTGTGATAATCCTTGTCTGATAAATTCTGCATTTAATCCTTCCAGATTTGACAGAACAACTAATTGTTCGACAGTTGAATAATCTCTAATATTTCCTTCGTTTTTTTTATTTTCATCTCTCCAGTTTTTGGCTGTTTTGCCAAAAAGAGCCATATTCAAAACATCGGCTTCGTTAGCATATATTATATTCATCGACTGTTTGGAAATTTTTGGAGGGATAATATGCTGTTTTATAGCATCCGTATGGATTTTATAGTTTATCTTTGTCAGTATTCTTTTTATATCCCAACCCAGAGCTAGTCTTTTATTCTCTTCGTCTTTCAATCTTTGAAATTCTTTAATCAAAAACAATTTGAATTCCGAACTGATCCAGCTGGCAAATTCAAATGCAATATCCTTGTGAGCAAATGTCCCTCCACCATATCTACCTGACTTTGAGATTAGACCAATTGCGTTTGTGGCGTCAATCCATTTTTGTGGAGAAAGCACGAAGGTGTTACTCCCTGCGTCATTTTTAAAGGCGTCGAATTCGACCCCTTTAAAATTGGGGTTGTTGATTTTTTCCCATATACCTAAGAATTCAATAGTACTTCTTGTTCTCATCCAGTTTTTTACAATATCTTTTGGTTCATTTGTATCTTTATAACGGGCGATATCTGTTAATGAAATGAAATTATCATGATCTCCGGTAACAAAACGAATAAGTATATTTTTTACAATAATTTCTTTATTTCTCATATTTTAAGTATCCCCCATCCCACCCCATTTGTCAGTAGATTTTAGACAACAATCCTTACTATTTTTTCAAAATACATAAAAGTTATTCTCTATTTTTTACTCTCAACTTTTTAATATTGAATTTGGATAATTCGGCTTTGACTTTTTTTTGCATATCTTCGTGTGACATTTTACCTTTAGTTGTCAATATTTCCATACGGTTTAGTTTTAAAAATTCGTTTAATCTATTTTTCCAATCGAGCATATACATTGGTACTTTTCTTTCAACTTGTAATTCTGCAAAAGCTAAAAACTGTTCGACGAGGAGTTTTAGCTGCTTAAGTTCGGTTTCAGCTAAATAATTTTTGGCTATCTCCGCTTCTTTTCTGGTGATAATATGTCCTGGCCAATTAGTTAAACCTAAATTAGGTTTTCGGTAGTTAATCCGGTTTGATATTAATTCTGCAGCTGTTAAACCAGTAATGGCAAAATGAAATTTATTTTGTACCGTAGAGTAGAAATCTTTCGCGTAATCAGTCTTGGGATCATAATCGACGCTCGTTGCAAAAGTATCTCTGACTTTTTCATAAAAGTTTTTTTCCGATGTTCGGATTGTTCGGACTCGTTCTAACAATTCGTCGAAATAATTTCCTCCTAGAGCAAGTTTATTATCATTTATCGCAAATCCTTTCACAATATACTCCCTAAGTCTTTGAGTTGCCCAAATGCGAAATTGTGTGCCTCTGAGAGATTTTACTCTGTAGCCAACGGAGATTATTACGTCAAGATTGTAGTAATAAATAGGCTTTGTGAGGCTATTTTCGGAATTCCCGAATTTAGTCATAGTTTGATACTCTTCGAGCTCTTTTTCCTCATAAATATGCTTTATATGTTCGCTGATTGTTGATCTGCTTTTTTGAAATAATTTTGCCATTTGATCTTGACTCAACCATACGGTTTCATTTTCCAAGATAACATCTATTTTAGTGGAGCCATCGAGAGATTTATAAAGGATTATTTCTGATTGTGTTTTTTTATTTATATTTTTCACATTTTAAGTATCCTCCATCACACCCCATTTGTCAGTAGATTATAGACAACAAAGTTGAAGATTTTTAATCAACATATCAACTTAAAGAAAAATTTATTTGATTTTTTTTTGAGGATAGCCAGGTGCGTAGTAAGGTTTTAAACTACCGTAAGGAGCTCTCTGATAACTGGGAACGTAAGTGCCATTACTTTTGAAGTATGGTTTAACAGTTTGAGTTTTGGGTACATAAATTTGGTTCCTTGGAGTTGTGTATTTGTATACATTGCGGGATGAACTCGAATAAGAACGAATAGTTGTGTTTCGTGCTTCTACATTGACGTTTGAGACTAAAAATGTAGAAACTATTAAGAAAAGAAAGGCCAAAATTATTTTTTTCATCTGATATAAGTAGACTATAATCCTCAACAAAAGTCAAGTATCTGATAGAATAAGGCTATGTTTCAAAAAAAAATATTTATTGTTTATATTCCAAAAGGTAACTATGAAGCTTTGGTTCACTATGAAGATACAATTGTGAATAAAGTTTCACAAGAGAAAATTTTTAAGTATGTTGATACGAATCTTCGAGAAAATTTAAAAAGAGTTTTCGGATTAAAATCAATAGCAGTTTGGGGATCAAGAGGTGGCGACGCAAATAGACAAAAATTTGACAAAATGAAAGCTGGCGATGATATTTTTATTATCGAAGGAAATACGATTAAGTTGATGGGTAAAATTGCAACAACTGATATTAATATCAATCTTTCAAAAGAACTGTGGAAAAATATAAAAGGAGATTCGATGGAGCCATGGGAGTTAATTTATTTCATTGCAAATCCTGTAGAAATAGGTTTACCTTTTGATATCTTAAAAGACCTTTTTGGTTACAAAAAAGAATGGCAACTAAGAGGTTTGACTAACATTTCTGATGACAGGATTTTAGATTTTTATTCAAAATATGATGATCTTTACGAAATTCTTCTTAGAATAAAAAAGGGCGAAAAGGTTGAAAAAAAACAAATTGAAAATATTGAAGAAGTAAAAAAAATAGTGGAAGAAATTGAAGAAAATGAAGAAACAATTAAAGAACTTTCTGATCATGTAAAAATGCAGCACAAATTGGCATTGCTGGGAATTAAAACTGGATCGAAAGTCTGGGTACCAAAAAACGATCAAAAAAAATTAAGGGAAGAATTTCAGTTTAATGATTTTGAAAAAGAATTTACTGCAGGTATTGATATTAACGCAAAATATGTTGAAAATATCGATGTTGTTTGGAAAGAGGAATTTCGTATTGATGCTGCTTTTGAAATAGAAAATTCAACAGCTATTTATTCAGGACTACTTAGATTCGCAGATTTAAAAATTGTTGCTCCAAATAGTAACTATCCCCTATTTATTGTTGCACCTCAATTAAAAAAACATAAGGTTTTTGAACAAGTAAAAAGACCAACTTTTAGAGAGATAGATTTTGATAAAAAAGTCCATTTCCTTTCTTATGAAAGGATTGATGAAATTGATACATTCTTCCAATCCTCCACTGCAGGTTTAGACATCAATCTCCTCATCGGTAAATCAGAATCTATCTCATAGATTTTTTTATTTGATCTATTACGTTTTATTCATGAAAGTAATGATTGAAGGATCTACAATTATGTCTTGGTGAAGTAGTTCTCTTTTAAGGTATAGACCATCTAAGCTTTTACATCGGCTTAGCGCAACATAAGTTTGACCATGAGCAAATGCTCCATCACCCATGTCAACGACGACTGAACCATATGTCTGACCTTGTGATTTATGAACTGTTATTGCCCACGCAAGTCTTAAAGGAAATTGCGTAAATGAACTTATTACTTCTTCTTCGATTTTACGTGTTTCCCTATTGTAGTAATAATTTATTTTGTTCCAAGTTTCTTGAGGAACAGAATATACAATACCATCAATATTTGCTTTAATTTCTTTATCAGCAAGAGACTCAATATATCCAAGAGTGCCATTTACCCAGCGTTTTTCTTTATCGTTTTTCATTAACATTACTTGGGCGCCTTTCTTTAAATGTAATGTTTCTTCTGTTGGATAAGGTGGTCTAAGATCTCCTATGATCGTAGCTTTATACTCGAATATTTTTTCTTCAAGTTGTGAAAGTTGTTTCTCGTTTATTTCATTAACTGATTGATTGGTGGTTGCAAGTGTTATTACGCCATTAGATGGAATTTCAATTTTTACTCTTTGATTAAGCTGGTCTAGTAAATTGACATCCATTTGACCTGTACGAATGGAGTTAAGGATATTTTTAAAATCCTCGTCCTTTTGTCTGAATATAGTTTTTAGTTCCGTTATCTCAAGTGGAACATTTTTCCAAGCATGTCCATTAAAAAAATAAAAACCTCCATGATTATCTGCAAAGTACTTATGTAATTCAGCACTTTCTACTACAGGAGGTAATTGATATAAATCTCCGAACATAATCATTTGTACTCCTCCAAAAGGGTCATCATTCAATCGAGCTCTTTTTAAAATATAATCAATGGAATCTATTAAGTCGGCGCGAACCATTGATATCTCATCAATTACAACTGCATCAATATTTTTTAATAGTAATGCTGTCTTTGAATTTATACGTAAGTTTTCTTTTGAATTAAAGCCTGGCCTAATTTTAAAAAGTGAGTGTATTGTTTGTCCATTTACGTTAAGTGCAGCAACACCAGTTGGAGCAACAACGACTAAACGTTTAGAGGAATGTTGTCTGAAATATTGTAGTAATAATGATTTACCTGTTCCAGCTTTTCCAGTTATAAAAATATGATTCTTAGTATTTTCGAGTTTGTTGAATAATTCTTGTTGCTCAGAACTTAGTTTTATATCAGATACATCAATGTGTTTTACATTGAGTCGAGGTTTAGGAGTATAAGTATGTTGTGGAAGAGGGTAATTATTATTTTTGGCTTCTGATTTGCCATTAAATTTATTCACAATTGTATAAATAACCCATCCAGCTCCGAAAAGTATTAGCCATTCCATGATTTAATATTACTCTTTGTGGATCTGATAATAAAGCTTGTTTTACACTGTGTTTTACTTCAAACTTACATCACTAATTTTTTATATTTTAATGTAAAAAAGTCATCAATTGCTATAATGTCATTAATGCTACGGTATTCAAGTAGTTTGATAATATCATCATCATCTAAAGGAATAATGAAACCTCTATCATCATTTGCAGTATCTTGACATCTTTTAAAAAATAAATCTTTATTCTCGATTGTCCTACAGAGCAGGATACCAAATTTTCCTCTATTCGGTGAAAATCTTCCTGATAATTGATCAAGTTCTGGATTCGTCGGATCATCTTTATAATTTTTACATTCACATATTACAAAAAGACAAGCTATATGTTTCGCGAGATATTCAAAAAAACCATTTTTTGCTGCATTAGTATAAGTAATATCGATTATTTTCCTTCCGTTATGAATAAATTCTTGTTTTATAGGGATTATTAAATTTGGATAGAAAATTATTTCTAATATACCCACCATAAGATTATGGTATTCAGTTGCGGTTTTTGTGCCAGGAGATATACTCTTTAGTTTATTTATAAGCGAATCGTAATCAAAACTTTTTGATTCTGTTTGCTTTTTTTCAATGTCTTCATTTGATAAGGGAGGTAAATTATTAGGTAGAGATTTAGTATAATTTTCTAATATATCGGGGTGTTCTAGAGAAAAATTAAACAAGAATTCTTTAGTAAGCTTATATCTATCATCGGCTTTTAAATCTTTCTTATATACAACACTTTTTCCATTTTTTAATAACCTCACAAGAGAGGTATTAGTGCTAATATTTTCTTCTTGTAAATATTCAAGAACGAAATTGTTGTAATACTTTTTATGATTGTATACTAAAGAATATCTTACCAACACTTTAGGGATTAATATAATTCTCGTATTTTTATAAATGGGCAAATCAACATACCGACCAGATTCCCATTTGCCATCAACTGGATTCCAGAGTTTACCTGAAGAAACTTTATAAGTTTGAATATTATAAGTAATACATTGCTGTTGGGTATATTCAATCAACTTTGTTTTTATAATATTAGTTGTAATATCAGAAATTTTATCTCTACTAATACCTGGTATTAATAATTCACAATCCGACAGATCGTTAAGCAACCCTGATATTGCAGCTTTACTTTTTTTTAATGCTTCAAATAACTCTATTGACTGTTCTCCACTTACCCCTTTTCCTCGAGGTTTGTTATGAGAAAGACCTAAGTGAGTATCATTAAGTTCATTAAGATAATTTAATTTATATTTAGCATTGTTATCATTATTATTTTTTATATCATCAATAACACTTTGAAAAAAATTTATTATGATCTGAGCACACTCCATTGAAAATAGATCGATTCTTGTTGATATTGCGTATGGATCTACGAATAAAGGTATATCTGTATTTAAAGGTATATCTATAAAATCAAGTTCAAATTGTGTTTTATTTAATTTAAAGTACTCAGAAAGTCTCATATTTTTTTGCTAGAGTTTTTGATTCAAATAAAAGTAGCATTTTCACTTTTTTAATACTAAGAAGAAAGAACTAATAAATAAAGATGTGAGTATAATTTACATCTTCATATCTGAAGTATACTACTTATGTCTATTTTTTCAATCTGATGGAATTTGACATTTAGAGGGGGATTGGTTAAGATGGCCGTACTTTTGATTTATGAATGTTGAGAGGACTGTTATTAAAAAGGTAGCCCATGCGGCGGCGGGGGTGATGCTTATGGCTTCTCTTAATTTGCCCCGTTTGGCTCATGCTGACTCTCCCCCATCTGATCCAAAATCTTTATATAATTCAGGACAGGAATTTATTGAGGCTTCTTCCCAAAAAGAGATTGAGCCGGTATTTTTGGATGTTGATGTTCTTATGTATCATGAAGTGACTGCCATAAAATTGAAAATCGATAATTAGGTTGTTATAATGACTTTATTCTATGAGACAATTTAGTCCGGTTGCTTCTTTAAAAGATATACAAATTGTTTATGCTGAAGATTCAGTGCACGTATATCCAAAAATCATTGCGGGTATGCGTCATTTGATTGGGATACCGAAAGAAAATATTACACATTTTCTACAGTTAGATGCTGCTGCAAAATTTTTAGAGAAAAAAATGGACAGGCCTACATTTGTTATTTTAGATAATACTACTTCTCCTTCAAAAACAAGGGGGCTTGAGTTGGCAAAGTCTTTGCTTGAAAGAAAAAGTGAATTTCCAAACCTTAATCTAGTAACAGTTTCATCAAACGAAATTAATTTTCCGCATTTTGGGGAGGGAAAATATCTTAAAGATTTACAGGACTTGGGTGGAGAATATTGGTTTAAGGGGAATGACGGCAATATCATGCTTTTGTGGTTGGGAGAATGCATGAGGACTGGGCAGGTGATACCAAGAGCGGAATGGTTAAGTAATTTAGGGTTAGAGTCGTCTTATCCGAAAGTGGATAGACGAAACTTAATTGAAGACAGCATAATATATGAACTTTGCGATAGATTAGTTAATGCTCCAAATGATGAGGAAGTAGCTCAAATCCTAAAAGGCAAAAAAATGAGTAGTCAGATAGATCTAGAGATTGGCGATTTTTTCAATCTTCCTTCAAAGGAAGTAATTACCAGACTTGGGGTGCCTCCCCGAGGAATTGAAGGTCAACCCCATCCTTCAAAAGAAAGTTAAATTGAGATCCTTCGGTTTTGATACAAACTATTTTGTCAGCGGTGTCAGGCGGAAATCGAAATGTTGAAAAATCCTATTATAGTAGTATAATCAAGATAATTTTTTAAGAATAGGAGGTGATTTTATATGTTTGATCCTAATAATGATTCATTTAAACCAATAATTGGAGCCAGATTGATACGTGACGAGGCAAAGAAGCAAACAGAAAAACTAGTAAAACCAGAAGATCCTTTAGAACCGCAAGGAGATATTGTAAAGGAAACGCTAGATATAGATATTAGTAGACCGCCTGAGATTTTTCAAAGAAGTGAAACAGTAGTAAATATTTCTCCTAAAGGAGGAAATAAAGAAAGAGGTTAAGTGTTCATTATAAATGAATTTATAATGGTTTCTCTAATTCAAAAAAAACCATTTTATTACCTTTTTCGTATACTGCTTTATAAGAAATTACTTTATTATTTTTGGTAAAAATATAACGATATATCTCTTTTATTTCTGAAAGTAAATTATCTAGTTTAACTATATCTTCAGGAAACATCCAAACCAGCGTACCATCCTCTTCAGAATTTTGTTTAACTTTGCCGCCAGCGTAGTCTGCAAAAATGAAATGAAAGTATAGTTCTTGATTTACATCCTTAAGATATGCATTCCCTGTAGCTTTAATTCTCAGATTTTTTATTTCAAGGCCTGTTTCTTCTTTAATTTCTCTTCTTGCTGCTTCAAATAATCCTTCGTTAAATTCTCTTTTTCCACCAGGAGCCATCCACACTCCTGGCATTATTTTTTTATTTTTATTGCGGTGAAGCATCAAGTATTTGCCATTTTTTTGAACGAAGCATTCTAGACTTAACACAATATTTCTTTTACTCATATTAGATTGATTTTATCTTCAATGATCTTAAATAAATTTTTATATTCTGTTTTTTTACAACAATCAAAATCATGATTTCCACCTTTGATAACATGTATTTTTATGTTCTTATAATCTAAGGTGATTTTTAATAAATCATCTATTGGACATAAATCGTCTTCGTTACCTTGAATAATATGAATTTCTTTATTTTTAAGATTCTTGAATAAATCAATGTATTCACTAACATAATTTGAAAAAGGAGAGTTATCTTTCAGTAAATTAATATTGGGAGGATAGCCTAAAACTATAGGTAACCCTAGTATGATTAATTTATCTATTTGTATTGTTTTGCTCAATTTTAACGCCGTAGTTGCTATGACTCCTCCCAACGATTTTGCAATTACTATATTTTTTTCATTGGTACTTGATACGAGCTTTATTTTCTTAGCTAATTCTATACATTCGGTTTTGAGTTTGTTTGAAGGATGTCTATTTTTTTTATGAAAGCTTAACAATATATAGTGATAATTGTCATATTTAGAATAGTAATCATTAAGTGCATTTACAAGAAAATTTTTCGCATGCGTTGTTAAACCCGGGATTAAGAATAAATTATTTCTCATATCAATTTAATCTGTTAATATATGCTCCGCCGTCAAAAGGAATAATCTTTCCAGTTAAATAAAAATTTTTTTCAGAGAGTATAAAATTTATAAACTTGATAAGACCAGAGCAAGGATTTTTTATAGAAATAAGACTTTTCAGATAAAACTTTTTTTTTAAAAGAGTATCTTTATCAGTCATAATCGGACCTAAGCCAATGCCAATTATAGAAGTATGTGGTGCAAAATCTACGGCCAAGATTCTAATGTAGTTTTCTAATAGCGCTTTTGAAAAAGAATAGAAAAAATGTTTATTTTTAGGTTGAGTTATACCTTCATCCGTAAAAAAAATTATCTTTGAATTTTTATTTAATTTTAAATTACTGATTAAATTAAGACAACTTAAGAAATTAATCTTAATAATCTTCAAGAACTCGGCTTGTTTATAATTGGCATTCATAGAATAAACACTAGCAAAGAATAAAACTCCATCGTAATTATATTTTTTCAATTTAATAGTTAAGTTTTTGATAGCAGTTACGTTTGCCAAGTTTAGATAAAAGTAATTTATATTTTTAACAAGTTCTTCCTTATCATCATGTATCGTGACATCAATATCATATTTGTTTTTATATTTTTTAATAAAAGTACGGGCAATTTTTGAGTTTCCTCCGATAATTAAGACTTTTTTTTTCATTTGTAGGTGAATAAATTTTTTGCAGTTTGAGCAATACCTTGTTTATCAAGTTTATAATACTTTTCTAAATCTTCTAAACTACCTGAAGTTCCAAACTCAAATCCATAACCTCTTATAACACTTGGTCTTAAAAAAGTAGATTCCATGACAGCAGAACTGACCATTGATTGTAATACTTTACCTGATCCATTGTATACCGTTAATACAGGAACATCTGGCTCAAGTAAATGAACAAAATCTTCATCCAGCTCATTGAGTCCTATTACATTGATCACTCTAGTTGGAATATCATATTCGCATTCAAGAATTTCAGCAGCTTTAACTGCGTTATGAGTAGTAAAGCCGCTACTAACAATAACTAAAGAGGGTTTCTTACAGGGCTCATGAGTAATATAGGATTTAATGTTATTTTTGTCTTTCTCTTCTCTATATAGAGGTGTTATATTTTTTCTATGTAATCTCGCATATATTATTCCAGGATTCTTAGTAAAAGCCCAATTAAATACATTATATAAATCTTGTACATCTGATGGTTCTTTTACTATTAATCCAGGAATGTGAACTAGAGCACCTGGTTGACCACTTGTTTGGTGTGTCTTACCGTTTCGGTCTTGGGTTAATCCACTGTGTTCACCGACTATAAACATTTTGCTAGAACCTTGTGCGGCCGCATTTAATTGATCCATTGCTCTATAAATAAAGGCATCGCCAAAGTTGATAAAAATTCGAGCTGATGGATCAGATATGGATATCCCGTGAGCCATGGCAACTGCGTGTTGTTCTCTAATTCCAGTATCAATGAACTTAGAAAATTTTGGGAAAGCAGCCATTTCTACCAAATCTTTTCTTATAAAATCAGGAGTTAAGACATATAATTTCATTTTTTTTCCATTATCGCTTAACTCATTAAGTTTATTAAAATAGAAACCTTGAGAATAATCCAGGTTTGCTGCATCTTCCGGATTTACGGCAATATCGATTTCTGGAGTTAAAGCACGATCTGAACCAATAGCTGGATCACTTGGTTTTGCAATTAATGCAGGAGCTAATAGTTTTGCTGTGCTTATTTCTTCCCAGTGTTTTTCGACTTCCTCAGTTGACGTCTTGAACGCTTGATCAGCAAATTCTTTAGGGCAAACACTGAGAGTATGATAGCCGCAATAGTTGTCTTCAGCATAAGGAATTCCTTTACCTTTTATTGTATGGGCAATAACTAAGGTAGGTTTTTTAATCTTATCTAGTTTTAAATACGCTCGCATTATCTCATCAACATTATGTCCGTCTGTTATTTCCATTACATCCCATCCATATCCTTCCCATATTTTTGCAATATTTGCTCCCCCATCAGATTCCATAGTCGGTCGAGATAATTGCTTATCGTTTTTATCAAGAATACATATTAAATTGTCTAAACCTAAATTCGATGCGTGTCTTGCTGCTTCGCTTACATTTCCTTCCTGCTCTTCTCCGTCTCCAAGGAAGACAAAGGTTTTATAATCTAAGTCATTTTCTTTAGCTGTTATTGCACTGCCTACCCCATAGGATAAAACCATTCCCAATGAACCTGAAGGAGTGATATCTACTCCTGGGGTAGTATGCATGTCTTCATGCCCTTGTAATATTGAACCGAACTGTCTGTATGTTTTTAATTCTTCCTCAGGGAATAAGCCCATAAGGCTAAATATTTTATATCTCACTGGTCCTTCATGACCTCTAATTAAAACTCTATCTCTATTAATGTTTTCAGGATTATTAACGTCAAACTTTAAAATCCCTCCAAAATATAAACAAGTGAGTAGCTCAACAGAGGAAGAATTACCGCCAAGATGCCCACTTTTTGCATTGATTATAGTGTCAAAGACTGACATCCTAATTTCCGTTGCCAATGATGAAAGTAATGAGCGATTATAATTTTTTGGCTGTATTGAATCTTTTCTTAAAGTTTCCATATAACTTTATCTTAATTATTATTCACCTCTCCAAAATTGTCTAAAAGAGATATCTTTTAGAAGTCCTTTTGGCTTTTCCTCTTCATTTCTTCTTGCATATAATAACGGAATATTATCTTCTTGGGTAGTCTTATCTCGTCTGTTGTCATTGTATCCTTGTCTAAAAGCATAATATTGATAATTGTCGTGGTCCCTATCTATACCAATGCCTACCATTGAATTATTTCCTGAAAGAGCGCCCCAAAGATAATAAAAAGCTGTTTCATAAAGTGCCTTTCCGAATTTAGTCATTTTTTGACATTTAAGGAACCATTCGATAACTGCGGCTATTAAGTTCTGTTCTTCATGATTTGTTGTGACGGTCGAATATTTATATCTATTAAGTTCAACTATTGCTTCAGTTGCTTGTTTAAAAAATGGCATTAATCTTGTTACTTCTGGAAGAGTCATTTCGTAAGCAATTTTTGCCAATGCGTCATTCTCATTGCTGAAGGATTGCATCTCTCTCCATGTTTCTCCATATCTATTGTCTAAATAAGACTCTACAAGAGAGGTAAAAGTATCAAGAGGTTTTAAATTCAAATTAGTATCTGGACCAATATATTTTGACATCAATCCTTCTATCTCAACTCTGTGTGCTTCAATGGTTTTCATAAGGTCGCCTATCTTTCCTGTTTTTAAATAATTAATGAATATTTCGGGAAACATATTTGAAGAAGCTTTTGGAGTTGCAGTCTGTTGATACCAATCGATATTTATTGTTTTAATTAAAGCATTTGCTAGTAAACCTAATTCTAGGCCTAAGACTCTTTTAACTTTTTTTTCGTGAACATGATCGACTAAACTTAACGTTTTTACTTTAAAAGATTCTCTGTGAGCACATAAAAATGAAGAGGCATTTACTAATGGATTTCTATATACTTCTCCAATAAAACTTACACTATTATCAATCAAATTAGCATTTGCTACGAAAGACTTTCCCAGATGAAAATTAAAACCAGTTAATAAATAAGGCAAGAAGGTTAACACGAATTGTCTGTCGATGTCTGCTTTTAGATGTCTTGGTAATTTTTCTATTATTTGTCTACCCCTTTTAATTTCTTCTCTATTTGGTATCTGGTCTGATATAGAAAAAATCATCGTCGCCATTATATTTTCCCATCTTGAAGAATGCTTAATACCTATAGGATCAAAATCGTATTTATCTAATTTTTCTATTAGTCCTTTAGATTCGAACAATACTGGGTCTTCTAATTTTTTTCTTCTTGAAAGATCCACTACATCCATAGTCTCCCCCGATAATGTAGCCATTTTTTGACCTATGGAAACATCATAAAAATGAATTACTTCCATTATTTATCCAGTTGTAAATGATTACTAGAAATTGCGTAAAAAAACTCATCTTGGCTCCCCTTATTTTTATTAAAATAATCGCTTTTTTTAACTGTTTTGATAGTAAGTAATTGTTCTTTAACTCCTCTAACCAAGCTGCAAGTATGTTTAGCTTCAACAGTAATTATTAATGCCTTTGGTCTTAGTTTTGTATTAAAAAGATCAAATATTTGATAAGTTAATTCTTCTTGAATAGATAATCTCTTTGTAAAACAGTCAATAATTCTTCTGAATTTTGAAAGTCCTAATATTTTTCCGTTTGGAATGTATCCAATATTAATGTATCCAAAGTAAGGAAGGATATGATGTTCACACAAGCTCGAGAAAAATATGTTTTTGATTATTATCAAACCGTTTTTGCTAGATGAAGAAAAAAAGACAAAATATTTATCAATATCATCCTTATTTGTATTATAAGAAGTAAGTTCTTTTAAAGCTTTTATATATCTTTTTGGAGTATCTTTTAAAACATTCTTTTTACATTGAGGTTGGATTAAGTTTAAAATTTTTGATCCCAGCAGTATATCTTCGTCTTTTTTCATAGTTTGAGTAAACTATTAAACCTTATTATTAAACAACCATCTAGAGCCTTGTACTTTGATTTACTGGAGAGTAATTATATTAATAAACAGCGAAGTTTGCAAGTACTTCCGGATTCTTCTCCGACGGATGGCAGATTATAATGACAAAGGGGAGAATTATTTTGTTACTGGGGTGAGGCGGAAGATGACGCGTCCAATACCTTTGTAGATAGTTTCTGCTCCAGGGTGATGGCAGCCCCAATAAATTTCTTCTCCTTTAGTGTGCCCTGGCAATTCTTGTCCTTTAAGAAGGGCTTTGACCGGAAGCATGATTGATTTAAGCATAACCACACAAGCATTTTTATCAATTAATCCATTTTCATCAAATACAAATTTCTCTCCTACTTTGTGACCAACGGAGCAGGTAGTTCCAGTTTCTATTTCTACAATCTCAGCAATTACTTTTTTGTATTTCATAAATAAGGTTTTATTATTATACTTCTTTCCACTTAATATTCGGGTCTTTTTTCATGAAAGTGTATTGGCGTTTGGCATATTGATGTTCGTGGATTTGCCATTCTTGAGACATCTGGTTATGGGTTATGGGTGATGGGTTGTGGGTTTTAAGATACTTTATGATTTCGCGGTAGCCGATGGTTTTGAGGCCGGGGTCGGTTTCTTTATAGCCCATTTTAAGTAAATTTTTTACTTCCTCAATCGCTCCACTTTTAAGTCTCTCCTTTACTCTAATTTTAATAGCTTCATGAAGAGAGTCTTTGTTTTTAAAACGAAGTCCAATGTATTCGACCTCAAGATCTTTTAATCCTAATTTTTCTTTAAGCGTTATCTCATTTAACCTCCGAGGTTCTCCCGTCGTTTCACTCCTCCTCAACCTCGGAGGTTCTGTCGCTTTGGAGATTTCAATCTTGCGTATAAGACGTCGGGGGTTTTGGCGGTCGCTTTCGTTAAGACTTTCAAAAAGTTTTGGATTTATTTTTTTAAGCATTTGCTGAAGTTGCTCAACCGATTTGTTATCAAGTTCTTTTCTTAATTCCCAGTTAGGAGGAACATTAGTGTCAATATCGTAAAGCAGATTGTAAAGATAAAAATAAGTGCCGCCCACCACAATTGGAGTTTTTCCTTGATCTAATATTTGTTTAATTAAAGGAATAGCCAAAGATTCATAGTCAAAGGATGAAAAATATTGTTTAGGATCAACAATGTCGTAGAGCCATAGTTTTGGGTTATGGGTTATGGGTTCTGGGTTTATCAAATAATATCCAATGTCAAACCCATTCTTTTCTTCTACTTTGTGAAACTTTGAGCCGAGTGGTAAATCTTTGCCGGTAATGATATCAAGGTGTTTATAAGCTTGGCGGGAGTCAGCGCTTATCAGTTCGCCATTTTCTAAGCGAGCTTTTTTAAGAGCAAGACTGGTTTTTCCAGTTGCAGTCTGACCAGTGATAATTATTATTTTTTTTTGATTCATGATTTACGATTCATGATTCACGAATAATAACATTCATAAATCTTGAATCCTGAATCTTGAATCAAGAATTTTGCAGTTTGGCGGCTTGAATGACGTTGTTGAAAAGATAAAGCACATCAAGGGGACCAACGCCTCCGGGTGTAGTTGAGTAGTGGGAAGCTATTTTTTCAATTTCTTTTTCGCAATAATCACCAACTAATGTTCCATTTTCTTTATGAAGCCCTGCATTTAAAAGAATAACTCCAGGTTTGATAAACTCAGGTTTTAAAACTGTAGTTCCGGCAGCAGTGATGATAATATCGGCATCTTTATAATACTCTTCCGGACTATAGGTATGCGAGTTAATGCTTAAATAATTAATTTTAAGTTCACTTAAAGTTTTGCCTATTGGTTGACCTCCAGTTAAACCACGGCCGACAACTATTATTTTTTTATGCTTTAAGACATTTCTAAAAAAGATCTTGTCTTTTTCCATATCAATAATCAGATCGTGATTAATTTTTCCTGTACCAAAGGTATATTTAATCATGGTTAAAACGGCAAGTCCAAGGGGGGGTAAAAAAGGGGTTTTAGCTTTATGGCCTTCGATTTCTTTGACTATTGGAATAAAATTGTAGATGCTGTCTGTGGCGAGCATTGGTGGAAGAGGCAATTGGATAAGCACGCCTGTGACTTTGGGATTTTGCGAACACTCTTTTAAAATATGGGCAAACTCCTCAAATGATGGAGTTTTTTTTAGATGTCTAAACTCAAACTTAATTCCAAGTTTTTTAGCTGTTTTTTGTTTTATGGCGACGAATGATAACTGTTCTGCAGAATCGCCGATAAGGAAGGTAACTAAACAGGGTACTATGCCTTTTTTCTTGAGAGCTTTAACTTCTTTTTTGAATCGAGCTTCGATTGCTTTAGCAATGAGCCGACCAGGTAATTTCATAAAAATTTTATTCCCAATTATACCACACTTTAAATAAATGTGGCGCTCGTGACTCTGTCTTCCTTATTGGTGAAACGCATGAGTATGACTCCTTTGGCCTGACGTGATCTTGAAGGGATTGATTCAAGAGGAATCTTGACTACCTGGCCGTGAGCGCTGGTCATAATGACAGTGGTATCTTCGGGGTTTATGATCTCAACAAAAGCTATCTTACCGATTTTTTCATCAACTGAGGTTACTTTAACTCCTTTGCCTCCTCGGTGCTGGCCTTTGAAAAATGCCAGTTTACTTTTTTTACCAATACCTTTTTCACCTATGACAAAAATATCTTTCTTAAAATCTGCGTCATCAAAAACATCGGCGGCGGCAACCTCATCGCCGGCTTCAATCTCAATGCCGCGTACTCCCATTGAAGAGCGGCCGGTAGCTCTAACTTCTTGTTCTTTAAAGACAATGGCTTTGCCTTTTTCAGCAACGAGAATTACGTTCTTGGCGCCGTTGGCAAAATGAGTCCATAAAAGTTCATCACCTGATTCAAGCTTAATGGCAATGATACCATTGCTTCTTATATTGGCAAAATCTTTAAAAGGAGTTTTCTTGACTGTACCTTTTTTGGTAATCATGAGGATTGAGAAGTTCTCATTATCCGTTACAGTCGTGGCATCATAGGTTAAGACAGAGGTTATTTTTTCATCAGGACGCAAAGTAATTAAATTAACCAAAGCTTTTCCTTTTGAGGTTCTTGATCCAACCGGTATTTCCCAGACTCTGGTCTGGAATACGCGGCCTTGATTGCTGAAAAATAAGATATAGTCGTGCATCATGGCGGTGGTGATGTAATAAACATTATCAGTATCTTTTGTCTCAATGCCTGAGACTCCTTTGCCTCCGCGGTGCTGAACTTTAAATGTTTCTCTTGGAATCTGTTTGATATATCCTTCTTTTGTTAAAACAACAATGACTTCTTTGTTCTCAATTAATTGCTCATCGCTTATTTCTCCTGGTTTGGATTTGATGACTTTGGTTTTTCTTTCATCTGCATATTTTTCTTTTAAGTACAAAAGTTCGTCTTTGATGACTTTTAGAATTTTAGCAACATCTTTGAGTAGTTTTTCAAGGTAATCAATAGTTTCCTTAAGCATTGCCAGCTCATCTTCAATCTTGTCTCTTTCCAAACCTGTTAAGCGGCGAAGCTGCATCTCAAGTATAGCTTGAGCTTGGATTTCAGATAACGCGAAGTTTTTCATAAGAGAGGCTTTGGCAATAGGCTCATCTTTTGATCCTCTTATAACCTTGATAACTTCATCAATATGATCAAGAGCAATTAAGTAACCTTCAAGAATGTGCGCGCGGTGTTTGGCTTGCGATAGCTCATACTCAGAGCGTTTAGTAACAATATTTACTCGATGTTTTACATATTCCTCAAGAATAGTTTTTAAGGAAAGAGTTTGAGGTACGCCGTCAACCAAAGCAACCATGTTGACAGGGAAGCTAGTCTGAAGTTCTGTATATTTAAATAAATTATTTAAAACTTTGCGGTAGGAGGCATCGCGTTTAAGTTCAATAACAATTCTTATTCCATCGCGGTCAGACTCATCCCGGAGATCGGAGATCCCTTGGATCTTTTTATCAATGACTAAGTGGGCAATTTTTTCAACTAAAGTAGCTTTGTTTACCTGATAAGGAAGCTCGTTTACAATAATGGCTTCTTTCCCTTTGCCCAAGTCTTCATTTTCAACTAAGCCGCGGACTAGGATTTTACCGCGTCCGGTGGCATACATTTCTTTAATGTCAGAGGCGCCGTAAATAATACCGGCAGTTGGGAAATCTGGACCTTTTACATATTGCAGAAGATCCTCAAGAGTTGAGTTAAAAGTTAGTTCTGAGATCTTAGATCTTTGATCTTCGGCCTTCGATGATCGATTATCGATTGTCGATGATCCATTATCTTTGATTATTTTGGCGTTGTCGATCATATGAATAATGGCATCAACGATTTCAGTCAAGTTGTGAGTCGGGATTTTGGTGGCCATACCAACAGCAATACCTTCAGCTCCCATAAGTAAAAGATTAGGCAGTTTGGCCGGAAGATAAAGAGGTTCTTTCATGGTTCCGTCAAAGTTATCAATCCAATCAACAGTATCTTTTTCAATATCAACAAGCATCTCCTCAGCAATTTTGGAAAGCTTGACCTCGGTGTAACGCATGGCGGCCGGAGGATCACCGTCTACTGAACCAAAGTTTCCCTGACCTTTAATCAAGAGATAGCGCATGGAAAAGTCTTGAGCCATACGGGCTAAGGCTTCATAAACCGGAGCATCACCGTGAGGGTGATATTTACCTAAAACTTCACCGACGACTTTGGCGCTTTTTGAGAAATGAGCGCTTGCTGTGAGACCCATTTTATGCATAGCAAAAAGAATCCTTCGGTGAACCGGTTTTAGGCCATCACGGACATCAGGAAGAGCACGAGAGACAATAACCGACATGGCATAATCAAGATATGCCCGTTTCATCTCTGAGGTGATCTCAGTTATTTCCGCATTCTTGTTTTGAGTAATTAGTTGTTCTTGTTTTTTTTCTTCATCTTCCATAAAAGAAAGATATAATCATTATAATTGTTATAACGGTTATAATCGTTATATCTTATATAAGAAAAGGAGCAATCATTAAGGCTACAATATTCAAAACCTTAATCATTGGGTTAATGGCTGGACCGGCAGTATCTTTGTACGGATCGCCCACGGTATCACCGGTAACTGCGCTTTGGTGAGCAAAACTTCCTTTCCCGCCAAATTCTCCTTCTTCAATATATTTTTTGGCATTATCCCAAGCGGCTCCTCCTGTGGTCATTGAAATAGCCACAAAAAGACCAGTAATAATGCTTCCAACCAAAAGTCCGCCTAAAGCTTTTGGACCAAGTAAAAATCCGACAATGATCGGTGCTAAAACTGGGATAAGAGTCGGAACAATCATCTCTTTGATAGCGGCTTTAGCAACAATATCTACAGCTTTGCCGTATTCAGGTTTAGCTTTACCCTGCATAATACCTTTAATTTCTTTAAATTGGCGTCTGACTTCATTAACAATAGCCATGCTGGCTTTACCAACAGCCTCCATAGCTAAGGCTCCAAAGAAATACGGCAAGGCGCCGCCGATGAAAAGACCGATAAGGACAAGCGGGTCAGAAAGAGAAAATGTGGAAGCCATTTGAGTCCCTGACTCTGATTTCATGAGCTCCTGAGTATAGCTTGCAAACAAAACTAAAGCAGCTAAAGCGGCTGAACCTATAGCGTAAGCTTTAGTGACTGCTTTGGTAGTATTGCCAACAGCATCTAAAGGATCAGTGATGTTTCTTACTTTTTTATCAAGTCCTGCCATCTCGGCAATACCGCCAGCATTATCAGTTATAGGACCGAAAGCGTCAATAGCCACAATAATTCCAGTTAATGAAAGCATGCTCATGGCGGCTACAGCTACACCAAAAAGGCCAGCAAAATTATAAGCAACAAAAATACCGGCTGATAAAAGTAATATCGGCAGTAATGTTGATTTCATTGAAACTGCCAAACCGGCGATAACGTTAGTACCGTGACCTGTGGTTGAAGCACTGGCAATGGTTTTTACTGAACCGAAGTTTTTTGAAGTATAAAACTCAGTTATGGCAACCATGCCGATGGTGACAACCAATCCGATAATTGAGGAATAAAAAAGACTTAATCCGTTAATAGCCGATTCTGCAGGGAAAAGAGCCGTAGTTAAGAAATAAAACCCTGCAATAGCTAAGATTGAAGCTACTGCCAAACCTTGATAAAGAGCGCCCATAATGCTTTTTCCAATAAGGCGTACAAACCAGGTACCGATTATGCTGGTTATGATTGAGATGGCGCCGATAAGAAGAGGATAAACCACAACGGCTCCATTATTGGCAAAAGTGAGCTGGCCTAAAATCATGGCGGCAACAGCGGTAATAACATAAGTTTCAAATAAATCCGCGGCCATACCGGCATCATCGCCTACATTGTCTCCTACCAAATCGGCAATGACTCCAGGGTTTCTTGGGTCATCCTCAGGAATTCCTTTTTCAATTTTTCCTACCATGTCAGTACCGACATCTGCACTTTTAGTAAAAATTCCTCCTCCTAAACGGGCAAAAACAGAGATAAGAGATCCTCCAAATCCTAAAGCAACCAATGGATGAAGATCAGGAGCGCCGGTTTTAGTCATCATTGAGATTACCAAAAAGAATCCGCTGACTGACAGAAGAGCTAAACCGCCAACCATAAGTCCGGTTACAGCACCGCCTGAGAAAGCCAGTGAAAAAGCTTGAGACAAGCCTTTTTTGGCGGCTTGGGCAGTGCGAATATTGCTTCTGACGGCCACACTCATACCGATAATACCGGCAATAGCTGAAAAAATAGCTCCGATAGCAAAGCCGGCGGCAGTCACGGGATTGAAGATAAAGTATAAAATCACAAATATAATTATTCCTATTACAGCAACAACTGTGTACTGTCTTTTCATGTAAGCTGTGGCGCCTTCTGAGATAGCGTCAGAGATGCTGTTCATTTGTTCATTTCCTTTTGGATGGGAAAGTACTCTTGAGGTTAGGTAGAGTCCGTAAACTATTGAAATAGTGGCGGCGCCAATTGCCGTGAGAGTTGGGTTAGATAGAAATATTGATAAATTCATATGGTAATAATTATATAGGTTACAATTTAGTTTTCAACTGTTTTTCAGATATAAATCGTTCAGTGTTCGACGTTTTGCATTGGACGCATAACTCATAACTATACATCAAGGTTGGCCATTTTGGCGTGGGTGACTATAAATTTTTTTCTTGGTGGTACTTCCTCACCCATAAGCATAGTAAAAACAAAGTCAGCTTCTTGTGCATCATTAATCGTTATTTGCTTTAGTACACGGTTTTCTGGGTTCATAGTGGTTTCCCAAAGCTGATCAGGATTCATTTCACCTAAACCTTTATATCGCTGAATTGTGGCTGTTGTTAGTTTTCCATCTTTGGTTTTTGTCATTTCTTTAACCAGCTTGTCCTTTTCTTCATCTGAGTAAGCATAATTAATTTTTTTACCTACTTGCACTTTGAAAAGAGGCGGCTGGGCTACATAAACATGGCCTTTATAAACAACGTCAGGAAGGTGCCGAAAGAAAAAGGTTAGTATAAGAGTACGGATGTGAGCGCCATCAACGTCGGCATCAGTCATAATTACAATCTTGTGATAACGGAGTTTCTGATAATCGACATTCTCGCCTATTCCCATGCCTAGTGCAATAACTAAATCCTTGATTTCTTTAAAGGCAAGAACACGGTCAAGATAAGCTCTTTCTGTGTTTAAAATTTTTCCTCTTAAAGGAAGAATAGCTTGGAACTTGCGGTCTCTTCCTTGTTTGGCAGTGCCTCCGGCTGAATTACCTTCAACCATGAAAAGTTCAGACAAGGCCGGATCTTTTTCCTGACAGTCAGCCAGTTTTCCCGGTAATGCAGAGCCTTCCAGAGCCCCTTTTCTTAAAACAGCTTCCTTGGCTGCCTTTGCGGCCAGCCTCGCTTTTTGAGCTAAAAGAATTTTAGAAATGATTTCGCGTCCGACACGCGGGTTTTCTTCGAAATAAACGTCAAGATATTCGCCTACTGCCTGCTGGACAATAGTTTGTACTTCAGAGTTTCCAAGCTTAGTTTTTGTTTGGCCTTCAAACTGTAAGTTGGTAGAAGGCATTTTTACATAAATTATAGCGGCTAAACCTTCCTTAACATCATCACCGGTTAAAGCTTCGGCAGCATCTTTTTCGCTCAAAATTTTCCTGGCATAGGAGTTAATTGATTTGGTTAAAGCTGACCTAAAGCCGGTTAAATGAGTTCCCCCTTCATGGGTATTAATGACGTTTACAAATGAGTAAACGTGTTCGTTTATAGAGTCATTATATTGAATGGCAACATCGATTTCTTTATCGTCGCTTTGTTTTTTGATTGAAATTGGATCATGAAGCGCTTTTTTACCGCGGTTCATATCACGGAGCAAAGAAATTATGCCACCGTCAAAATAATAGCTGACCCGGTCATTATTTTTTTTGTTGCTGATCTTAAAATAAACAGTTGGTACAAGGTAAGCTCTTTCCTTAACCTGTTTTTTGAAGTTAGTGTAATTAATTTCGGTTGTTTCCTGAAAGATTTCTTTATCGGGAAGAAATGAAAAAGCAGTACCGGTTTCAAAAGGGAAACCTAATACAGATTCTTTAATTTTAGAAACCGGTCCTGTAGGTTTTCCTTTTTTATATTCTTGTTTATAAAGCTGACCGTTGCGTTTGACCTCAACAATAACGTGCTCTGACAAGGCATTGACCACAGAAGCGCCGACTCCGTGAAGACCTCCTGAAACTTTATATGCTCCTTGACCAAATTTTCCTCCGGCGTGAAGTTTAGTCATGACAAGTTCAAGAGCTGAGACATTATATTTGGGTACTTTATCAATTGGGATTCCTCGTCCGTCATCAAAAACAGTCATGTAATTATTTTCATTGATGATGACATTGACATTTTTACAAAAGCCGGCTAAGGCTTCATCAATGGCGTTATCGACTATTTCGTTAAGGCAGTGGTTAACACCAACCTGTGAGGTAGAGCCTATGTACATGGCGGGTCGTTTTCTTACGGGTTCAAGTCCTTCCAATACTACTATCGATTCTGCACCATATTCTTGTTTTTTCGTGGCCATAAGCACACATTTTACACCAATTTTTCAGCAATTTCTAGCGCAAATTTTAGCCCATTTTTAATAATGTATCTGGTATTATTATGTCATCCCGACCGAAGTGGAGGGATCTCCTTCGCGAGCTCAGGACTATAGCCTCGACTTTGCTCGGGATGACATTATGACTAATAGAAATATTATTGTGACAGTTGAGTGTTTTGTAAAAAAAGACGGAAAATATTTAATGCTTCACCGCAATAAAAATAAAAAGATAATGCCAGATGTTTGGATGGCTCCAGGTGGCAAAAGAGAGTTTAATGAAGGTTTGTTTGAATGCGCAAGACGTGAGATTCAAGAAGAAACCGGATTGACAATAAAAAATCTTCGTGTGAAATCTACAGGTAATGCTTATCTTAAAGATTTGGACCAGGAACTTTATTTCCATTTTGTAATTGCCGATTTTGAAAGTGGCGAATTAAAACAAAATCCAGAGGATGGTGAATTTGTGTGGCTTTTTCCTGATGAGATATCTAAACTGGATAATTTGTTATCAGAAATCCATTATGTACTCCCCTATCTTTTTAGTGACGATGATAAAGTAGTCTCCTACAAAGCAGTTTATGATAAAGGAAACAATATGGTTGAGTTTGAACTTGAAAATATTTAAACTATCCTATAGTTGTAATCCTTCATAAGATAAGCTATAATTTTGTGATAAATAAATTTAATAATATTTATGGAAAAGCTCAGGCGGGTTGAAAATGGAGCGAGAAATTTTATTGATAAAGTTAGGCTTGAGAGACATTATAGGTCATCCAAAGAGTTAACTGATTTTGAAGCTATTAATGCAATTGATAGGCATCTCGCTAGAGAGTTAGGACATGAAGGGTTAATCAGATTGCAGGCAGAGCTAAGAGGGGCTCAGTCATACGTTGTTGATTTAGCAGCCAGTAGAACAGTTCTTAGAGCCATCGCTTTTTTCGATGCAGTTCATACGCTATGTATTGATCCCTGTTACGAATTTTTTGAAACTAGAGGTATGGAATCTTTCAGAGATAGGGATCCAGATGTTTATGGTTCAGCTGCCGAAAAAGCAAATATGACAACAAGTTTAAAGCAAATTTTAAAACAAATAGAAGTCCCAGATAAAATATCAGGTCATGGTAATAAAATAATCAAAGGAAAAAGAAAAGGTATAGATCGAACTATCGAATTATGTCCGCAAGATGCAAAAGAATGGGTAAGCTCTCAAGCTTCCCAGACAATTCCTAACCTTATTATTTGGAGAGCCTTTCCTTCAGCAACGGTTTGGGGTAAAGCTATTGAAGCCTTAAGAATTGGAGGTTTCTTAATGACAACCGGTTATGGTAAATTTAGACACTTTACTGAGGAAGGTGAGGTTACTGAAGATAAAGATCATGACCCCACAGGTTTTACAGGAGGAATTGACGTTGATAATAGTCCTTTACCGAGAAATGGACTTGTGGATGAGTTGGGTTTAAGAGGTCTTACTTCTCATCCCGATATCTTTTTTTATCAAAAAACTCGACATATAGTAGCAGAAGAAATAGCAAGAGCTATAAGGGAAAATCGTTAGATTTTTGAGGTATTTTTTTTCCAGGTTTCTGCAACTCTTTTGACAGCCAGGAGAAAGGCGGCTTCAGTTAATGTGACATTGTATTTTTTAGAAATCTCAAAGACAGCATGAGTGGCTGCTTTCATTTTTTCCTTAAGTTTTTTGGCGACCTTTTCTTCACTCCACTTTTGGTTATGTAAATTTTGATACCATTCAAAATAACTGACTGTTACTCCTCCGGAGTTAGCTAAAATGTCAGGTACGACAACAATTCCCCGGTCTTTTAAGATTTTATCCGCCTCTTGGCTGGTTGGACCATTGGCCATTTCCAAAACTATACTGGCTTCGATATTATGGGCATTTTCTTTAGTAATAACATTTTCCAAAGCGGCAGGAACGATAATGTCTACGTCCAGTTCTAGGAGTTCTTTATTAGTAATGCTTTTACCTTTTAAATGGTCTTTAAAGCTAATGCCGCAGACTGAGCCGATACAGTAGCATCCGGCTACATGCCCCATTTCATCTTTACACTTTTCGATTTGCTCTATATCTTTTATTCCTTCAGGAATATAAAGTCCGCCTTGGGAGTCAGACACCGCGACGATGTTAAATCCTTCCCTTTGTAAATATCTAGCAATATGGCGGCCGACATTGCCAAAACCTTGAATGGCAACAGTCATGCCTTTTGGTTTTTTGCTTAATTTTTTAAGAACTTCTTTTAAAACATAAACGCCGCCCATTCCTGTTGAGCCGGTTCTTCCTTTTGAACCACCGTTATCAACAGTTTTACCAGTAACTACGGCCGGAGTTTTTTTTCCCATTTGTTTACTATATTCGTCAACTATCCAGTTCATAATCTTGGCATTGGTATTTACGTCGGGTGCAGGAACATCAATATGAGGTCCAATCTCATCTTTTAGTTTTCGAGTGTATTCACGGCTTAATCTTTCAAGTTCAGCTTCTGATAGTTCTTTGGGGTTAACATGAATGCCGCCTTTACCGCCTCCAAAAGGCACATCGACGACAGCATTTTTCATAGTCATCCATAAAGATAAAGCTTTAACTTCGCTTAAATCAACTTGCTGATGATATCTTATTCCGCCTTTGTAAGGGCCGCGGATATTATTGTGTTGGACACGGAAACCTTTAAAATTCTTAATTTCTCCATTGTCCATTCTAATTGGGAGCGAGATTTCAATTACGCGGTCGGGTTCACAAAGAATTGATAAAAGTAAAGGGTCAATTTCAAGCAGAGTTGCAGCTTTTGTCAGTTGCATTTGGGCTCTTTTCCAGGGATTAATATTTTCCATAATGTTTCATTATACAAATAATTTATATCACTGCAAGAAAAAAGAGATCCCTCGCTGAAGCGAAGAATCTCTTATTCTTGTGAACTTTTATTTAAGCTCAACTTTAGCTCCTGCAGCTTCAAGTTTCTTTTTAGCTTCTTCAGCTGCATCTTTTTTTGCGTCTGTTAGAATATTTTGTGGAGCTGACTCGACTAATTTCTTAGCTTCCATTAAGCCTAATGTAGGAACGATTTCTCTTACTGCCTTGATAACTCCAAGTTTATTATCACCTGAAGCGGTTAAAACAACATTAAATGAAGTTTTCTCTTCTGCTGGTGTTGCTCCTACTGTTGTTGGTGCTGCTGCACCTGCCGACACAACAGGCATTGCTGAAACTCCAAATTTTTCTTCTAGATATTTTGATAAATCCGACAGTTCGATAACTGATAAAGATTCAATATCCTTTGCGATTTTTTCTATTTTTTCACTTAGTTTTACTTCTGCCATGTAGTATCACCCCCCCTCATTTATTGTTTGGTTATGAGTTTTGGGTTGTGGGTTTTGGGTTAAACTCACAACTCATCACCCATAACTCATAACTATTAATTCGTTTGCTTTGATTTTGCGGTTAAAATGTAAACAAACTTCTGCATATTAAATTTAAGAGCATAGTTAAGATTGGAGATAGGTGTTTTCAATCCGCCTATAACTTTTGCCAAAAGTTCTTCTTTTGACGGCAGCTGGGCTATTTTTTTAAGGTCATCATTCATATAAACCTGATCATCAAGAAAACCTATCTTAAATGATAAAAACGTTTCTTTCTTAGCAAAATTGTAAAAAGCGCTTAATCCTTTATTCCATTGGTCTCCAAGCATTAATATAGCGCTGTTTTTTTGGAGCTCCTTAAATTTTTTCTGAAGATCTTCCAGATTTTTATTTTTAAGAGCTTCTTTATTGAGAGCTTTTTGAAATAGACTGTTTTTGATGATTTTTATTTTGGCGCCGCTTTGTCGGAGATCTTTTCTTAAAGATTCAAGAGTTGTGTGGAGAGTTTTTTCAAAGCTTACTATTACAAAGTTTTTGTTTTTTTCAATAAGATCAATGAAAGATTGTACCTGATTTTTTTTAGATGTGTTTACCATATTGTTTCACTTTCCCCCTTCGCTAAAGCTTCGGAGGGATATTTTAGGAAAATTTTTAAAATCCGCCTTCGCTAAAGCTTCGGCGAGATAAACCTAAAGTCTTGGTGATCTAATTAGTATACCAAAGAAAATCCAAATGTCAAAATCCAAATGTCAAAATCCAAATATCAAATCAAATCCAAAATCTAAATGATTCGAAATTTGATATTTGAACTTTGAAATTTATTACTTGCTTTCTTCCAAAAGTTCTCGTAAAGATTTAGTTTCTCTTTCTTTTTGTTCTTCTGTTTTAGCTTTTTTGGAGGCGGTCTTTTCTTTATATTCTTTAGCTTGTTTTTGTTTTATCTGAAATTTCTCCACGCGGCCTTTAGTATCGAGGAATCTGTGTTCGCCTGTGTAGTAAGGATGGCATTTGTGACAGACGTCAGCCTTAATGTGTTCTTTTGTTGATCCGGTGGTAAAAGTATTACCACACGAACAAACGACCTTGGCCTCCGGGAAATATGTTGGATGAATCTTTGCTTTCATAAGAAATTCCATTTTAGCAGATTAGTCGTGAAATTTCAATTCAAATTCCAAAGACTTTGTCCCATTTTCCCTGCTCGATAATTTCTTCCAGATTGTGAAAACTTTTGCCGGAGCGGTGGTCGGTTAATCTGTTTTGAGGAAAGTTATAAGTGCGGATTTTTTCGGCGCGTTCTCCGGTACCAACATTAGTAACATATGAAAACATCATACCTTTCTTTTTTTCCTCCTCAAGCTGATAAAGTTTACTGGCCAAAAGTTCAAGAGCAATTTGGCGGTTGGCTTGCTGATATCTTTCTTGGCTTGAAGTGACGACTACTCCAGTTGGTTTATGGGTTAACCTGACGGCTGTTTCTACCTTATTGACGTTTTGTCCGCCATGGCCGCCGCTTCTGTAAAATTGCCAATCCAGGTCAGCTTGGTTAATTCTTATATCTGATTGAATTATTTGAGGAAGGACGACGATTACAGCTGTAGATGTATGGATTCTGCCTTTTCTTTCGGTTGCCGGTACTCTTTGAACTCTATGAACGCCAGTTTCATTTTTATATAGATTGAATGCATTTTCTCCTGAGATTTTTACAATATAATCATCAAGGTAAGTAAATTTGAATCCTCTTCTTTGAGCAAATCTAACATATGACAAGAGAAGCTCTTTTGCCCAGAGTTTTGATTCATCGCCTCCTGCGCCCTGATGAGTTTCGATAATAACGATATTAGGATTTACCTGCATAGTTTATGATTTTAGATTTTCGATTATCGAATGTCGAAGATCAAAGATCTGAAATATTAATTTCTTTCTGTTCTCCTGTTTTCATGTCTTTGACCTTAACTATGCCTTTTTGAATTTCTTCAGGACCGGCAATTACGGCGTAAGGGATATTGTTTCTGTCAGCATATTTTAATTGTTTATCAAGTTTTTTTTCAGTATCAGGGTAAATTTCTGCCGAAATATTTTGTTTTCTTAACTTATTTAAGATTTGAATGGAGTCATTTAAAGTTTCTTGACTGAAGATAGTTACTAGATATTTGGTTGGGCAAGGATTTAATTGAGGTGCTTTATTAATAATTTTAATAAATTCCAGAAGAATGACATCAGAAGTGGCAAAACCAATTCCCGGTACTTTTATGTTGGGGTTATAAGCTGACACGAGATTATCGTAGCGGCCTCCGCCAAGAAGAGCTCTGTTTATTTTTCCTGATAAATCCTTAGCTTCAAAAACTAAACCAGTGTAATAATCAAGACCTCGTACGGTATTTTTATTTATTTTAAAATACTGATCAATGCCGTATCTTTTTAAGATATTAAATAGTTTTTTGAAATACTCATCATCTTGCGGTTTTATTTCCGATTCCAAAAAAGAAACAAGATCAATAATCTGTTTTTCATTTAAGCTTGCCTTTTTTAATGATTCAAGAAAAGCTTCCCGGCTTATTTTATCTTTACGGTCAATGCAAGACATAATATCTTTTTTATTTTCTATACCAAGCTCAGTTAATTTACGGTCAACAAAAGTTCGTGAGTTAATATAAATCACAAAATCATTCTCGGTCGCGCCAAGATTGAGAAAAATGTTAACCGCAGCCGCTAAAATTTCTGCATCGGCCAATATATTTTCAGTTCCTAAAATATCAAAATCAGCCTGATAAAACTCACGTTCTCTTCCCTTTTGAGGAGCTTCATAACGGAATCTTAAACCTAGGTTAAAGAGTTTAAGTGGGAAAACCAGCTGATTAGCTTTTTGAGCTATCATACGAGCTAAAGATGGTGTCATCTCTGGTCTCATGACCAAAGTTTGATCTTTCTTATCTTTTATTTTAAATGTTTGTTCTTCAACTAGTTCTTTGGAAGACTTGCCTAAATAAAGTTCAATCGGTTCTAAGATTGGTCCGTCATAATTTTCAAAGCCATAAAGGGAGGCCACCGCTTTAAGCTTATCAAAAACATAATTTTGCAAAGCCTTATCAGCTGGGTATAAATCACGAAAACCTTTTACCGGCTGTAATTGGATTGCCATATGAGGAAATTATAGCATAATAAGCTATCCTTTTATCATGTACCCTGAGAAAAGCATGCGCTGGACTGCATAGGTGGGGAAATGTTCGGTTAGAAGATAAAGCAGATCGGGGAAGTCAGGGTATTTTGAAGTATATTGTAAAACTACATTGATTGGCGAATAAATACTTTCTGGAAGAAGAGCAAGATCATTAAGGAATTTTTGCTCAATCTGAACCCTTAATCTTAAAAAGTCTTCATTTTTTAAAACATCAATAAAATCTCTGCGGCATAAAACTAAATACTCAGGAAGCAGATCTTTTTCTAAGGCTGATTCTCCGGCTGCGGCAATCTCTCCTTTTCTTGCCTCAATAGAATAATTTTTAGCGTAAGTATCATCGAAAACAAAATCTTCCTGAGGAGTCTCTTTGGCAGTTTGCGCATTGATTTTTACTTCACCTGAAAGTTTTTTGGACGCAACTGCCCATCCCTTGACAGCTTCTCTTAAAGCGATGAATATAAAAGTCAATTTAACGTTAGATAAAAAAATATGCTGTAGATCTTTCTGAAAATTATAAAAAGCCGGAGAATATTTGTAACGGTTAAGCCAATTTTCAAGTTCCTCAGAGATTGTCAGTTTTTCAGTTAATTCTTTTTCAATCTCGGTTGCTGTTTCACCGCATAATTTATTAAACTCATGATTTTTAGCGAGATTATCTATTTGTTGGGCAATGTAGCGAAAATATTCAGGAAAAGCTCCAAGATAAGCAAAGAATAAAGGAAGAGAATCTAATTTAAGAGCTTCTTTAAGTTTTCGATAAAGATTCTTTATTTCTTCGTTAGCTTCTTTTTCAAAAACTGGGCGTATAGCCATAAATTTTATGGAGAAGCTTCAAGGGCAATTTGAAAGGTTTTAAACTCTCCATTTCTCCAAACTTTAAGTTGAATTTTGTCGCCAATTTTCTTTTGGGCAATTAGTTGAGCTATGCTTTGGTTGTCGTCTCCTTTTACTTTTTTGCTATTAACTTCACTTATAATATCTTCTTCCTGAATGCCGGCTTTTTCAGCTGGGGATCCCTCAAGAACCTCAACTACGTAAGCACCTTCTACTACGGCATTTCTTAAAGCATTTTGAAGATCAATCATTTCATAGCGGACACCAATGTAAGGTCTTTCAAAAGTGGCGCCCTGTTTATTAAAATTATCAATAAGTTCTTTAATGATATCTGAGGGTATGGCAAAACCAATGTTTTGACCACCGGCGGCAATAGCCGTATTGATGCCTATGACTTCGCCTTTTGAGTTAAGAAGCGGACCGCCTGAGTTACCCGGGCTGATGGCGGCATTAGTTTGGACGACATTATCAAGCTTCTCAACATATCCTTCCAAAGGTGAACCGGCAGTAATACCTCTACCTAATCCAGAAACAATGCCGTTTGTTACTGTATTGGTAAACTCTCCCAGCGGAGTACCGATAGCAATCACTAGCTGACCTAGTTTTAAGGATGAAGAATTGCCAAGCTTTAAAGGTTTGAGTTTGCCGGCGTTAATTTTAAGAATAGCGATATCATTCAAAGGATCACGGTATATTTTTTCAACATAATATTTCTTATTATCGTTAGTTAATACATTGTAGGATGCGTTTGTTTCAGAGACAACATGTTTGTTTGTGATCACTAGTCCATCTTGAGAGATTATAAAACCGCTGCCTATATTTTGTTCAACTTTCTTTTTTGATCCGGGAACCTGACGGAAGGGGGAAAATGGATTAAACGGATCTATTTCTATAAATCCTCTTGATTGCGAAGTGGTGCTTATTCCAACTGTAACAACCGAAGGCAAGGCGTTTTCAACTACTTTAGTAATAACAGATTCTTCATAAAGAACAGTTCTATTTTCATCTGTTGCAGGCGCAGGAGCTATCTTAGGAAGAGACAGATATTTATCAAGCTGTATTTGAGGTAAGAGATTAACTTTTTGTCCGATTACAAGAACTATGATTAAAAAAGACAAAAGAATTAATAGCTTTTTCATATTATAATTTTAACACGAAATATTACTGAAGCAATAATTATAAAACCAAAAAAAAATAAATAATATGATAGATATAGAGATTATAAAAAAAGTAGCCAATAAAGCTCTTCAAGCGGCGCGAAATGTCCATGATCAATTAGGAGCTGAAGGAGAAAGGAAAATTAATAAAAATCAGTTTGGTGATACAGCTTTGAAAGCTGATATTGAAACAGAGGAAGCAGTATTAGACGTTTTAAAAAAATATAATTTACCCTTAAAAGTTATCTCTGAAGAACATGGAATCATAATTATAGGAAAAGAGCCGCGGTATTTAGGAATCTTAGATAGTATTGATGGAAGCGGAGTTTATATGAAATCGAGAGGGGTCGGCAGATATGGGACAATGCTGGCAATCTATAAAGGATTGGATCCAAAATATAATGATTATATTTATGGAGGAATCATGGAACATGTAGCTAATAAACTTTACTACGCATCTAAAGGTGATGGTAGTTGGCTGGTAAATGAAGGACAAACACAATCTATTCATTGCCGATCTTCAAAACAGTTGAATAAACAAAGATCAAAATTATATATTGATGCAGCTTTTGATAATATTTTTGGATCTCACGTCTTTGATGAAATTGTTACGAAGTTAATAAATTTTAATACATCTTTTACTCTTTCATCATGTATACAATATGCTGATTTAGCTAATGGAGCAGTTGATGGAGTAATTGAGTGTACGAGAAAAGGAAATTTAGAGATAGCCGCAGCTTATCCTTTAATAAATGAAGCAGGTGGAGTGATGGTGACCAAAGATGCTATTCAGTTAGGAGAATCAAAATATAATGAATTTGGTCAAAAAGATCATTTTCTTGTTTTTTCTGCTTGCACAATGGGATTTGCTAAAAGTCTACTTAGCTTTATTAATCATTAGCCAGTTGATTAGCTTCTTTTTCCATTATTTTAATTAATTTACTACGAGGATTATTAGTCATAAAGCGGGCATACTGAATAAACTCTGCTAATATACTAATTTTTTGTCTTCTTCTCTTGTCAGCAAATTGATCATTCAGTTTTTCTTCAATTTCTTTTTGAGATGCAGGATACTCAAAAGGAATTTCGACACTGACGACCTTTTTTCCTGATTTAAGTGCTTCAATTACAGGATAAAAATCAACATCAGAATAACGTTCAGGATCTGTAAATTTTTCTTCAACGAGTTGAGTATCACTAATTTCATATCTTTTCATAAATAAATCGACAATTTCAGGATCATTTTTTAAAACTTTTATTCCAAAAAACCAATCAAGTTCCTCAGATTTCGGCAGGATACCTAGTAAGTGAGATATTCTATTACACCATCTGTTAGCCAATTTTTCTGACTTAAACTGAACAGAAGAGCATGTTTTTTCAAAAAGTTGAAGATTTCTTGCCGGAATGACAATATCTGCATGATCTCTCATAATTGGTAGTACAATTTGAGGAATATTAGCAATCGCAGCATCTTTTTCTGGCTGTATAAAAACTAGTACTTTACAATCTGGTAATTCACTAGCTGTTTTCAAACATTCTCTTTTAGCTGATGACATAGTTGATCCCTTTTGTGGTTGGATTGTTACTCCTAGTTTCTTGAGCTCTTCAAGATATAGCGGGTTACTTCCTCCATCAACAACTACTACCTGATATCCTGCATCAATTGTTAGTTTAAAAGTGCGTAAGGCAATATTGCCCCTCACACTATCTGAATTAAGTTCAAGATTTCCATCTGGCTGCCAATTTTTATATAAAGTGGGAGTACATACTGTTATTGATCGAGGATTCAATCTTTCTTTACTTTCACTAGGTACATTTGTCTCAACCATAAAAATTATTTTTGCTTATTTTAGCACTTCTTCAATTGCTTTTTCAAGTTGGTCATCTGTTTCTTTAGTCATGGTTTCCCCTTCTTTGGGCTGATTCTCTACTTTAATTTGTGGTTCTATTCCTTTGGCATTAATCCAGTCGCCCATTGGTAGGATCCATTTAGCAACAGTCACATGAAGTCCAGCTCCATCTTTCAGATCAAGAGCTTCCTGCACCGATCCTTTACCAAAACTTTTTTCGCCGACAAGGGTGGCTCTTTTGTAATCTCTTAAAGCTCCTGATAGGATTTCAGAAGCAGAGGCGGATCCTTTATTAATTAAAATTGTTAATGGAATATCCTGAAGTTTACCACTTCGCATCACGTTGTAATTTCTTGTTTGTTCAATTGTTGATTCCTGCTTGACTATTAATTTTCCTTCTGGTAAAAATTCGGATGCAAGATAAACAGCACTTTCCAAATAACCACCGGGGTTATTTCTTAAGTCCAAAACCATTCCTTTTATTTCTTTTTTAGCCCAGTTATTTTGAATTTCTGCTATGGTTTTATCCCATTCGTCGTTAGTATTTTCTCCAAATTGATTCAGTTTAAGATAAGCAATCTTTTGGCAGTTTGCCGCGCAGTCTCGTTTGCTTTCATAACTTAAGTCAACTGAGGAGACTCGAATTTGATCACGAGTTAACTCAACTTCAAACTCTTTTCCGTTCCTTTCAAAAGCGATTTTTACTTTAGTGCCTTTTGGGCCTCTTATTTTTGATACAGCCTGAATTAGTGACCAGCCTTTAACAGATTCATTATTGACTTTAATTATAAAATCTCCTGATTTGATGCCTGCTTTTTCAGCTGGGGAGTTTTTTAGCGGGGCGATAACAACAATCTTATTGCTTTTTAGACCAAGTTGAGCTCCTATGCCCTCGAATTTTCCTCCCAGATCATCTTTTGATTGTTTATTTTCATCAGGAGTAAGAAAAAATGTATAAGGATCATCAACTGAGGCAACCATGCCTTTTATTGCGCCGTAATACATTTTTTGCGGAGCAATTTTCTTTTTATCAACATATTTTTTTTCAATTTTATCCCATGTATCCCAAAAAAGCTGAAAATCAACATCTTTTATCTGTTGACTTTTATCGGAGGCAGTATTGAAAACATTATAAGATGGCCTGTTTTGAAGACCTCTTTTAGTTTTGTACTCGCCAAGCATGTATCCTGAGCCAAATAAAAAAATACCTAAAGATAGAAAAAGAAGAATACTGGTAAAGTGTTTAGAAATCATAGTAGTTTATGTATAAATGTAGATTTTATTATGATTCTTGCTAATTATGCAATAGGGATAAGGCGAACTTTTGATTTTTTCGGCTTCTTGAATTTGTTTAATAAAGGCGGCTGGTAAAGAAATTTCTTCATCGTAGGGATATAAAAATACAAATCCTTTAGCTCCCAAAGCTTCAAGTTTAACCTGCATAAATGCAGGTATTTTATCAACAATAATAATTTTATCTTTAATTTTTTCTTCAGTGACTTCGCTTAAAGCTTTTTCATCTTTATAAATAATTTCTCCGCCAAAATCGCCGGATGCTTTTTTAAGCTCAAATTCTTTATATTTTTGTACCTCGATAGTTATTTCTTTATCTTTAATGTTGGTTACATAGCCTTTAAAAAAAGTCAAAGTAGTATCTTTTTGATCACTGCTTACTTCTAAAATAACTGTTCCTTCATGGTGATTGATTTCTTTTATAATTCCGTCAGATTCACTAAAGTATTTTTTTGCTGATAATAAACCCTTGTTTTCGGCAATAAGTTCTCCTTTTTTAATCTCTTCGCCCACAAATTTTTTAAGTGACTTGAAGATTGAGCTGGGTGAAACATTAAGAATAGATGAAAGAGGTATTTTTAATTCGTGAGCTTTGGTTTTTTGAATAAGCGGATCTTTAAAATTAACGGTCTGTCCTGACTTAATTAATATGTCTCCTTCTTCCTCAATGATAAAACTTAACAGCATTTGTTTATTATAACAGTTTATCGGACACCGTGGTAAGACACAAAAGGAAGAAGGGCAAGAAAGCGGGCATACTTAATATGTTTGGTCAGCTGTCTTTGGTGTTTGGCACAGACACCGGTTTTTTCACGGCTTAGAATTTTTTTTCTGGGGGACAAGAATTTTTCCAAGTTCTCCACGTCCTTATAATTAGGATAGGTATTGTATCGATGAAAGAAACATTTGTTCATAAAATATCGTTTATGGGTTATGGGTTGTGGGTTTTTAGCCCAAAACTCAAAACCCAGAACTCATAACTTTTAAAATGGAATATCGTCTGGGTCAACATCTTCACTTTTTTCTTTTTTTCCTTTTGGTTCTTCTGCTGCAGCTGTATCGTGGTTTAATTCTTCATCGGTAACTAATCCTTCTTCTTCAGGCGCGTGTGCTTCGGTTTCTTCAGCTTCTACAACTCGCTTGCCATCACTAAAAACTATAAAGTCATCAAGAACAATCTCTGAGATTGAGCGCTGTACTCCATCTTTTCCTGTAAATGAACGGTAAGTTAGTCGTCCTTCTAAAAAAACTTTTCGGCCTTTAGTTAATAATTTTCCGCAAAGTTCTGCAAGCTTTTGCCATGAAACAATTCGATGAAACTGAGTTTCTTCTTTTGTCTGGCCTTCGGCCGTTGTCCAAGAGCGGTTGGTGGCTACGCCAAAAGTACAAACAGCTGTGCCTGAAGGAGTATACTTAAGTTCAGGATCTCGAGTTAAGTTTCCAATCAAAATAACACGGTTTAAAGATCTGCTTGCCATAGGTTATTAGATAACTAATAATAAATATCTTATTAAATTTTCATTAAAGTTAAGTTTTTTCTTTAGCTCTAGTAAGCTTTTTCTATCCATTTCAAACACCCAAGTGAAGTAAAAAGCAGAATTATTTTTTTTAATAGGATAAGCCAACTGCCTTTGGCCCCATTTTTTCTCATCAATGAATGTACCTTTTAAAGAGGTAATGATCTCGTTTATTGATTGGGTTTGTTCTTCTTTCTCAAGAAGAAAGGTTATCTCGTACTTAGTCATATGAACTTTGCGATTTAAGTTTTCTATATAATAATATCTAAACCGTCAAAAATCAAGGGGAATTAGATCTTCGATTTTAGATTAATCTAAAACCTAAGATCCCAGATCAAAGATCTATGAAAAAATTTATTTTATTTATATTTTTATTTTTTTTAATCTATACCCGCTTTGTTAATCTTGGCTGGGGTCTTCCTCTACCTTTTCATCCTGATGAAAGGAATATGGCAGCGGCACTGCAGCAATTTGAATGTTCTCGATTTTCGATCTTAGATCTTAGATCTTCGATAATTAATTGTTTTAATCCGCATTTTTTTGCTTATGGTCAACTGCCTTTGTATCTAGGATATATCTTAGTTAAGGCTTATCACTTCCTTTTTGGTTCTTTAAATGATGTAATTACTTTTACACAAGCCGTAATGGCGCTCAGATTAATTTCTGCAATTGCTTCAGTAATTAATGTTTTGGTGATGATAAAAGTTGTTGAGCTGTTTGTTGAGTCATTTCGAGCCAAAGGCGAGAAATCCAGAAGCGGACGCTTCGCTGGATTTCTCAGTCGCAAGCTCCTTCGAAATGACATATTGATCGCTTTTCCAATTTTTATTTTTTCTCCTGCGCTTATTCAGTTTGCGCATTTTGGAACAACGGAGTCTTTGCTCATGCTTTTTTACAGCGTTATTGTTTATGTCTCTTTATTATTTTTAAACCGTTTATTAACTTTGCCGGATTTTATTAAATGGTCAGCTATAGTTGGCGGATTGTCCGTTGGAACTAAGGTTTCTTCATTAATATTTATACTTATACCTTTATCTCTAATTCTCATTAATAAAAAATTTAAGGGATTACTTATATTTGCAGTTGTGTTTGCCGCCGTCGCAGTACTGTCTTCTCCATACAATCTGATTTCTTTTAATGAGTTTATCTCATCAATGCGCTATGAGTCAGCTGTAGGTTTGGGAACTATGCAAGTTTTTTACACCCGCCAGTTTATTGATACTGTTCCTGTAATTTTTCAGTTTTTCAATATTTTCCCCTATGCTTTAGGGTGGATAGTATTAGCTCTTTTTTTCGGAGGTTTTTTTATTCTTCCTTTCAAGAGAAATTTTAATATTTTTAGGTTATCTTTCTTGATTTACTTTCTATTTAATGCTTTCCTTTTTACCAAGTGGACCCGTTTTATGACCCCGGTTATGCCCATAATGCTAATTATTAGTGCTTTATTTTTACAACGCATTTTTAAATTAATAAAAACACCTCGTCCCGACTTCGTCGTGGACACTCCTCTTAAAAAGAGGAGAATTATTCCCCTCTTTACAAGAGGGGTACGGCTTTTAGCCGGGGGGTGTTTAATAGTGTTAGCGGTTTTGCCGGGAGTTGCTTATTTATCTATATATAACAATGAAGACGTTAGGATAACTGCGTCCAGGTGGATTTATAAAAATATTCCTGTCTATGCCCGCATTTTATCAGAAGACGGAAATGTAGTGGATATTCCCATTCCAACGCTAAACGACAAACGCTCAACGCTGAACTTTAGATATAACCTTGTTTCGTTTGATTTTTATAACCTGGATGAAAGCAGTCAACTGCAAGCTGATCTGTTTATATATTCACAAAATGCTGATTATATTTTTGTGCCCTCAAGGAGAGTATTTGCTAATCATAAAAAAAATTACCCTCAAATAAATCAATATTACAATCGTTTATTTTCAGGTAATCTGGGATTTAAGGAAATTATCAGGTTTACTTCATATCCCAAAATTACTTTATTCAATAAAACCCTCCTTGAATTCAAAGACGAACAAGCTGAAGAAACCTGGAGTGTATTTGATCACCCAGTTATCAGAATATATTCCACCGGCAAATAAATTTGCTCGGGTATAACAACAACAGAAATCATAAATTAATTCACTTTTTCTTTAAGATTGGTAAGCCGGTTCTTTCAACTTCCATGACTTTCATATTTGCTGGAACTTCATTAATCGCATCTTTTTTAACTTCTCTGGCAAAATAATAAATTGTTTGTTTTTTTCCGCTTCCTCGAAGAGTTACTGTTCGGCTGTGTAGATAATATTTTTGTCCTTTTTTATTAGTATATTCGTATGCCATTTTCGTTCACCTCCCTTCTAAAAATTTTGAAATTTATATCTATAATCTCATTATAGCTAATCTGGAGACCAGATACAAGGGGAAGTGAAAAAAATGACAAAATCCCAATGACAAATGTCAAATAATTTTGTCCTTTGGATTTTTAACTTTGGGTTTGATTTGAAATTTGGATTTCGACATTTAGACTCTTATGAGGGGCTATCTTTTTTCCTCATGAAAATATTTTTGATGATTTCTTCAATAGGTTCATCTTCAATAGTGAGATCCGAAAAATCTATTTTTTTTAATATCTCAGGCAGTATAGTATTCAATTTTTCTTTCTTTAAGTTTATTTTTAAAAGAGGCGCCTGATAATCATACTTAAAGTCCAGATCAGGAAGTTTTTCTTCAGGGCGCTCCAGGGTTATAGTTATAGTTTTTTCATCGGAATATTCTTCTTTTAGATCTCCCAGCTGTCCGTCAAAGATAATTTTACCGGTATCAATTAAGATAACCCGTTTGGTCAGTTTTTGAACGTCCTGCATGTAGTGAGATGTTAAAATTATGGTAGCATGATACATTCGCTGATATTCTTTGATAAAGTTTCTGACTGTGGTTTGAGCAAAAATGTCAAGTCCGATCGTAGGTTCATCCAGAAATAGAATTTTTGGCTGATGAAGAAGAGAAGCAATAAGCTCCATTCTCATCCTTTGACCTAAGGATAATGTTTTGAGAGGCTGTTCTACTAATTTTTGAGCATCAAGAAGTTCGATAAGATTGTTCAGAGTTTTTTTATAAGTAATATCATTTACCTCATAAATCTCTTTGGCCAGTTGAAATGAATCAATAGCCGGCAGTTCCCAGAGAAGCTGGTTTTTTTGTCCCATGACAAAGCCGATTTGTTTTAGAAACTCTTTTCTTTTTTCAAACGGAGTAAAGCCTAGAACTTCGATATTTCCAGACGTTGGATAAAGAATACCTGATAATATCTTCATAGTCGTTGTCTTTCCTGCCCCGTTTGGACCGACAAACCCTACAAACTCATCTTCTCCAATCTCAAAACTAATATTATTTAAAGCTTTTTTTTCTTCATATTTACGGGCAAATAGATCCTGCAAAAAATTATTAGTCTTAATTGGCGTCCTATAGATTTTGGTTAAGTTATTTACTTTTATCATTTGATATTTGAGCTTTGTAATTTGGATTTATATTAACGATTCTATCCTCCCCAGCTTTGGTATTTTTTAAGAGCATTATTCCACATGACCATTGAAAAAACAAATAAGCCAAAAGAAATAGCAAAACTTATAAAAATAAGATTTAATGAAAGGATACCAAAAAGTGACTTAGCTGGAAAGGTCACCATAATACCTATGGGTATGACAAAAGTAAAAATACTTTTTATCGGCTCACTGTAAATATCTATAGGAAATACGCCCAGTCGGTTTAGATCGCGGTAAATCATAATGGTATGATCGACTTCTGTCGTGAGAATACCTAAAGCTAGAACCATAATGTGAAACGCTGTGGCAATAATCAAACCATTAAGCATCAATAATAAATATAAAAAGATATTGATTAACGATAAAGCCTGCAACTGAAGGGCTAAAAAGAAAAGCAGGCCGATATAAAAGACAACAGTAAGAAGATCTAGAAAATCAATGCCACCCAAAAGTATTCGTACAAAAGGATGATGGGGTTTAACTAGGACAGTATCAAGTTCTCCACTTACAACCATTGGACGAAATCGGTAGACTTGGCGAAATAATAACTGAGATAAAGTATCAATAATGTTAAAAGTTAAAAAAAATATTAAAGTTTGAGTCATGCTGTAGCCAACTAAGAGCTTTGTATTGGCAAGAAGATAAAATACAAACAAAAAATAAGTTCCGAATCTTAATAGTTTTCCAATTAAAAAGGAGATAGATCCAGCCGGATACTGAAAAGTTATTTTCATTGAGTATTTACTTAACAAGAAAAATATTTTAAGATGTTTTTTCATTTTCCGTAAAAACTAAATTCCATTAATCCTTTCTGCCAGATTTTTTTAGCTACAAAATAAAAAACTACTGCCCAGATAATTCCTATGCCTAGAAGTTTAATGTTATCACCAGATATTCCGGTCAGATATATTTTTGTGGGCAGATAAATAAGGTAAGGGAAAGGCGTGGCCAGAAGGAAATTGTAAAGTAGAGGCGGCAAGATATCCAAAGGGAAAAAAGTGCCGGCGAACATGGAGATTAAAACAAAATAAATAAAACGGGGCGCCCAGACTTCTGATGTCCAAAAAGCTATAAAAGATAAAGATAAAGAAAGGAAAAAAGTGATGGCGGCGCCTATAAGCAAAGCCGCAAATACAAAAGGATAAACACTTAAGTTTTGCTGGATAAAGATATGAGGCTGAAATATTAGTACCAATAATACAATTTCTATTACAGCCGCGATGCCATTGACAATCTTATCAGCTAATTCTTTTGTGATAACAAGAGAAAAAAAAGAAACCGGCCTTAGAAGATAATTAATGATATCACCGCTAACAATTTCAGAGGCAATATCTGTCGTTCTTGAGGCGATAATAAGGGCATTTGTAAAGCTGATGGCTAAAACATAAGTGATCATTTGCTCTTGGGTATAATTAAAGACGACTGTTTTACCTGAGTAAATTGATGACCATAAGAAATAGATAATAAGAAAGCCAAGGATGTTACGTACTCTCCACAAGATAAAACTTAAGCGGTAGACGAAGTAAAAATCTACGTTTGCCTTAAAAAAAAGCCAATATTTCTTCATTTGATGTGTAAATTCTATCAAAAAAGCAGATGAATTTCGCTTTAAGCAATCTGCACAATTTCTTTACAGGCTAGTTTTACTTCATCAAGCAGTTCCTGATGGTTGGGGATGCCGTTTTTAAAAGCTAGATAGAATGCATATTCGTTTAATCTTCCTGTGGGTATGGAATCGATACGGGTAAGATTTATTTTCCTTTGGGTAAAAATACTGACTACTTTTTCCAAAGAGCCTACTTCATCTTTAAGAGTAAAAGCCAAAACGCTTTCATCATGATCAATACCATTCCCATTTACCGCCTCTCTTTTTAATTGGTCGGCTATTTGATTGATATCTGCCTGATCTTCCTGAGACTCTGTTTCATCTTTTACATATGATCCTAGTACTCGATAATTGGCGTAAGTATATAAATCATTAAAAGCTTTTTTAACGCTAGCTTCATGGTTTCCTCCATCAATTGATATAAGAAATGAGACTCCCTGATCATCTCTCAAAAAAGATTTAATTTGGGTAAGATTAATTTTATTTTCGGAAAAAACATGCAGACAATTGGCTAAGCTTCCTGGTTCATCTCTCATATGAACAAGTAAAGTAGTTTTATTATTTTCCAGATCTTCGTGCACCTCTCTTGATTTGGAAATCACTACAAATCTAGTCGTATTTAAAGGATTATCCTCCACTCCGTCAACTCGCCAAAATTTTTCAGTAAGGCCAAGAGCTTCAGCGGCGATTTTGCTGCCAATAGCAGCTATGGTTGGGTCTGCAGCCGCCATTTGGACAGCAAGGGCTGTACTATCGACATTCATTAGATTGCGTCCAGGGAGGTATTTGGAGATATGTTTTTGACATTGTCTTAAAGCAGTATCTTTAGAGGCGACGTGTTGTACTAGCCAGGCACTCTGGTAATATAGAGAATGACTTATAGGAATGGCGACTTCGCCAATAAAAGTGCCCTCAAAATCGGTGAGATTCTTTAAAGTATCTCCAACCGGTCCATCCGTAGAGTTTTCAATCGGTACTATTCCTAGTTCCGTTGTTCCATCAGCTACCATTTTAAAGATCTCTGAAATGTTTTTAGCTTGGATTGGAAGGATATCTCCTCCAAGTTTATCCATAGCTAAGGCAGCAGCCATTTCTGTAAAAGTTCCGTTTGGTCCTAAATAGGCCATGGTTTTCGATGGTTGAGTTTCTTTAGATATAAGTAATTTTTTTTCCATTTTTTTTAATAACTGGCGATACTTCTTTCTCAAAAATTTTGAAAGAAAAGTATTAAGGGGATCAGCATGGTAAAAAACAGGTAAAACCTGTAATTTGGGTAGCTGATCCCCTTGAAATGAGCTAGATTTGAGTTAGTATTTTCCCCAGACGCCGCAGTGACGAGGTAATCCGATTTCACCTTGGGGTTCTATTTCTTCGACATGCGATATTGGGGTACGTTCCCATTTAATTCCCTCAAGAAGAGGCATGACTAGGAGAGAGTAGAAGAGATTTTATCTCCCCTAATTTCTCCTGGTCAATCTAGCTCATATTGTAAAAGTGCTGTATTTTCAGTCAACCATGCTTATGGGTGAAGAAAATAATTCGTATATATCTTCCTTCGCTCAGGTTCGTCTCGTGGTTTACATCCACGCAGTCGAAACTTCGCTTCGGAAGGATTTGTGTCCGTAATACGTAAACTGCACTTACGCTTGTTTCCGTAAACGGACACATAAAAAAAACCGCCTTGCGGCGGCTGGTTTCTTTCGAAATATTGGCTTAGAGTTTTATCTCATTATCTACCAGTCCGCCTAAGCGGGTAAAAAAGAAAAAGCAATACCAGGTAGATAAATTTGCCATAAACGTAATATAACAAATCAGGTGATTCTTGTCAACTGAGATTCATGATTCAGGATTCACGATTCATGAATATTTTCGAATCACAAGTCTTGAATCTTGAAAAAGTAGGGGGGATCAGCATGGCAAAAAACAGGTAAAACCTGTAATTTGGGTGCTGATCCCCTACTGTTGAGCTAGCAGGCCAAAAGACCAAAAAACGCATCATGCGTGAGATGCCTTTTAGTCAATGACCTTAGGAGACGTTGCCGTCTTAATTTTAGGTGATTAAGCTGGCCAAGCTCCTTTTCCTACTGTACTTTGGCTCCTTTACAGGGTGAAAGTCAGGGATTGGCATGATTGTGATTTGAGACATGATACCGTCTATCTGGGCGCGCCATACTGTGATTTTACCTTTGACGTCTTCACTGAGTTCTTTTGGTGAACCTACCCATGGTGTGGTATCGACCGGCCGATCACTGCAGATCCAGAGTTCTATTTGCCGAACCACGTTAACAGTTGCGTACCATAGTTTTTCCCTTATCTTGTTAGTGCCGAAGGGAAACCTTACGGCAACAGGGAATAAGCTGTCTGCTGCCCATTGTGGTGTGGATTCTTCCAGCTGGTAAAATGCCGTGCAGGTGAAAGTATTTTTTCCCGGCCATCCTTCTTCTGGCTGGAAAATTACTATTTCCAACGGTCCGGCTTTCTCATGGTTCGGGTCAATGAGTCTTACGGCGATCTTGAAACTGCCTTTAAGGTATTTGAGAATCTCTTCAGCTAGGACATCACCTTTGGCGGCGACGCAGACGAGATGCTGATAAGTGGTAATCATAGAAACTGTTTCCTCCCTACTTATTTTAGATTTATTTGTCGTTTGGAGTGGACGTCATTGTCCCATTTTGTACTACGCTGTACGATTGGGTTTGCGCGAGATTGTTATCTGCGCGCGATGGCTCTGCGGGCGTCCCGCATGATCTGATAGACTTGCAGCGGTGTGAATGATACAGTGTTCATCATTTTTTCCTCCTTCCCTTTAAAATTTCTCCCCTTGTCTTGTTGACCAGGAGAGAATAGAAGAGAGGTTGTCTCCCCTAATTTCTCCCGGTCAATCTAGCTCGTGTTGTAAAAGTGCTATATACTAAAAAGCCCGCCTTTCGGCGGGTTATTGATAAAAATATTTTAGTCAATCAACTTCCCGCCCCATATAGGGTAATAAGAGGAAGGCTGACTAAAATATTTTTATTTTCCATTTGAATTATTGAATTCTACCAGATAAGAAAAAAGATTTCAATTGTTATTTTTAAATAAGATAATAATATCGATTTTTTGGCAAGAATCAGGATTATTTTTTTCTTTGTGTATCTCTATAGTGACATCCTGTATTATTTCACTTTTTAAGTGTTTGGTAATAAAATTGCTAATTGCCGCCTTTTCAGCGGCGCCTACATGTGGTATGTCCAAACTATTTAGCTGGTCCATATATTTTTTAAACTTATAATTAACTCAAAATCCTCCTTCGCTCAGGTTCGCCTCGTGGTTTACATCCACGCAGTCGAAACTTCGCTCCGGCAGGATTTGCCTCTGTAATACTCAACTGCGCTTACGCTTGTTATCGTAAACAGAGGCAAAAAAAACCGCCCTTTCTTGGGCGGGTGACTTTCACTTTTTCAATCATCAATCAACCGCCCTTTTAAAGGGTTTGAGTTGAGTAAAAATAACTGAAAAAATGTTAACTATCATAAAACAATTTTATTCTAGTGAATCAAGAAATAAAAGTCAATAGGTATTTTTATGCGTATTGTGTTATAATTGTGAGGCTATGAAAATTCAAAGATTTTTTAAACTATACTATATTCCTATTTTTACTAGGAAATAGGGGTAATGTTTAAAAAACCTTAAATTACATTACCCTCCCAAATTAAGGAGGTTTTTTTTAACTTAAACTATGGCAGTATCAGCTGAAAAACCGAACTGTTTTCTAACTCTACGTGATCTACGACCTTCAGGCCAAATGATAGTTCAAAGGCCAGTTGATGGTTTTGTTGAGGATAGATCCTACAGGTTAAAAGCTGAGGGAAGAAAAGAGGTTTATTTTCCGGCGATTGATGCGATGGTTAGTAGAGGTTGGTATTTAACAGATAGAAACAGATCGAAAGGTTTTCCTCTTCTTGTAGTTGGAGCTGGAGATGGAGCAGATTATCTTAAGGCAGATCACCATATTAGTGCGGCCATGGGTTGTGAAGTTGATCGTTCGAAATTTATTCGGATGAGTAGAGGTAAAGAAGAGATGAGTTTAGCAGAATATAATATAAGGAAAGATCCTTTTCTCGCCTCGCGTATAAAAAAGAAAGATATTTATATTAGTATTGATCGTGATGATGGAGTACATTATCTCCAAGCTTGGAGGCAGGAAATTGCAGATGGGGGAAAAGAACTTTTTGATGGCAGATTTCAGTCTTTTTTGCCGCAATCGAAATCTACTGTTATTTCTTTAGCCGATAGTTTTTCACATTCACATGCTTATGATTCAAATGAAGAGTTATATGAACCATACAAGGAGCCTTGGGATAATTACGGTTTAGTTCTCTATGCTGCAGTGTTAACTGAACTTAGAAAGATCGTTACACCGCGAACGGAAGCATTAGTGGTGATGTCTAATCGAATTCCGGACGGAATTATAGCTAATATGGTGCAAACTGCAGGCTGGGATGCGTCTGAAGCTGTAGTTACAAAAACAGTAAGACATGATATCGACACTGATGTAAGCTGGATGGTGGGGGCTTTTGATGATGATGGGGAAAGATTTGAAGATAAAGGAGGAAATAAACTTACTGTCGAAGAAGCGTCTCGCCGTGTTTCCAAAATTATGAAACTAGCAAAAGAGATGGCTCAAGAAGTAATTCAGAATGCTGGACATGTGAGTGAACTTTCTCCAAGACAAAAAAATCTTTTAGCGAAGAAAACCATTTCTAGATTTCAAAAAGATCTAAATGTTTATGAACATATGACTGCATATAGACTTGTTCCCTTAAAGCAAGCTGCCTAAGCATTTAAGATTTACTAAGCAATTTTATTACAATTTCCATTGCATGTTTAGCGTTATTAGCTTCTATTATTTTTAATCTTTGGCGAGTATCCAAAAAATGATTGGCTAATTTTTCGCTCCAGCCTCCAGTGTTCTTTAAAACAACAATCGGAATATTGGCTTGGTAAGCCATGGCTATTTCCATTAAAGTTCCTGACCCACCGCCTATACAAATTAAAGCATCACAGCTTAAAATAAACGAAAACTCCCTACCTCCTCCCCGGTTTTGTCCGCTTACAATACGTGTTGACTTTAGTTTACCAAGATCAATTTGTTTATTGCCCCATAAAAAAGCTACTGTATCTCCACCGTTATCTTGAGCGCTTCGTGCCGCTATTTGAGAAAGCGAGTTAAAGTCGCCTTCAAATCCAAAAAGAAGCGTGGCTTTATTTTTAGCAATTTCTTTTCCAAGTTCACTGGCTGTTTCAATAAGTGACTGTTCTAGCTTTGAATCACCCATTGAGCCGATAACACCAGTCTGTAATTTTTTCATAAGCTTTATTTTATAATGTTTCGCACCTCCTTGCTATTGAAAATTCATTACTTGGTTCAGATATTTGTTCTTTTTTTAGTTCACGGCTACTTTCGGTTATTGATTTTAGTTCCCTTATTACATCTGTTATTTCTGCTTTACTGTTTCTTAACATTTGAGAATTAACTCTTCTTGAGAAAGAAGGCATTAGCCAGTTTGGAGGATTAATATCAAAAAAAGAGTTTTTATTAATTCCGCCATTAGCTATTAATCTACCTTCTGCCTGTAGTTCTTTCATCTCTTGTGTACTTCTTGAGCTTGGGAAAAGTACTTCTCGATTTTCTAACAATAATCCTTTTATTTCTGCCTCTAAGGTTTTTTTAGCTGTTTCATCACTTGTTGCAGCTCTTTCTCGTAATTCTTGAATGCGGATAATAATACCAAATACATCAGGGTTACTAGTAGAAGGGTTTTCAAAAAAATCAGCTAAATGGAAGCCATCATCTTGAGGTGTATGAACAGCTATGCCGTTCAATACTTTAGCTCCAGATTGTTCAAATATTTGGACAGGACATGGAACACTTTCTCCAAAATTGCCGCGGTTTAAAGTTAAAAAACCAAAAGTAGTATTTGATAGATCAGCTCCAATTATTTTAACGGCATCTAAAGCTGTTCTTCCTGACCAGCAGATATCATCAATAAATAAAGGGTGAGATAAATCTGCAGAGTTTTTTAATTCTGCTAATTCTTTACTGTTTAATGTAATTAGATGTCCCACTCCGTCGAGCCTTGGAGATGTGATTACTCTGACTCGGCTGAGTCTAAAGTTATCAACGACTGGTAATCTGGGAAAAGTTTTTTTTAAATCTTCACCAAACATACCTGAAAGATCAATAATAACGCTATGTTGGTGAAAATTTATTTGACTAAATAAATTTCTAACGCACTCAACAGGTTCGATAATTTGATGGTCAAAGGACGGATGGCCGGCTAAATTAATCAGTTGCCGGTTTAAAGAATCTATTTTTTCCCACTGACTTTTAGGTGCTTTTAACTTTACTCCATCCTGAAACCAGACTATTTTTTGATTTTCCATATTTTCCTCCTATAAAAAAACCCTCGCCGCTGCCTATCTACCAACTTTTAATTGATAGTCAGACAAGGGCGAGGGCTTATGAGGTCTCGCGGTACCACCTTGCTTCCGATTACTGCAAAAAAAAACACCCGTGTGTGGGTGCTCTCGAGTTTCGCAATAAGCGCTTCTTCTCGAGTGCTCCGACTTTTACGCCGACACACTCTTTCGCTATCACGGTTCGAACCCGGCTAAGCTTATTTTCCGGCATCCGCCAACTGGCGAAGCAGATTTTTAGCTTACAGCTCAGGAGGGTAATTCGAAAAAATCTCTACGAAAGTCTTGCTCCCTACCGACTTTTCTCAGTTGTCACAAGATATTTTCTACTATTTCTCCATCAAAGCTTTTAAACAAACTGTACCCATATTTTATCAGGAAGCATATTTTTTGTCAATAATATATATTTGGGTTAAAATTTGTATATAATCAATTCATGGATTTTGAAAAATTATTTAATCCCTCCTCTATTGCTGTAGTTGGTGTCTCCCATGACTTAAAAAAAGTTGGGTATCTTGTTGCTAATAACTTAATTAATCAAGGATACAAATGCAGGATTTATTTTGTGAATAAAAATGCTTCAGAGGATATTTTGGGAAAAAAAGTATACCCAAGTCTTTCTGAAGTTGGAGAAAAAATTGATTTAGCTGTTTTGGCGACGCCCGCAGCCGTTTCTTTATCGCTTATTGATGAAATAGGTCAATTGGGAATTAAAGATATCGTTATTTTCGCTGCCGGCTTTAAAGAGATCGGTAAAGATGGAGTTGAAATTGAGAGTGAGCTGATTGAAAAAATAAAGAAATACAATATTAATCTTTTAGGTCCAAACTGTATTGGTTTTATCAATACGTTATTAAATATTAATGTGACTTTTTTAAAACATATTTCACCCTCAGGCAATATTGGTTTCATTTCTCAGTCAGGAGCTTTAGGCAGTGTGATTATTGATTATTTTGCCGGTCATAAAAATTTAGGTTTTTCCTATTTTATAAGTTTAGGAAATAAAACCAATATTGATGAGTCCGATGCTCTCGAATTTTTACTAAAAGACAGCAATACAAAAGTTATCGGTATGTATCTTGAAGATGTAAAAAACGGAAAAAGATTTATGGATGTGCTAAATAAAGCAGCTAAGATTAAACCTATTGTTATTTTGAAAGCCGGATCAACAACCGAAGGTTCTAAAGCGGCAATCTCTCATACCGGAGGATTAGTTGGAGATGATCAGGTATATGATGCGGTGTTTAATCAAAACGGAGCTATAAGGGCTTTTACTTTTACAGAATTTATGACGATATTGAAAATATACAGTTATGATCGTGTTCCAACCAACCGGGCATTGCTGGTTTTATCTAATGCCGGTGGTGTGGGGGTGCTTTTTACCGACGATATTGTTAAAAATAAGTTATCCCTTGTTACCATTTCTCCCGAAACTGAAAAAGAATTAACGTCGACTGTCGGAGAAAACAAAAAAATAAGTATCCGTAATCCGATTGATCTTTTAGGTGACGCCAGCGCTTTTGAATATTCTCAAGCCATTGGATTAACAATGCAGGAAAAAGATATTGGATCAATTGGTGTTCTTCTTACGCCTCAAGCCAATACGCAGATTTTTGAGACGGCCGAAGTTATCGCTGAAAACCAAAGTCATTTAGATAAGCCAATATTTCCAATTTTTATGGGTGAAGAATCAGTAGCCCAGTCTCACGTTTTTTTTGAAGAGAAAAAAATGGTCAGTTTCTCGACTTATGATTTTTTATCTCAATGTTTAGCCAAAATTTTGCAAAGACAGGAGTTTCACGGTGAACAAAATGATGAGAACGGTTTAAGATCAAATTCTTTACCAATAAAACTTCAAGAGCAAGAAATTAAAAATATTTTAAACAATAATTTCAGTAAGCCTTTTCTTAACTTGGGAGATTCAATGAGCTTTTTTAAACTATTAAATATTCCGGTTCTAGATTTACTATTTCTTGATTCTGAATCAAAGATCCAAGACTTAAAATCTAAGATCAAATATCCAGCAGTTGTAAAAATCGCTTCTGATATTATTACCCATAAAACTGAGGTAAACGGTGTGATAACAGGAATTAAATCGGAGATTGAGCTTAAAGAAGTATTCAACAAAATAACCGCTTCCGGTAAAGCCAAAGGAATTTATATACAGCAGATGGTAAAAGGCCATGAGATTTTTTTGGGAGCTAAAAGAGATAATAATTTTGGCGTAGTTATCGTTGTTGGTTTAGGAGGCATTTATGCGGAACTTTTAAAAGAAATAAACTATCTGGTTTTTCCTTTTTCGCAAAAACGATTTACGCAGATGATAGAAGAAACTAAATTAGCAAAATTATTCAAAGGATTCCGGGGATCAAAATCTGTGGATATCCGTAAGTTATACGATATATCTGCGAAAATCGGATATTTAATGGAAAATTTTAAAGAGATAAAAGAAATTGATATCAATCCTCTATTTTTAAACGAGGAAAAATTGGTTGTTGCCGACGCTAGAATTATACTTTAAATCAAAACCTCATGAGGTCTCTTTCCTCCATCTGGGATATCTATTAAATGGCTCAAATGATTAAATTCAGGCGGTATAGAATTTTGAGCAATTAATCCCTCCAAAAAATATCTTAAAGATTTATTTGAGATGATATCTCCAAATTTTTGCCAAGCAGCCTGAATAATTAGAAGCTGTCCGATTATATCAGGATAAACCACAATAGTGTTTTTTTGTTCTAAAGCTTCTAGAAAATTTCCCGTAAATCCGGTTAATGCTCTAGCAGGAGTATAATTATGATTATCACTTGAACCAATGGGAGCGATTTGTCCCTTAAATTTTTGCGAAAAAACGCCCAAAAATTCATTAGCAATTTCAGGAGAACCATTGTAATAACTAGCATTTAAAATCTCGACTCCATGGATTTTCAACTCTGGATTTTGACGATTAAGGATAGCTGCGATTTTATCTTCACCAAAAGCTCCTTTTCTCATTGGATGAGGAATGATAACTTTTCCTCCCTGTTTGATAATTCTTCTTATGGTTTCTTCACCTGATAGTTGTTTATCAATAGGAGTTTCAATACCTATAGCAATAATATGGCCGTCAAGGGTGCTGATTTCTTCACCAATATAAATTTCAACTTGATAATTACGTCTTTGAGCATGATTAAAAGCAGTTACGGCGCCGTCGATAGCGTTGTGATCGGTAACTGCAATTACATTCAAACCTAAAGCTTCAATAGCCTCAACAGTGTCTTCAGGCGTCATTCGCGCATCAATGGAGCCTAAGGCCTTTAAACCTGGAGCTTCGGGTGTTAGTGTATGAACCTGCATATCTCATTCCTGGTTTTAAAGCGCCGGTATAAGCCTGTAAGTGGTTTCTAAATACTTCTAACATAATAAGATAGATATTATAGTCTCCACCTTAAAAAATATCATTTGATTTTAGTGGCAAGATTTTTATATATTTTAATCTCTATTAATTATTTTTATTTAAATTATGAATGATCAAAATGATGAATCTGTAGAGGATGCGGAAGTAGTTAATGATTCAATTGTGGCAATGAAGCCGGTTGAAACCGGTGCTAACAATCAGGTTGCCGGAAGACTTAATTTGGAAAGTTTAATTAACAGATATATCGCCGATATTAAAAAATCACAGGATTCTTTAAAAATGCAAAAAGACATGCTTGAGGATTCCTTTAACAATGACACAGAATATAAAGCGCAGGCAGATAAAGTTAAAGATGCAACAAAAATAAAAACCGGAATAAAACAAAGAATTATGAAAGATCCGTCAGTGGCATTGCTTGATGATAAAGTTAAAAGCATTAAAGAAGAAATAAAAGATATGCAGCAAGCTTTATCTGGCTATGTTCAGCAATATTATCAAACATCAGGAACAAATCAAATTATCGGAGATGATGGTGAAGTAAGAGAAATTGTAGTTGTGACGAAACTGGTTAAAAGATCTTCCAAATTCAATCCTTAAATTTGGTGATATAATAACCAGTTATGGTGAACAAATACGAAGGGAGAATTTATTCTCCATCAAAAATTGATTTGGTAAGAGAAATCAACAACGCTCAAAATCCAATAGAGGTATTAGTTTCCAAGGAAGGTTTAACTTTGCCAAAAAGCGTTCTTGTTATTGCTGACGGCAATGGTAGATGGGCTCAAGAGCATGGATTACCTGTTACTGAAGGTCATAGGCAAGGCGCAGAGGCTTTAAAAAATATATTGAGAAATTTCCGACTTCTTCCGGCAATTAATACGGTTGTCATCTGGGCTCTTTCCCCTGATAATATAAAAAAACGTCCAGTGGAAGAGATAAGAGGGATAATGGAAGTTATGATAGAGAGTTTAAAATCAACGGAAGAGGAGTTAGTAGCCGGCAATGGACGGTTTATTCATCTTGGTGAAAGAGCTGGACTACATCAGGCATTGCTTAATGCAATTGATAATGCAACGACTGTGACAGCAAACAATATGGGTCAAAAAGTAGCGGTAGCCATTAACTATGATGGGCAACAGGAGTATCTTAGAGGTATTCAAAGGTATATTGAAGCAAAGAAGCAATCCGGCGAGATTGATTCCGTTATTTCTATGTTACCTTCAGATTTGGAAAAAGAAGCGATGAAATTTATTGACCCTGAAGGTGTAGGAGAAATTGAGTTGATGATAAGAACTGGTGGTGAAAAAAGGACTTCGAAGTTTGGTTGGAGGATAAATGGCGCTGAACATAGTTTTCCCCAAGTTTTTCTTCCAGAATTTGGAGCTAGAGATTTGGCAATATCTCTTGCTGATTTTAGTTTTAGAGACAGAAGATTTGGCGGAAGGCCGAATGTAAGCTGAATCTTGATTGACAAGGAAATGGGGCTGATTTATACTCTGCATTATTAATGACATCACTGAATCAATCATATCTTTCTTCAATTGAAGGGTTAAATTTATATAAATACAACGAATATCCTGTTATTGTTGGTAATCCTAAAAAAACAACGGCATTGTGTGTGGTTTGGCAAGATCGCGAGAAAGTGGCTGATCACTTTCCTCATTTGAAAGAAGAGTTTGCCATTATTGGAAATCTGCGCTCAGCCTTTGGCATCAATATTATTCTTTATAACTTAGCTCTTAATCCTCATATTAAAAACCTTGTCGTCTGGGGTCCTGATAAATTAAGCAATACGGACATTGGGATTACCGGAAAAAATACTCTTTTATCTTTGTGGCAGAAAGGTTTAAAACAAAATAAACAAATTCTAGGAACAGATTACAAATTAGTTGAAGAGATAGATTTGTCAGTTACGGAAAAAATTCTTAAAAATGTCCGGCTTCATGATGTACGCGGCCAGGAAAAACTGATTGTTAGCAAGACCTTTAAAGAAGAAAAACCTTATATGAAGCCGGTAATTTTTCCAGAGTTTGTTGTTAAATCTTCAGAAACGCTTCCATCTGAAGAATACACATACACAATAAGAGAAAAAAAAGGGGCTAACGCTTATCTTTCGCTTCTTTATTCTATTTGGAAGTATGGAGAAAAAGCACAGATTGATACCGGAGGAGAGGATTTAAAAGAAATACGGGGAGCAGTGGTAGTAGTTGAGGATGAAAACCCGGATGATATTTATCTCCCTCTGTGGATTAAGTCAAAAACGTTGAATTTTATAGAACATAATTTAGAAAATTATTACAAAACACAATTTTCAGCAGATTCATACCGGAAAAAAATATTTGAGGATGTTTATTTATTTGAAAGACCCCGTGATTATGCCTATTTATATGCAGAATTAATGTATGCGTTACCCCGCTTAAAAGAAATTGATTCGGCAGTTTGGCGATTGTTTAAAGAAAAAGGATATCTTTCTTCAAGAAAATTTATAATGTCAAATTCCCAATTACAAAAAAGAGACACAAAAGTTTTGACTAAAAAAATTGAGAAAAAAATAAAGTCTGAGAAAAAAAGATTGCAAATAATGCTTGAGGCTTTTATACCCGCAACCGATCAGATCGCTTATGTAATAGAAAGAATAAAACGAAAACCTGCAGATTTGGATAAGGAGGTGGTGCTTTGGGATGTGAGGCGCGATACCAAACTTGAAAGCGGCCGTCCTTGTATTAACAAACTCTCTTTCTCGGTAAGAAGAGGAAAAATTAATGTTCATGTTTTTGCCCGGAGTCATGATATTGCAAGGGCGTGGTTTTATAATTTTTACGGCGTGGCCAAACTTTTAGGAAAAATCTGTAAGGAAACTGGTTATATTCCAGGTTACATCATTATTGAGTCAGAGTCGGCCCATATTTATCAACGTGATTGGGATGCCGTAAAAGAGCTTGTTGCTAATGAAATTCAGGAAAAAGATCCGCGCATGTATTTTGACCCTTATCTTGATTCTGACCCGCGAGGCATAGTTAATATTTCAGTTGCTGAGAATATCATCAAAATAAAACTTCAGGACACTAAATCTGGAAAACTTCTTTTTGAGTTTGATGTTAAAACCGCAAGAGAAGCTTTATATAAACTAAAACATTATAACTTTATCTCCCGCACAGATCATGCAATCTTTATTGGGACGGAACTGGCTAAAGCAGAGCTTTGCATAAAACTGGGCATTCCTTATAAATATGATAATCCAATTAAGCTCCCTTCGGGGAAAATAATAGCAGGCTAAAGTTTATTTTATCGTTTTTCTTGAGGCCGGTTATTTCCTTCAATAAGAACTGGAAGAGAAGTTAGTTCATTATCTTTAAGAAATTCTGCAAAGCGCTCAGGATTATTGTTAACAAAAGCTTGTATAGTTTCCGGTTTAGGGGCGGCTTTCATACCGCTGCCTTCTCCTTGAATTGTCATTATTTTTAAGCTTGAGTAAAGTGAAGCAAAAACCGCTGCTTCTTTGAGATTACCGGTTTCTTCGTACCTGGAAATAAACCCTGCCGCATAGGTGTCTCCGGCTCCAGTCAGATCTTTTACTTCATTTTCTTGAAGTTTGAATATATTAGCATGAGCAATAAGTCCTTTATTTCTTTCGTAAACATCAGAGCCGCTTTTACTTCGGGTTAAGACTGTATACTGAGATAGTCCTATAATTCTGTCTAGAGCCATTTGATCCATTGGCTTACCTTCAAAGCTTAAGTCTTCGTCGCTTAATATAGTGATGTGAGCATGAGATAGAGCATCCAAATTAGCCCAAGGGACTCTATTTACTTTTCCGTCAGGGTCAATGTGGCGGAAATAGCCTTGAGGAGTAACTACAAGATGGTTTGATTCTCAAAGGATGGGGAAAAGTTTCGTATCAACCTCGCCAACATCTACAGCAACCAGGATAACTGACCCACTGGAAATATTAGGAAAATTTTTAAGATCTTCAACAGTAATATCTTCTTGAATTTCCGATTTAATTTGTTGTCTGTTTCCTTGGTCATCGTAAATATTTGTACCGGAGGTGATTTTATTTTCAAACTGAGGATTTCTAACTGGAAGCCGGTGGACAATAATGCCATAGCTTTCCAATTCCTTAATGTAAGGATGGTTAGGAGGGCATTTGGTGATAATATGCGTTTTGAATCCTAGTCTTTGAGCGGCTACACCAGTATAAGGTACTCCGCCTCCAAGATGAGGAGGTCCCAAGTCATTGACTATATGGCCAATCGCGTAAAAATTCTTTCCCATCTGATATGCCAATTATACTCCACACCCTCCGCCTTGTTTTGGAGCTTCTTGAATTAATCCTTGTTCAGATAGCCAGACTTTGGTATTTTTCCATCCTGAAGCTGATGAATAATCTTTACTTAATATTAGTTTAGGATCTATTTGCTTAAAATTTTTTCCTTCCTTGTTTTTGAAATATAAAGCTAAATCATAATAATTTCCCGGAAACCAGAAAGCATTAAAATACTTTGCCGCTTCAAACATTTGGTTTTCGTTAGCTCCTTGAGATGCCATAAGCTGAAGGACGCCAAGTAAAGCCATACCGTGATTACAGTCAGGGAAGGCAGTTGAGTTATTACAGCATGGACGATAAATATTTGAGGCAACTTTTTCAACTAAACTAGCTTGGTCAGAGGTGAGAGGTATAAGTTCTTCTTTAGAGTAATAATTCATAGGATTTTCTTTGGCAAGAGTCCAGCCTCCGGTTGAGGCAAAGTTACCGGCTTTTTCGATTCCTCCATATTTAATCATGTCTCCATTGGTTAATATAGCTGATTTATTAGCTAGACCTACAGCCCAGAAAAAATTAAGCAAAAAATAAGAATTTTCCCGGGTAATTTTAATTTTTTTATTTAACTCTTTAGTCAAAATATTGTTGAGATCATCTGTTAGAGGTTGACCTGATTTTTCATAAACGCTTTTAAATTTATCGTAATCAATAACTCCCATAGAAAGCATTTTTGGACCCAAGGCACCAAAAACGGCTTTGATCTCATATCCTTTTTCAGGATTAATCTCATCAAAAAGATTATCCTTAATTTGATCTACTTTGGTTACTGATTTTGCCGATCCTGTTAAAGTATTTTCTTTTTTAATGATATAAAGACCCAAGACTATATTTATGGCTAAACTGGCCATTATTAATTGGATCGCATATTTATTAAATAACTTACGAAGTTTAGAAGGAATTTTTTTCATGATTTTTTTATTAATTTATAAAAGATAAAAACAATAAAAAGAAAAACTGCTAAATCAAAAAAAGGATTTTGGAATCTTTTGGCAACTTCAAATATAAAAAGGCGGATCGTCACGCTGTACCCTTCCATCTGATCCGGCTGAATTTTATCAAAGTAATTAAATATACCAATAAGGAGTCCGGTTGAAATAAATATGGCCGCTCCTAATATTTTGAAAATATTATACACTTTTTGACGGTTTGGTCCTGAGATTTTACTTGATGTTTTTTTATAGACTGTTGAAAGAATAAATAACGGAAAGACAATTCCCAAGACATAAGCTAAAGCAACGATTATTGCCTGCAATATTGAAGGTGACAAAGTAGTTAAGGTAACTGCTGCAAAAAGGACAGGTGCACAGCATGAAGAAGTAAGACCGGACATAAGCCCAAGTCCAAAGACTGAAGCCGCATTAATGTTTTTATTTAGTTTTGGCTGAACATGGAAAAATTGAGGCAGGTGAAAAAAAGGCTTCAAAGTAGCTACTCCCATTAATATTAGAATCATAGCTCCAAGATAGTAAATTTGCTTATGATAATCATCAAGAAAAAAAACAAAAAATCTAAAACCTAAAGCAATGGGAATTAATATGGAGGATAATCCTAGGGCAAAGATTAGAGTGTAAAACATTACTTTGACTTGGCCATTTTTAAAGATTGTTCCTAGGTATGAAGGAAAAAGGAAAGTAATACAGCAGGGAGCAAATAAAGCTAGTACGCCGGCCAGAAAAGATGCGGTTAAGGATATTCCAAATAGAAAATTAGTGTCCATGTTTACTTTACCTGAGCTTTGATTTTAAAAACAAGTTTAGGATTTTGAGGATCATTAGTTGAGAGGTAAGCTTCTCTTTCAACCTGGCCGTATACGGGCATAATATACGGTCTATAGATCACCTTTAATTTAGCTTCCTTGTTGGGAGCAATCTCAGCAATGTAACTATCTTTTGAGTGCATGTTAAATTCCTTACTTTCTTTGCCGTCATATATAATCTTGGCAAAAGTACAGCTGCAGCTTGTTGTGATTTTACTGATCTGTAAAGGCTTAGAACCTGTATTTTTAATAATAAAGTCATTAGATTTTTCATCAGAAACTTTCATGTTGCCTAAATCAAAAGAAGTTTTTTTTACCTGAACTTGAGGTTTTTCTTTATCGGCGGCAGTATACGTTAATAGATTAACCGGCTTGTTACCGCTAGAAAAAATAAAATAAGAGCCAACAATAATAATTACAGAAAAAATTGTTATCCCGGCAATTAAACCTTTCATACTAATTTAAATTTCTAATCCCCCCCCAGTGGATATCGATCAATTTAACATTTTTGAAGTTTGATGTCAAGCATTAATGAAAAGTTAGCGACTCATTCTTTTTTTGTAAGGAACTGGGACATACTGAACTGCTTGCTGAGCGAAGTTTTTCTGTTCATAAAATCTTAGTAATTCGTAAATTTCTTTGGGCATGTCTTTACTGACTCTCAGTCCCAATTTTAAAGCTTCATCAAATGTTAAAGAGTTATCATGAGTTTTGTCTCCTGATGCCAATGACGAGATAATTTCTTTAGTAATTTTATCGGAGTAATGATTTTGTGGAAGAATTTCCTCTAAAGAGCTGTGTATTTGCTTGATCGCTTTTTGGGAAATATCAGCCATGATTAAAGTATTATCATCGATTTTATTTATGGTTTTTCTGTGAGTAACACCGATTATCGATATGGCAGGCATGCCATTAATCTGAGGATCAAGCCGGCCCAAGATGGCATGAGGATCCATTACAACCTCATCGGCGGAAAGCGCAAGCAACGTGCCTCCTGACATTGCAAAATGCGGCACAAAGACAGTAACTTTAGCCTTGTGGGCAGATAAGGCGCGGGCAATTTGTTCGGCGGCAATAACTAAGCCGCCTGGTGTGTGAATAATAAGATCAATAGGCATATTTTCCGGAGTAAAGCGGATAGCGCGCAATATTTCTTCAGAGTCTTCAATATCTATAAATTTGGTAAAAAGCAGTCCCAAAAAAGATAAAGTTTCCTGTCGGTGTATTAAAGTGATGACGCGGCTTTTTCTTTTTTTTTCCAAGGCCCGCATCATCTGAAAACGCCTGGCTTGAATAAGCCTCTGCTGAAAAATTGGAAACAGAAACATGATCACTAAGAAAAACCAGATAATATCCGAAATATTCATAACATTAAGATGTTAGATAATTCATTTCATAGATCAGTAATAAATCTGTAAAATTTAAGTAAGAAACCCTTTATTTTATAGTTACGATATAAACTGCACCGGATTTGTCATCGGAAATATATAAGTTCCCTTTTTTATCAAAAACTAAATCAACCGGGCGGCCGATTACTTGCGATTCTTCTAAAAATCCACTTATGAAATCTTCTTCTTCTAAAACCTGGTTTCCTTCAACATTCATGCGGACAATTTTATAACCCACCGGAGATGATCTATTCCATGATCCGTGATAAGCCACAAGCAAATCTCCCTGCCAATCAGCCGGAAACTGCGGAGAGTTTATAAAAACAAGTCCCAAAGGGGCGCTGTGCGCTTGTATTCTATAAACGGGCGGTTCTGTATTGGAACAGTTAGCATTTTGATTAAAATTTGCGTCAGGAATTTTATCTCCATAGCAGTTTGGCCAACCATAGTTTTCTCCATCTTTGATAATATTTATTTCATCGGGAGGGGCATTGTCACCTAAAAAATCTCTTCCCATCTCAGTACCCCAAAGTTCATTGGTTTCAGGATTAACAGCGATAAAAACACTGTTTCTTAATCCGGAGGCAAATAAACGGGGATTATTTCCTTGAGCATCAGATACTATTACAGCCGAAAGCCAAGGATGATTCTCCCGGCAGACATCACAGGTTGAACCGACGGTAACGTAAAGATTGCCTTTAGAATCAAAAGCGAGTGAACGGGAGAAGTGACGGCCACCTTGAGGGATATTAAAAAGAGTTTTATCAAAGACTGCCTCTAAATTCTGTTCGTTCCAGTTATATCTTGATATTTTTGTTTCTTCGGCCACATAAAGTTTGCCGTTATAAAAAGCAATTCCATGGGGATTTTTTAATCCTGTAAGAACAGTTTTAACTGAATCTGCTCTCCCGTCCTGATTTTTATCAGGCAAAGCTTTTATTTCACCTTCTGATGTAATTGAGACTAGCAAAGTTTGTCCAGGTGAAAATTCTAAATCCCTTCCATTACCGGTATTTTCCGCAAATAATCCAAGTGTATATTGTGAAGGTAATTTTAAAGGCAGATTGGCAGGAGTAATATTTGTGTTGTTTGTGGGCAGTGGTTTGACTGGCAAGACCGCTGGTCTTATATCCCCCACTTTATTTTTGAATAAAAAAAATCCTACCGCTAAAAAAAATATAATCAAGAATATACCGAATAAAATCTTTTTCATATGAATAATATATTATCTTTTAGTAATAATTATGCAAGAATTATGTGTCAAAGTAATCAGAGTTTAATTAGAGGGGTTTTTTCGAGATTTGTGATTCTTTGTTCGTGATCTTCTATTAAATCTCTGTAGCCTACTACGACAGAGATATCATCTCGTAAATCAATGATTTCATAAAGTATCTCATCTTTAAACAAAACGATATCTTCTTTTAGTGGTTCAAGTTCCATATTTATAATTTTTTTTATTTGCTCTAAATCTGATTTTGTAAGCATACGGTTTTTATCTTAATTCAAATGCAGAAATGAGTCAATGGATTATAAACAACAAAATTGAACAGATTGTTACTTTCTTCTTTTTGGCCATGGGCCTGTGGGGGGTTTTTTATTGTATTGTTCTACGTGGGGAATTTGGCTGTTGGCGTAGGCAAGAAGAGCAAAAATAAAAAAAGCAGCATTAATAGACAAAAGATTAATGAAAGGATTAGTTATATAACTGCAGTAAGGTTGTGCGCCGATAAAAATTTGAGTAATCATCTGACACTCCCCCTTCATATGAATATAGATAACAAAAGGGATGGCGACAATATTAAAAGCAATGGCGTATAAAAAAGCTGTGTTCATAGATTAATAATACCAATTATCTGAAAAAGAGCCAGTCGGCTTGAGTGATCTCAGATGGGATTTTAAGTTCCTCGTCAGTTAGCTCATATTTTTCAATTTTATAATCTAGTCCCAGTGAGATTGTTTTTATAGGAGTTTTTTTGATTTTCAGTTTTTCCTCAATCCACCAGCGTGGGCTTAGATCACTGGTTCTAAAAGATGGGGGCGGTTCAATTAAAACATAAGTAATCTTTTTTTTGGTAAATACATAAGGTTTTTTTGAGTAAAGTCTTTGGGTATAAAGCATTGCATATTTATCTTGATAGCCGAAAATATCTGGGGCATAAATGAAAAACCCAAACTCGGCAGGTGCATCCTCATAAATCTGTTTGGCGTTATTAAGATGAAATTGCCATGAGGTTGTTTTTTTACCCATTTCCTGAGTCACGGTTTTTAGATAATTGATATTTTGAAAAGTTGAGACTCCTAGTATTAGGACCAAAAATCCGTAATAAACGAATTTCGGTATGTAATGATGAAGAGTTGAGAAAATAAGAATTGGTAAAAGACTTACCGGCAGCCACCAAAACTCTATAAGAAGTCCGCCGTGAAGGAGAGTCAGCAAGTAAAAGCCTACATAGAAATAAATAAATGCAAAGTAAGTCCTTTTATATTTATCTTTTATTTTTTTTAACTTCAAAAAACTGTAGATAAATGAACCAAAAACGATGAGATTCCATTGAGCTAGAGGAAATTTGAATAAATTAATTCCCGTGTAGGCAAAATGATGAAGCCTGTCAGTAAGTGAGATCATAAATGGTATGGCTACTCCATTTCTTACGCCTTGTCCATAAGATAGAAAAGACTTAATCTGCAAAAAATCATGCCTCAGGTCAAACATCAGAAATGTTGAAAGAGGGATTATTAAAAAAGCAAAATAAAAAATATGATGAAATAACTTGCTTCGTACCATGAGATAAACTAATCCCACAAATGAAAGTAACGCAAAAGGCATTCCAACCGCAATTTCAAATTGGATTAAAAGGCCAAGCATTAATAAGTGCCCTAAAAGATCAAATGGCTTTTTTGTTTGAGAATAGCGGACAAAAAAATAAAAATAAGCCGGTAGTACAAACCAGGCGCCTTTTCCATGAAAGAGTCCTTGCATATGCTCAACAAGGTAAGTTGATAATAGGAGTACAGCAATAATAGCTGATTTTTTATCAAAAAGTTTTTTAACTATAAAATAACTGGTAATAACTAATCCTACGCCAAGAAGTATCCAAAACAATCCGACGATAACTGGATTGCCCTGGGCCAGAAGATAAGCCGGCATATTAAAATAATGCCAGGCAATGCCGTGGAAAATACCTTGAGCATCTGAACGCGGACCAACTAAAACAAGCTTTTTAGTAGCTATTTCATCAAATATCAGAAAATCCCGCCCGATATCAGTGTAGTAGTAAATATCTTTATTAATAACACTCCAGGAACTTAAGATAAGATTTACTAAAACAAATATAAACCCAGAAAATGCTATTATTATTTTCATAAATAATATTAATTGAATCTGAAATAGAGATAGTATACAATAAATCCCATCCTATGAAACACTCAAAAGTAAGCATTGTTATTCCGGTTTACAATGAAGAGAAGTATATTGGGAAAACGCTTGATGTTGTAGCGGCTTCTGATACTTGCGGTCTTGAAAAAGAAATAGTGATTATTGATGATGGCAGCAGTGATAACACAGTTGAGAATATCAAAGCTCAAATGCCAAACCTTGCCTGCCGGCAGGCAGGTGTCAAAAAATCAGGCAAAGTTAAGATAAAACTTATACAAAAAAAAATAAATGAGGGTAAAGGAGCAGCTTTAAAAGATGGAATTGCCAGTACGACAGGTGATATTGTTATTATCCAGGATGCCGACTTGGAGTATTCACCTGAAGATTATCCTTTACTTCTTGAACCTTTTTTAAAAAACAGCGCTGATGTAGTTTACGGAAGCCGGTTTATCTCAGACCGGCCACACAGGGTATTATATTTCTGGCATTACTTGGCTAACAACATGATTACCCTTTTTTCAAATATGATGACCAACCTTAATCTGACGGATATGGAAACAGGTTACAAAGTATTTAGAGGTGACTTGATAAGGGAGATTGCTCCTCAGCTTGAGACGAAACGCTTTGGTTTTGAACCTGAGATTACAGCCCGTATTGCTAAAGTAAAAAGCTTAAAATTATTTGAGGTGGGTATATCTTATTGGGGCAGGACTTATGAGGAAGGTAAAAAAATAGGCTGGCGTGATGGAATTTCTGCCCTTTGGGAAATCATAAATTACAATTTACTTAAAAAATAATTATGACATACGATAGACAAAAATATATCGAAGCGATTAAGAGTCAGCTTGAACCAAATATTTTCAAACATTCCTTAGCTTTGGAGGCATGTATGGGGGGAATTTATGATTATCTTCAATCTCAAGGTCAGTTAAATCCTGATGAACCTTCAAAAGACGATTGGCTTCTTGCTGGTTTGATTCATGACATAGATTTTGGCGGGGAGTTTAAGGAATTTCATCCAGGAAAAACTAAAGAAGCTTTAGCAAAATATGGATTGGAAGTTAGTCAAACAATTTACGATATAGTTCAGGCTCATGCTGTCAGAATGGCTGTAGAAAATCTAAAACTTAAATCTCACTGGTCTATTTATTGCGCTGATAGTTTGACTGGTTTGATTACGGCAGTAGCTTTGATTTTACCTTCAAAAAAATTAACTGATGTTAAGCTTTCCTCTGTCTTAAAAAGATTCCTTAAAGAACCCAAATTTGCCGCAGGAACCAGGCGTGATGAGGTTGCATTATGCAGCAATGTTCATGGTTTAAATATGTCACTGGAAAAATTTACAGAAATTTGTCTTACTTCAATGCAAAAAATCGCTCCTGAGCTTGGTCTTTAATAAACGAATTCTGCAAACAATGGAAAGTGGTCTGATACATCACAGTCTATAACTTCAAAATTTTTTACTTCAAGATTATGGCTTACAAAAATATAATCAACAACATTTCTTTTTTCTGCACTAAGTTCATTAGTTATAGGCCTTGTGCGAGTGATATTATATTTATTAACTAAGTTGACAAAATTTTCATCTAAAACTTCAATAGACTCAGTATGAGGAAAAAGATTAAAGTCTCCACAAATAACTGTTGGATAACTGACTTCGGAAGCTAACGTATCAAGTTTTTCGCAGGCTGATTTTGTTTGTTCAGTGCCTTTTTTATCTTTTGTCCAAATGCCATGATAATTTATTATTCTCAAGTTTTTTGAATTTTCGATTTCTAAATCAGCGATTTGAGCCGTACGTGGTTCTTTTCCCGGATGTTTTGAAAATGATTCCCAGTCGGTAAGGTAAGAAAACTCACCTTGAACAAAAATGCTTTTACCTTGAATGATTTTATATCTGCTTTTTATATAATTTCCATATTCTATAAAACCGCCAAAATCATGCTCAAAATTTTCTTCGCCGTGAAAGTTTTTTTGCCGGAAATCTCTTAATGCCCAGTTGGGAGCAAAAAAAGAATAAGATAACTCAGGCATTACCCTATCAACGGCATTTTTGCTGATGTATGTATCTAAAGCTGACTCATCAACTTTTCTGGTCACTTCTTGAAAGCAAACAATATCGGGGTTTGTTTCTTTAAGGAGTTGGCTGATTGCCTCATTATTTTTATGAAAAATTGAAATATTTAAAGATAAAAGTTTTACCGATTTATTCATGGCTTAATTTTATCAGATGTGGCTATGATTGTTGTGATAAAATCATCTTATGCTTACCTGTTATTTTGAGAATAACAACAAAACTTCATTAAGGCATGTAACTGTTAATGCAGTTGTTGTGAAAGGCAGTCAAGTACTTCTTGGGAAAAGAGGAACATATGAGGGAAAGCCAATCCTTGAGTCGGGAAAATGGGCGTTATTGGGCGGATTTTTTGGAAGAGATGAAAATTTAAAAGAGGCAGTTAAACGAGAGGTTATGGAAGAAAGCGGTTGGGAGATTGAAGATCTTCAACTTTTAAGAATTAATGACAATCCTAATCGGCCAAAAGAAGACAGACAAAATGTTGACATAATTTTTTTTGCCAAGGCAGCTAAACAAGTAAAAGAAACAGATGAGGAAGTAAAAGAGTTAAGATGGTTTGATCTTGGTGCTCTCCCGCCTAAAGAGGAAATTGCCTTTGATCACGGTGAAGATTTAGAACTCTACAAGAAATATCTTAACGAAAAAATCTTAATTCCTGTGTTAGGTTAAGTCGTGATAATGTAAATCATGTTTTATTCATCTGCGTATTTTGGTAAGCCTTCGTTGTTTAGAAAAAAAAGAGGGTTGGGGCCGACTGTAGTTTTTCTATTTAGAGTTGGGTAACTGGTAAAAACATCATAAATATCATAAGGGTCTCTTAGATAATTTATTTCATGAGTTTTTGGATCACGGAAAAACTCTGCAAAGTGAATATGAGGTTCATCCCAGCTTTTGTTAGTGTTATTGTCTAGAACAACAGGTCTTTTGGCGCCTTCCTTATACTCTTCATAACCCCACGTTAAGCCTGAGTAACCCACTTTTCCAATTACTGTTCCTTTTTTAATAAACGCCACATAAGGATTTTTCATAAATTTTTCCGGATCTTCGTTATGATTAGTCGGAGCCCAGCCATCCTCAGTTTTAAAAGGAGGACTAAAAGGAATTTGAGGATCAACATCCGAGAGATGAGTTAGATCAACAAAACGGTCAGCTTCAGGATTATAAATAGATACAAAATATCCAAAGCCTACATTGAGCTGTTTTCCTTGATAAGTTCTGATATTATTCCAACTGTCTTTTATGCGAAAGCTTTGGTAAGAAGACATGGCATAACCGTCAGCTGGGGCAACAACTGGAGTTCCATAGGGCAAGGCAAAATCAACCCCTAAATGAATTGGATTGCCTTGATGAATTTTTATCTCATCAGCCGAATATACCCAGCCTTCGCTTATTTCATAGGGCCGTTGAAGATCAGCTTTACGGAAAGGAAGAGTCAAATATGGCGTGGCATTTATTTTTATGGAGTTAATCGTTGGGAAATGAAAAGCTTCTCTTAACGATTGCTGAACTGCATTTACTGGTGTTGGCGTTGGTGCCTGCGAAAAAGGCACTTGAAGTTGAGTATTGCCTAAAGGAAAAAGAGAATAAATAAAAGCAACAATCCCTATTAGAAAATCTCTAATGCTATCCATACACAAAGTTTACCACAAGGTAATAATAGACACCCCGGGAGTGTACTGGAGTGTTAGGACGATCTTGATAAAATCAAGACAAATTTAAGCCATAAAAAATGGGTGATTGGGCGGACTCAATTAGAACACAAATGATACTTTATTTGAGGGGTCTTACAGATCTTTTGAAAGCATTATCATATCTGTACATTGAATTCTATTTTCAAATATCTTTTGAGGATAATTATCGATAAAAAAATCTTTAACTATTTCAGTGATTCGAAATCCGCATTTCTGATAGAAAGCTAACTGAGAAATGCTTGAGTTTCCTGTTCCTACTTCTATTTCTTTTGCTCCGAAAGATTTGGCTTTCTCAATAGCATCCAAAACTAATTTTTTTCCGATTCCTTGATTTTGATAAGTTTTTCTGACAGCAATGTTTTTAAGTTCAACAACACCATTGTTTTTATTTTGTAGTACATATATGCCAACAATTTTATCGTCAATTAAAGCGACATAACTAATGGCATTTTTCAAATATTCCTTTATCTTTTTGACTGAAGGATCTGCCAAAAGAAGAAGTTCCCAGGGAATAGATTCATTATTGGTTAATTTTCGGATATGAATCATCATATTTATAGGTTAAATTTTTTCTGGCCCAAATTTTATTTGATTATCTTATACATAGAAATATAGTCGATATATTTGTTCTTATGTTTGATTCCTCCTGGTATTTTTCCTAATTTTATAAAACCAAATTTTTTATATAAACCGTAAGCAATGGGATTATTAGCAAACACTCCAAGTGTAATAATTCTTAATTGCGGTATATGCGTAATTCCTTCATTAATAACTAATTCCATTAAGAGTTTGCCTATGCCTTCTCCACGGTGATCTTTCGTTATTGTTAGTCCAAAGATACCTACATGAGCCGATGTTCTTTCTTGCATAACAATATCGGAGATCCCGATTAATTGATTCTTGTGGAACACGAATAATTTTACGGCTTCTCTTTTCTGAATCTTTTTTAATATCCCTTGTAAGTATTTTTTTTCTTCCTTAAGAGTTAGTTGTTCTCCCTGAAAGGTTATAAACGTTTGTTCCAAAGACAGGGCATTCATATAGTCTGTCATCGCTTTAAGATCCTCTGGTATAGGATAACGGATTACAATTTCATTACCTTTTTTAGTATTACCCTGATAAACAATTCTGCCCTGTCTCACGATTCAAAGTATATCAAAAGTTTTTTTATATATTAAAGACACTTAAAGACACTCCGGGAGTTGACTGGAGCGTCAGGACAATCTTGATAAGATCAAGATAAATTCAAGCCATAAAAAATGGGTCATTAACGATGAGTTCTTAGAACCAATTATACAAGGAATGAGCAATCTTCATTCTTATTTTTCTGCTTTTTAATACTCTCTGTTATAATCTAAACAAATTATGCAATTAAAGGAATTTTTACTATTATTATTTGGTGCAATTATTGGATGGTTACTTCAAAGGCTAACAGATATATTAACAGCCCCCAATTTTAAAATAGATATAGGGACTTCCCCTATTTTTCAACCTCCTACAGCTAAAGATCATTATAAATTTATGAATGTTAGTGTTATAAATGTTAAAAGAGGAATATTAAGTTTTTTTATTAGTAGTAATACAGCTACAAATGCTCGGGTATGGTTAAGTTTTCTTGATCCTGAAACAAAGGCAGAATTGCTCAAAATAAATGGTCGTTGGACTACTACAAAAGAACCAGTAGATTATCATGGGGGTGTTAATATTGGAGATGCATTACTTGTTTCAAGAGAAACAATACCACCTGATGAGTCAACAGAAATTTCTATAGCTATAAAAAAACAAGGAATGGATGAATGCTATGCCTTTAATAATGAAAGTTATCTATATTCTTGGGAAAAGCCGGATTTTCAACTTGATCAAAAGAGGTACTTATTGAAAGTTAAAATTGCTGCTGAAGGAAAAGAGTGGGTTAGGAATTTTATTTTGCTGAATTTAGGTAAATCCTTAAAAAACTTCAGACTAGTGAGGATATAAAACTGATGATATAATTTATTCACATGTCATTACCGTTTAATCCTAAAGTAAATGTGACAATTAGCAATGTCTTAGAATTGGCTGGTGGAATTGGTGGTGTAATTGTAATAGGAACAACATCACTACAACTATCTCCAGACAAATGGCAATATCTTGCAAATAATTCATTGGGAGTAGCATTGATATTGATTGCGGTGTGGTTATATCACAAAGAAAAGAAACATGAAGTAAGAGCAACTTTGATTCATGGAGCTTTTAATGCTTTAAAGGAAATTTTGCAACGAGAAGCAGAGCAATTGGCTAACATTGGAGAAAAAGAAAAATTAAAACTTGTGGTTGATAGTTTAGATAAAGCACCAGATAAATTTTTCAATCTTCTTGTCAATCTCTTAGGAAAAAAAGTATAAGTTTCCTAATCAAATGGAATGAATTTTTATTCTGATTATTTTCAACATACTCCTCAAGATGATTTTGGTTACTCACCCGAGTGGAATCAGGAAATTAATAAATGGCTTGAATTTGTTTTTTATTTAAACAAAGATTATTATAAAAAAAACAAAAAGCGTGTTTTAATTGATAAACAAAGAAATGAACTACTTGGTGAACTTAAAACAATATATTTTTTTGGAAAAATTCTAAGATTAAATATAGAAGATTTAGAGCCTGATGGAAAAGATTATACGAAGTTAGATCTATCCATAAAAGATTTAAAAAATAATTTGTGGAAGGTTGAAGTTAAGGCTCCATCATGGAAAGGTCAATTATGGAAAGATTCGAACTTATCTGAAAGTCAAAAAAGAATACGTGTAAGTAAGCCTAAATATATTAATGGTGAAGCAGGTTCTTTTTCATCTGAAGAAGAAATAAAGTATACAGTGGAAGATTCCATCAAAAACGCTTTACCGAAGTTTACGAAAGGAGACAATAATTTATTAGTTATTACTCCTGACATGCATCATCAAATTATTACTATGTTAGCTGTCTCGGCGATGGCGGGAGGAAGTGGCGCTATACAGGATGAGATAACTACTCAAGATGGTACAAATATAATTTCTACAGTTCTTATCTTAGAGCCTATTTTACCGGCATTAGAAAACGAAGTACGATATTCTCATAAATTCATAGGAGTTAACAATAAACCGATATTACCTACTATTGCAGAATTCATATGATTTTTTTATGAATATGTTTGAGTCATTAAAAAACTATTTATTAAAGCTTATTAATTTCTATAATGATGAATTAAAGTATGTTTTAGAGGTAAAGTATCAATCTAAAGAACATGTAGACATAGATAAAATTGTTTTTTTGACTCTTTCTAAAATAACTAAGTCATGCAGAGCTATAACAATCCTTTCTCAAGGATATGGTGAAGATGCAGCCATTATTGCGAGATCGATATTTGAGGGATTAGTAACCTTAGCTTACATCTTAAAAGAAGACAGTACTAATAGAGCTATTTTATTTAAGGAGTATGACACATTAGATTATTATAATAGGCTGAAGGGTTTATATGAAGGTATATCAAAGCCTGATATAAAAAAAGCATATGAAAAAGTATTAGAAAAATGTGATATTAAAATTATCGAAAAGATTAAAAAATCAAGAGAAGATATAATTAAAGAACTTAAAATAAAAAAAGTTAAAGGAATAAAAGAATATAACTGGAGTTTCTCAACAATGAGACATTTAGCTTTAGAAACTGGTTATCTTTACTATTACAAACAAATTTATTGGCAAGTTTCTAAGATATCACATTCGCTGTATTCTAGCTTAGAAGATTTTGCTGAACACAAAACAAATCAAATGATTTACAATGATTCACCAAGTGATAATTGGGTTAATGAATCAATATTTTTATCAGCAGACCTGTATTTACAATTATTGAAATTGATAAATAATTATGTTGATCTTAATTTAAATAAGCGATTGGAAGATTTTTCTAAAGAATTTAATAATATAGCTGTACAACTTAATTCTAGCGTTTAGGTCTTATTGTTATATTTTTTTCTCCATTGGTATTGAAGGATAACCTCAATTAAACCTGTTAGATTATCTGCAATCTCAAAAACTTCTTCATCTGTTAGTTCTCGTTTATAACGAGGTTCAAAAACATCTCGAACTTTTTGTTGTAATTGCGGTGTTAGCCAATGGTTTACTATTTTTTTGTTATTTATGGCTTATTTTGTAATCAATAAATTTGAACGAATTTAATAAATTTGGTACTTGACATATATATCTTCATCTTTGATGATTTCTAATCATTTCATCGTTCTATGAACTAATATAACAGTTTTTATGCTGCCTTATTTTTTTTCCCACCAAGACCAATGATAAAGATGCCAATATAAATAAGGATTCCAAAAATAACTATTCCGACAAGTCCATGCAGTGAGAAAAACTCAAAAACAAACATCACTAGTGTACTGAAGATTGGAATGAAGGAAGTCCACCCCGGAGGATGAGGGATAGGGAAACCAAAGAGATCTCTGGCAAAAGACTCACCTTTTGTGTCTGTAACTACCATTGAATGAATAAACAGGAAAATGATCCCACTTATGATAAACAGAGTGCCTAATAATTGGTATAGTTTTTTCATTAATTTTTTAATAGATTAGTGTCTTGATTAAAGGTTGTAACAGGATGTCTGTAAAGTATTCATAGTAATTGTGAAGTCTCATTGAGACTATCAATAAACCATCCTTCACGATTCAAGCGTAACTTGCAGTAAGCGGTATTGTCTAAACGGATTCTGTAAATTAAACGATCATCAAAATGCATTACAAAATGAAGTAAACATTTTATAGTCAATCCATGAGAAAAAATAGCTATAGTTTTTGTTTTATCAAAATAATTAGGATTATGTAGTATTTCTTTAATAAACCATCCGGATGCTCTATGTTCAACCATTAATTGAGATTCTCCATTAGGAGGAGTAAATAATGACCCTTTTGTATTTATGTATTGTAATATCTCTGGCGTATAAATTTCTTGTCTAGAGCGACCTTCCCAATCACCGGAACTAAATTCTACTAACTCCGGTACTTCTATAATCATATCTTTTGATATTTTCATCTCTTTTAAGACCAGTTCTGCTGTCATTTTAGTTCTTATTAAAGGAGATGAATATATTGCATCAAATTTAATTCCTTCTTGGTTTAGTTTTCTTCCTAAATTAAGAGATTGAATTTTCCCTTTTTCTGAAAGAGGGCTTTGGGGACTTCTACCGGCTATTAATTCGGGTTTTTGATTCATTTCAGACTCTGCATGGCGTATAAGGTAGATTAGAAGCTCCGTCTTATTGTGAATCATAATTTTATTATACTTTTAAAATTTTCTCAGATATTAGTTTCCCATATTCTCTCCATTTTTCTTCTGGCATAGAAATTTTCAGTATGTTTTCTACGAGGGAATTGTCAACGAAATCCTTAATATTATTACTGTTCAACAGATAATCGGCTGCATGTTCGATTGCAAGTAGCCTAATTGTGCCAACCATAAATTTCGCAAAATTTTTCTTATTTAGTACATCCTTAGCTTTTAATATAAAAGGTTCATGGAGCTTTGATTTATCGCAAATTTTAAAAGCATAATAGGATGAAAAAAGATTTTCCATAAATAGATCCTCAGAAAACAAGTGCTTCGTAGTAGATAGATATTGATCAATAAGACCTATTGAGATTAACAATTTTGTATCAAATGTTTGATTTGATTTCTTGATTCCATTTAATATATCAATTAACCCCATAGTTAGGATTTCTCTTGTAATAAAGTTATCTAATTCAAACTTTTTAGGAAATAATTTATTCCAAATATTACCTTTAATCGGACGTTTGTTATATCCATAACATTGCCAAACGTTATCATTTAACAGAGGTTTCATAGCAGCAGCAGTAAGACATGCAACTAAATCATTTATATCAGTAATTTTATTTTCCATTATTTAACAAAAATAGATTCTGGTTTTAATCCTTTTTGGGTTACGCACAATCTATAATAATTATTTTTATTTGAACCACTGTATTTCTCTATAACTTCTTTAGCGCATGATTTTCTAATCTCACTTGGTTTCCATTGAAACCAATAGAAATAACCTATAACTGCTAAGAGCAGGCAAAAACTTACTATTAATGAAGGTTTTCTTGCATTTATTAGAAATCTATTAAGTCCAAGAGGCTTTATGAATTTAAAAAAAACAATAACAATAAGGCTTACTATGAATACTAGTAAGGTGATTAAAACAAAATTATCTATAAAATTTTCTTGAACAAATTCTGGTTTAATAACTGCAAGTATTGGAATAAAGAACAATAGAGACGAAGCTGCAGAATATTTTAAAGTCTTCAATATTATTCCATCTTTATCTTTATTGATCTTATTTTTAAATATCTGGTTGACCAATTCTTGATGTTTAGGTGTTTTTAATTCTTCTTCTTTAATGCGCATAACACTTAAATATCCGTTGTTGCAAACAGGACAAATATTATCTTCTTCTAATACGCTATAACATTCCATTAAAGATTTACATTTAGGGCACGAAGGCTTATTAGCATTTTCTAAGGGGATATTGTAACCGACTTTGTCTATTTTGCAAAAAAAGAAAGCATCATTTTTTGACTTAAATATAACTGTAAATTCACATTCTTCACATAAAACATAAGCTATTTGCATTCCCATTATGTATAGTATATCAGAAGGCCACAATAGTAGTGCAGTGCAGATAAGAGAAGGTTTCTGTGTAATAATATGCATGAAGCCTAAAAATCTTAGCTATGAAGATAATCCTGCTGCCAGGAGAAAAGAAAAAAAGGATTTTGCGATGTTCTTTGGAAGATATTTAAGAAAGATTAGAGAAAGCAAAAATATCAGCCAGGAACAACTCTCAATTAAAGCCGGTTATTACCATACATATGTAAATAAAATTGAACAAGGTAAATACTCCCCTAGTCTTCACACAATTTGGCGAATTGCTCATGCATTAGGTGTTTCTTTATCGGATTTCTTTAAAGGTTTTTAACTGCTTTATGTATTTTTTTGTTAGATAAATCAAACATTAATCTTAGTTTGACATGCATAGATAAATGTGTGGGATAATAATAACTGATGAATATTCCTACAAAAATAAGAACAGTAGATGAAATTAAAAGGGATATTGATCGCTTACAGACGACTTATGATCCTTATTCTGTTATTCAAAATGCAGATGCTGAGATAAAGATTATTAATGATAAAAAAAATATTAATAAAGAAGAAGATGATGAATATGATGAGGAAGAATTAGAGGGTGAAAATTTTGTGTCTAAAGAAAAAAATCTATTTAAAGCAATGACTTTAAATGAGTTTCAAAATGGAGCTTTAATGGTAAGTTCTCTAGATGAATCTTATAGAACTTTTGCAATAGATATGTTAAGGAAGTTGCAAAAAGAGTATAGCTGTACAACTATAAGTGAACAGGCAACAGCAGAGCTTGTAACAATAAACTATATAAGAACATTAGAAATACAAAACCTTATGAATACTTACATATCATCAGGTCAAATTTCAGAATTAAGAATTAAAGTAATGGCAGTGTTGAGTAAAGAATTAGACAGAGCGAATAGACACTATTTAACTTCCATTCAAGCTTTAAGGATGTTAAAGCAGCCACAAGTTAACTTTAATATTAAAACAAATACTGCAATTCTTGGTCAAAATCAGGTAATTCAGGAGAATCAAAATGTTAAACCCATGTGATTTAGGAACTAATTTCATAGCGGAAAACTGTTATAAGATCAAAATTGATGATCTGGTGCGCAAAGCTCAAAAAGAGTTAAAAATAACTCTCCTTAATGCTCAAATTGAAGCTTTAGGGATTATAGTGAATCTCACTACTTCAAGGACAAAGTTTAATGGCGAAAAATTTTGGTTCATTTGCCCTAACTGTAATAAACGTGTTGGAATGCTTTATAAACATCCATTAGAGGATGTCATTGGTTGTAGATGTTGCTTAAATCTAAAATATAAAAAACAAAGATTTAAAGGAATGATAGAATCTCTTGTTTAGTATTTTTTAAAAAAAATTAAGATAAAATAAATATGGCTAAAAAAAGCCAATCAAATGTTACCGCCGTTTATTATCCAGATATAATACCTGATACATTAACCCCTCAAATTGAAAAATTAAAAGAGCAGTCAAGACAAAAAGCTTATAAAGAAAAGCAGGAAGAAGCCAAAAAATTATGGCAGGAAAAACAAGAAAGAATAACAAAAACTACAGATGATAAATATGTTCACACACTAAAGACGATCATTGAATGGGCTTCGATTAAAAAAAGAACGATACCTCTCCAATGTTTTAATTTCACTAATATGGAATCATCTTTATTTCGTGCTTTCTTAGATAAATTAAAAGCTTATGGTTGTTTTGATTGTTGGACAATTAATCCTTATAAAGATGCTTATCATACTGATATTGTCTTTGGTAATATAAATACTCAACTTCTTAATCAGTATTTGAATATGAATCAAACCATATTTTTCAAGTCTGGAGAAGATGTCGTTTATCACAATAAAAGTTTTTTCTTTAAAATGGGTGATGGAAATATAGAAACGCTTGATTTTAGTGGAGCGTTAAAATGGAGAAAAATAATAGAAAGTTTTCTTGAATTACGAAAAAGAACAGGTAACAATTTGTTTACCACATCAGAAATAATAAAAATATATCAAGAGTTATTTGATGAAGATATAAGGAGCTCGTATTTAGGTCATTCGGTTAGTAATATAAGAAATAAAAAAATAAAAAAAGTACTAAAACAGAGATTTAGCATTGAATTTATGCGTGAAGAAAAAGCATGGCTATTTAATCTTCGTTAATTTCATAATCAAGTAAGTGATTATAAAGATTATGCCTAAATCTATTTTTTAGCTTCAAATTACCTTCTTGACAGCTTCTCGTAATCACTTAATAGTTGTCATTATGATTAAGAAAGAATTACGAGAGGATGATTATTTTATCTCACAAGAACTATCTTTAGTTGCTGCTTTAATTGCGTGGGATTTTCCTCTCATAGACATTGATAAAACAAATCCTAAAAAGATGAGTTTTATATTCTACAACTCTTCTAAGCTTCAAAAAGCAATTCAATCATATTGGAATGAATCAGTAAAAGTAAGTCCTAAAAAATATTTTTACGCTCTGAAAGATGTTAAGTCAAGGATTTATGGATGTTGAAAAATTACTTTAGGATTTTTTGTTAACAGAATTAATAAATATGGAAAATATAAAAGGTGGATATTTTATGATCGCCAGAAAAATATTTGAATCAGAAATAATGATATGGCCATTAACCTGGTTTAAGATTTGGATATGGTTAATTGGCAAAGCTAATCATACAGAAGTAAAAAAAGACGGTGTTATTTATAAACGTGGACAAACATTAACTAGTTACGAAGAAATGCGAGAAATTGGTAGTTATAGGGTAGGATATAGAAAGGATAAACCTACAAAATCAGTTATCGAAGGCTTTGTGCGGCGTATTAAGAAACATGGAATGGCGAATACGAGGAAAACGGTAAGAGGGTTATGGATTGAGATTGTCAATTATAACTATTTTCAAAATTCAGCAAACTATGAAATAGATAACGATAAATACAAGAAAACTACAATAAAAAGAGAAACGAAATCTACTTTAAACAACAATGAAGAAAAAGAAAATAATGAAAAAAATAAATTATATGGCGAAGCCCATGAATCAAAACAATCTTCAGAAGAACATTCAAACCCACCTGTAGGGATAGCATCTATAATCGCAACCTTACCGGAAAGGATAAAATCGCAACCTAATATAAAAGTAGCATTTCAAGAAAAATCTTTAAGATATGCAGAGAAGTTAGATATAGATATAAACGATATTGCAGTTATAGAACAAAAATTAGATAAAAGGTGGTTTAAACTTTTTAAAGATGCCGAGAATAAAACTACTTTAGGGAAAAATATTGAGCTGGCTTACAGCTACTTATATGATCACGCTAAATTTAGGACATTAAATAACATAGCCAAGATTAAGTTCTTTTTTTGGAGAGTTAATAACCCTGATTATAAATTCAATTAGTCATTATTTATGACAATTGAAAAAGCAAGAAAAATTATAGGTGTAGTTTCTGAAAAAATGACTGATACTCAAATTCAGTTAATAATTGATTGCTTTGATGCTTTAATCGAAGTTGGGTTTCAACAGTTTGAAGAAAAAAATAAATTAGAAAGTTGCAGCTTTAACAAAAATGGTAGATAATGGAATTATGATTAAAAAGGCCTATGCCTATCTTCGTGTTAGTTCAGAGGAACAAGTATCTAACTTCAGTCTTGATAATCAATATGACTATTGTAAAAGAGAAGCAGAAAGACAAGGGTACGATTTAATAAATGTTTATAGAGAAGAAGGTGTTAGTGCAAAAACAATTAATCGACCTGAATTATTAAAACTTCTAGAAGATTGTAGAAAAAATAAATCTGAAATATCTGCTGTTTACATATATAAAATAGATAGGATTAGTCGTGAAACTTATGATTTCCTTGCAATAAAAAAACGGTTAGCTGAATATGGAATAAGAATAATTTCAGTTACTGAGCCTACAGAAAATAATCCCACAGGTGAGTTTTTAGAAACCCTTCTTGCGGCGGTAGCAAAATTGGATAATGCTACAAAGGGAGTAAGGACGAAAGATGGCATTCGTAAACGTTTAGAAGAAGGTTGGGCTACCGGTAAAGCTCCAGTTGGTTATTTAAATTTATCAAGAGACAATAGACAAGTAATTGAACCTGATACTGAACAATTTGAATTAGTGAAAAAATCATGGGAAGAAATGGGAACAGGCGCTTATTCCTTAGCTAGTATCGTGCCTTTTATGAATAAATTAGGGGTTTATATTAATTATGGTAATAATAAGATTCCTATTACTCGTGATCAGCAAACCCAAAGAATATTCCGAGATAAATTTTATTGTGGCTATGTCGTGAGTAAGGTATTTAATATTGATAAAATCGGCAAACATATTCCTATGATTTCAGAAGATCTTTTTTATAAGGTTCAGTCAATTATTAATGGTAGATCTTTTACTAATGGGATAAAACACAATAGACAAAATGAAATCTTTCCATTACGAGGTGTCCTATGTGATAAATGTGGCCTACCTATGACAGGTTCTTTTAGTAGAGGTAATGGAGGTAAATATGCATATTATTATTGTGTTAGTGGTAAGCACCATAGTCCATCTATACCAAAAGATGATTTTGAGACCGATTTTGTGGTATTTTTGAGGTATGCAGAACCAAAACAGGAACTAGTAAAGCTGTTTACAGAGATGGTAAAAGAAAAATGGGAAATACGATATTCTCATTTAGCTAATAGGTATAGATCCTTTGAGGAAGAAATTAGCGCTTTACATGAGGTTAGAAAACGATTGGTGGCAAAACATCTTAGAGGTGTTTATACAGATGAGATATTTAATGAACAATTAGAATTGATCGAAGATGAACTTCTTGTTCAAAAGAGCCAAAAAAGTGAAGCTAAATTACAAGAAGTAGATATTGATATCGTAGTAAATTTTATGAACGACTTCTTATGGAATGTAGATAAAGCATGGCTTGAAGGGAGTCTACAACAAAGAAGAGTTCTACTTGGTTCTATTTTCCCAAAAAATGTTGTTTACACATATCCTGGATTTAGAACCGATGCTTTATCTCCTTGCTTCAAGCTAATCAAGCAGTTTGAAACTGTTGACCCCTCGTTATGGGTGACTGACGGGACTCGAACCCGCAACACCCGCCTCCACAGGGCGGTGCTCTACCATTGAGCTACAATCACCAATATGAATATTTTACCATAATGCGAATAGTAGCGGATTATTATTTAAAGTTTGGAAGGAGTAGATATGCTTAAGAAGATTTATTGATGTATGAATTTATACGAATATGAGAGAAAGGCTTGTTGTGAGGCTCCAATCGTAAACACAAGTCAGATTAGCACTCTTAGCGGTTGTCTGCTATTTTAGCCGCTTAATTCTGAAACCCTCAGGGGTGTCTTCGACTGTGTAGCCTTTTGATTCAATTTCTTTTCTTAATCTGTCGGTTTCCTCATACCTTTTCTCTACTCTCATCTGTTGTCGTTCTTCTGCCAGTTTAACAATATCTTCCGGTATTTTTTCTTCTTCAACTTCGGCAAGTTTAAGGCCGAAAACTTGGTCAAACTCAAGCAAAAGGTCAAGTTTATCAGGGGATGGTACGTTTGATTTAAGCATTTCCCACATGATGGCGACTGCGGCTGAAGTTTGCAAATCATTTGATATGGCCGCGATAAACCGGTCACGGTATTCTTCAATTTTTTTGTATTTTTCCTGAGAAAGAGTAGTTCGGTCAGTTTGTTTTCTCAGCATGACTACTTGTTCTTTTAATTTGTTTAAGGCTTCATTAGATCCTTTGGCTGAGTCCCAGGTAAAGTTCATCATTGACCGATAATGAGTTTGCAGGAAAAGAAGTCTTAAAGCTAGAGGGTCAATTCCTTTTTTTTGAGTATCTTCGATGGTAAAAAAGTTTCCCAATGACTTGCTCATTTTTTGATTTTCAACAAGAAGAAAGTTATTATGAAACCAGTAATTTACAAACTGTTTCCCTGTTAAAGCTTCGGACTGAGCAATCTCATCTTCATGATGAACTGCCAAATGATCAACACCTCCGGCATGAATGTCAATGGTCTGACCCAAATATTTCATGCTCATAGCCGAACACTCGATGTGCCATCCTGGGAAACCCTCACCCCATGGAGATTCCCAATGCATTTGATGATTAGCAAATCGGCCGATTCTTTTAAACCATAAAGCAAAATCTGCAGGATGTTTTTTTTTAGGATCAACATAAACTTCCTCTCTCGCTCCTTTTAATTTTTCTTCAAGCTTTTGTCCAGAAAGTTTTCCATAACCTTTGAATTTAGAAACATCAAAATAAACCGCTTCATTAGTCTCGTAAGTAAAACCTTTTTCCTCGAGCTTTTTTATGAAGGCTACCATTTCAGGGATATGATCAGTTGCTTTGCTTAGTACATCCGGTAACAATATATTAAGTTCTTTTAAAGTTTTTAAGAAGAAATCAGTATAAAACTCAGCCACTTCCCAAACAGTTTTTTTGGTTTTTTTTGCCTGTTTTTCCAGCTTATCTTCGCCGCTGTCATCATCTCCTGTAAGGTGACCTACATCAGTTATATTCATCACGTGGTTTACTTTGTAGCCAAGATAAAGCAAGGTTCTTTTCAAAAAATCACTATTACTGTAGGAGCGCATATTGCCGATATGGGCAAAGTCGTAAACTGTAAGTCCGCAGACATATATATTAACTTCCTGAGGTTTGAGTGGTTTAAATTCCTCTATTTTTCTAGTGAGAGAATTATATAAATACATAACCTTATTTTATATCAAAAACATCTGATAAACAACGAGTGTCATTGCGAGGGAATGTAATGACCGAAGCAATCCGCAGGTCATTAGATTACCGCGCTCACTTTGTTCGCTCGCAATGACAGTTACGGTTCGTAGAATTTTTTATTTTTGAGTTTTTCGGGGAGAAATGAGAGATTACTTTTGGGGCCGACATAATCTTTACTCCATTTATAATCTTTTGCGTACCCTAAATTTTTCATGAATTTGGTCGTTGCGTTTCTTAGATGTAAAGGAATCGGCTCATTGGGAAATTCATAAACTGCCGCTTTTGCTTTTTCCAAAGCATTGGCAACTACTCTTGATTTAGGTGCTTTAGCTAGGTAAATAACGATATGAGCTAAGATAAGTTGTGCTTCAGGCATACCTACTTTATGAACTGCTTCAAAAGCAATATTTGCCTGTATCAAAGCTCCCCTATCAGCCATACCAATATCTTCCGAGGCCAGAATAATCATTCTCCTGGCAATAAATTTTGGATCTTCGCCATTTTCCAGCATACGGGCTAAATAATAGAGGGCGGCATCAGGATCGGAACCTCTGACAGATTTTATGAAAGCGCTTATGATATTGTAATGTTCATCGGCCTTTTTATCATAAATGCCGGCTGATTTAGTTTGAAAAACTTGCTTTATAATCTCTGGAGAAATTGTTTTTTCTTTGTAGGTGGTGACTGCCATTTCCAAGGCATTAAGTATAATGCGGGCATCTCCTCCTGACAGTCTGATCAGTAATTCTTTTGCTTCACTGTTTATTTTTTTCTTGTACTTCCCCACGCCCATTTCTGTATTTGATAAAGCTTTATCAACAATTTTTTCCAAATCCTGATCTTCTAAACTTTTTAAAACAAATAATCTGCAGCGGGATAAAAGAGCGCTGATGACTTCAAACGAAGGATTCTCCGTTGTGGCTCCGATAAGAGTGATTAACCCATTTTCTACATTGGGTAAAAGCGCATCTTGCTGAGCTTTATTCCAGCGGTGAATTTCATCAATAAAAAGAACTGTTCTTTTGCCAAATAGTTTGTTATCTTGAGCATTTTGAATGATTTTTCTTAAATCCTCTTTACCAGTTGATACAGCTGATAAAATATGAAAATCAGAATTGGAGTTTTGGGCAATTATTTTGGCTAATGTAGTTTTTCCTGATCCTGGAGGTCCCCAAAATATAATTGAATAAAGCGAGTTACTTTCAATCATCTTGCGGATGATTCCATCTTTACCAACTAAATGAGACTGACCAACAAACTCATCCAAATTTTTGGGTCTTAATCTATAGCTTAAGTTCATGAAAATATTGTAGCACATTTTTTAAAGTCAAGTAAACATTCGTTCACTTTTGTTTAAAACGGAGACTATATTTTCTAAGTTCCCGGTCACATTGACTGCATAAAATCTGCATATTTTTAATACTATTGTGGCCGCCTTCTTCCGGCTGAATCTTGTAGCTTATTTGCCATGATCCAAACAATATCCCTTTATGCGATTTTAATCCCCGGCTTCTCCAAAGCACTGGGTTTTGACATCTGTCTTGGTGATAATGATCTGATTTATTGCATTCACAAAACCCGTGAGCTCTTCTGAAAACAATAACTACATCATAAAGTATTATTGACATAAAGTTAAATCACCTCCAAGCTTTGGTATTTTATTTACTACAAGAATAAAAGGAGTTAATTTGAGTCAATTTTTAGTCAATGTGAGTCACAAAGATATCAGAGCTTTACTATCTTAAGAAGAAGATCAGGATTGATCGTGTAAGTTTTATCTTTGTAGATTATAAGCTTAGTTCCAATTTTATCAAAAATCTTATTATTAATTCTTATAGAGGCATCATAGAATACTCGTTGACTATTGTCTTCATCCATGCGGTTTTTTTCCAGCAGTTCATCATTCTCCCACCGTTTGCCGGGAGAGACAAATAATGTTTTACATAAATCGTATTGAATGCTGGCATACTCAAAAGGGATACTGTAATTATCAAGCAGAATACAGCTGTTTATTTTATCGAAGGAAATTTTATTTGGAGAAATATATTTTATAGCTTGTATTTTTTTACTATATATATAAACGATTAAGATCAAAATAAATATAAGAACTAAGCTGCCGCTGAAAATTAAAAAATCTCTTTGATCTTTTAAAATTGAGTTAATATTTTTTAAAGAACTGGCAATAATTATTATTCCGATAGTGTTTTGATTTTTATCAAGTATTGGTTGAGATAATGCCAAAAAGTGTTCCCCTGTTTTTTTATCAATTATTTGTCGGGATTTAGTCACCAGTAATTCATTGGAGACATAACTTCTATCCATAAAAGTCGGTGGGGCTCCGTCTTCTTTTATAACTTTATTAAATCTATCAATAACAGAAAAGTAAATTGAGTGATGAATATTTTTGGAGTCAAGCTTATCAGCATTAAGTTTATTGTTTTTAAACTCAATAAAAGTATCAATTTGTCGTGCATTTTCAACTAAAAGCTGATCTATGTCGGATAGTATTTGAAGATTAGGATCATAATAAGCGGTTAGTATGGTTCCTTCAATTTTTTTATTTCTTTCAATAGGCAGTGAGTATACTCTCCAGGTAGTGTTTGTTTGTGTAGTAACTGTTTTTGGGGAGCTAAATGAGTTGGAATACTCAAACTGGGCTGTATCAAAAAAACCATTGATTTGATTCATTCGCTCAATAACGAATCCTCTATCAGTAAAAATATATAAGGGCTTATCAAATGGAGTGTTAGTATCTTGAAAATATAATGTAGTGTCCCATTTACCGTTTTCATATTTAATATCGCTAAGAATTTGCTTAATATTTTTTTGTAGATTATTTTCTATTCGCAAATAAGAAATATACTGAAGATAAAAGTAATTAAGACTTAGAAAAAATATAAAAATCAATGAAAGGATGAGAAGGATTTTTTTCATTGGTGTCGGGATGGGCGGACTTGAACCGCCGGCCTCACGGTCCCGAACCGTGTGTTCTAGCCATCTGAACTACATCCCGTAGTACATTTTATTTTACCAGATTATTTAAATTATTGCTTTCCTGAAGAGGGTTTATATTCGGCATGTTCTTTTTGAGCTTGTTTTTTCTTGGAGAAAATGCTTTTCCGTTCTTTTCCTCTTGGAGTTTCGGCTGATTGTTCCTGTTGTATTCTTTCCTGCTGTTTTTTCTTTTTTTCTTCCTGTTCCTGGAGTTCCTGCTTTTCTTTTTGCTCCTTCTCTTGTTTATTGCGTTCAACAGCTTCTTTTTCGTCGTTTTTTACAAGCTGAAATAATCTTTGTCTTAAAGCATCTTCCTTTTGTTCATCTTGATATTGATATTTTTTTTGAAGTTTTTCAAAGTCCAGCTTACTGTGGTTGTCTTTATTTTTCATTCCTTCATTAAGTTTTTGTTGTTCTTCAGGAGTAGGTATTGGTGCGGCCGGTTCAAATGCCTGTAAAGGATTGAAGGTTTTGGTTACGGCCTGGCCGGTTTTTTTTGCGGTTGAGGCGCCAAGTTCGGCTAATTTTTCAAATGTATCATCCCAAAACTGTCCTTTAGCCATATTAAGTAAGATCTTCGATCTTAGATCTTTGATCTTAGATATAAGATTAGAACAAATTAGTTTTCATTTCAATCAATCAAAGATCAAACATCTAAAATCTAAGATCGAGAATGAGTGCCGAGTTAATTAGAGATTGATCATGCCGTGGGTGGCATGAAGACTGCGGGAGAGCAGTCTAATCTAAAACTAACCCGGCACGAGGCGCGAAAAGTTGCAAGTAAATTACCAATCCGAGTTGAGCTCTTTTCTAGAGAATTTCCATCGTCGAGGAACCAGCGCTTCCAATTTTCTGAGAAAGCTGAACTTTTCTCTCAGATAACCGGAGTAGAACTGAAGCACGGATACAATCACCGCAATTACAAGACCCGCGCAGATGCTGCCGAGCAGAGAGACAAATAGCTCCAGTTTAAACAGTAGGACGCTGATTAGTAATAGCCCAATAGATGCGAGGACAAAGGTAGCCGGGGCCATATATTGGTCAAGCCAATCTTGAGACCTTTCCAGTAGCCTTTGTCGCTGGGGTTTTTCTTCTAGGTCTAATGGTCTTTTCATTTTTCTCCTTTACGGGTTGAATGGTTCATTGAAGATTTGGCGTATTCTCCCAATGATGAACAACGGTGAGAAAAGGTGTCAAGCATTCCAAAGAAGATCGACCAGGACATGACATCCTTCCAGCGTTGTACCATTTCGTTCCTCCTATGTCTCAAATAGTTCTTCGGGTACGACCTCGATATCCAGCAGAGCCATTATCGCCAAAATGGCCGGTGAAATTATGAACAGGAAGATGCCTAAAGCGACAAAGCCCGCGAGGATAAGGCATGCTACCACATTGACCAGGATTGATTTCATCTGCTTCTCCTTTCAATCAGTTTGATTAGCAGTCGGTTAGAAGGGTGGACTTCTCACTTTCTGCAAGTTATTTAACACGGCGAGTTTTGGGGAGGAGGTACTGCTCGTATGACAGATTTCTCGTACACGAAGGCAGTGATAGGACACACAGCTAGCAATATGAGGAATGATAGATTGTGTGCTATGATGTCTCCTCCAATAGATATGCAGGAACCGGTTAGGACGCACAAGACGATATTGGCTTCGTATGTTTCGAAGGTGAAAAGCCAATAGATGAACCCAAGTAGAGCTGATGAAAGAGCCAGTAGCCACCATGCGTTGCTATTGAGTAGGTATACTATACCTACAGACACCAAATAGTATCCAATAGCAACGAAGATAGTGTTTTTTTTCACGTTGTCCTCCTTATTCACTGAAATTCCATCATTGTCCTTATCATCATTCCACCCAACATGGGTTTTTAAGCCAAGTTGATGATGACCGGGACAAGAAAAAAATAAAAAATTATTTCCTTTTTATCCCTGTCATCAATTTGGTGAGAATGATTTTATGTAAACTTTTCGCGCGTTGTTATGGTGCGTGAGAACACATAAGCCATGCTTAAGACTTATTTTCTCTGAATTGAAGCAGATTATAGTACTCTTTATATGTAAAAATCAAATTCCAAGAATAGCTTTAGCAGTTTCAGACATTTTTTCTATAGACCAGGGAGGGTCAAAAGTAAGTTCAATAGCAATATCTTTTTCTTTTATTCCTAATTTTTTAAGTTTAGTTTTTATATCATCTTCAATCTGGGGAAAAAGAGGACAGCCTATGGAAGTAAGCGTCATAGTTATTTTAACTTTATTTTCTTTACTGACATTTATTTTATAAATTAGTCCAAGATCAACTATGGAAACATTAAGCTCAGGATCAATAACCTCAAGAAGCGTTTCCTTAACTTTTTTGGCAGAGATTTTCATGACCTAAATTATAGCAGTTATTATTTTAGAGGAAGTGGAAGCGTCGGGTTTATTTCGGTTGTACATGCGGGTGCATGTTGACTGCAGGGCGCAATCAAACCTAATAAAACCCGACGCAAGCGCGGGAAAGTCTGGAGTAGTCGTTTAGACAATCGTGGCGGCCTTGTCTGCTGGTAAACGATCTGGGAAAAGAGGGGCGTTGGCGACATTAGTCATTGTGGCTGTGAAATGAACGCCGTGTTTGTTATGCAAAGCTTCCATGTAGCGTCTAACAAATTCTGCAACCTTGTCGTCAGGGATGTCAACAAATAAAACAGGCATTTATGCTTCTCCTTTCTGTCTTCATCGAGGTAAACTTCGCACGGGGGGTTACGATCTCAAGTTACACAACCTCCTTTAAATGGCGAAGTAGCCGAATGAACCAGGTGGTTGCGCCTATCGCGGCGGCTCCGAAGAATGTGATGATGAAACCTCCAATCCACCAAAAGAAGGCTTCGAAGATTGGTTCCGCGCTCATTTTGTTCCTTTCATGGCTGAATTACAGTTCGTAAGGAGGGGTGTAATCCTAACGTTCTGTTTCTACTAGCGTGTTTGCCATCCAGTGGATCGTGGTGAGGATGTCTCTTGTCGGATGGAAAGTTCGTAAACTAATGCGACCGCGACAGCCACGATTAGCATCCAGACGTTGGACTGTTCAGGAAGCATTGCGTTTACTATTGCAGACACAACCCACGCGCCAATAGCATAAAGCACTACCTGAGATGTACTCAAGACGCGCTTTTGCGTTGCTACCCAGTAGACAGCAACTAAGGCTGCGGCGGGTACGACGAACAACAACCAAGCGCTATTGCCAAACCAGTTGACTATTGCCAGTGACAGCAAGTAGTAGCCAACAATGACTACAATTGCTCTTATTAAGTTCATATGGCCTCCTCATACCCGGTCATCAAGTCCCCTTTATCGTCCATCCCATAACTTGCAAACTACTTTAGGGGTAGTTAAAGATACATCCGGTATCTTTTTCTTAAGTTATCCGATAACAGGGACAAGAAGAAAACAAACGAAATCCAAAGTTCAAATGACAAATGTCAAATAAAATTTTGAAATTTGAATTTTGACATTTGGATTTATTTTCTCTTTTCCCCTGTTATTTTTGGGCGGGCGATTTGACTTTCCCTTTTTATTAAAGTGCGCCTTTTAGTTTAGGCTCTATGCTTTTAGAGCATAATTAAAGGCACAAAAAAAGGAGAGACTCTCTAGCCAAGGATGCAAAAAAGACCCTTTTTGAAGATAACCTCTCCATATTGTGCTGATATTAATCTTTTAAATTTTTAAAATCAATAGCTCATAGTAGATCAAAATATCTTTTAATGAATAAATTAGTTATGTGAGAGAATTGAGGCGGCGGATTTGGTTAAGATTTTTTACATGCAGAGCATGGGTCACGTTGGACCAATCTCACCAAATCCGCCGTATGTACGGGAAAGTACAGTCTAGTCTCCAAAGCGCAGTATACCCAGTTCATCCAGGAGGATGATTACGCAAAAGAGGTATCCTGCTACAATGATGAAAGCAAGGGCGATAGCGGCAACAATGATGGCTACCAAGATGTAGAATGTGTTAACTGCATAGTTTAGCGTTGTTGCTAGAACTGGTGTCATATTGCATCCTTTCCTTTTGCCGCAAAAGACTTAAGAGTGGGTGATTTCTCTCAAGTCTCAGCGGTTTGCGTTACTTTAGCAGACGATTCGCCGGCCAGGTGGCGTTGGCTTATCTCCGATGGGTCGTTGACCTAGTGGCCGGATTCTTGTTGACCTGCAGTATGGGCAAGTGCCAAGACCCTTGCAAGTGCAACCTGCCGGTTGAGTAGGTACTGTCCTATCGTCATATACGGGCATGTCTCTTTTCCTTTCTTTTGAAGTTATCTATCCTGATCGCACATACACTTTATTCACCCATTAAGCGCACATACGTAAAATTTTGATATGTAACCTAGCTGGATGAATTAGCTTTCCCGTTTTGTAAAAGTGCGATAAAAATAAGAATGCTTTTTCTAGTTCATCCTCACTTTAATTACTTTAATTGAGCATTTGAAAGCAATGCCTGAGAAAATTAAAGAGGTGTGGTATATAATTAAAACATGGATAAATATAAAGTAAGGTTTGTGGCTTTGGGAGGTATTGTTGGTGTTACCAAGAATATGTATGTGTATGAGATCTATGAAAACGAGGTTTTAAAAGACATACTCATTATTGACTGCGGTATTGGTTTTCCTCATGAAAAAGAACTGGGAGTTGATTTTGTCATTCCAGATATTACCTATCTTAAAGATAAGATTGATAAAATCCGGGCAGTTGTTTTAACTCACGGCCATGAAGATCATATTTCGGCTTTGCCTTTTCATTATCTTGAGTTAGGAAAGCCGCCGGTTTATACAAGTAAACTGACTGCCGCTTTTATTGAAAACAAATTTAAAGAATTTAATCAACCCGTTAACGTCACTGAAGTTAAGTATGGGGAGGTGTATCAGTTTGGTGATTTTAAACTCAATTTTCTTCCTGTAACTCACTCGATACCAGATACAATGCACGTGGTAATCAAAACTCCAGTTGGAAATCTTTATCACGGTACTGATTTTAAGATGGATCTGACTCCTCCTTTTGGACCTCCGCCTGATTTTTATGGAATAACAAAAGCAGGGAATGAAGGTATTTTATGTTTATTTTCTGATTCATTAGGTTCAGAGCGCGAAGGTCTAACTTTGTCAGAAGCTATTGTCGGCCAAGTTTTTGAGGATGAGATGAGAAAAACAAAAGGAAAATTTATTATGACTACCTTTTCTTCTAATATCTCAAGAATTAGACAATGCGTTGACGCTGCAATCAAATTCAACCGTAAAATTGTATTTTTAGGAAGGTCAATGAGGGAAAACACCAGACTTTCTGCAGAGATTGGCTATCTTCCAATTCCTAATGCTCTTACTGCCAAAGAAGAAGACGTTAGGCGTCTGCCTCCCAACAAGGTTTGTTTGATTGTGGCTGGATCTCAGGGCCAGTATGAGTCAGCTTTATCAAAACTGGCTAATAATAAAAACAAAAATGTAAAAATAAAACCAGGTGACAAGGTGATCTTCTCATCGGACCCAATCCCGGGAAATGAAAATGAGGTTTATAATGTGATAGAGGAGCTATCTTTGCAAGGAGCTGAAGTCATTTATTCCGATATTCATGATGAACTTCATGCATCAGGTCATGGAAATCAGGATGATTTAAAATTTTTAATCAGGTTTACCAAACCAAGATATTTTATTCCTATTGGCGGAACACTAAGACATCAGCTTCAATATCAAAAACTTGTCGGAGAGTTAGGATACCCTAAAGAAAATGTTTTTACACTTGAGATTGGTGAGACTGTTTGGTTTACCCGTAATAATGCCTATAAGGGAGATGAGCTCGAGACAAAAACCATATATGTTGATGCTTATGGAGTTGGTGATGTTGGGAATATGGTTTTAAGAGATAGAAAAACTCTTTCTTCAGAGGGAATTGTGGTGGCTTTAATTATGGTTGATAGCAATGGAAGGTTGCTTGCCCGACCAAATATTGTATCAAGAGGATTTGTTTTTGAAAAGGCTGAGGAAGAGTTATTTGAGAAAGCCGCGCGGTTGGTTGAAAAAGTGTTAAAGCCGAGGAAAGAACACATTATTGATTTGGGGATTATAAAAAAAGATGTTGAGGGGTACTTGGAGAAGTTTTTTTATCAGGAAAAAGGACGTAAGCCTTTGATAGTTGTGGATGTTATACAAATTTAAAAATCAGTCGATTAATTATTTTTATTTCGCTCAATATTTGTTTCTCGCCGCCCTGCCTGCCGGCAGGCAGGCGCATCCTGAAAGGGAATCCTGGCGATTGCTCGAAACAAACATTTTCGCTTCAGTTTAATTATGAACGGGTTGCCGACAAATCTTAAACAAATTGCTTTGTTTTTAGAGAGACTGCCAGGCATAGGAGAAAAAACAGCTAACCGTTTAGCTTTTTATCTTTTAAGACTGCCTGAGGCAGATCTTAAAAATTTTGCTGAGCATCTGGTAAATCTTAAATCTAAAACAAAGCTTTGCAAAAAATGCCTTAATCTTACAGAAAACGAGATCTGCTTAATTTGTGAGGACAACAAAAGGAACGAAGAGATAGTTACTGTTGTTGAAGATGTAATTGATCTTTTGTCATTTGAGACCGGAAAAATTTATGAAGGCGTTTATCACGTTCTTCATGGAAAAATTGACCCATTAAACCATATAGGGCCTGAAGATATTTACGTTAATCAGCTTTTTGCCCGCCTAAAAAAAGCGAATCACGTTAAAGAAGTTATACTGGCGACAAATCCTGATATGGAAGGTGAAGCGACTGCCATGTACATCCGCAATAAGTTAAATGAAATTAAGAAAGAAACAGGATTTGATTTTAAAATAACTAGGCTAGGTTATGGATTGCCTATGGGAGCTAATCTCGAGTATGCCGATTACATGACACTACGAAAGGCCATTGAGAATAGAAACGATTATTAATTTAAATTCAAATGTCAAAGTTCAAATTTCAAATCAAATCCAAAGTTCAAAAACTAAATGACAAAAACATTTGACATTTGTAATTTGGATTTAGACATTCTTGAATGTTTTTAGTTCTTCGGCAATAATCGAGGCAATGGAGACTTCATGAAGCTTTTCAAAATTGTACTCAGGTTTTAGTTTTACAGTATTAGTGGTGAAAACTTTTTCAATAGCTGATTCTTGTATTTTTGGAGGAGCTTTTATTGATAAATCGTGATGAACAATAGCAGCAAATATTTTTTTAGCTCCTTTTTCTTTACAAAGATTAGCGGCATGAATTAAAGTTCCACCAGAAGTGATAATATCATCTACTAAAATGGCTACCTTATCTTTAACATCTCCGAAGAGGTTTAAGGCTCCGCTTTGATGAATATGGGCTAAGTCTCTCTTTTTTTCAATTACCGAGACTGAGAAATAGTCATCACCATACAAAAATCTGCCAAAATTTCTTGTTCTTTCAATACCTCCCTGATCTGGTGAAACAACTACCACAGAATCTCTGTTGAAGCTTTTCCCCAAAGTTTTTTTGACGTCATTAGCCAAAACATTAAGAGAAGTTAAGTCTTTAAAAGGGATGGAAAAAACACCGGAGGTAGCCTCATCATGAAGATCAAAAGTATACACTTTATTAAAACCAATGGATTCTAAAAATCTGATGATGACGCTAATTGAAACGCATTCCCCTTCTCTGTGTTGAATGTCTTGACGGGCATAACCAAAATAAGGTATGATACCGATCACTTTATGGGCTTCTTGTCTTCTTAAAGCATCGCAAAATAAGAACATCTCCATCAAATTAGTATCTGTAGGATTGGCAATTGGCTGAATTACGGCACAGATATCATTTTTGACATCCTCCTCAATTCTGACTCTGACTTCTGAGTTTTCAAATCGTACGACCTCTGATGCAGATAAAGATATTTTAAGAAGCTGAGCTACTTCCTGACTTAAGTCAGGATTACCCGTGCCTGAGAATAGTTTTAACATAATTAGTTTTGGGTGATGGGTTGTGGGTTATGGGTTCAAACATTTAATATTACTCATCACCCATCACTCATAACCCATAACGACCTTATTGTTGTTGCTGGGATATCTCAAGTAATTTCTTGGCGGCCAGCTCTTGAGTTTTTTTAACAGCATCATTTATTGCATCTGCTACTCTGTTTTCAATAATACCGTCAATCTCAACTGAGATAATCTGCTGATCACCGCGCATAACGATCTTAATGCCGTTTTTTTCAATTGTTACTTCTTCTTTTTGTAGGGCCTTCTGCATTGCTTGCGCTTGTTCCTGAAGTTTTTTTAAATCACCTAAACCGCTTAGAGGGTTAAACATAGTAATTATTATGATTCACGATACAAGATTCATGATTCAAGAATGAATAATTCATAAATCGTGAATCGTAAATCATGAATCTTTTCTTTTATTATAAAACTCTACAACTGCAATCTCAAGAGGAATTGAGTCAATCGGTGAGAATCTCAGATTTTGATAGGCTTCATTCAAAAGTTTCATCAAAAGTGTAATATCGTTTATTGATAAGAGATTTTTTTGACTGCTGTTGTTTACGGCACCGCTTTTAATAAGCAAGGCCATTCTGAGGTCATTAAGAAGATTCTCTATTAGGATTTTGACGTTTCCTCCGGTATCACTGTACTCATTTATCCAGATTAAGGTTTCCTTTAGTGGTTTGGCCTGAATTATTTGAATTAAATCCTGTTTTGATTGAATGCCTAAATACTCCTTAGCTTTATCAGAAGTTAGCCTGTTTTGGATAATAAGTTCCTGAAATAATTTAGTGGCATCTCTAAAAGATTTTTCGCTATGGGCGGCAATGATATCGAAAAAGTCATTATCAACTGTGATTTTTTCATTGACTGCGATTCTTTTGAGCATGGATTTAATCTCGTCTTTTCTTGCTTTTCCAAAAGGAATTATAATACAGCGTGAACTTATGGTTTTAGGTACTTTTTCTTCATTAGTAGTAGCTAGAATAAAGATTACCGAGGAAGGAGGTTCTTCTAATGTTTTAAGCAAAGCATTAAAAGCATCGTGAGTAATCATATGAGCTTCATCAATGATAAAAATTCTGTAGCGGTTATTCATAGGGGAAAAGATAGAGTTTCTGATAAGAGATCTTATTTCATCTATCCCTCGATTTGATGCGGCATCAAGCTCAACCACATCAGGAGAAGATGATGAGTCAATACTCAGACAATTTGTGCATTTATTGCAAGGCTCAACAGAACTTCCGTGGGAAGCAAATGTATTTTTTAGGCAATTTACCGCTTTGGCAAAAATGCGGGCAGTTGAAGTCTTGCCTGTTCCTTTTTGTCCAGTGAAAAGAAAGGCGTGCGGAAGGGTCTTATTTTCGAGTATAGCGGTAACTCTCTCCTTTACTTGGCCGTTATCAAGTTCACTTATAGTTTTTGGTCTATAGGTATGGTAGAACATATCATTATTGTATGTCATTTCGAGCTCGAAGAGCGTGGCAATCTTATTGGGATTGCTTCACTTCGTTCGCAATGACAATTTTATTTAAACAAATTATCTACTCCGTGCTCTATTAAAGATACTATCATTTCATCAACTCTTTTACTGCGTTCTGCTGCCAAAAGAACTGCTTGAGGATAACAAATAAATACTTCACCAAGCAAATATTCGTTTTGCGCTGATGATTTATAAGGGAAGGCAAGTACAGGAAGAGCCACATTTTCGTGCTTATAATTAGCAGAGATACCTTTCATTTTTCGTTTTCCAACAAAGACAATATTGATAGTAGAATTTTTTTCCAAATAATATTTTTCTAAATAAGATTCAATTCTTTGCCGTATCAGTTTCTTATTCAGTTTATATCGTGAAGGAATAATGATATTGATCATATATTTATCTTCTGTATCTTCGCTGGGCTCTTTCTTTCTCTTTTTCTTTTCTAGCTAAAGAAGGTTTTTTGTAGAACTGTCTTTTTCTAACTTCATCTACAATATTTTCTTCAATAAATGTTTTTGAGAATTTTCTAAAAAGAGCATCTTTAGACTCGCCTTTTTTTTTAGTTATAACGACCATAATTTTGATTCCCCCTTTCAAAAATGTTAAGCGTAATGCGTCATGCGTTTTGCGCCAAGCGCAAAACGATACAATAGTTATTGTATTAAATTTCCTTTATTATTTCAATGACTTTTTTGAGAGACAAACTGGTAGGTACAGATGAAGGTCTTTTTGAGGATCCGTTTAAGAGCATATTTTTTGATAGGTGAAGATACCAGGTAGCTTTAGGATCTTGTTTTTTTAAAATCTGATAAAGAGGGGTGAGATCTAGTTCTTTTTGCGGGAGAGTCTTGATGCGGAGATTTCCCTTTTCCGGATCTTTTCGGATAACTACTTTATAGTATGTTTTTAACGCTAGCTTCATAGACTCTTCATTTTTTGTTTCCATGGCCAAGGTTTTTCCCCATTTTGACTCAAAAACATAGCCTTCTTTTATAGCCTTTTCAGCTGCGATTTTATTTTTAAAAAGCTGTAAAATGGCATCTAAGGTAATAAATCCATGATCCATTACTTTATGAGCGCTTTTTAAAGTTGCATTTAATCCTTCAATTATCTGGCTTAGGTTGAAATCATAAATGTCTGATGTCGGATTAGGATAGTAAACTTCGGCGAAATGATCAACGTCATTAACATGATTAACAATTCTTTCTAGTTGTTCATTAAGATCTTCGCTTAAATATTTATTTTTTAAGAGAAAAAAATATACTCTTTGAGTTGCAGATGTATATTCATTAGTTTGATGATGGTCAAACTGACCTAAACCTGTATCGATATGAAGTATGTTTGGGTCAGTATCAGGCTCATTATCATTTAAAGTTTTTCCTGCATCCACAAATACAATCTCAGCATCTTCCCACCCTGGGTAAAAACGCTTTATCAGCCAGCAAGATGTTAGAGAATCTAAGTCAGGATGAAAATGAGTGACAAGTGTTTTCATATTAGATGTTCGATATTTGATCTTAGATCTTAGATAATACTTCTTCTAATAATAATGAACTTTCTTTTGATTGTCGCTCTTTATATTCAATTTTGTCGCCGGTTTTTTTGGATATAACAAGACGAACTGGAATACCAATTAAATCACAGTCGGTAAATTTAGTTCCAGCCGAGATAGCTTCACGATCATCAAATAAAACATCGAGTTTGTGGTTCGTAGTTAGTAGTTCGTAGACTTCATTGGCGCGTTTTTTAACTGTTTCATCTTTAAGATCAAGACCAATAAGATGAATTTGGTAAGGTGAAGTATTTTTTGGCCATATAATTCCTCTTTCATCGTGAAAAACCTCAACGACTGTCGCTAATGTCCGGCCTAAACCGATACCGTAACAGCCCATATAGAAAGGCTTTTTTGACCCATCATCTGCTGTAAGACAAGCATCATGCATTTTTGATGAATAATGGAATCCAAGCTGAAAAATGTTGCCAACTTCAATTCCCCTTTTTTCAATGAGTTTCTTTCTGCCGTCAGTTGCGTAACCAGCTTTGGCTAAAGCAATATCTCCAATAATATCCGGTTTATAGTCTCTGTTGATATTCATATTAAAAAGATCACGATTTTTTTTGTTGGCGCCTCCATAGGCATTCTTGACAGTCAAAAGCGACTCGTCAGCGGCAATAACCAGTTCAATGGAAGAATCAATAATTTCCTTAATGCCAACCGGTGAGATAAAACCTGGCTCTGAATGAATTTTATCTTTGATTTCTTCCCCGGTGGCGTGACGGAGACGGTAAGCTTTAATTAAATGCATTAACTTAACTTCATTAACATCATAATCTCCCCGGATTATTGCCAGTATAAATCTGCCTTTTTCGTCAACAAATAAAACATCTTTAATTTGTTGCCAAAGGGGTTTTCCATGAAGTTTTACGCCCTCTTCCATAGTTTTACCCCGTACGGCCTCAACTTCTTCCATATCTTTTTCGGACTCGTCCAAATTCTTTTCATCGCGTTTGAATTTGGCCACATCTTCATGGGCGGCATAACTTCCGTCTTCAGTTACTAAGTATTTACTCTCCCCTATCGGGCTTTCAACAATAAATTCATGGCAGTATTCTCCGCCGATGTAGCCGTTATCTGACTCAACTATAGCTGTTTTAAGACCTAAACGCTCAAAAATATTTTTATAAACATCTTTCATTTTTTGATACTCTTTTTTAAAATCTACCTCTGAGTCATGAAAAGAATAGCCGTCTTTCATAACAAACTCACGAGCTCTTAACAGCCCGCCTCTTGCGCGAAACTCATCTCTAAATTTTGTAGAGAATTGGTAAAGATGAAAGGGAAGATCACGGTAACTTATCTGAAATTTTCGTACCAAGTCAACCAGCATCTCTTCGGCAGTGCCGCCCAAGACAAACTCAGCTTCATTGCGGTCTTTAACACTCATGAGCTCAAATCCCACAGAGTTAGTTCTATTGGTTTCTTTCCAAAGTTCAATAGGGTGAAGAATAGGAGCAATCATTTCCTGTGCTCCTGATTTATCCATTTCTTCCTTAATAATTTGCTGTATTTTTTGATGAACTTTCATTCCTAAAGGCAAAAGATAATAGCGTCCGGCAGTACTTTCGCGGATAAATCCAGCTTTATAAAGAAGTTTATGAGATGAAAATGCGATATCTTGAGGAACTGTTTTAACTGTTTTACCAAACAACTTAGAGTATCTCATACCAAAATAGTATACTCTAAGGAGTAGATGTTTTATAGCCGAGTTTATCTAATACAATACCTAGAGTTTCCATTGGACCTCGGGAGTAGGTGTCTATGACAAGATTGTAATACTTAAGGTCAAAAAAATCATAATCTCCGTAAATTTTTTTCCATTTTTTAAAATTTTCTTCTTCCCTCATCTTAATGTTTTTTTTTGCGTCTTCAACTGAGACGCCATCTCGATTCACAACGCGGTCAATCCTTATAGCCTCACTTGAACAAATAAGAAGTATTCTTAAAGTATCCTTAAATTCTCGTGCAACAAATCCAGCCAGCCAAGCTTCAATGATCCAGTGTTTATCATCTTGAAGAAGTTTTTTTGTTTCTGCCTCAATCTGGCGATCGTACTCATCAGTCACCAAGGTTGCAACAGGCATTATTTTTTCACGCATATATTCTCTTATAATTTGGCCTGCTGATTTAAATTTCCAACCTTCTGGTTTAAGATAGGGTTTTAAGTGATTAAGCAGGGTAGTTGTCCCAACGCCAACTCCGCCTGATATAGTAATATTTTGAAATTTTAATCCCATGAAAATTTATCGATAAATTTTTAGTATATCATTTACAGTGATAATAGCGGCTAAAGTTAATAATAAAATAATTCCGATAAAATTGAGACTGCGTTCAAACTTTTGATTGACTCTTTTTTTCGTAATCCATTCATAGAGTATAAATACTAATCTGCCTCCGTCAAGCGCAGGAAATGGGAGAATGTTAATAACCGCTAAATTTAATGATAATAAAGCAGTTAACTCAATTAAAGCATTCATTCCTTGTTTTTGAGCTTCCTTAGCGTAGCGGGCTATTCCCACCGGGCCGGCTACATCTACTTTAGGTTTTTGAAAAGTTACAAACTGGACTGAGATTCTAGTGAGCTCTGTTATTATTAGTTTTGTTGTTGATACAGCATAATTTAAGCCATGAAATGGGGCTTGATACCAAGGATATTTTACAACCTTAAAGTTTGTAGATAAGGTGATACCTAAAGGACCTTGCCCTTGAGGAGGATTTTTGCGAGGAGTAATTGAAAGATTAATTTCTTTATTATCTCTCTTAACAATCATAGTAATATTTTCTCCGGCAAATCTGTTGGCGATAGTACCCATATCTGTATTTGGGGAGGAATTAATGATGTAAGTTTTATTATCTTTGACAACTTTTATGATTGCGTCTTTTGGCTTTAGTCCTGCTTTTTCAGCTGGAGTATTAGACTGAACTTTTTCAACAACTGTTTTTTCAGGCATGGGTATGCCTTGAGTAAATAAGAAAGATATCAAAACCCATCCTAAAATAAAATTACCGGTAATTCCGGCGACAACAATAAGAGCTTTTTGCCAAGGTTTTTTAAAAGAAAAAGCTCTATTTTTATTTTTTTCAGAGGGTTTTTTTTCTTTAAGTTCGCTATATTCTTCCCCGTAAAGCTTAACAAAACCTCCAATTGGAAGAAGATTAAGGCTATAAAGAGTTTCTCCAATTTTAATGCCGAAAAGGCGTGGAGGTAGTCCAAATCCAAATTCCTCAACCAGGACACCATTTTTTTTGGCGGCAATAAAATGGCCAAGTTCATGAACGACTACTAATACTACTAAGATAATGAGGAATATTAAGATTGACATAGTTTAAAAACCGAAAAATCAAAATCCTAATTTCAAATGACAAATCAAATCCAAAATCTTAAATTCTAAAAATATTTGACATTTGTAATTTGACATTTGGATTTATTTATACTTCCATCACGTCTTGTTCTTTGCGATCTTTTATTTCCTGCATTGCAGACATTAAATTTTGTGTAACTGAGTCTATATCTTTTTCCAGTCGATATTTTTGGTCTTCTGAAATAATTTTTTCTTCCAGTAATTTTTTGATTTTCTTTCGGGCATCATCCCTTAAGTTTCTAATTATAGTCTTTTTTTCCTCAACTTTATGATTGATTACTTTGACCAGTTTTAATCTTTGTTCTTCAGATAAAGCAGGAACTCTGACCATTATTTTTGTTCCTTGCATCTGAGGGTTAAAACCTAAAGGTGATCTTAATATTGCTTTTTCTATATCCTGAATAGTTGAAGGATCATAAGGAGAAACTTTAAGAAGTGTCGGATCATCGACGGTTATTTGTGATAACTCCATCAGTTTTAACTTAGTTTGACCGCCGTATGTCTCAACAATAATACTTTCAAGTATGGCAGGGTTTGCTCGGCCGGTACGGATACTTTTCAACTCTTCTTTAAGATGTTCAATTATCTTTTGGGTTTGATTTTTAAATTCATTGATAACTGAATCCATATGTGACTTTTTATCTGCCCAGTTCCCATCTTGCCAGGCGGGCAATTTTAATATTTTCTCCGAATTTAAAGATAGCTTCTTTTAGCAAATCACAGACTTTTTTTCCAGGATCTCTTATATATTCCTGCAAAAGAAAAGACTCAACACCTGTTGCTGGCATGCAGCTGGCCTGCATAGCTAATTCTTGTCCTAACTTTAGGAAATCATTATTACGGGCTACAAAATCTGTTTCACATTGAAGTTCAATAAGAGAAGCAATCTTTTTATTGTGATGAACATAACAAAAAATTGCACCTTGTGAGGTTGAACGAGCAGCTTTTTCTACTATTTTTTCAGCTCCCCACTCTGATAGTTTTTTCTTGGATGCTTCAATATTGTTTTTAGTTTCCTCAAGAGCTTTTTTGCACAATGAAAAAGAAACGCCGGTTTCTTCACGGATTTGTTTTAATTTTTTATAATCTACCATAATTAATTTTTAATTTAAAATTCTAAATTTTAAATTGAGAATTGGTGTTTAGCTTACGGATTCTCTTCCTTTTACATAAGCGCTAACGAGCTCTGACAGTATGCGCTGAAGTACTGAAGGAGAGTCATCATTTATTAAAATTGAGAAATCGATTTGATTAGGATCTGAATTAGTATCAATAATTCCGACTACAGGAATAAGGTTTTTTTGGGCTTCAATAAGAGCATTCCTTTCTTTTTTGCTGTCTATAATAAGTAAAACATCAGGCTTCTTATTTAAATCAAGGAGCCCTCCATAAAATTTTTCTAATTTTAAAAGATCTTTATCCAGTTTAATTCTTTCATGCTTTACAAATTTATCCCATTCTCCTCTTTCTTTTTGATCTTTTAATTCCTGAAGGTGTTTAACATTTTTAATAATAGCGGAGAAGTTTGTTAATAAACCAGGAAGCCATTTAGTAGTGATATAAGGAAGGTTATTATTTTTGCAGATTTCAGTTGCATATTGGTTAACGATTTTTTTAGTGGCAACAACAAGCATAATTTTTTGCTGTTTAGCGGTTTCATTCAAGAATTTTTTAGCTTGCGTAAGATTATTGACAGTTTTAGTAAGATCAATGATGGAAATGCCGTTTATAATTTTATAAATATAGCTTTTTGCTTTTGGATGAAGTCTATTTTTTTTATGTCCAAGATGGGCGCCAATCTCGAAAAGTTCTTGAACTTCTTTTTCGAAAGACTTAGATGTGTCAGCGGTATTTTTCATAAAAAGATTTTATCAGGATAAGGCCAAAAAAGCAAGAGAAATGCGTCCGTCATTCTGGCAAGCGCAGCCACGCCAAAGGCGGGCGAAGCGCGTCTCTTCGAGCCTGAGCGGCCTCAGAGCCGAAGGCCAGAATCTGGTTTGTGGTATTCTTAGAAATTAAATTTATTTAAGATTTAGTTCTTTTAAAAACTGTCTGAATTCTTCCCCAATTTCTTTATGCTCAAGGGCTAATTCCACGGCTGTTTTCATATATTCAAGCTTGTTGCCCGTGTCATAATATTTTGCGTTTTTTATCTCAACAGTATATACAGGAATTCCCTGCTGTTTTAGAAGGTTTATAGCGTCAACAAGCCAGATTTCATCACTTCTTCCAGGAGATAATTTTTTTAATGCAGTAAAAATCTCAGGAGGTAAAATATATCCGCCATGGGCGGCGATATTAGACGGAGCTTTATCTGGCTCTGGTTTTTCAACAATTTCCTTTATTTTATATACATTAGCATCAACATGTTCTACATCGGCAATCCCGTATCTTTTTAGGTCTTCTTTTTTTTCAATGCGAACTCCTGAGATAACAACTCCGCCATATTTTTCATGAATCTTTATCATTTGAGACAGGCGGGGTGGATTAGAATAAATAAACTCATCTCCCCATAAAACTGCGAAAGATTCATTATCTATGACTGGCTCGGCTGCCAAAACAGGGGTACCATTGCCATAAGGTCCTTTTTGGCGTACATAAATAAAATTAGCCATTTCTGAGATTTTTTTGACTTGATCTAAAAGATGAGACTTTTTTCCTTGAATAAGGTTTTTTGATAAATCTTCATCTGGGGAATCAAAGTGATCTTCTATAGCCCGCTTGTTTGAACCGGTTACTAAAACGATGTCTTCTATACCAGATTCAACTGCTTCCTCAACTACATATTGGATGACGGGCTTATCTACAATAGGAAGCATTTCTTTAGGCATAGCCTTTGTTTGAGGCAAAAAACGAGTGCCAAAACCGGCAGCAGGAATTACTACTTTTGATATTCTCATAATGCTATAAAAGAATTTTATTCAAACTTAATTGTAATTGTTTGGGTGATTTTAATAGTGTTATCTATAACAGCTTCAACTTTAGCAATACCTTTATTTTGAGAGGATAGCTCAAATACTGCTTTTCCTTCTTTATCTGTTATGGCAGTTTTATTTTTAATATCACCAAGTGTTGAGTTGAGAGTAATTGTTTTATTAATAAGAGGTTTACTTTTAGCAGTTCTTACAAAAACGGTTATAGTCGAGGTTTTTTTTCCATCACTTTGTACAGTGAGCGGCCAAGCAAAAATTAATGATTTTGAACCTGAAGGAATAATATCTTCCTTTGCTCTGGTAAGCTGAGTTAAAGGTTTATTAAAAACGACAACTGTAGAGAAGATACCAAATGTCAAAAAAAACATAAATAGCAAACCTAACAATTTTTTGTCCATAGGTTTAATTATATCCCTGAAAGAATCATAACAAGCACAATATTCTTTGTCAATTATTTATAGTTCGAGAATGTCTCCTTCTTTTATTTTCTGTTCGATTATTAATCTAGCTATTTTATCCTGTACTTTTTGTCTTAAGATGCGTTCAACATTACGGGCTCCAAATGAACTGTCGTAATTCTTAAATATAACATCCTTTAATTTTTCAGGATTTATTATTACCTTAATTTTGTGAAGATCCGTAATTTGATTAGTTATATCTGTCATTATTTTTAGGCCAATTTTATAGACGCCATCTGGGCTTAAAGGGTTATAAACAACAATACCATCAAATCTATTAAGGAATTCCGGAGTAAATATATTCTTTTCTATTAAAATAGGTATAATATCTTTAGAACTTAAAAACTGCGATAACTGTGATTGTTTAAAAATAAAGTCAGAACCAGCATTTGATGTGGCGATTATAATCATATTTTTACAATCAACTTTTTTTCCATAGCTATCAACAAAATATCCTTCATCAAATACAGTTAAAAAAATATTAAGAAGGTTTTTATCTGCTTTTTCAATCTCATCCAAAAGTAAAACAGAGTAAGGCTTTTCTCTTACTGCCAGAGAAAGAAGACCTGGATTTCCTGTTTCCTGTGATCCTATTAGTTGGTGAATATCTTCCTTGGTTTGATAAAAAGACATATCAAAGCGAGTTAGCTCTTTTTCCGAGCCAAAGAATATTTTGGCAACTACTTTAGCAGTTTCTGTTTTCCCAACGCCTGTTGGGCCTAAAAAAAGCAGGCTAGCAAGTGGTTTTTTTCTTTTTTCTCTCAAAACAAAGGCATTTCTTAGTGATAGCGCCAGCTCATCAACTGCATTTTTTTGTTCTACGATTTGATTGGATAACAATTCTTCCAAATTGATTAGCTTATTTTTTAAATCTTGAGTAAGATCAATTTGAATATGTGTCTTTTCAGAAAGTATAGTATTTATAATATCTGTACTTATATGAGTTTTATGTAATTTTTGGACAGCATAGATACAGGCTTCATCCAGTAGCTGCATAGCTTTTTCCGGAAAAGGAATATTAGTAATATAAAAACTGCTTTTATCAATAATCTCAATGAGTGTTTCATAGGGGATAATGACCTTATATCGTTGCTCAAAAATATCATACTTATCCATCAGTATCTTGATTGCTTCTTCTTTAGCTATTTCTTGCACGTCGATTTTAGTAAACAACCGATTTAGTCTCTCGTTTGTGTAAATATACTTTTGATAAAAAAAAGGAGTAGTGATTCCTACTATTTGAAGATTTGATTGTTTAGCATATTTTTCAATCGATGTCGTAAGGTCAACATGGTTATTATCCGTAGTTATATATTTATCAATCTTATCAATAATAACAACGATATTATTAGCGCAAGCTGCTTCTTCGAGTAACTCCTCAATAAACTGTTCTCGCTGAGTTTGGTCTGAATAAGAGGAAATAATTTTTTCCATATTAATTTTTAACACTCGTTTATACAAAAGCGAGCTGTTAGTATTGCCTTCGTATAATTTTTTGGCAAAGGCATCAATAATTGTATGCTTACCGACTCCTTCTTCACCCACAATGACAACATTAGCTTCCTCAGATTTACTTAAGATTCTTTCAATTTGTTCAATTTCTTTTTCTCTATCAACAATATGTTTGAATTTTTTTTGATAAGAAATTTTTGATAACTCTTGTGAAAACTGATCAAGTAGGGGTGTGTAGCCGACTGACCAGTCTCGGGCTAAAGGAGGCATTGACATAAGATTAGAAAGTTTCCACCACTGAGTTTTTTTTTCAGTTTTATTATAATGTTCTTCAAACCATGCGCTTACAATACTAAGATTTTTTTGATCTAGCAGGTGTATTGAAATAAAGTACTTCTTTAATTTATTTTTGCGTTCCTCCTCTGTCGGAAAGAATCGATCCATAACAAACATCAAGGGCATAAAAAAAAGATAAATAATCATTATAAATGGAATAGCCAAAACAAAAAGCAGTTGAAGAAGTAAATAAAAAGATATTATTGATATACGCATAATCAAGCCCATCATTCGTGATATAAAATTAAAACTTAAACGATTTATCCAGTCGCTCCAAGAAAAACTTATATTTTTTTTTGAGTCGACAATATTTTTCCAAGGATTAAACAAGGTTTTAAAAAGAGTTAAGATAGAAAAAAAATACGGAAGAAAGATAAATAAGTTTATTATAGCCTCAAAAAAATTGTTTAAATAGCTACTTAAAAATTTTTTAAATGATTTCCTCATAAAAACATTATACATAAATTAAAAAAATCAATAATTTTTTATTTTTATTGAAAAGTTTGTAAATCCGTCATTCTCGAAAAGAGCTTTAGAAGGCTTTATTATTATAACTAAATTAAAATGCCTATTGACAAATTTCGAACATGTTTTACTATTAATTTATAGTTAAAATTTTATGGAAATTTCAGATACAGAACCACCAGGAAACGTAATCTCTATACCGCTACTGCATTATATTCCCAAAAATCAAGAAAATAATTATTTTTATAGGAATGGTTTATCAAAACTAATTCCTCGCTTAACAGTGAAAGTACATTCAAATATTGAAGAATGTTTTACTTTATGGGAAGAATTCTCGCCTAAAAAATCATTATTTGACCTTTGGGATTTTCGTTTTGCCTGGTATCAGGGGTATGGATATCAGCCCTATTTTTATACATTGTATGAAAGACAGAAACCTCTTGGGGTATTACCTTTGTGGTACAGTAAGCATCGAAAAAAATATTTATGGTTTGGTAGTGATTGGATGGAAGATAACACTTTCTTTGTGAAAGACGAAAAGCTAATAGATGTACTGTTTGAGATTGCACCTAATCCTCTACTCCTCAATGCTATTGAAGTTAACTCGGACTGGAGTAAAAAAAAGATATTTAACCAACTTAAATATGACGATCCGAAAAATTTAAAAGATATAAGTCAAGTTAACTCAATGGATGAGTTATTGCAAAGTTTTGATAAAAAAGATCGCTATAACCTTAAAGCTGATTATTACCGAATAGAAGGTTTGAATCCGCGCGTAAAAGTTATTAAAACAAACAATGATAAACACTTTGATAAGTTAGCTAAGATGAATATCTTACGTTTTAGTACCAGACTAGACGATGAAAGCGATCTTTTGGATAAAGATAGATTGAGGACATATAGGAATATCATAAAAAATTCTGGTGTTTATAAAACTCAGTTTGTTGAAATACATATACAAAAACACTTAGCCGCTATTGATTTAGTTATAACGTATAAAGACAAATATTACATGGTTAAGGGAGGTAATGATCTTGATCGATTCAAAGGCATTGGCAACTTTCTTCTTTACTATGAGTTTAAGGAAGCTATTGAGAATGGCTTTTCCTTAGTAGATTGTCTGCAGGTTGATTACGGTTGGAAACATCGCTACTTTGACCAAATTCCAGTCTACACGCTGGAAAAATAAGTAGAGTCCTTTGGTGGCCGCTGAAGGTTTCGAACCCCCAACATGTCCGACGTAACGTCGGACCGCTCTAGCCAGAGTGGACCCGATAGGACTCGAACCTATGACCTCCTCGATGTAAACGAGGCGCTCTAACCAACTGAGCCACGGGTCCAATTGGTATTTAGGCGAAGGGTGGGTGTGCCATGGATCGAACCTGGGACCTCGTTCTTACCGCGCCCGACTTCGCCTTGACGTTCCAATGTGGGCAATGGAGGGATCGAACCTCCGACCTTCGTCTTATCAGGACGACGCTCTACCACTGAGCCAATTGCCCTTGACCGCGAAGTCAAGGCGGGCGGGTCAGGAACGCGCTCTACCACTGAGCCACACACCCAAAATAGTTTATAGATTATTATCTATGGTTTATAAACGGTCGACTAAATTATAGCATAAGTAGCAATTTTATAGAGGTTGAAGTACTAATATATAAGAGGTATAATCCATTTATGCTTTATTTTTCCGAGCTGAAAGGAAAACAAGTATGTACAGAGGACCGTGTTTTTGTAGGAAAACTTGAAGATCTTGCTTTTCTCGTTTCTGATACCCCAAAAATAACCAAACTCATAGTGAAAGATAAAGAAAATAACTACCTGAATATTCCCTCTTCAACTATTGAGTCAATTAATCATCAGATAATTATCAGTAAGCAGTTTGAGAGTCAAAATATCACTAATCAGGAACTGCTACTTAATAAAAATCTGTTGGATCAACAAATCATTGATATTGAAGGGAATAAAGTTGTTAGGGTTAATGACGTTGCCATAAACGATCGCCCAGGATATTATATTGCCGGCGCTGACATTGGTATCTTGGGCATTTTAAGGAGACTGGGAATTGAAGATATGATTTCACGTATTTTGATCAATTTTGGAGTAAAAATAACCTCTAAATTTTTATCATGGGCTGATATTCAGCCGCTTGAGCTTGCACGAGGCATGGTGATCTTAAAGACAGAACAAGATAAACTTAAGAAAATAAGACCGGAAGATTTAGCCGATTATCTTGAGAAAATTAATATTGTCAATGCAGATAGAATCCTAAAATCGCTGGATGAAGATTTTGCAGTTGATATTATCAAGAATTTAAATATTAATTACCAGAGCGCTATCTTTAAACAGTTTTCACCAGAGAAAGCCGCTCATGTTGTTTCAATTATAGATCCTGATGAAGCCGTAGATATACTTCTAACTTTATCAGAGAAAAAAAGGGAAGAGATTCTTTTCCTTCTTAACACTGGGAAACAAAAAGAGTTAAGGCATTTGTTTAAAATGTCACAGTCACCAATTGGTGAAAAAATGACAACACAGTTTTTAACTGCAACTCCTGATACTCTTGTCAAAGAAGTTATATCAAAGATTAAAAAAGAAGCGGCTGATTTTTCATTCCTTAATTATATTTATGTGTTAAACAAAGAAGATAAACTAGTTGGAGTTTTTAGTCTTCATGAGATGATACTTCAAAATTTAGATACACCCGTCTACAAATTTATGACACAAAATGCGATTGTTATTCATCTAACTACACCTAAAGAAATAGCCTTGGCAAAAATGTTTAAATATAAATTAAATGCAGTGCCTATTATAGATCAAAACAGGCATGTACTGGGGATAGTTGCATTTGATGATTTACCAGAAATTGTTTTTGGAAGATTAAGGTAATATAAAATGAATTTTTTTTATCATTTCAAAAGGCGTTTTCTAATTCTAATAGCTGTTGTCGGTCCGGGTTTGATTACTGCGTTTGCCGATAATGATGCTGGAGGTGTTGCAACTTATTCGGTTGCTGCTTCTAAGTTTGGATACTCAATGCTGACTACGTTAATACCAATAACAATAGTTCTTATGATTACTCAGGAAATTGGTGCCAGAATTGCAGTTGTAACTGGCAAAGGTTTAGGTGATTTGATACGCGAGAAATATGGAATAAGAATAGCTTTGTTTATGTTTTTACTTTTGTTTATCGTGAATTTTGGAGTTATTTTGCAAAACCTTGGAGGTTTAAAATCAGCGTTAACCTTATTTCAGCTTGATTACCGTATATTTTTGCCTTTGCTTGTTGGATTCTTATTTTTATTCATTATTAGATCATCTTTCACTAAAATTGAAAGATTTTTTCTCTTTTTAATACTCTTTTATCTTGCCTACTTCTTTTCCGCACTCTTGTCCAAGCCTGATTGGGCCCTTACTGGAAGATCACTTTTGAGACCTCCAGACGGAATATCATTTGATTATCTTTATACCTCAGTTGCTGTTCTTGGAACAACTGTTACGGCCTGGGGACAATTTTTTATCAATAGTTATATTAAAGATAAAAAGATTACTCCTGAAAAACTCAAGTACCAGCGGTTAGAAATTTATGCAGGTGCATTTCTAACAGACCTGTTTTCTTTGTTTATGATGGTTGCTGTTATAGCAACAATTTTTGTTAACGGTATTCAAATTACTGGAGCGGCAGATGCGGCACTTGCTATTAAGCCTGTGGCTGGTGCATTAGCTAGTACGTTTTTTGGTGTAGGACTTTTAATTGCTGGTTTTTTGGGTTTAGCAATAGTTCCCTTGGCTACCGCTTATGCTTTTTCGGAGTTTTTTGGTTATGAAGGAAGTCTTGATACAAGTTTGGATAAAAGTAAATTCTTTTATGGTTTTTTTCTTCTGCAGATTATTTTAGGAACGATATTTATTTGGTTTCCTAATATATCTTTGTTTAATATTACTCTTTATGCGGACTTTTTGAATGGACTTATGTTGCCTGTGATTTTCTTCTTTTTATACAAATTAGCCAACAGTGAAGAACTGATGGGAAGTTATAAAAATAATAAAGTACAAAATATACTATTAATAGTATCAGGTGTAGCAATTACTATTGCTGCTTTGCTTGGAGGTTTTGGAAAACTGCTTGGTTTTTAATTCTTTATTTTTATGAGTTAGTTTTAGACCAATAATCGGGTTAGGATCCCCAACAGGCGGATTCCTAAAGTTTCACTTTGAACGAATTTTATGAATCGTCTCGCTCAAAAACGATTTTTTTCTTTTTAAAAAAAAAGAAAGGAGGTGATCCATCCGCTCCTTCCAGAACGGATACCTTGTTACGACTTAACCCTCATCGCCGATGAAATTCTCCCCCGCTGAGCGGGGTTCAAATGCCACCGACTTTGTTGGCTTGACGGGCGGTGTGTGCAAGAGGCAAGAACGTATTCACCGCGGCATAGCTGATCCGCGATTACTACCAATTCCGCGTTCATGAGGTCGAGTTGCAGACCTCAATCCCCACTGAGAATAAATTTAAGGGATTTGCTTACACTTGCGCGTTTGCAAAGCCCGTTGTTTTATTCATTGTAACATGTGTGTAGCCCAGGGCATAAGGACCATGCTGACTTGACGTCTGCCCCTCCTTCCTCCCCGCCATAGGCGGGGCAGTCTCTTGTGACAAATTTAACACAAGATAGGGGTTGCGTTCGTTGTCCCACTTAAGGGCACTCCTCACGGAACGAACTGACGACAGCCATGCAGTACCTGTCCAAACCTTCTTGCGAATTTCCCGAGTTTCCTCGGGATAGGACGCTTGGATTTCAAGCCCTGGTGAGGTTCTTCGGTTCGTATCGAATTGAACCACATGTTCCACTGGTTGTGTGCCTCCCCGCCAATTCCTTTGAGTTTTAACCTTGCGGTCGTACTCCCCAGGCGGCCTGCTTAACGGGTTACCTTCGCCACACGAAATCCTCGACAAAGTCGGGAAACCATGCAGCCAGCAGGCATTCGTTTAGGGCTAGGACTACGCAGGTCTCTAATCTGCTTCGCTCCCCTAGCTTTCGTGTCTCAGCGTCAGTTTCCTTCCAGAGACTCGCCTTCGCCACTGGTGTTCCCGAGGGTATCAACGCATTTCACTACTCCTCCCTCAGTTCCAGTCTCCCTTAAGAAAACTCAAGTTTGATAGTATTATCTCCAAGCTTCTCGTTGAGCGAGAAAATTTAAGAGATAACTTATCAAACCGCCTACACGACCTTTTACGCCCAGTAAAACCGGATAACGCTTGAAGCCCACGTATTACCGACGCTTCTGGCACGCAGTTAGCGGCTCCTTTCTAGTAGGGTACCGTCAATAGGCCAATGGCCTACTTCTTCCCCTACCACAGCGGTTTACGATCGTTTAGACCTTCATCCCGCACGCGGTGTCGCGCGGTCAGGCTTTCGCCCATTGCCGACTATTCCTGATTGCTGCCTCCCGTAGGAGTGGGGGCCGTGTCTCAGTCCCCCTCTGGCTGGTCGTCCTCTCAAACCAGCTATCCGTCATAGGCTTGGTAGGCCATTACCCTACCAACTACCTGATAGAATATAGGCCCATCTTTTTCCGGACAGTTACGTCCTTTACCAGGTACCAGATGGTATCTGGACCATGAAGTATTACCCCCGCTTTCGCGGGGCTATCCTCCAGAAAAAGGCAGGTTCCTATATATTACTCAGCCGTCCGCCACTACCCCGCCTTGCGGCGGGGACGCTCGACTTGCATATCTCAGGCACACCGCTAGCGTTCATCCTGAGCCAGGATCAAACTCTTAAAAAAATCAGGACCCTCCCCGATTAGATCGGGGGGACCTAACCCGACTACTAGACTAAACTAGACTCACTTAAACCACGAGTTGTCAATGTACGTCCCCCTTCGCATGAAGCTTCGGAGGGATAAACACTTTTATGAAGTGAATTTATATTCTATAAGAATATCTGTAAGAAATCAACCCCAATTAAGTTATAAATACAAGCGTAAAACTGTATTCTATTGTATTGGCTCATTATTCTCAATCCGCAACCCTTAACTCATAACTTACTTATATCCAAACAATTTAAAAAACTGATCTTGGTTTTTGTCGATAGCAATAAGGCCGTTTAGAGTGGCATCTATATAATGATCAGCAATCACAACTGGAATTTTTAGTTCCTGTGAAAAAAAATTGTCAAGGCCATTAGCTGAAGCTATTCCTCCGGTTAAAGTGATACCATTCTTGAATACTTCATCAGCTATTTCTGGAGGGGAAAGTTCAATGAGCTCTTTTATCGAGTCAGTAATTGAGTTAAATGAAGTAAGTAAAGCTTCTTTGATGTCAGCAGTTTTCATTCTTACTGATTTAGGTAGACCGGTTTCTAAAGATTTTCCTCGGACCATGATTGTTTTTTCTTCACCTTCAAAATGAAGCAAGCTAATTTTTAAATCTTCACAGGTTTTATCGCCAAGAATAATACCATGTTTAAGGTAAGAGTAATTAGCGATTAATTTATTCATATGTTCGCCGGCGGTTTTTAATGTTTTTTGAATCACTATGCCGCCACCTGAAACAATACTTAGTTCAATTAATCCTCCACCCAGATCTACAATAAAATGAGGCTGATGAGAAAAAATATCAAATCCGCATCCAGCTGTTACAGCTAAGGGTTTTTCAACTAAATAAACAGAAGAACATCCGGCTTTTTCCAGAGCTTCCTCAACAGCTTTTTGCTCGATCTCAGTTGCAATAGAAGGAATTACAGAGAAGGCTTTGAGCGTAGGTTTAAGAAATCGCGTTTGAGAGAAATAAGGATAGACCGATTTTTTTGTAAAATACTCAATTAAAGCTACCTGGGCGTCAAAATCGGAAAGAATACCGTTAACTAAAGGTTGAATTATATGAATGAAGTTTGGAGTTTTACCAATTATCGTTTTGGCTTCTTTGCCAAAAAAAATATACTCTTTTATTCTTGTGTTATACCCAAGATAAGTAGGTTCTCTTAAAACTATTCCTTTATCTTTAATACCTATGCGCGTATTTGATGTACCTAAGTCAAAATATACACTTAATGAGGAAAAAAAAGGAATTTGGATTTTTTTAAAAATTTCTATAAAATTAAGCATAAGAGTTTAGAGTTCTGGGTTATGGGTTCTGAGTTATGAGTTAAACCCAAAACTCACAACCCACAACTCATAACTATGTTAACAAACATCATTCGCTTTTTATATTATATCCTTTTTTTTGCGACTCCATTGATTGTTTATTCGAAAACTTCGGAACTTTTTGAGTTTAATAAGATGATGTTTATTTATTTAATCACTTTGCTTATAGTATTTATCTGGCTTACAGATAAGATAACGACAAAAAAAGCAATTCTTAAAAAGAATGTATTCTATATTCCTATTATTTTATTTTTAGTCTCTCAAGTTTTATCGACTATCTTTTCGATCGATATCCATACTTCTCTTTTTGGTTATTACGGCCGTTTTAATGGCGGATTATTTTCAATAATAAGTTATCTTGTGTTATTTTATATTTTTATTGATGTTTTTGATAAAAGCTTCATTTTTAGATTACTTAAAATTTCCTTAATTTCCTCTGTCTTTGTTATCATTTTGGGATTACCTGGCAAATTTGGTTATGATTTATTTTGCCTAGCTTTTACCGGAGATTTTAACAACAGCTGTTGGACGGATCAGTTCCGTCCGGCTGAACGGTTATTTTCCACTTTAGGTCAGCCTAACTGGCTTGGTGCATATCTCTCAGTGCTTTTTTTTATTGGTTTATATTTTTTGCTTCAAAAGGATAAGGCAAAAATAAAAAAAAATATCAAAGACAAAATTTTTTACATTTCATATCTCATTCTTAATTTAATAACTATTTTTTTTACTCACTCACAATCAGCAATAGCGGCTACAATCATAGCGTTAATAATATTTATTTCTTTTAGAGTAGGTATTAAGAAAAGTGTTATTATGATTACAGGTTTAATTTTTTTGATTTTGTTTTTTAAAACAGGAAAACCTTCTATTGACAAATATTTTTCTTTTTCATCAAAAACTACAATTAATTCTGTGCAAAATAAATACTCAACGAGTATTGTAACTGATTCATTTGATATAAGAAAAATTGTCTGGAAAGGAGCAGTAGAGATTGGAAAAAGTTATCCATTATTTGGGACTGGGGTAGAAACGTTTGCTAATTCTTACTATTTTAAACGTCCTGTTGAGCATAATCTAACCTCTGAATGGGATTTTCTTTACAACAAGGCTCATAATGAGTTTCTTAATTATTTTGCAACAACAGGTTATATTGGTTTATCAGCTTATTTAATAATGATATTTTCAGTTTTATTACTTCTCTTTAAAAGAATTTTATCTGATAAAAATAATTCTCTTCTTTTTCTCTCTTTATTTTGCGCTTATATTTCAATTTTAATTACTAATTCTTTAGGTTTTTCAACAACTACCATTAATTTATTTTTTTATATAATTCCAGCGATTATAATAGCATTATATACAAACTATCCTAGAAATAAAAAAATTATTATTAACCTAAATTTTAAGAAAGACAAAAAGCAAACGATTTCATTAGGTCTAATTACATTAGTGTTTCTTATAATACTTTCATTTTTAATCAAATACTACATAGCTGATATAGTTTATGCAAAAAGCGAGACATATTATAAAGTCGGTGATTATAAAACCGCTTCTAGCTTGCTTTCTCAGTCTTTAGGTTTACATTATGAGCATGTTTATGAAGATAAATTATCTTATAATCTAGCTAATCTTTCCTACGTGACTCATTACCAGAAAGATGCTGCAACTGCCAAGAATTTAGTTAAATTATCTGATTATTATAACCTAAAATCCATTAAATCTTCTCCTTATAATGTTACATATTGGAAAACTAGAGCTAAAAATCAGTATTTATTCTATCAAGGTACAGTGGACTCTAACCATTTAAATAAGGGAATAGAAGCATTAGTTCAGGCTAAGCGCCTGTCTCCAACTGATCCAAAGATACCTTATTCTATTGCTTTGTATTACACTTTACTTGATGATGATTCTAAAGATAAAAATAATGATTATCAAAAAAAATCTTTGAAAGAAATTGAGGAAGCGATAAACTTGAAGCCTAATTTTGAAGATGCGTATTTTCTCAAGGGCCAACTTTTTAAAAAATACGGCCAAAATGAAGAAGCTAAAAAGATTTTTGAATTCCTCTTAAAAAAGGTTAATCCTCAGTACGAAGAAGCTAAAAAAGAGTTAGAAACGCCATAGTTTTTTATGAACTAAGGTAATGTATTGCTACTGGAGACTCCATATTTGCAGTTTCCGCAGTCGCCGCAAGTTACACTGTAAGTTGTTACCCCCGGACCATTATCATTTGTATTTTCAATGCATGAATAGATTTTATAATTAGTTCCGCTCGAGACATAAGTATAGTCGTTGTTAGAAGCCGGATCATCAGGCACTCTTTGCATATAAACTTTATTGGCAACTGAAGGATGAGTGATTTGAGACCCAGCAGTAATTAAAGCCGGGTATGATTTGTTATCTTCGTAATAAAGTTCAAGCGCTCGCTGAATCTGTTCAAGATCAGACTTTCTTCGTGCATCCCGGCCTTTTTTAAGAGAGTTGATTAAATTACCAGATATAAATGATGCTAAAATGCCGAGGATTGCTATTACGATCATTAGTTCCAAAAGAGTAAATCCTTTAAGTCTATTTTTCATACGTCCCACCCATATAGTTAATATATCGGAATTTTTATGCATTAGCAACAAAAAAAAAGTTAAGACCAAAGATCTCCTTTTTGATCTTTTGTATTTTAAACGATTTTGACACAAGTAAGAAAATTTCTTTTTCACTAAATTCGCGATGAAAAGGTTCGTTATGAGGATGAGATTTGCTTAAAGCTCGAAGATACCAGAGCATAGATTTTCTTGGTACACTTCCGATGAACAATCCTCCTTTTTTAAGAATTCTTTTAAATTCACTGAGAGCTTTTTCAGGAAAAAGAAGATGTTCCAAGGTTTCGAAACAAACAACTATATCATAAGTATTTTTCTTAAAAGGAGTTTTTTCAATATCTCCTAAAACAATTTTATTAGACAGAGTATTTCTTTTTGTTTTTTCTATATGTCGAGGATTAATGTCTATTCCGACAGAATTTTTGGGTAGGTGTCTTAAGATTAAACCGGTGCCGCATCCTGCATCTAATATTTTTCGATTTTTTTTATCCGAGATAAAAAGAGATATATATGCCATCGCGGTTTTTTCTCTTAATTTATGATATATGGATTCCGGTCCACTAAAATTTTTTATTACTTTTACCCAATCGTAGTCCTCGATCAATCTATAGTAGTCTTTATTGAATTGATCAAATTCTTTAAGGTTAAGTTTTCTGGCTTTTTTATATAAATTTTCTCCGAAGAAATTCATTTTTTAAGTTAAATTAAGATTGATCATTTTAATGTATAATCTTACCTATGTCACCTATGTCAATTTGGCAGATGGTAAAAAAAAGAGAAACTAGTCTAAAAACCTTCTTAATTTTACTACTTATTTTTGTTTTATCGTTAATCTTTTTCAATAAGTTATTTATTTCTGGCCAAAAGGTTATCGTTACTCCTGATTTTCAAACATCTGATTTATGGCATTATACCTTTGCTGAGAAATATTTTCTGTCTGACGGTTTAAAGCATTCGACATTTCAAGAATATACAGACCTGCTTCTTAATGGAATGTCATTAACGGCCGATGGTCAAATTGCCTACCTGAATCCAATAAATTATTTAATTTATAAGTTTTTTCCAATGCCTTTTGCTTTTAATTTAGGTTATGTCTTGGCTTTTTTTATTGCTGGAGTGGGGGTATTTTTAGTGGGAAGAAGAATGAAACTAGATAGAATTTCATCATTTTTTAGTGCCATTACATTTATGTTTTCAGGCCTAATGATTTTTAAAATTTCCCATTATACTTTATTGCAAAACATAGCCTACATCCCCTTAATAATGTTTGTTTTAGATACGGTAATCATTGCAGAAAATAAAGTAAAAAAGATTACAATGTCTTTGATTCTCGTTATATTACTCAATCTTCAATTTTCCAACGGTCAGTTTCAATTGACTTTCATTACTTTTGTGGCACTGCTGGTTTATGTTCTAATCTCAAGAATATTAAAACTAAGAAAAGTTGATTCATTCACTATATGGAACATGATTGGATCGCTAATCCTTTTTTTCATTCTGTCTTTACCTGAAATTGTTTCGGTAGGTGATTTGTTTCTTAATTCGGTGAGAAATAGCAGATTAAATTCTTTAAATAGTCTATTTCCTTCTTTTCCTATCAGAAACTTATTAACATTCATTAATCCTTATATTTTTGGTAGTCCTAAAAATGGCAGTTACGTCACAAACGGGGTTGATGGTGATATTTTTTGGGAGAGTAATTTATATATTGGAATATTGCCGTTTCTACTGTTTGTTTATTCGTTGTTTGTTTTGAAAAAAAATAAATTCATGAAGTTAATTACAATTTTAATTGTATTTTTTTTTGTTCTTGCTCTTGGAAAAAATTCACCTTTCTATTTAATTTCATACATGTTTCCATTTAGCTTATTTAGGGGACCGACACGATTTATGGTAGTGGTTGTTATTTTCGTTAGTCTCATGGCAGGTTTTGCATTCAAAGATTTAAAAACAAAAAAAATAATTAAAAAAAAACTTCCTTTTCTGCCTTTTTTAGTCATATCAATAACTGTATTTGATCTATTTCTAAATTTTTTTAATTATCATCCGATTGTCGAATATAAAAGCTGGATTGAAGAACCGCATACAGTTAGTTATTTAAAAAAAACAAACGACAATAAATATTTTTCTCTGGGTTTGAATTACATCTGGCTCGATTATTTTACAAAGAAGGGGTGGGATGATATTAATGTGTATAAATTCCTTCAAAACTCGATTGATCCTAAATTGAATCTAATTTATAAAATTCCTTCAGTTCAAACTTTTACATCATCTTTTTTTTCCAGTAAAGATGATTATTATTTCCTTTCGTTAATTAATGATGGGATTAAATATACTGATTTGAAGGTTACTCTTTCAAATAGATCGCTTTCTTTTTTAGAAATGGCAGGAGTTAATTATATTATTACACCTTATGTACTCGACCAAGTATCTACGGAAAAGTTAGCTAAGGTTTACGAAACTCCAAAAAATAATAAATTAGGAATGACTTATAAAATATACAAGTTTAATAATGGTCATAGCGATATTTACTTTGCAAAAGATATTAAAAGTTATAGTAATACTGATGAATTCAAGGATTTAATGTCTGATATAGGAAACGACGTGGCATTGGTGGAAAGTGATAGTAAATTAAGTAAGGGAATCTCCATAGAAAGAGGCTTGAAAAAGGAGTTAATTGTTAGAAAGAACGAGCCCACACAAATAGAAATCGTTAGTAGCACGGCTAGACCAAAGCTTTTGGTTTTCAATCGTTCATTTTCTCTACATTGGAAAGCCTTCGTAGACGGTGAAAATACAAATATCTATAGGACTAATTGGAAGATGCAATCAGTTCTTGTGCCGCAGGGAAAACACATAGTAAAGCTAGAATATGATTTTCCTATACTTAGATATACTATTTTAATACGGAGTATTGTTTATTTAATTATAATAACGACGATTCTTCTTTTAATTTTTCGAAAATTTTTATATAACCGCTTGCCTTCTCTTCATCTTTAAAACAGTTGGCGTAAAGGTCAATGTAGTTTTTATAAATTTTTTTATCTTTTTTGAAAAACTTCTCTGCCTGATTCAAAACTGTCTCTGCTTTTGAGCATTGATTTGAATCGATATAGGTTTTGGTTAGATTAATGTGATTGTCTATTGCTTCAGGAAGGTAGTTTAATGCAACTTTATACTCATTTTCAGCTAATCTGTACTGTTTGTTCCTATAAAGCATCATTCCGAAGCTTTGATGCCCAAAGGCATATATTCTCAAAACATCTGAAAGCAGTAATGTTTGATAGCGGCTTAGGGAGCCGGCTAATGGAGAATGATATTTTTTCCACAGTATAAAATTTTGAGAAATCAGCTGATTAGGTTCAGGTAATTTTTGATAACTTGGGTAATATCTCCATAAGAGACCATGTGGTAGCCAGACTTCTGGTTTTAAAGTAGGTTTGCTGCTTAGGATAGCGAATTTCCTGGAATTCTCCTCAAGAAATTTGTAACCAAAATCTTCCCCAAGTTTTTCTACATCCGGAAGATAAATCTCTGGGTAATTTCTCACCAAGTATTCTCGATAATATTTATCTTTTAGTTTTCCAAACATAACTATTTTCACATCAGGTCTGACTTTTAATGCGTATTGAGAATAAATGGTATTATAGTATCCTGTATCGTCATTCAAGTTTAAAATACCGTCTTTAGGGACGCTGTTTAGGAGATCCTTTCCCAAATTTTCGGCAGTAAAGTCATTTTTCAAGACATAGATTCTTTTATAATTGTTAGAAAATAATATGACCGGATAAAAAAAAGCAGCAATAACTACAACTAAAAGCGAAGTTTTTTGAAGAAAGGGATTGGTAATAATCTCAGGTATTTTTTTAAATAGAAAGAGAAAGCCAAACACCACCAATATTGTTAGATAAAAATATGGCACCAAAAGATATTTTTCAAATATACCCCAGTGTAAAGGCAAGGTTGTGGGAAAACTAGCATAAGCAAAAAATATGATTATACTTACCAGATTAATTATCAAAAATAAAAACAGTTTTTTATTATTTTTCCGAAGGTAAAAAAATCCTAAAGCCATCAAAATGATTCCAATAATCTTGAAATCAATTCTGATGAAGTTAAATAAGTTTAAAACGCTTAAGTAAGCATTGTTTATATTAAAATAAATATCGTTTGAAAGACGGAATGAACCATAAGATGCTCTTGTAGCAAGAGAAACAAATCCGTCCAAACTTGCTGCATGGTTATTATCGATGGGCGGATATCTTAAAGAAGCGAAAATAGCATAAAGATAAGGCAACAATCCAGTGAAAAACAATATGACTAAGGTTTTATAGTTATCCTTGATAAGGATGATGTTTTTTTTTATTTTTAGATAAACAAAAACTGAGGGAATAACCAACATTACAAGATAGTTATGGAAAAAGGCAAAGCCAAAAACTGCAGCGAGGAAATATAAATAAACTTTTTTTTTGGTTTGTTCAAACAGTACAACAAGATAAAATATGCCTGTCAAAAAAAGCATGCTGAGTGATTGAATTTCTGGTATTTCCGCGAATAACCATGAAGGGTACAAAAAAGAATATATTAAAACTCCTGAGAAAGAATGAAGATAAGACTTTGAAAGTTTATAAATCAGAAAGAATAGAATAAGACGCTGTAGGATTGCAGGGATTGAGGACAAGAAATTCATTAGCCAAGCAGGCGTTACAAGTTCAAGTTTTAAAAGTAATGAGCCTAAGAATGTATATAAAGGATATCCTGGCGCATGCGGAATACCATTTATGAACGCTGAGGCAACCAAGTCACCTCCATCTCCGCCAACGATGCTTTTTGATTGCAATCCAATATGTATAAATCCTACGATCAATAATACTATATACCCTAAACTCTTTTTGATCATGCAGATTATGCTTTACTCAAACATTTATTTTATTTTACGCACCAGTAGCAGGTGTTGGTTCCACAACTAGTTGTGCAGTCAGCTGGGTCAGCGGCTGCATCTCCATTTTGCTGAAATTTAGTATTGGGATCACACTTGAATGACTTAGACGTTGGCTGAAAACATACCTTTGCATTGTTTGCGTCTCCTGTCACAAATACTTTTCCTAAATTACTTGCAGCTAAGGAAGTGAAATCAGCTTTCAGTTCGCCCGAATCCACGATTCTACTTATCGCATCGTCCATTGGAGAACTTGATAAATTAGTAGCAGAACTTATGTCATCGCATGTATCTGTAGCAGTACACCAAGGCATCCATCCTTTGAGTGCGTAATATCGGATTACTGCTCCTTGCACTTCTGAAACTAAATTTCTAGTTCCAGTGTCATTGCCTTTTTTAAGTTGTTCGAATGGATCAAGAGCGGCAAGTAAACCGACAGCTAAAGCACCAAGAAGTGCAATTACGATAAGTAATTCAACTAGAGTAAAACCTTTCTTGGTGATTTTCATATAAATTTCATCATATAATAATCTTTTTTAGTTTGTCAAGGGCAATTTTTTTTGAAATAAACTATTTTTATCATCTAAATGAGCTGGTTAAGTTATAAATAGGAGTGATGACAGCAAGAACTAAAAAACCAACTCCTAAGCCTAAAACCACCAATATAGCAGGCTCAATAAGAGTTGTCATGGTTTTTACTGCCAGTTCTGATTCCATCTCGAAATATTTTGATATTCTGCTCAAGGTATCATCAAGGTGTCCTGTTTGTTCTCCGACTGTGGTCATCTGGACAAGAATTGGAGGGAAAATACCTTCATTAATCATGGATTGTCCTAACGCGACTCCCTTCTCCACTTGTTTGTAGATATTTTGAAATGCCTGTTGGTAAACCATATTATCTGTGGTTTCAATAATAATGTTTAAGGCTTCAAGAATTGAAATACCCGAACCTATAAGTATTGATAAGGTTCTGGTTGAATCAACAAGCACAGACATTTTGATAATATTACTGAAAGCAGGCAGTTTCAGAAGTATCTTATCATATTTAAGCTTGCCATTTTTAGTTTTTAAGTACCTTTGAAACATGATCAATCCGCCCACTATTCCTCCTATAATAAATGGCCAGAATTTGACAGAAAATGATGATACTGCAATTAAAATTTGAGTAGATGCTGGAAGATCAATATTAAAATCCTTATATAAACCCAGAAGCCGAGGTATGACAAAAGTAATCATTATAAACATAACTGCAAACATACCGGTAATTACAACTATCGGGTAGATTAAGGCTCCTTTAATTTTTCCTCTAAACTCTCTTTGTTTTTCCAGATTTTCAGCCAGCTTCAAAAGGATATCACTTAATTTTCCTGATGCTTCACCAGATTTAACTAAGGATATGTAGAGATTAGGAAAATATTTTGGGTGCTTTTTTAAAGCAAGCGAAAAGCTTTTACCGCCTTTTATTTCCTTATCAACATCCTCTATTATCTTAAGCATTGCCGGGTTTGCAGTTTGTTTTTTAAGAATGTCGAAGCTGTCAATCAAAGTTAATCCGGCATTAAGCATAATGGCTAGTTGGCGGGTTAAATCAACGATGTCATTAAAAGAAACTCTGTTGAAGATTGAGGTTAAGGCTGAGAAGGAAGAATCAGGATTATTTATTTTTATAGGAAACATGCCGTTATTTTTAATTAATGCAAGAGCGTCACGCTGGCTTTCAGCTTCAATTTTTCCTTGAACAATTTTGTTTCCTCTTAAAGCCTTGTAAGAAAAAAGCATATTAAGTTACGAATTTCTTAATTTCGTTTTGTCTAAAAGCATAAGCATAAGCAGTTTCCTTACTTATTTGTCCGCTTGTGTAAAGTTTAGCTAGGCTTTTTTCAAAAAGCATCATTTTATATTCTTCACCAGTTTCGATAATATTATCAATTAAAAAAGCTTTGCCGTCTCTTATCACAGATGCGACAGCTGGTGTGTTTATTAAAACCTCAGCCGCAAGCACGCGGCCATTGCGTGCGAGGTTTGGAATAAGGCGCTGGCTGACAACTGCTTTTAAGGAAGAAGAAAGCTGAGCCCTGATTTGGTTTTGCTGTGCTGGGGGAAATACATCAATGACTCGGTTAACTGTTTCAGAAGCCGTAGATGTATGCAAAGTTGAAAAAACCAAATGGCCAGTTTCGGCAATAGTTAATGCTGCTTGAATAGTATCATAATCGCGCATTTCGCCTATAAGTATTATGTCAGGATCTTCTCTTAAAACTGATTTTAAAGCTATGTTAAATGAGTGAGTATCCTGCTGTAATTCTCTTTGCGAAATAATAGAATTGCCACTTGGATAAATAAACTCAATAGGATCTTCTATTGTAACAATATGTTTGGCCGAGCTTAAATTTATTTTGTTGATGATTGATGCTAAGGAGGTTGACTTTCCCTCTCCTGTAGGTCCGGTGATTAAAACTAATCCTTGTTTATAATTGCAAAATTCATGAGAAATAGGAGGCAATCCTAATTCATCGATAGTTTTAATGCTGGCAGGTATCAATCGAAATGAAGCGGCCAGCGAATTTTTGGTGTAATACATATTTACTCGAAATCGATATCCAAGCGCTGAATACCCAAAGTCTATTTCTTTATTGGCTAATAGATTGCCTTTTTGCTCATCGTTAAGTATTGAAAGAAGCAGTTGGCTGGCAAGTTCTTTAGTAACAAGCTCAGAAATTTTAATCGCATATAATTCGTTATGAATACGAATAGCAGGATAATAACCGTCAAGGATATGAAGATCAGAAGCTTTTCTGTCGATAGTAACCTGGAGCAGTTGATTTATGTCTGTCATAATTTAGTTTTATACATTGGCAACTCTTAAAACTTCCTCAATGGTAGTTATTCCTTCCAAAACCTTTAAATATCCGTCCTGGAGCATGATAATTAATCCTTCTTTCCTGGCTTGAGTTTCAATCTCTTTGGCTGATGATTCCTGCAGAATCATTTTATTTATAACAGGTGTAATTTTCAAAACTTCAAAAATAGCTATTCTTCCCAAGTAACCTGAGTTACCGCATTCATTACAGCCTTTTCCTCGAGCAATTTTCATTGGCTGTCCTTCTTTATAAATTTTTGGCAAAAGTTCTCCAAGTCCTTCTTTAATTTGTGTCTGAATTTTAGGGTCAGGTTCGTACAGTTCTTTACAGTATGTGCATACTTTGCGGGCAATTCTTTGAGCGACGGAAGCATTAATTACAGAGGCGATTAAAAAAGGTTCTCCGCCAAGATCTATAAGTCTTGGAATCGCTGTCGCAGAGTCATTAGTATGCAGGGTTGAAAAAACTAAGTGACCGGTTAAGGCCGCCTGGATTGCCAGTTGAGTTGTTTCTTTATCACGGATTTCTCCCACGAGTATAATATTTGGGTCTTGACGAAGAAAAGATCTAAGACCATTGGCGAATGTTAACCCAGCCTGTGGGTTAATCTGTACCTGATTAATTCCTGGGATCTGATATTCAACCGGATCCTCCAGAGTAACAATATTAACACCAGGCTTATTAAGTCTTGTCAGTATTGAGTATAGAGTAGTTGTTTTACCTGATCCTGTAGGACCGGTAATAAGAATGATTCCATAAGGTTTATTGAAGCTTTCTTCAAGATCCTTAAACTGGATTCCTCTTAAGCCAAGTTCAGTCAAAGAAGGTAGTCCTCCAGTTTTTTTTAAAAGCCTCATGACGATTTTTTCTCCATTGACTGTTGGAAGGGAGGAAACACGAAGATCAACCTCTTCATTTCCTAGTTTAAAATTAAATCTTCCGTCCTGAGGTATTCTTTTTTCATCAATCTTCATTTCTGAAAGTATTTTTATTCTTGAAATAAGTGAATCATGTAAGCCTCGTGGAAGTGAAAGTTTTTCCTGTAGTATACCGTCAATGCGATATCTGACACGGCTCTTAATTTCCTGTGGTTCAATATGAATATCTGAAGCTCTGCTTTTTACCGCAAACTCAAGTATGGTATTAACAATTTTAGCAATAGGTGGTTCATGGACTGAAGTACTTGAGTCACCCTGTCGTTCTAAAGGTGTTGATTGAGTTGATACTTCCTGCAATGCTTCTTTAACTTCCGGTGATAATCCTTGAGTGTAAGAAATACCGATGGTTTTTCCGATATCATCAAGAAAACCCAGTGCCAGCATTACTTTTTTCCCTGTTTTTCTTTCTAAAAAATCTGCCAGCGAAAGATTAAGAGGATCTTCTGTGGCGATGTAAATAGTTTCTTTTTTTGAATCATAAAGGTATGGCAGAATATTATCCTTTCTGGCAATTGATTCTGAGATTAAACCTAGAGCTTGAGGATCAACAGCTGCAGTGGAGATATCAATATATGGCACATTAAGAAAATGAGCTTTCACCTTTAGGATATCTTCTTTTTTAATCTCTGTTTGTTGAAGCAAATAATTATCTATAGGCAGATTTTTTTGAATAGAATCTATTTCATATCTATCGGCTGATGATTGGTCAAGAATACCGCCTTTTACCAGTTCTGATAGAAAAGTTTTAGGAGAGATCATCATAATTTAAAATATAGGGATGTTTGTGATAAAATGCAAGAGAGAGAATATGATTCCGCTAATAATTGTTTCCAATGACCAAAAACGTTTAGCTGACTATATAAAGAAGATTATTAAAGATGAGTCTTTTCTTTCTAATTTTATTTATTCAATTAAGCCTGTTAAAACAGAGTTGGCTATTGATCAAATCAGATTATTAAAGAAAGAACTTAAAATCTCTTTTTCAAATAAGAGGCTTTTTATTATTGAAGCGCTAGATGTTTCCGGGCTTGAAGTACAAAATGCTCTTCTTAAAACTCTTGAGGAAAACCATGTGAAAAATCAATTTATTTTTCCGTTAAAAAATATTGAAAAAATATTACCAACAATCAGGTCGAGAACTAAGATCATAAATCTTAATGATTTCACTAATTATAAAATTAGTCCTTCAACAAAAACTTTACTTGAAATAACAGAAAAAAATGATGGCTTAAGTTTTCTTAATCAATCTGTTATTCAATCACCGTCGAAAGAAGATCTAATTCAGCTTTTGGAAGAAATAATATTCTATTATCGTCAGCGATTAGCTGTTGATGGAGTTAAAGCCAGCAAGATTATAAAAAAGATAATGAGTCTTAAAGATTTGTTACAAAACAATAATCTTAATCCGCAGTTAACGATTGATAATATTTTATTGTTTATTCATAAAATATATTCCTAACATCTATGATCCAGCATCTTGGATCCTTTCTATTGACTTTCAATGAAGCTCTATATTAGTATTAAGATAAATGCATAAACGGGCTTTTACATTAATTGAACTTCTCGTAGTTATCGCGATAATTGCCGGCCTAAGCGCTTTACTTCTTCCTAACTTTATGGGAGCGCGTGAAAGAGCCCGCGATTCTCAAAGAAAAAGTGATTTAAGAGTGATTCAGAAAGCCTTAGAAATGTATCAGCAGGATCAAACACCTCAAGCTTATCCGACGACTTCCTTGCCTTCAGTTGGTAATTGCTGGTATTCAGGCGGGTCAGGAGCTCCACCATGTCCGACCAGTACAGCTATCTATTTAAATAAAACTCCAGGTGATCCTCAAACATTGACTCCCTTTCCTTATTATTATAATAGACCCAGCAGTTCTTCTTTTACTCTTTGCGCCTGTCTTGAAAATACAGCCGATACTGATGGCCTTACCTGTAGTTCATATTGTGGAAGTTATTCTTGCTCCAGTCCACGCAAATGTTATGTAGTTAGTCAGGATTGATTTATAAATTGATATTATTTAAATGAGAAAAATAAAAAATTTAATTTTTTTAAAAAAAGGATTTACTCTTCTTGAACTATTAGTTGTTATTGGTATTATTGCTGTACTTATTGGAGTTGGAGCAGTATCCTACTCAACAGCTCAGAAAAAAGCCCGGGATGCAAAAAGAAGATCAGATCTTAAGACTGTGCAAAATTGTATGGAGCAGTATTACACAACAAATAGTTATCAATATCAGGATCTTGGAAGTGATGGAGATGATCTTAATGCCAGCGACACAATTCAGTGCGGCGGCGGTAAAACTTTAGTTGTGGTTGATCCTATAAATACTACTACTTATAAATATGTTATTACTAACACAAGTGCCGCTCTCTATAAAATTACGGCCACACTTGAGGGGGGCGGAACTTTTGTTGTTGAAAATTTACAGTGATATGAAAAAAAAGAACGATGGTTTTACTTTGATAGAGATACTTGTTGTAGCAACAATTATTGGGATTCTGGCCGCTCTTGGGGCTGTATCTTATAGCGCGCTAAATGCTAATTCGCGTGATGCCCTTAGAAAAGCTGATATAGAGCAGATCCGCTCGGCCTTGGAAATGTATAGAAGTAACGATAGTCTTTCAGGTTATCCAACAAGCACATCTGCTTTAACTCCTAATTACATTAGATCTGTACCTACTGATCCTAAAACAGGATCTGTATATCCTTATACATATCTTCCTGCGGGATGCGACACTACCCCTCCGTGCACAAACTACACTCTGTCGGCAATCCTAGATGTAGGTACGACATATTCAACTACACCTTATGGAGCAAATTAAAGGATTTACTCTGATTGAGTTATTGGTGGTAGTTACCATAATGATGCTTTTTTCAGGCTTATCTATTGCCTATTTTAATGAGTTCACTAACAAACAAAAACTTGATGGTATAGCCAGAAATGTTATTGATGTTTTGGAATTGGCAAAAAAAAAGGCTGATACAGGTGATTCTTCACTATGTGCAGGTGTTGGTATTACTCCCAGAGTTGATAAATACTCAGTGGTAGTTTCAAGCAGTACAGAGTATAAACTTGTACCTACTTGTTTAACTGGAGTTCCAACATCAATTCCTTATCCAACTTTAAAAAGTCCGATTGTTTTTGCAACGCCTACCTTAGCCGTTCAGTTTAGCGGTCTTAATATTGGTGCTTCAGGAGCGCAGTGTATTAAACTTCAAAACTCAGGAGACGCTAATAAATGCACTTATATCAATATCCAAAGTACGGGGCTCATAAATTTATTGAGTTGTACAGATACTTGTCCTCCACCGTAATTTTTATGAAAAAGAACGCATTTACTTTAATTGAGGTCTTGGTTTTTACAACTATATTAAATATTTTTTTTGTAGCTGTTATAGCTGTCAGTTTGGCGGCCTTAAGGAATATAAAGTTTAATGAAAATAAAACTTTAGCAGCGAGGTATGCAGAAGAGCTTGAAAGTTGGCTAAGATCGCAAAAAGATAGTGACTGGACGATCTTTACCAGTCAAGGAGGAAATACTTATTGTTTTAATACGACTCCAATAGGGAACATCTGGCCATCTGCAGGAGCGTGTTCCAGTAATGGACTAATACCTCAGATATATAAAAGGGAGGTAAGTTTGACAAATAGCGGTTCTCCGCCGACAAGCTCGTCTGTGTTAATTACAGTTAAATGGGACGATCTGGGTTCAACCCGCAGTGTGCTTATTAAAACAGTTTTTAGTATTTATGAGCGATAGTTTAAAAACTTAAAATGAAAAAGAAAAGACTAGGATTTACATTAATTGAGATGCTTATTGTAATCAGCGCCATTGGACTTACCTTACCTGCACTTTTTTCTATATTTTATGTCATCTTAAACCAACAGATAAAGGTTTATCGCTTGACCGAGGTAAAAAGACAAGGAGATTATATCTTAGGAAAAATGGATTCTATGATTAGAAGCAATGCTGTTGGAATATATTCTGATTCAGGATTGGCCACAGTTAAATGTTCAAATACTTTAGGCAATAACTCTTACTCAAGTACAGGAGGTAGCGATTTCTATTTAAAGGATAAGAATAATAATTATTTTCAGTTTGCACTTAGCTTTGACAGAATGAACCTGATAAGCACAAATGCCTCTTACCAATCAGGTTTTTTATCAACAAGCAAAATTAAAGTTGAGAATTTTGCTATTTCCTGTGAAAGATCAGCTCAATTTTCAGGTCCTATTATTTCAGTGAGTTTTGATATCTGCTACGGTACAAATAGCTGTTCAAATGCTAGAGTTGAAGAACAGGCGTCCTTAAGCTATAAAACAAATTTTAAACTTAGAAATATAGAGAACTAAGATCCATTATTCTCTTGACTTAATGGTGATTTTTTTTAATACTTAATCTCATGTCAGATACTGCTTTCAGTCTAGATTTACAAGAAAAATATACCCGTATTTGCGACTTAAAGTCATCAGGAGACAAAATAGAAATAACTTCGCTTGGAGTTGCCGATACAATACCCTTTTTTTTCAACTCTGAAAGTCCTCAAGCCATTGATAAACAGGCAGAAATATTAATGAGACTATACACAAGCTTGAAAATAAAAAAAAGAGTGATCAATGTTATGATTCCTGATACTTATACATATTCTCAAATAATTCAAATGCCGTCTCTTAAAGAAAAAGAATTATTATCAGCCATCCGCTATCAATCAGATGAGTTTATTCCTATGCCGCTTGATGAAACAGAACTGGATATAGAAATTTTAAGCGAAGATCCAATTACTAAAAATTTTTTAGTGCTTATAGTGGCCGCTCCCAAAAAGTTAGTTACACGTATTGAAAGAATAATAGAATTAGCTGGCTTAAGAGCAGGAAATCTTGAAAATGAGTTATCAGCTGTAGGAAGGCTTTATAAAGAAAAATTAAGCAAATTATATAAAGACAAAACAGTTTTAGTTGTTAATTTTGGTTTTTCATCAAGCTCCTTATATTTAATAAATCCACAGAGTTCTTTTATTATATTAACTCGTAACTTTAAGATTGGATTAGATTTATTTAGGAAGGATTTAGATGTTAATCTTAATATAGATGAGAAAAAAAGTCTTGAAATTCTAAAGACCGTAGGTTTTGCCAAAGGAGGATCTTATGATACGGAGGTAATTCTAAGTCCTGTACTTAAGGAGTTTGCTGGAGAGATAAGTAAATTTACCGCTTTAGCCAAATCACATTTCAATCTTGATATAAACACGATACTTCTTTGTAATTATGATAACAATATTTCTTTTTTTGATAAAAAGATAGCTGAGTTAACATCTTTGTCAACAACAACTCTTAATTTGAAAGAAATATTGGTAGAAAATCCTGTTACGCAGTCATTTGCAAATACATTATCATCTTTTTCCGGAGTTATTGGAGGATCGCTATGATCAAAAAGAAAAGAATTAACCTTTTTAGCAAGACTTCCCGAAAAAGTTTTTCATTGTTTTTCACTGATAAGGTAGTTTTATATGCAACTATTAGCGGAATAATGTTATTTATTATTTTTGTGTCATTAAACTTTATTAACTTTACTCAAAAGAATAAGATTCAATCTTTGCTTCAAGAAAAACAAAAATATCTAAAATTCTTTATTGATAATCAAAATGAGGATGCAGAGACCAAATTTTTTTTATTAAAAAAAGATCAATTAAATAAATTCTTGAAAGATGATGCTCGTTTTCTGCCTTACTATAATGTTTTGAATGAATCAATTGGCATAGCTAGCAGTACTGCTAAAATAGAAGCTTTAAGCATAGATAAGAAAAAAAATACAGCTTTTACTTTGAGTTTTGAAGATTATGATGCTATGTATAATTTCATAAAATATATAGAATCTGAAACTTTTACTAAAAATTTTGATGAGCTTACCTTAAAGTCCTTTTTTTTAACTCAGTTACCTTCAAGCAATACCAATGGATATAAGTTAAGTTTTGAAGGTTTATTTAAAAATTTAGCCGTCAATGATGTTTGGGATGAATAAATATATATTAAAAAACAATCTGCCGTCGTTTATAGCGGCGATCGTATTAGTGATTTTAATTATTTTAATTGTTAGATCCTACAATACATATCAAGACGATAAATCTCAAACTGAAATTTTGAATAATGATATTCAACAATTAGATGCAAGAATGAAAATTTCAAAAGCAAATAAAGAATTGGGAGGAAATAAAATAAACGAATATAATCGATTGCTTAATCAGTTAATTCCTGAAAGTGAAGATTTTTTTTCTATTATTTATGCTTTTGAACAGATAGCTAAAAAAACAGGATTTAATGTTACTAATTATACGATAAAGCTATCATCATCTACAAAAGAAAAGTATGCTTTAACTGTTCAAGGCACAGGAGATATGAACTCTTTTCTGACATTCTTAAAGAAATATCACTTTGGAAGCGGAAGGTTAATAACCAATGAAAGTATAGATTTTTTACCCAATACGGGTGTGAGAACTGTGATACTATCTCTTAATTTTTATAATAAAAAAACTTCACTGGGAAAAGAATCTATAAACGCTATATTGCCTGCGGATGTACGGCTTATGGATCAAATCAAAGATAAAGTTAGCGTAAATTTTGTCGCTCCGTCCAGTGAAGATGTATCAAATTACACGACTAAAGATAATCCTTTTTAAGTAATATAACGGTTATATTAGAAAAATTATACCTTTCTGTTTTTTAGCAGTTTTATTATTCCTTCAGAAAGCTGAGCGCCATTTGCTAACCAGTAATCAAATTTTTCTTTATTTATATCTAATGTAGCAGGGTTAGTCATTGGGTTATAAGTTCCGATTTTTTCCAAATAACTGCCATCTCTTTTTTTCCTTTTGTCGACAGCAATAACTCTATAAGTGGGATATTTCTTTTTTCCGAATCTCATTAATCTGATTGTGACTGCCATGGTAATATTATAACCTTAAACTGCAGTTTTTTCCAGCGCATTTTTGGCGGCAGTTTCTTCAGCTTGTTTTTTGGAATTTCCACTGCCAACACCGAGTTTTTTATCATGAAGATAAACGCCAACCTTAAAAGTTTTCATATGTTCTGGTCCTTTTTCTTCAAGTATTTTGTAATCAGGTAAAATTTTATATTCAGCCTGAATTATTTCTTGAAGACGGCTTTTTGGAGATAAATAAAGTTTTTTTTCAATAATATACGTCAATTTATCTTTAAATAAATATTTTAGTATGAAATCGTAGGCTTCATCAAAGCCTCTATCAATGAAAATAGCTGCGATTAAGGCTTCAAAACAGTCAGCAAGAATATTGATATTTTCCTTACCTTTTCCTTTCTCTTCTCCTTTTGAAAGGAGTAAATAGCGTCCTATCTGGATATTTTTTGCTTCTTCTCCTAGACTTTCTGTACGTACGATTGATGCCTTTATGTCTGTATAGTCGCCCTCGGCAAGATTAGGATAATTTTTATATAAATAAATGGAAGTTACTAACGATAAAACACTATCTCCTAGAAATTCCAGCTTTTCATTTGAAGGCAGGTAGAAGTTTTTATGTTCATTTAAATATGATCTATGAACGAAGACATTCTCTAAAAGTTTTTTATTTTTAAACTTTATTCCGATTGTATTTTCCAGAGGCTGATATTTATTAGTCATTTTTTTTATCATCTTGTTTACAATTTTTAAAAATAGTGCCTAAGACGGCGTTGACAAAAGCATATGATCTTTCTCCCCCAAATTCCTTGGCAAGCTCTATAGCTTCATTAATAACTACTTTATAAGGCTGAGTGGGATTAATAATTAGTTCATGTACAGCTAGCCGTAAGATAGCTAAATCAGCTTTTGCTATTCGATTAAGAGGATATTTAGGTGCATTTAAAGCTATTAAATCGTCAATTTTTTTAATATTCTTCAAAATTTCCTTAGAGAGATTGTCATTGTTATAAGGCAGGTTATTTTTAAGGTCTGGGAAGCTTGCAGCAAAAAGATTTTGAACAGTTTTTATTCTCTCTAAATGACGTTTATCCATATTAGGCGCGGGAACCTATTTATTGCAATTTCGGCACAAACGGTGGGGCAATTTCTGGTTTCCGCATTGTTTGCATTTTACAAGTTTGGGCATATTGTTTGCTATGCGTGTCGCTAGTCTTTTGCCTTTTCTTTGAGTTGAATGTTTGCGCTTAGGTTGTGGAGTCATGTGCTAATTATATAACAGTTTATCTGAAGATTCAATGAGGATTGTAGCTCCTCGATATTTGTTTCTCGCCGCCTCACCCTGGAAGGGGACCCAGGCGATTGCTCAAAACAAACATCTTCGTCGCTTTAATCAACCTAATCTCTTGCGATCTGAGATGTTTCATAGGTTTTAAGTTTATCTTTTACCAATGGAACATTTTCTATGTTGTAATGACTCATGAAATAATTAGCGGCTTTTTTTGTCTTTTCAATGAGATTAATGTCTGAAAGGTCAGCGATTTTTAAGTTCAGATAGCCATGTTGTTTGGTTCCGAAGATGGCCCCAGGACCTCTAATTTTAAAATCATATTCAGCTAGTTTTATTCCTGATAAATTTTTTGCAAAATATTGCAGCCTGAAGTTTTCTTCTTCACTGTTTGCGCTTGTAAAAAGTAAGCAATATGATTGGTGTTCTCCCCTACCCACTCTTCCTCTTAATTGGTGAAGTTGAGCAAGCCCGTAGCGTTCTGCGCCTTCAATGACCATGATATTTGCATTTGGTACATCGATTCCTACTTCAACTACTGATGTTGAAACCAATATATCATACAGTTTGTTTTTAAAATCGGACATTATTTTATCTTTCTCTTTTGGTTTCATTTTTCCATGAAGCAATCCAACCTTAAATGATTTAAAAATATTATTTTTTAGGTTTTCGTACTCTTTTTTAGCAGCTTTTACAGATATCATTGTTTCTGTTTCTGATTCTTCAATAAGCGGACAGATAATGAAAACCTGCGTTTGATTTTGAAGTATCTGAGTTTGAATCCAATTGTACGCTGAGGCTCTTTTTTCTTTCGGTACAAGAAAAGTTTTAATAGGTAGTCGTCCTTTAGGAAATTCATCAATTACCGAAAGATCAAGTTCGCCGTAAAGTGTTAAAGCCACCGTTCTTGGAATAGGCGTGGCAGTCATAGTTAAAAGATGGGGGTTGATACCTTTATTTTTAAGAATTGCTCTTTGAGCTACACCAAAGCGGTGTTGTTCGTCAATAATAACTAAACCAATATGATCGAACCTAAGTTTTTCATTAAGAAGAGCATGAGTACCGATTACAACATCATAATCAATAAGATTGATATCTTTTTTATTAATTTTTTTAGAACCGGTTTGAAGTCCGACTTTAATATTATATTTTTGAAAAATGCTATTAATGGTTTGGTAATGTTGAGCTGCTAATATTTCAGTAGGCGCCATAAAAAGTGTTTGATAACCATTAAGGTAAGACAGATAACTAGCGATGGCAGCAACAGCGGTTTTACCTGAACCAACATCACCTTGCAAAAAACGGTTCATCGGTTTTTTTAACGTAAGATCTTGAATAATCTCTTCAGTAACTTTTTGCTGAGATGAAGTCAACGTAAAAGGTAAATTATTTATAAAATCTTCAACCAATTTATTTTGTTTACTGCCGTATTTAAAATTGTTGCCAACGACATCTTTTTCCCACTGTCTTTTGATTATTGCTGTTGATAACTGGATAATGAAAAGCTCATCAAAGGCCAGTCGAGTTCGGGCTTTAACACCATCATCCATTGAATCAGGAAAATGAACAGATTGGTAAGCTTTAAGTTCGTCGACAAGATTATTAGAGACTTTTATTTCTTCAGGCAGCCATTCAATATCTTCAACGAGTTTGCTTAAAAGATAATAAATTTTTTCTCTAATAGTTCTTGAAGATAAATTTTTCTTTTCAGGATAAATTGGAACAATCCGGCCGGTATGGATAGTTTGACTGCTTAAGTTATTAAGGAGTTCATATTCTTTAGGTTCAATTGTGTATGTATGAAGAAATTTTTTTACTTCTCCTGCGGCCGAAAGAAACATACCCTTTTTGAAAACTCTAATAAGGTAGGGTTGTTTGTACCAAGTGAGTTCAATTTTATTACTGCTGTCAATAAGAATGACTTTTTGAATAGTAATTCCCCTTTTGGTATAGATGTTTTTAGCGTCGTTTATCTGTCCTTTTACTGTGACTACTTCGCCTTCTTGCATTTTTTCAATTGGAGTTACAAGTGAGTAGTTTTCGTATCTTGATGGAAAATAGTTTAACAAATCAATGAAAGTTTTGATTTCAAGAGATTTAAATTTGCGAATAGTAGTTGAATGAGTTCTAGGTAGTTTTTCTATGAGCGTATGTAACATCATCGTATTGACAAAAGTGGTAGAGCTAAACTTGAAAGGACAAGCATGATGCCCGATATGATGACCAAGACTTTTAATAAAGTTTTCATTTTTACAAACTTTAATATTTTTTTCATACACAAATTATACTCCAAAAAAAAGCTAAGAGTCATGGGTTATGGGTTCTGGATTTAACTCATAACTAAAATATTGTATAATTTACTCCATGTATTCCTCCCGCCGCTCACGAGTTCAGAAAGAATATCTTCGGCAAAAGATCATGCTTCGTATTATGTTTGGAATAATTGCTGTCGTAATAGTTGGATTTATCTTTTCGTTAGGTATTTTTGCCTGGTATGCTAAAGATCTGCCTTCACCGGGAAAATTATCGCAGTCAACTATAAACTCTACGGTATTTTATGATAGAGAAGGCAAGGTTCTTTATGAAATGTATAAAGATAAAAACAGAGTTCCTGTCATTTCGGAAAACATCTCAGATTATTTAAAGAAAGGTACGGTTGCAATTGAAGATAAAGATTTTTACAAGCACCAAGGCATCTCTGAACAAGGAATCATCAGAGCTTTCCTAAGTATAGTTTTAAGAAGAGGTACTCAAGGAGGTTCAACAATTACCCAACAGCTTATTAAAAATGTTCTGCTTGATTCACAAAGAACAGCCTCACGAAAAATCAAAGAGATTATGCTTGCTATTGAGGTTGAGAGAAGATACTCGAAAGATCAAATTCTTGAGATGTACTTAAACGAGGCGCCCTATGGCGGAAGTTTTTGGGGCGTTGAGTCAGCCGCACGCGGTTACTTTGGTAAACAGGCAAAGGATTTGAATCTGCTTGAGTCAGCCATACTTTCAGGATTACCACAAAGTCCAACTTACTATTCCCCCTTTATTGGAAAAGATAATGCCTGGAGAGGGAGGGCAAAAAGTGTTTTAAGACGGATGAGAGAAGATGGATACATTACTAAAGCTCAAGAACAGCAAACAATTAAAGATCTTGAAAATTATAAATTTACCAGTCAGAAGTTGAGCATTACAGCTCCTCATTTTGTTTTTTATGTCAAAGATCTTCTTGAAAAAGAGTTTGGAAGCAAAATCTTAGATCAAGGATTAAAGATAAAAACAACTCTTTCTCTCGAGGTTCAACTAGCAGCTGAAAAAATAGTCAAGAATGAGATTGAAAGTTTGGAAGGACTTGATGTAGGCAATGGAGCTGTTGTCGTGCTTGATTCTCAAACGGGACAGATATTAGCTATGGTCGGTTCTTATGATTTTTCTAATGAGGAGTATGGAAAGTTTAATGCTGCTTTAGGTCAGCGTCAACCGGGTTCTACTATGAAACCGCTTACTTATGCTTTGGCTTTTGAGAAAGGCTACACACCTGCCACAGTGCTTATGGATGTGGAGACTGTATTTCCAAATCAGGGCGATAAAGATTATATTCCTGTAAACTATGATGGAAAATTCAGAGGTCCGGTTCAGCTGAGGTTTGCATTAGGCAACTCCCACAATATCCCTGCAGTTAAACTTTTAGCTATGGTTGGGGTTAGAGATTTTTTAAGTAAAGCTGATGAAATGGGATTGAAGACTCTTGCACCGACTCCTGACAATTTAAAAAAATACGGTCTTTCAATTACTTTAGGAGGCGGAGAAACGACCTTGCTTGATTTAACCTCAGCTTTTTCAGTATTTGCTAGAGGTGGAGTAAAAGAAGATATACAAGCTATAAATGAAGTTGCTGACTTTAAAGGTAAGATAATATATAAAAGTGTTAAATCACGCCCGCTAAAATTACTATCTCCTGAGTCGGCTTATTTAGTTTCTAATATCTTATCGGACAATAATGCCCGCCTAGATGTTTTTGGTCCTAATTCATATTTAAAAATTGGAGGTAAAACAGTAGCAGTCAAAACTGGTACCACAGACGATAAAAGAGATAACTGGGCGGTTGGATTTACAAAGTCAGTAACTGTTGGTGCTTGGGTTGGCAACAATGATAACTCGGTGATGAATCCAAAGATCGCATCAGGCGTGACCGGAGCCTCGCCAATATGGCATGATTTAATGCTTGAACTTCTTAAAAAATATGAAGACGGTATTATGGATAAACCTGAGAAAGTAAAAGCCTTTACTATAGATTCACTTACGGGTGGATTGCCAAGAGATGGATTTCCTTCCCGTTCTGAGTATTTTATCGAAGGGACAGAGCCTAAAGAAATATCATCTCTCTACAAAAAAATAAAATTATCCCGATCTAATATGGCAAAACTAGCCAATGAAGTTGAGATTAAACAAGGCAATTACGAAGAAAAAGAGTACGTTCTGTTTACAGAAAATGACCCGGTTTCAACTGATGGTAGAAACCGCTGGCAGGAAGCAATTGATGCTTGGATGAGAGGTCAGGGCGATGATAAAATGAAGCCGCCGACAGAAGTATCAGATAGCTTTTCAGAAGATATCATTGTTTCAATTAAATCTCCTTCTGATAAATCAAATCTTGATTCTAACAATGTGGAGATAAGAGCCAGAATCACATCTTTGTCAGCTGTAAAAAAAGTAGAGGTCTTCTTGGATAATAATAAAATCAAAGAATATGACGGCGATAGAAATGAGATTATTGAACCGATAAATATTTCAACAGGAGTGCATGAAGTAAAAATTGTTGCTCGTAATGAAAAAGATAAATCTGCAGATTCGGCAGTTAAGTTTGGAGTTAATGTAGCCTGGGATTCAGTTACTCCCACTCCAACTCAAACAGTTACCATTACTTCTTCCCCTATTCCTTAATTATGGAAAACGATGAATTTTTAAAAGTAGCTCTTAATGCAGCTAAAAAAGCCGAGGAGATTATTCTTCATTACTATCAAAAAGGTACGCAAGTAGGTTATAAAACTGATTCTACTCCAGTAACGCTAGCTGATACTGAATCAGAAAAAGTAATTATTGAAACTATTAGAAAAGTATTCCCTGATCATGGATTTTTAGGAGAAGAAACAGGAGTTAGTAATAAAGAATCGGAGTACGTGTGGATTATCGATCCTATAGATGGAACCAAAAACTACATAAGGAAGTTACCATTTTTCGGAACACAAATTGCTTTAGTAAAAAATAATGAGTTTATTGTAGGAGTATCTAATGCTCCGGCTCTTCGAGAATTAATGTATGCTCAAAAAGGTAAAGGCGCTTATCTAAATAAAAGAAAAGTTAATGTTTCATCAATAAGTAATATAGAAAACGCTTACTTGAGTTATGGAAATATTAAATATTTTAACGAAAGAGGTAATTTATCACAGCTCACAAAGCTGGCGAGTAAGGTCAAAGCCTGCCGGTGTTATGGAGAATTTTGGCCATTTCATTTTTTAGCTTCGGGTAAGATTGATGTTGTCGTTGAAGCTTATACTAAAATCTGTGATGTTGCGGCAGTTGCATGCATTATCCATGAAGCTGGTGGGAAAGTTACTGATATAGAAGGAAAACCGTTTACTATTGAAAGTCAGTCAATAATTGCCACTAATGGCTTATTGCACCAAGAAGTCTTAAGTTATTTTTCCTGAATTGGCAACCGCGTAGGTTGATTAGCCGTAAAATGGAAGTGGACTATTAACTATTTAGTAGTTTTTTGAGTTTTTGGAAGTCTTCGATGAGGAATTTTCTATTTGGGGGGTTTCTTAAAACTGCAGCTGGGTGCAAAGTGAGAAAATATTTTCTTCCATCTTTCTCAATTATCTTTCCCCTCATTTTCATCACAGGATATTTCTCTTGAATTACAGCTTCTGTAGCGACTCTTCCTAAAAGCACTAAAATTTTTGGTTGGATGATATTGATTTGCTCAAACAAATATTTCCGTCCATGGACAATATCTTCTTTTGTGGGAGTGCCTCTTTCGGGTAAATACTTAACTGGACTAGTAATATAAACATCTTCTTCTTTTAATCCTGCTTCTCTGATTAACGACCGAAGTAGTTTTCCAGATCGGCCAATAAATGGCCGGCCAACCTTGGCTTCTTCTTTTCCCGGAGCTTCACCAATAAACATAATATCAGCATCTGGATTACCTTCACCAACAACGGCTTTGCCTATTTTTCCTATTTTACATTCGTCACAATTTTCAATCTTCTTTGCTATTGCTTCAAGTTTTTTTAATTTGTCCATTTTTAAATTTTATCTTACCCGATAGTCTTTTGCTATAATATCTGTGGAAATAAGTTATCTTAAGCAAAAGCCGTTTAAGATAAATTTCTTTGCACTTTTACAATTGGCGGGCAAGCTGAGCTTGCCCTAGCCAAGCTAAGCTTGGCGGAAAGCAAAGTGGAGATTGCTAAATAGAAGATAATATATCACAATGATTCAAGATTCATGATTCAGGATTCACGAAATGTTTTATTCATGAATCTTGCTTCTTGAATCGTGAATCGATTCATTATCCTTTGTTTGGCAGTCTTCACTCGAAGATTGACTAAATGAAGGGAGCGTGCTTGGTGTCAAGAATGTTTCGTGTAGGAGAGGTGTTGACCTGGATTAGTCTGCTAATCATGGGTGTGGCAATAATTTTGCGGATCGCGCGGATCGTAACCGTTTCCGGTATAAGTCCTGATGAGTTATTTCTAGTAGCATTAGTTATTTTAATGCCAGGTTCGGTTTTGATCTTTTGTGGGCAATCTGTTCACGCAGAAAGGAGGTGAGAAAATGAAAAAGCCAAACGATTCATTTTGGCAGATCATCGGACCATTCTTTGGCTCGGTTGTAGTGTTCTGGGTGGCGGGTGTTGTGGCCGGCGTTTACATTGCTCATGCCATACAAACATCCGTTATTGGGTTGACTGACATCGTGATAATCATCTTGGTGATAACGCTGTTTCTATTGTCATCTAAGGTCATGATGACCACTGGCAGCGGACAACCGTTAAAACTACCACGTCTATGCCGACGCCACAGGTAGAGGCTTTCCGCGAAGCGCACAATGACGTGCGTAATCCAGCCCTAGTGGTTTTCACAGGGGAGCAACGTTGCTCCCCACTTGCGTAACACGCAATTTTCAACGATAATCACTTAGGGCTTTTTTTGTGGACAAAATTATGGAATAAGATTTCTATGATTTTCTATAGAACTCACTCTCTTTTCTAGATCTAGGTATGTTGTATCAAATCCCTTAATTACAATATTTATACTTCTGCCAACTTTCCTAAAAGTAGCATCTACTTTGTAGAATTTAGAATCAATTCTTTTAAAATGCCTATCAATTTTATCAAAACGCTCATTAATTTTTGTAAATTGAACATCTTCACTTTTTCTAAAAGGTTCAAGTTCTTCCTTTACAATTCTTCTGGTCTCAGTTTGAACGACTTCAACTATGAGTTCTTTAATTTGCAATAAATCGTCCTTAGTTAACATAAAACTATTTTAGTAAGTGAAGATTAGATAAACAATGGATTATAAACAACAAAATTAAGTATTTATATGAGTTTATCTTAATCTAGCGTGATGTTTATCTTTAAGAAGTTGAATAATGCTTTCTCTTATAGGTTCAACGTCTTCATTTGTTAAAGTTTTATCAGGAGAGCTGAAAGCAATATGTAGGAAAACACTTTTTTCATTTTCATTGATCATTTGAGGTTCTTCACCCAAGGAAACAGAATAAACTAAAGGAGATATATCTTTTAATTCACCAACAATATTTCCAACCGGCACTGCTTTTTCGACAACAATTGATATATCCTGAAGGTTTAGTTGAGGTGGTGAAGTTAAAACTTTTTGAGTTGTGACTTTTTTCCCTGATAATAACTGATCAATATTTATCTGGAAGAAAAAACTATTATTATTAATTGGTTCAATTGTTATAACATTCTCATTATATTCATAACCTAATTTTGCAAACAAAAGCTCAATAACACCTTTTAAGTGGGTATATGAATTATCTTTATAAGAACTTATTCCTCCAACAATTCTTTGTTCTTTATATTCTTCACTCTCCATAAAATAAATTTTTCCGACTTCAAAAACTTCAATAACATTTTTTCTGTGTTTTTGCTGTTCACCAAATGCTTTAAGCAAACTTTCTTTTAAAGTAGTACGGAGCATTATTTTTTCACTGCTTAATGAGTTTTCCAGTTTAACCGGATTTAATGCAGGATTTTCCTCATTAGTTAACGGTTCAGTTATTTCTTCATCAAAACCGCATGCGACCAGAATATCTCTTATTTCTTCCTCTAAATCATAAGTTTTTGATTGAATGTATTTTGGCGGAGGCAGTGAAGGAAGGCGCTCAGGAATATTATCATAACCAAAAAGTCTAAGAACTTCTTCAACTATGTCTGCTTCCTGAATAAGATCAGTTCTAAAATAAGGAACTTTGGTTGAGATTGTACCGTTTGATTCATCTTCCGTATCTATTTCTAAAGACTTTAAAATATTAACAGACTTTTTAACATCAATATTAATTCCTCCAGTTTTATTAATGTTTTCCAAACTTACCGCTATTGAGATATCTTTTTCAGGAGTGGGATAACAATCAGTTTGACCTGTAACTTTTCCACCAGCTAGCTTTTCAATTAACTGAACAGCTCTTCTTAATCCCATTTCTGCCAAATGAGGGTGAAGGAATTTTTCATGCCTAGTTGAAGCTTCAGTACGTAAAGAATGTCTTATTGATGATCTTCTGATTGTGGCTTGATTGTAGGTTGCGCCTTCCAAAACAATAGTTGTTGTGTCATTTTTTACTCCGGTTTTATCGCCCCCAATTATGCCGGCAAGTCCAAGCGGTTTTTGAGGATCAGTTACCAGTAGGTCATCTTCCGTAAGAGCTACTTTCTTTCCACCGATAACTATAATTGACTCCCCTTTTTTGGCTCTGCGAATAATTATTTTGTTTTCTGTAATGTCTCTGATATCAAAAGCATGAAGAGGTTCTCCAACTTCAACCATTACATAATTTGTTATATCAATTATATTATTAATAGGCTTAATTCCGTAAGCGATTAATTTATTTACTAACCAATCTGGCGAAGGTTGAATTTTTATTCCTTCAATAACGAATGTTTTAAAACGATAACAAAGTGACGGATCGTCAATAGTTACATCTATTTTTTTGTCATGAATATTTATTTCAGAAAACTCATTTAGAGGATTTTTTAATTTTTTATTTAAAATTGCGGCAGCTTCTCTTGCCAAGCCAATGATAGATAAACAATCCGGTCTATTTTGACGTATCTCCAGATCATAAACAATATCTCCATTTACATTTTTTGGAGAGCCATCCTGCATATGACCGATTGAGGTCATTTTCTCAATCAATTCTTGAGGATTATCGACTTTGACGTACTCTTTAAGCCAGTTTATTGGTAATTTCATATTTTATAAACTAGTTCCCCGCTATAAAGTTTTCTAATATCATTAATTCCATATTGAAGCATTACTAAACGGTCTAGACCCATACCAAAAGCAAATCCTGACCAAACTTTTGGATCAATACCGCAATTTTTTAAAACGTTAGGATGAACCATACCTGAACCTAAGACCTCAATAAAGCCGCGATATTTACATACTGAGCATCCTTTTCCCTGACAAAACTTGCATTCTACATCAAGTCCTGCACCAGGTTCAACCTGAGGATAATATTTACATCTGAATCTGGTTTTTGTTTCTTGTCCATAAAGAAACTTTACGAAAGCAATAAGAGTACCTTTTAAATCAGCCATACTTATATTTTTATCAACAATAAGTCCTTCATACTGATAAAACATGGAATTATTGGTAGGATTTGAGGTTTCGTTTCGGTAAACCTTACCAGGAACAACAATCCTTAATGGAAGTTTTTCCTGGGTCATAGCTCTTGTTTCAACAGAAGAGGTATGAGTTCTTAAAAGATATTCGGGTTCTTGTATATAAAGAGTGTCGGCAAGTTCTCGAGCTGGATGGTCTTTTGGGAGATTTAATTTTTCAAAGTTAAATTCATTGGTTTCAATCTCTGGGCCTTCGTAAACGCTGTAGCCTAAATAACGGAAGAACTGATTGATTTTTCTTATGACTATTGTTGTTGGATGAAGGTTGCCCACTTTGGGTTTGATTCCAGGTAAAGTGATATCAATATTTAATGTAGTTGTTTGTTTAAACTCTTTTTCTTCGTCTTGAAGTAATTCTTCTATTTGAGATTTTAGTGTGTTGACTTTTTGTCCGTATTCTTTCTTTTGATCTGGAGCGACGTCTTTAATTTTTTGCAAGAGCTGATTAACTAATCCATTTCTGCCCAAGAACTCAATGCGAAGGTTTTCAATATCGGTAGAAGATTTAACATTATTAAGTTTGTCACGGAGATTGTCTAAAAGTTTTCCCGGATCGTCCATGACTTAGATTATACGAAGTTCATTTCACTTTTTCCACTATCTTTTCAAAAGCTTTAGGATACTCAACCGCAATTTGAGCTAAAACTTTTCTGTCGAGAGCAATATTTTTAGTTTTAAGTTTGTTTACAAACTGACTGTAGGTTAATCCAGACTGACGGACTGCGGCGTTTAATCTTATAATCCATAGTTCTCTAAAATCTCGCCTCTTTCTTTTTCTTCCTGCAAAAGCGTACTCCCCCGCATGAAGTACCGCCTCTTTAGCTTTTTTAATATGCTTGCTTCGAGTCATCCAATAGCCTTTGGCTAATTTTAGAGTTTTTTTATGTTTTGCTCTAGTTGTTGTTCCGCCTTTTATTCTAACCATATTTAGTTTTAGAGTTTAAGGGTTGAGGGTTTTAGGGTTTTAACTCTTAGCCCTTAACCATTCATCCTGAACTTAATAATTACTTTCCTACCATCTTCTTTATTTTTTTCTTAAAGACTCCTTCGACTGTTTTCATTTTTTTGAGCCTTCTTAACTGAGATTTACCTTTTTTTGATCTAAGATGTCTAATATAATGTGAACGGTGCAATACTTTACCGTTTTTGGTTATCTTAAATCTTTTAAGAGCTGCCTTTCTAGTTCTCTGTTTTCCCATATTATTTTTTTCTAAATATTACTGCCCGGATGACTCTGCCTTCAAGTCTTGGTTCTTTGGCTATGGTTACTTCTCCAAGTTCGGCTATAAATTTTTTAATTCGTTCATAGCCCATAGGTACTTTTCCCATTTCTCTTCCTTTTAAAGCCAGATTTAATCTTAACTGATTGCCTTCATCGAGAAATTCTTTACCTTTTTCTACAAACCGCTGTAAATCTGAGTCAGCGATAAATAAAGATAAACTGATATCTTTAACTGAGCTTTTCTTAATTCCTTTTTTAGCTTCCTGTTCCTTTTTCTTTTCCTGATAAAGAAATTTTCTAAAGTCAATAATTTTTGCGACAGGCGGCTTTGCGTTTGGCGCAATTAATACTAGATCCAATTCTGCTTCCTGAGCTTGTCTTAGCGCTTCCGCTTTATCCAATATTCCAACCTGCTTGCTTTCGTAATCAACAACTCTCAGAGAATTAGCTGGAATATTCTGATTAAGATAATAAAATTTTCTTTGAGATGTCCGTTTATTCGTAGTTCTCAATTTTTGCCTTTAATTTGTCAACAAACTCATAAATATTTATTTGACCTAGATCTTCACCTTCTCTACTTCTGACTGAGATAATTAACTTTTTTCTGCCAGAATTTTCCGATGAAGAAATTTCTTTATCTCCTATTATAACCATATAAGGGATTTTTTGCAATGTAGATTCTCTAATCTTATGTCCGACCGTCGTATTTTTCTCATCAACCTCGCTTCTTATATCTTGTTCAACTAAGATAGAATTTACTTTTTTAGCAAACTCCAAATGCTTTTCAGATATAGGTAAGATTTTAATTTGAGTTGGGGCTAACCACAAAGGAAAAGCTCCGGCAAAATGTTCAATTAAAAAGCCTATAAATCTTTCATCTGATCCAAGTGGTGCTCTATGAATAATATAAGGAACAATTTTTTCAGATCCGTCATTATCTGTATAATTGAGATTGAATCTTTCTCCTGATCCAAAATCAAGTTGATTGGTGGAAGCGCCAAACTCTTTTCCTGTAACGCTTCTAACATTAAAATCGAATTTTGGCCCGTAAAAAGCGGCTCCTCCTACATTTTCAACCACTTCCACGTTTAATTGCTTGGCTGCTTCTCTTAATATGTTTATTGATTTTTCCCACGCTTGAGGATTATCAAAGTATTTATCTTTCTTTTTTTCAAAGTCCGGCAGAGCCAATTCAATGTAATAATCTTTTAGACCAAATATTTTATAGTAATAATCGTGGAGTTTCATAACTTTGGTTAATTCACTAAGGGCTTGTTCTTCAGTGCAGTAAATATGAGCGTCATTTTGGGTCATGCCTCTTACTCTTAAAAGTCCTTGTAGAGTACCGCTGTCTTCGTATCTATAGACTGTGCCAAATTCAGCGTATCTTATTGGGAGTTCTTTATACGAATGTTTCTTAGATGAATAAATCATGTGCATATGAGGGCAATTCATCGGTTTAAGGTAATAAGTTCCGTCTTCGGCTTTCATTGGCGGATACATATCTGCAGCATAATAAGGCAAATGGCCGGAAAGATAATAAAGCGAATCTTTGGCTATATGGGGAGTTGATACTCTTAAATAATTTTCTCTGCTTTCTGTCTTTTTTCCTAATTTTTCAAGTTCTTCTTTAACAACAGTTCCTTTGGGCAGCCATAAAATCAGTCCCGAGCCAACTTCATTAGATGTGGTAAAAAGTTCCAGATCTTGACCGAGTTTTCGGTGGTCTCTTTTTTTTGCTTCCTCAATCTGCCATAGATATTTATCTAGTTCTTCTTTAGTTTGAAAACAAGTACCGTAAATTCTTGTTAACATTTTATTTTTTTCATTGCCGTGCCAGTAGGCGCCGGCAATAGAAAGAAGTTTAAAATGACCCACCTTTGCAGTAGATTCTACATGAGGACCTTTACAAAGATCTACATCTGAGCCTTCTTTTTCGGGTTCTCCATTCCAATAAACAATAGCTTTTTCACCTTTTTTTTCAATTTGGTCAACCCAGTCCAGTTTATACGGATTATTTTTAAACATTTCTCTGGCTTTTTCAATAGAGATCTCTTGGCGGACAATAGGTAAATTGGCTTTTATAAGTTCTTGCATCCTTTTTTCAATTTTAGGAAAATCTTCTTCGGAAATTCTTCCGTCATAATCGAAATCAAGATAAAATCCCTCATCTGTCGCTGGCCCCATGGCTCTTTTTAAGCCAGGGAAAAGTTCCACCATGGCTTGATGCAAGACGTGCTCGCAAGAATGTCTCATTTTTTTTAATTCTTCCTTTTGTTCCATTTTTTTATTATATATAACTATTAATTAATTTTAAGGTATAAAAAAACCTCCTATTCGGAGGATTAATGTATACCACATCACTAACCCTCCTTTTAGGAGAAAGTAGTTGTAGTGGTTTCGTAACTTGATATTTTTCTCATTTCCAGATACATTATAACATTAAACATAGTTTTTTTCAACTTAATTAACAGCAATTTATCCTTTGGGAGCTTTGAAGCCAAAATAGGCATAGAGCACCGTTGATAAAAATGTTATTCCCATTATGGTGGTTTTGTCACTAGCATTTGTGTTGATGATGATATAGGTTGTCGCAAACCACTGAGCTAGTATAATAATTGCAACCCACGGATACTTTGTATAAAAATTCAAAAATTTATCTAACATAGTTTAAGTTTCAACTATATTGTACTTTCTTAAATATTTTTGTACAAGATGATAAAGCTGAGGATCGACCTCAAAGAGAGATGATAACCAGTTTGTTAATCGCTCTATTGCTACCTCCCGATTTATTCTTTTAATTGCAGGCGGTACATAATTTTTTAATAGTTCTACTTCCGGGTAAGTTTGAAAAAAGCTTTTCAGTTCTTCTGTAATGCGAAAATCGCTATCCATGAGTTTTGCCATAAGACCAAGAACAGCGAGACCTCTGCTTAGAATTACAAATTCTTTTGGCACTTTGCCATTATATTTATTACCTGCTTTAATAACTTGTAAAAATACTGTCATGTAATCTCTTTTTAAAGTCTTTAAATTTTCCAGATTGTCAGTGATTATATGTTTAGCTGTTTGTACATAATTATCTGCCAGTAAATGCGTAAACTCATCAATATCTTTTTGATCAACAGTTGCAGGCAGAGCGCTTCTTATCATTACTTTTATGTCTTCTCCAGCATAATTTGCAGCATGAAAAGCAGCATCCTCAAAGTTCATATCTCCTGTGGCTTTAGCCCATTTCATAAAATGATCAATATTGGGCATTGGATCTTTACCGCCTACGATACCAAAATCAATAAGTCCGATTTTACCGTTTTGAAGAAGAATTATATTTCCAGGGTGAGGGTCAGCATGAAAAAAACCGTCGATAAAAAACTGTTTAAGAAGTTCAGAAACAAGAATCCTTGGGACTTTTTTTAAATCAATTCCTAATTTTTTTAGTTTTTTTTCGTCTAGCCTTCCATCTCTTAACCTTTTAAGAACTCGGCTTAAATGAAGTCCTTCCATATATTCTTCAACTAATATTTTTTTTGTCGTCAGATGATGATAGATCTTGGGTATAACAATGCTTGAATTTTTAACATTATTATTGTAAAGTCTTTCACCATTTGAAGCTTCAATCCGATAATCAAACTCTTGCTTTGTCCATTGTTTAAACTCTTTAGCAAACTCTTTCCAAGGTAAAGCTTCTATCTTGAAAAAGAGATCTGCGATAAAAGCAAGAAAATCAACAACCAAAAAATCAATTTTCGCTTTTGATTCAACTCCAGGTCTTAACACTTTGACAACTACAACAGTGCCATCTTTAAGTTTAGCTCCATGCACTTGTCCAAAAGAAGCAGATGCAAAAGGTTCACTCTCAAATGTCTTGAAGATTTTATTGGGAGTTGCGCCTAATTCTTCAATAAATATTTTTTCTACTAGTTTGTAAGAAAAAGGTTTAAGATTGTCGAGGAGATTTAATAATTCAAAAGAATAATCATTAGAAATCATTTCAACTCTCATCGAGAGTAATTGTCCAAACTTAATAAAAGAGCCGCTGGCTTCTTCAAAAAAACTCCTCAACAGTTTCGGTTTATTAATTTTTTTAAGTTTATATTTTCCTAGGCTAAGAAAGAAAAAATACTTTATCAGTAGATAGAGAATGTAAAAAAAACGAAGCATAAGTTAATTTTTAAAATTTTAGCTTCTAGTAAATCCTAATAAAAAAAGAATAAAAACAGTTACTGAAGCATAGATGAACATGGTGGTAGATTCAACTATTTGGAATGAAACTAAGATTACTGTTGCAATCCAGATTCCACATATTGACAAACAAACCCAAGGATAACGCATGGAGATAGTATAGGTAATTATTTTTTTAAAAGCAAGATCGGAGCTGTGGGTCTAGAAACAGTCAACGGACTATAGATGATAGTCTCTAGATAATGATATTGAATTATGCATTATTACAATAATTTTGACCATAAAAAAAGCCGGGGAAGTAAAAAAAGTTATTAAAAACTCAAAAAAAGGGTGGACGATATTGGAATATCGTCCTAAATCCTTGAGAAACTGACTTTCCGGCTTTGGGTTGTGAGGTAACTTATTAGATGTGAATCACGTATATGGATATATGGAAAGAAGGGGAGCACTCCCTTCGATCCACACAATGCGGGGTAGAATCAGCTAGCGGAAGCGTCTAAGGCTGGACTGATCAGGAATACTACTGGTTCCATAGTGTCCGCCGAAGCTGAAATCATGAGAATCCGGAGTGGCAAATCGACTGCCAGGATCGGGAACCCTCGATTGAGTTGCTTTTATTGCGTCACTCCTCCTCCTTCGACGGCGACGTTCACCTGATGACCCGTGCTTAGTCATTCGATTGAGCCTCCTTAGAGATTTCTCTCCCCGCTTATGCCCTTTCAACTGATTTTCATCAGTAGCGAAGATCACAGAAGAGAAGGATTTCTCTTACTATGTTCTTCGCTAAAAGGGCAAATACAATAAGTTAGCCTTTTAGTTTTAAAAGTGCAAAAATAACAGATTATCTGAATAAGATATGCTTTTATCTTACTTTAATATTCTGTATTCTCGTTATTATATCTGGGGATTTAAGAAAAATCAAGATTGAAAAGGCTTAAGGAGTTCGTCCTCCGCATCTTCCCTCAAAACTAACCAACGAATTTTGTGGACGATACAGGACTTGAACCTGTGACCTTCACAATGTCAATGTGACGCTCTAGCCAACTGAGCTAATCGTCCAACCAACTGAGCTACGGGTCCTGATATTCTTGTCCTCCATATCTTACTTCAACACTTAACTCACCGTTATTCACTCGTCGTGTTGAAGAGCGATATCTGGAGGACACAAGAGTCGCTAATTCTCACTCCGTTTGAAAAGCGACTCTAGTGCGGAGCCAAGGGGACTTGAACCCTCAACCTCCCCGCCAGGGCGCGGCGCTCTATCTACTTATTTATTTTGCGCGATCGACGGGGCTCGAACCCGCAGCCTTTGCCGTGACAGGGCAACGCTCTAACCAGTTGAGCTACGACCGCACTCAAACTATTTTACCAAATAACCGGCCGTTTTTATACCTGATTATTTTAACGTTTTTTATTTCCGCGATATCTTTATTATCAGATTTAACTAAAATAGGTATTTGGTTATTGAGAAGTCCCTCGTGGAATTCATCAATTTTTTTCTCCAATAAAAGACATGAAAAAGTTTGGTTCACATGTTCTTGAAGAAAACTATTATATTTTCTTTTGCTAAGATCACTTAAAGCTTTAGCTCTTTTAATCTTGGTTTGAGTATCGGGTTCTTTAAGTCTTTTAGCCATGTAATAAGCTGCTGTATGTTCTCTTTTAGAAAACCTGAAAATATGAAATTTACTGATGGGAGATTCTTCAAGAAACTTATAAGTATCCTCAAAATCACGACAGGTCTCATCTAAAAATCCCAAAATAATATCTGTTCCGATGAAAACTAAAGGATCTATCTTGCAAAGCTTATCTAGAGCTTCAGAGAGCCATTCTCTAGTGTAGTTTCTTTTCATGAGACTGAGGATCTTATCTGATCCTGATTGAATTGGTACGTGAAAGTATTTTACCATTCTTCCAGTTTGTATATTTTTCTTATAGCATTTAAAGAAATTATCAGTTAAGCTCCAGGGGTTGATTGATCCAAAACTTATTCTTTTGAGTTTAGTTTGTTTAATAGTTTTATTGATAAGTTCAGTTAATGATTCTTCAGTATCTAAGCCAAAAGCCTCAGTGTTTATAGCGGTAAAAATCACTTCTTTAATGTTTTCATTAAGTCCGTTTATTTCATTTATTATATTGTCGACAGCTTTCGATTTAGGCTTGCCTCTTAAATTAGGAACAATGCAGTAGGTGCAAAAACGTTGACAGCCGTCTTGGATTTTTATAATCGCGCGTCCTGAACGAAGCCAGGTACTAGACAGTACCTGGCGAAGATAATGATCATGACTCGATTGTACGGGACGCAGATCTGCGTCCTCTACATTTATTTTTTTTGAATGGCTAAACTTCTTATCTATTAATTCGACTAAATATTCTTTATTTTGGTTATCGACTAACAGATCGGCTTCTTTTAAACTTCTGTTTAACTTTAGCCAATTAGTGGTGGCGCAGCCGGTAACTACGATTTTGAGTTTGGGATTTTTTCTTTTAAGTTGATAAATCAGTTGGCGGACTTCTCTTTCGGCTTTGGTTGTTACGGCGCATGAGTTGATGATAACAATATTAGAGGTATTAGGGAGATTGGGGTTATTGGGGAGATTAGGGGTATTGCTATAGCCGGCTTTGATCATCTGCCTATCCAGTTCTTCTTTTTCTGCATGATTGACGCGGCAGCCGAAGCTGTAGCTGCAAAATGACGGTTTCATAAGGTTAGTTTACCAGGTTTTACGACGGAATTTAGCCATAAATAGCCGTGAATATATAATTATAGGTTTACAGTGTAGACGCTTGACAAGCCTATAAGACTATGCTATAATACGTTCCAGATCCTAAGGTTTCTCAACTTTCGTTCGAAAAGCTTTAGGATTTTTTTTATGGAAAAAATTAAGTTCATCATCTTTATATTCTTATTCCTTTTCGTAATAATCAAGCCGGCCACTGCTGATTCTGTAGCCGGAAGTTCTGCGACAATAATATCCTCTAATAAAGGAATAGAAGACTTACGTAATTCGCAGTCTGATCTCTATTTACAAAAAAGAGCCATAAAAAAAATCCTTGAGAAGTATCAGTCACCAATGATTGATTCAGTAGATGTTTTTATCTCTGCCTGCCAAAAGTACGAGCTGGATTGTTATTTACTGCCTTCTATTGCAACTCTTGAGTCAACTTTAGGGAGATTTATTTATCCAGATTCTTTTAATGCCTTTGGGTGGGGCGGAGGCTATATTATGTTTGAAAACTGGGATCAAGGTATTAATACTGTAGCTAAGGGATTGAGAAAAAATTACCTTAATAAAGGTGCGGTAAGCATAGAAGAGATAGGTCCAATCTATTCAGAAAGTTCAACCTGGGCTCAAAGAGTGCAGTCAATAAAGAAAATGTTTGAAAAGGTTGAAAAAGAACAATTGTATTTAAGCCAGGTTAGTGTAGAATTATAAAAACATGTCTAAACACTCTTTAAAAAAACTACCTAGGAATACATTTCAAGTTGATGTAAAAGTATCTTGGGATGAGGTAAAAGAGGAGTATAGGAAGTCAAGTTTAACTCTACTTAACGAACTGACTGTTGAAGGTTATAGAAAAGGAAAAGCTCCAAAACAGATTGCGGAAAAGCATCTTCCCAAGAAAAGAATATACGACCACCTAATAAAAAATCTTCTTCAAAAGTTATACGAAGATATAATTAAACAGGAAAATCTTAAGCCTGTTGTTTCCCCTAAAGTAGATTTAGTTAAAGCTAAAGAAAATGAAGACTGGGAGTTTAGCATACTGCTTGCTGAAAAACCTGAAGTTGTATTAGGTGATTACAAAAAAAACATTAAAGAAGCCAAGGAAAAAAATAAAAAGGCCGATATCTGGGTACCAGGCAAAGACACGGAGAAAGAAAAAAAACCTTCAGAAGGAGAAAATCATCAAGCGAACTTAAACATCGCTTTGTCGGCTGTTCTTTCAACCTCAAAGGTTGAGATCTCAGACTTAATACTTGAGGAGGAATTTAACCACCGTCTGGCAAGGCTTTTAGATGATGTCCAAAAGCTGGGATTAACAATAGAATCTTATCTTAAATCAAAAGGAATAACTATTGACCAGATGAAAGAAAAAATTAAGAAGGAAATTGAGGAAACCTACAAACTTGAGTTTATTTTAAGCGAAGTTGCCGAAAAAGAGGATATAACAGTTGATCAAAAAGATTTAGATGCGCTATTTTCCAATATTAAAAATGAAGCTGAAAGAAAAGCTGCTCAGGAAAATGCTTATCTTTATGCAACAATATTGCGCAAACAAAAGACACTTGAATTCCTAAGCAACCTGTAGTAAAATAGGGCTATGGCTACTAAAAGCCAGAGTGCAAATACAAAAAGTTCTTCTTTAACTAAAAAAAACCCACTTGAAACATTAGGTGAATTTAGCGGGTCTGTGGCTAAACAAACTGTTTCAGAGTTTGGAAAAATAAGTACCGGCATATTTGATAAATTTTTTGGAGTTGATGAGGAAAATGTGACGGAAGAAAATCCTTACCAGCATCAGGATAAAACAATCTCTCCTAAAAAGAAAATTGAAGCCAGTGTTTTTAATTTCAGCAATTATCATGAGCAAGTAACAATTACAAGGGAAGTTCAAGCTTTGCAGGAAGAGGTTAAAAAGCTAACAAAAGAAATTAAGGCAGTTGTTGGTAGTGGGACGTCAGACTTGGTAAAAGATGCCGGTAAACTTTCAATTGAGCCTATTTCTGAGAAGCCTGGTATTTACCATGAAAGATTCCTTCAGTTTATTTTAAATCTTTTAAAAACCTTAAGAGCTAAGGTAGGAGAATCAAGAACTTGGTTGCAGGCTTTTGTAACTAAAAAGAAAAAAAGAGGTTCAGCCTTTCTGACCAGAAGAAAAGAAAAAGGGTCACTATACGATCAATCTATGGAATTAAATACTGCAAGATCAGTTCAATAATAAACAGTTCTGGGTCGTGAGTTCTGAATTTTGGGATATGAATTTAGAACCCAAAACCCATAACTCATAACTTATTCTAACCATCCTAACACGTTATTCACTCCGCGTGCCCAGCTTCCATTTGATGAAGGCGTATATTTTTGCATGATAGCACTGGCTGTTAGGAGTCCTTTATCAATATAATGAGTTCTAATGCCTAAGGCTACTGCATCAATAGCCTTTTCATAAGACTCAAACTTGGTTGTTAAATCTCCGTATATTCCCCAGCCCCAGCAATTATGAGAATTTTCAGGGGTATATTTGCAAAGATTGGACTCCTGCATGGCAATGGCAGGAAGCAGACGATAATCAAACTCATATTTATCAGAAACTTTTACAATGTAATCGGCATATTCATAAAGAACTGAGTTGTATTTACGGAAAAAATGCTTAAGATTCTTAGCGCGAGAATCACCCGTAGCTACTTTAGCTTCAGAATTACCAGCAACAAATGGAGCTGATGAGTAGCTGAACTGACTATCTGAATTAAACTGTTCTTCTATTTCTTTAAGAATCCGGTTTCCAGCTTCAACTCTTTTAACGCGATTAAATAAAGCTAAGGCAGCATTCAAATTAATAAATAAAACGATTAAAAATAAGCTAAGATAAAAGCTGAATTTCCTGCCCATACTATTAATATAACATTTAGATATTAGATCTTACATGTTAGATTTATTTTCTAAGATCAAAGATCTCGGATCTAGGATCTTAGTTTATAGTAATAAGTAGGGAAAGGTTTATTCACAATGGTTTTATAATTATATTTTTCCCAGCCTAGGATTTTAAATCCGTGAGAAATAATGACGGCATTTTTTTTTGATTCTTCTTCAAACTTAGTTTTTAGCTTTTCTAGAAGTTTAGGCATGAGAAATAAATAAATAAAATCAGCTTTTGAAACGTCGGTTTTAAAAATATTTTGAACTTTAAATTCTATACCGCTTACTTTAGTCAATTTAGCGATAAATTTCGCCCAAAAGATAAGAGTAGGATTAATATCTATGCCTATTCCCTTGGCTGCGTATTCCTTAACAGCAGTTTTGACCACTCGCCCATCGCCACATCCTAATTCTAAAAAAATTTGCCCTTTTTTAATCCTGGCTTCCTTTAGAAAGTTAATTAATTCTTTCTTTTTTGTAGGGACATAAGGAGAACCCATAATAGATGACCAAAAAAGAGAGAGAGTATAAATGCAAAGGGAGATAGCAAAGATTAATTCCAGGAGTATTAGAATACTGTAACTGATTAAAACAAACATAAGGTATAGTATAATATAATTTGCCCCTAAAAGAGCAAAAATTTGCCCTCGTAGCTTAACGGATAAAGCACTGGTCTTCGGAACCAGTGATAGGGGTTCGATTCCTCTCGGGGGCACAAATGTAGACGATAGTCTATCGTCAATTTGGGTCCGTAGCTCAACTGGCAGAGCAGTGCCCTCTTAAGGCATTGGTTGAGAGTTCGAGTCTCTCCGGACTCACATTTAGAAAGCGGCGATAAAATTAGGATTAATTGGTAGAGCAGTTCCGACTAAGTCAGGATCTGATCAGGGTTGGCCGGGCCCCGCCTATTTTATAGGCAAGCTTTATATCTATTACTTTTCCATTCTTTTTTTAATTCTCTAAATTAAATAAACTCTTTCTGGATATTACTTGCGGTAAATTAGTGCGATTATTAGAAAGGAAAGTATCAATATTGAGATTAATAAAACAAATAATAAAGCGTAAACGTAGTATATCTTTGACAAGGTTTTGTACCAAGGATAGGAAACTCCCGTATTTTCTACAATCAAATTTCCTCCGGTTAAATTGTTAAGATCGTTAATTAGTTTATCTGTATTCTTTTTTGAGATATCAGGAATGCAAATTAGGTCACCCCAGATCATGGGAAACTGTAAACCTGTTGCATCTTTAATCGGAAGGCCAAAAAATTTGAGCGGATATTGCTGCGTTTTTTTAATTTCTGTAGGCAGAAACTGAATATATAAATTATTAATTCCAAGAATTCTTCCTATAGCACCCTGTCTAATTGATACTTTCTTAATTGAATTTGCGGTAATCAGAGTTGGTTTATTAAACAGGTTACCAACAAGAAGGTCGTGTTCTTTAAATAAAAGATTGAATTTTTTTCCAATCAAGTAAAAGAAAATGATTAGGCATAAAGATAGAAACAAACTGAATAAACCTTCGATCGAAAGATTTTTTAAAATCCTAATTAAAGAGAGTGAAAAAAAAATAAGAAATACTCCTAAATATTGAAAAAACCAAAAAAAATGAAGGGGATTATATGAATTTGATTGAACTGATTGGGGATTTTGAGAAAGTTGCATGAATCAAGTATTTCAAATTTAATAATGCTAATCAAATGCTGGATAAATTAAAAAAAAGCAATTTTTAGACCTAAAATAATTAAAATTACTCCCATTAGTCTTTCGACATATATCTGGTATAGTCCAATCCTTTGCTTTATAAGCTTGTGAGAAAGTAACGTACCAAGAAAAGCAAACCAAACAAATTCGGCCAAAGCCATTTCTATTCCATAAAGAGCTTTGATAGAAAAAGGAGTTGACCGGCTTACGACTAAAGTAAAAATACTTAAAAAGAAGACAAGGACGTTTGGATTAGTGGCATTGGTTAGAAAGCCCATTCCAAAAGCCTTAAGGTTTGTTATATCCTTGATTTGAATGATGCGCAGATTTTCGTTATGAGATTTGTACGTTAACGACTTGTATCCTAGATAAATTAAGTATGTAGCGCCGACTAATTTGATAATGGAAAAAAGTGATTCTGACTTTGAAATAAGAAGGCCCATTCCCAGCAAAGAATTAGCGACATGAACGAATATACCTAGGCCTAAACCTAAAGCGGTAAAAAGAGCCGCTTTTCTGGAATATTTTAGACTATTGCGGATTGTTAAAGCAAAAGCCGGGCCAGGGCTGAGAGTAGATAAAAAAACAATCAACGCAACTGTTAAAAATTCAGGCAAATAATTCATTTATTAGATAATATCAAAAATTTTAGGAGGATATCAAGATTACGGAATAAGTTATAATAAATACTTATAAATCTAAACCAACATGAAAGAGCCTTATCCAAAAAATCCACAAGAAGTAAAAGGTCCTCCATCAATGAATATAATAATTCCCAATGCTCTTCAAGCCAGGGCAATATGTAGAGATGTTCGAAATAATGTTGTCGCCTGGAGAGAAAAAGATTATGGTTTTTCCTGCCCTCCAGAATTTAATAGTTACCTTGAAGGAAAAGTATCGGATGAAGATTTTGATAAAACTTTTGATAAATGGTATAAATCGTGGGATCCCAATGATGAGGTCCAAAGATTGCAGAATTGTAATCCCACATTTCAGAAAGGGGTAAAGGCTTATCAGCCTCTTCAAGACTGGGGTTTTTTTATTCCTGATCAATATAATGTAGTTATTACTCCCTGTTCGATTGGCATTGGTGGAGGTTATCGCTTAAGTTCTACAATGGGTCCTACGATTTCCATGTATTATCGAAGAAATTGGGAAAAGGGTTTTCGCACTCCTGAGGGATGTTTATTACATGAAGCTTATCATATAGGAATTGAAAAATTCATTTTAGAATTTGGCTTAAACCAAGATGAGAAAGAAAGAATCGTGGATATATGTTCACAAGAAGCGCTTGTGCCGTCAATATTACCTAAAAGTCATTTACAACAAAGCAAGAAAATAAAGGAATTAAGTCCGGTCATTGATCCTTTTTTAGCAATGAAAGAACTGCCTGTTCCCGAAAGACTACGTAGATATAAAAATTTATAAAATAGCTATACGGATTGTTTTGACAGCGTTTTCAACTCCAGAGGTTGATAATTGATAAGGGCAATCACCCACCTCTCCATTCTTTCTTTAAATCCTTACCCTTAAAAACATAAAAAGAAGATACTTAGTAAGTAACAAATGTGGATATTTTAGCGTCTTTTCTTGCCTGTTCCATCCATTGCTGGAACGCTGTAGATAACTTTTGCTGTTGTAGCTGCTGTTTAATATTTTTCTTTAGTTCATCACCCTGAAGGTTTTCAGGAAGCGATTGTTTATTATTTTGAATATAATCATCAACTTCCTTATCAGTAACTGTTATTTTATTTCCTAATATTTTTTCAATAATTTTTTGTACCCGGATCTGCTCTTTCAGCAAGTCACGAGTTATTCCTTGTGCGGCCATTAGCTGATCTAAATTTTGACCTTGTTTTGATACTTGAGACTCGATTTTTTTTATTTCCTCGTCAAGCTCTTTACTGGAAATATTTATTTTGTTCTTTCTGGCTTCCTGCAATATCAGATTTTTTGTTATTAAAGACTCAAGTGTTCTTTGACCGCCTTGTTTTTCAAGTTCTTTAATTACTTCAAGCCGTGAGATTGGCTGTCCATTGACTATAGCCGCTATAAATAATCCTTTAAAATAAAAAAGTAAACCCAACAGTACAGCGATGATTATTAAAACGACTAAAGGTAGATACTTTTTTGGTGGTTTTAATTTTTCTAGTTTTACAATAATTGGAGAGGGAGTGTTATTTTTTTGTAGGCTTTTTTTCTTGTTTACCACGCTAAATTATAACATAAATAATCTAAAGTCAATAGTCAACGTAGATGAGTTTCTTACCGTCTGAATTAGTGGAGGCATAGTGATTATTTCTAATCTTTTTAAGGTAGGAGACCGGAAGCTTGCCGCCTCCTTTTGGCAAATAAACCACATACTCAGGTAAACAGATACCCGATAAATTTTCCTGTAATTTTTTCATTATTCTTTTTCCGTCTTCAATACTGACTCGAAAATGGTGCGTGCCGCGGACAAGATCAGGGTGATGCAGATAATAAGGTTTAATTCCAATCTCTGCTAATTTTTTGAATAATTCCTCTAATATCTTTGGGTCATTGTTAATATCTTTCATCAGTACTGTCTGAGAAAGCAAAAGAGAGGTCTTTTTCCTAAGTTTCGAGACAATTTTTATAAACTCTTTAGAAATTTCTCGAGGGTGATTAATGTGAAAAACAATGGAGTACGGAAGGGCATTATTTAGAAGTTTAATCAAAGCTGGAGTCATTCGTTGAGGATAGACAACAGGTGTACGCGTATGAAATCGGATCATTTTAATGTGTTTAATCTGACGAAGATTGATTAAAACTTCCGACAGAGTATAATTATCTAGCATAAAAGGATCGCCTCCTGACAAGATAACCTCCCATATCTTTTCATGCTCTTTAATGTATTTAATGCAGTCGGAATTTTCTATATACTTACCTTCCTTAAGCAAATGTTTTCGAAAACAAAAGCGGCAGTGCAGTGAACAGTTAGTGGTTAGGTTTAAAAGACAGCGGTTGTTATAATGATGAACGATGCCTGGTATCGGTGTATGCATTTTTTCGCCAAGAGGATCTTCAAGCTCGTATTCTTTAGCCGCTAATTCTTTTTCATTGGGTACGGCCATTTTCTTTAATGGATCTTCAGGATTATCCCAATCAACAAGCTGTAGGTAATGTTTTGGAATAAGCAGTGGAAAGTTTTGCTTGAAGTTAACAGTTGGGAGATTAATTTTTTTTAGACCTATTTTTTTAGACTTAAGATATTTTTTTAATTCATTCAATGAAAATATAAAATCTTTTTTTCTCATTTTTTTGGGTTTAACTTAACAGAATGGTGTTAATTATATATTATTGATATAATAAATCTATGAAAAAGATCAAAAAGAGATCTTTTCACAAAGATAGCAAAAAAAAAGAAATAGAAGATAAAAAGAAGGCAGGTAATAATTTGCATAAACTGGAACACGCTGTACTTAGATCAAGTACAGTTGTTTATCAGCTGACAACAGTTTTCCCTTTTTATATTTTTCCAGTGACAATAGTAATTGATGAAGAAAAGGTTTCTATTATCTATAGTAATTTTTTCTATTCTAAACAAGTTGTGCAGATTCTTTTAAAGGATATAAATTCAATTCAACTCGAGTCAGATGTTTTCTTTGCAAAAATGCAGTTTAATAATGCGGAGCCAATAAGTTTTTTATGGAAAGACAAAGCTTTTAGAGCGAGACGAATTATTGAAGGGTTAATTATTTTAGCAAGTGAATCGGTTGATACTTCACTGTTAAGTATAGAAGAAGTAAGAAAAAAAGCTGAGGAATTAGGAAAAACTAAAGAAGTTAAGTAGTTTTATTATTATGTTTATTGATGAAGTTGAAATAATAGTTAAAGGTGGAAACGGTGGAAACGGGGTCGTATCTTTCTACCCAATGAAAAAAGGTCCTGACGGAGGCGATGGCGGATCAGGCGGAAATGTTTTTGCAATCGTTGATCAGCAAATTCCTAATCTTAATAAATATGCTGAAAAGAAATCCTATAAGGCTGATAATGGAAAACCAGGCGGAAGTTATAGAAAGACGGGTATAAGCGGCAGCGACCTTACTCTTAAGTTTCCTTTGGGAACTGTTTTAACCGATCTCTCAACCGGAAGTTCAGTAGAACTTATGGACGAAAATAAGGTTTTGCTAAGCAAAGGCGGAGATGGTGGGAGAGGAAATAATGCTTTTAAAACATCAACACATCAGGTGCCCCGTGAGTGGGAACCGGGTTTTGAAGGTCAGGAAAAGCAATATAAAGTTATCATGAGATTAATTGCTGATTATGGTTTGATTGGTCTGCCAAACGCCGGTAAAAGCAGTTTACTAAATGTATTAACAGCCGCTAATGTTAAAACAGCCTCTTATCCTTTTACAACACTGGAACCAAACCTTGGAGCTTTCAACGGAAAAATCATTGGTGATATCCCAGGCCTTATAGAAGGTGCATCTCAAGGCAAAGGTTTAGGGGTGAAATTTTTAAAACATATTGAAAAAGTCAGTTTGATATTTCACTGCATTGCTTCAGACTCTGCAGATGTTGAGGCAGACTATAATATTGTAAATTCCGAGCTGGAGAGATTTAACTCCGCCTTACTAGAAAAAGAACAAATTATTCTTTTGACTAAAAAGGATTTGTCGGTTAAGGTCGAGCTTGATCAAAAAATAAATGTATTAAAAAAATTCAATAAACAAATTTTACCTATTTCAATTTACGATTCCGAAAGTCTCGACAATCTGAAAAGTATTCTCAGATAAGCCTTCCCAACAGTCCGTTGGCAACCTCGTAGGTTGAATGGCCTTGACAAATAAATTTATATTGCTAATATTGATATTTAGATATGTTATCTGGGAATTTAAAGGCAAAAAAAACCAAAGAAAGACTCTCTAAGAGGGTCTTATCTTGGTAAGCATTTAAATTAAGAGTAGCCAAAATAAGCCCTCATAAGAGGGCTTTTTTAGTTTATGAGTGATTAATCATTATGGGAAATCATGAGAGAGGTCTGATTGCATCAAAATTTGGCGGAGATTCTGTTGCTAATGCAGGAGGATTTAGGATGGCAGCAGACATAATGTTTGTCGATCCAATAAGCATAACGACAGGAGAGCAATTATATCGTCAATCTGTAATTCTTTCGGCTCCTGGAAAAGATGGGAATTCAGACAAAATTACTAATCTACTTAGAGATACTTTTGATATTTTTACCAAAGCTAGTGAATTTGAAAGGAGAAATAAAGTTCATCGAAAGGTGTTTGACCAGATTGATAGACGATTTACTCAAATAGGGCTGGATTTAGGTTGTCCTTTAGTTCCAGATTTGCTTAACGTTGTTCTTGAAGGAATAGAGGGAGGACGGTCAAGACAATGGACTATGTCTCGCGGAGAGTGGGTTAGCGCTCAAATTTTCGCCTATTTTATAGGCGGAAAATTTTATGATGCCGTTGATTTGATCAAAACGAAAAATAATGGTGAAATAAGTCCGGTTTCCTACGAAATTATCAGGTCTGCTCTTACATCAAATGTTAAAAATGTTATTCCTGGTTATTATGCAGAAGATGAAGATGGAAACGTTGTTACGTTTGAGAGAGGTGGTTCAGATGTGTCTTTATCTATAGTTGGTAGAGGAATTGATGCAAGATTGATCGAAATATGGAAAAAATTAAATGGGATGCGAGCGACTGACCCCATATTAGTTGAAGATGCAAAATTTATTTCAAATATAACTTACGATGAAGCGCGGGAGATTGGTATTGGTGGGGCCGAGGTAGTTAACAAGGATACGGTTGGTCCTATATATAGACAAGGAATACCTCTTGATGTTAAAAGCAGTTTTGCGGGGAAGGGCATCAATCCTCTTGATCCTAATTATCATGGTACGATGGTAACTAAGACTAGGGTGGTTGATCCGACAGAAAGAGTGTTGGGTATTGCCGGAAAAAAAGGTTATTTGGCAGTTGACATTCGAAAATTTGGGATAAACGACGAATATGGAGTTGGTGCTAGAATTTTAGAAATATTTAGGAAACACAAAATAAGTTACGAATACGATCCTACTCAAAAAGATTCCCTATCGATTATGTTAAGTGGAAAATACAACGGAACATTAGATGAAACTTTGAATGAGATTCAAAGCGAAATCGATCCTGATAGATTGGATGTTACAGGTAATCTTGGAGCAGTTTGTGTCGTTGGAGAGGGGATAAAAGATAACTCTATGGAGGTTGAAGCTAGAGCTACGGCTGCTCTTGCACGTGCGGGAATTAAAAAAGCTGCCTTAAATTATCCTTTCGGTGGAATTAGTATGACCTTTGGAATTGAGGAGTATCAGGTAGACAATGCTATAAGAACTCTCTGCAATGAGTTTTCTCTTAGGGATCTTTCAATAAAGAAGAAATGATTTTTCGCTTCACTTATATAATTAAAGCAGGAGGGGCTTTTTTATGGATTCAAATGTTAAAATAAAATCCTTATGAGTAAATTTAGTTATGTTGCTTTAGGTGGGACATTTGATAGATTGCACAAAGGTCACATCTCCATAATTGATTTTGCCTTTAAAATAGCGGATAAGGTGATTATTGCCTTGACGGTGGATGATTTTATTCAAAATAAGTTGCTTTCAGGTCAGATATTACCTTTTGAGGTAAGAAAGTCCGAGCTGGAAAACTATTTAAAACTAAGGAGTTTCTATACTAAATCTAAAATTATTTCTCTTCATGATGCCTATGGAATAGCTCTGGAAGACAAAAAGTTGGAAGCAATTATTGTGACTAAAGAAACTAAAAAAAACGCAATAAAAATTAACAAGTTAAGAAAAAAGAACTTACTGCCTGACTTAAAAATCATTGAAGTTCCGCTTATCAAAGGAAAAGGGGCAAAAGTCATCAGATCATCAAAGATAAGAGCTGGGTTAATGAATCGTCATGGTGATCCATATTTTCAGGTTTTTAAAAGACGAAAAAATATTGTGATAACTGAATCATTACGTAAAGATCTCAGAAGACCTTTGGGTTTTGTTGTTTATCAAAAAAATAAATCCTTGTTAGAAACTGCCCAGGTGGCAATTAATGAAATTAAAAAACTTAAGCCGGTAATGGTCATTAGTGTTGGTGATATTATCAGCGCGAGTTTAAAAAAAATGGGATTAACGCCGGATTTAACTATTATCGATTTGCGATCAAAGCGTAAATCTTTAGTATCCGAAAAAAAACTTATTAAATTCAAAAATCGTTTAACAAACAAGCCTGGAAGCCTTAATTATAAAACTACTTCGTTTTTAAGATCCCGAATAAAAAGGATGATTTATGAAGATAAAAAGAATCAAATATTAATTAAAGGCGAAGAAGATCTTTTAGCCTTACCAGCTGTTTTCTTTGCTCCTCTAAACTCAGTTGTAGTCTATGGACAGTTTGATCTGGGAATCGTGTTAATCAAAGTTACTGAAGAGATAAAACAGCAGCTAGCCGGGATTTTTTATGTCGGTAGGCAAAAACATCTGGCGCGAGCTGACAATTTAGTGCAAGCATTGTATCAGAAATGTATCTAATTTCCAATATTCTTAATTCTTACATAATTCTTACGTTTTAATTATCTTTCTTTTACATTTGTACTTTAACTTCTTAATTATTAATGTTATTGCCTAATATTCAATCCTGGAATCAAAACATACAAAGGAAGTTTTCTATTCCTGAGTATCTGAGTCATTCTAATTCAATTTTTATTGAGTTAAGCATTGCTTTACTGAGCATCAGTTTTATTTTAGTGGTTAATTTTTTGTTAAAACCCATTAAAGAACTTGTTCTTTCTCCATATTTATTAAGCATACTGCCAGTTGTATTTAGCAGCTGGTACAGTGGTTTTAGAGCAGGTTTTATTGCAGCTTTTTTATCAGCATTAACAACAGTTTATTTTTTTATTAATCCAAAGCTAGCTTTATCTAATATCTCAAGCGATCACGTTTTTGTAGGCTTACTGATTTTTACAGAAGGAATAATAATTAATATCCTTATTAATTTACAGCAAAAGTGGCTCCATGCCGCAGATGATGAAGCCAGTAGGTTGTCAGAAGAGATTAAGATATATAAGACTGTTGATGAGGAAGCCGAAAAAAATCTTGATTTATGGAGGGAGGATAAAGAAAAGCTTGAAGCGCTTAATAAAAAAATAACCAATATTCTGGAAAGCATAACTGATGCTTTTTTTGCTTTAGATAATGATGGTAAATTTGTTTACTACAATAAACAAGCGGAAAACCTGCTTGAGATCGGTAGACAAAACATAATCGGTAAAAGTGTTTGGGATGAGTTCCCGGAGATCATTGACTCTGAGTTTTATCAGAAATATTTTAGAGCTGTTGCCACTAAGGAACCAATAATTTTTGAAAAATATTACTCGCCTCTTAAGAAATATTTTGAAATTCATGCTTATCCTTCGTCAGAAGGTTTGTCTGTGTATTTCAATGATATTACCAGGAGAAAAAAAATAGAAGATAAGCTAAGAATCAGCATTAATGAACAAAAACAGCTTGATAGAGTAAAAGATGAGTTTATAGGTACAGCCAGTCACGAGCTTAAAACTCCGGTAACTACAATCAAGGCCTTCACTCAATTATTACAAAAAATACTTTCAAAAAATGATAATCCTTCAGTTATTTTATATCTGAATAAAATGGCGTTTCAAGTTAATCGGTTGAAAGGACTGATTAATGATCTGATGGATGTATCAAAAATGCAATCCGGGAAAATTGAGTACATTTACAAAAATTTTGAGGTGAATGAGCTAGTTAAAGAAACAACTGAGGATATTCAGGCTGCGACTTCGACGCATAAAATCATCATTGAAGGAAAAGCAGGATGTATGTTTTACGGGGATCGTTATCGGATAAGACAGGTTTTAAACAACATTATTACTAATGCCATTAAATACTCTCCAAAAGCCGACAAGATTATAATTAAAGAATCCTGCAATCAGGATGAAATTACAATTGAAGTGAAGGACTTTGGGATTGGTATACCTGCTCAGGAGACCAAAAAAATTTTTGGCAAATTTTATCGGATACCCAACAAAGGAGAAAGATTTGAAGGAATGGGATTAGGATTACACATTTCTTCAGAAATAATCAAGCATCATAAAGGTAAAATTCTCGTAAAAAGTAAGGAAGGTGCTGGATCGAAGTTTGTAATTACTTTACCTGCTAAAAGCAAAGAATTAAAAATTAAAAATCCAGATAACAAATATGGAAACGAATATAGGAAAACATATCTTAATAATTGATGATGATTTAGGCATATCCGAAGTAATAAAAATTATTTTGCAGGATGGCGGATATAAGACAACTGTAATTAATAATGGATTTAATATCGTAAAAATTGTAAAAAAATTAAAGCCGGACTTAATATTGCTTGATGTTTGGATGTCTGGAATTGATGGCAGAGATGTGGCAGTACTACTTCGTAGTGAAAAGAAAACTTCAAAAATACCGATTATTCTTATATCAGCACTCTCTAATACTGAAGAAATTGCTAAAGAGATTAATGCAGATGGCTTTTTATCTAAACCTTTTGATATCTCTGAACTGATGGCAATAGTTAAACAATCTCTTCTTTTCTAGCTCTAACAAACTTTATCCATTCCTCAAAAATTTCAATAATAAGTTTAAAAGGAGCTTCAATTATAAAATCAAAAATTACTATAAAAATATTAAGACGACCAAGCTCTTTGCTAAAAAACTTACCTGCAGCAAGTACTGGAATAAAAAAGAAATCAAAAATGGGAGTCAGTACGCTCTCTTTCTCGCGCAGTTTATATTCATTAGTGACAGTTTTTAGTCGGTAAGCAAAAAACGAGATTACACTTATAAAAAAAACAAATATTAATTTACTTATTAAGTTGAAGTTTAAAAATGAGAGCATAAGGTTGAGTAAATAAAAAGTAAAGAAGAATGTTAAGGTATAAACAACTGTAAATATAAAAGCAAGGATTTCTTTTTTGGGTGCGCTTTTTTTTCTTAAAAAAGAGATATGCGTCTCAAATATTGGATTAAGGTCGATGATATCCACAATTCTTTTAAATATATTTTTCGTATTTTCCTCTGTTGGGAGTTTGAAGAATAATACAATGACTAGCATTAAAATAGGAGGGAATAAAGTGTTAATAGCAATACTTAATTTACTTACTTCTCCATAAATAAAAAGTGAGGTTGGGTACTCAAGAATCAGAGCTAGAATCATTTTGGTGATAAAAATGTAGATCAAACTTCTAATGGCCAAGTTGCGCAGTCTGTTGCCAATCTCTTTATATTTTTCACTGCATATGCTTTCTACATTTTGCCAGAGATTTTTTTTACTCTTAAGTATTTCAGCTGCTTCACGTCTTTTCTTTACTAGCAAAGAGAATAATATTAAAAAAGGAGGCAGTTGCTTTTTTACAAACTTAGTTAAGCTATCAACGTAAGGATTGCTAATCATTGAGTCAATTTTTTTAAATATTTCAGGAAGATCGGGCACAAGTTTATCCGTATTGCGCTCATCGGCTTTTGATAAGGGTTGGTAGAATGTTGAGAATAAGTGATAGCGCAGATAGGGTGAATCGCTTTTTATATAAGCCTTGTCAAGGGCAACAAGGAAGAAAGCATCTTTTTTTTCATCAGCCAATCCTTCTACTTTAATCTTTTCTTTTAAAGTCTGAAATATAAAGTAAGTAAATATTGAACTTTTTAATGCAGAATCAGGATTTAGGTTTTCCTCGATTTCACATGTTAAAAGGTCAAAAATAAATTGAAAAAGATAAATCTGAGTTTCTTTTTTCTTAGCATCAAGGAGATTTAACTTAATTTTTAAATATTTATTAATTATATTTTGGACAGTGTCGATATCACTATCGCCCAAACTTTCATTTGGAAAATATCTTGCCCAAGTAAGTTCCCTTAAAAGATTTTCCGCCTCTCCAATTCCACCTGGATTTAAAGCTAAACGCCTTTTTAAAATTCGTTCAATAGCAGCTCTTAGAACTAAATGATCTTCTCTATACTCCACAGCATTTCTTATTTTTTCATAAGCTATAGCAAGCAGTGAGACAGTCTGTGATACTGTTAATTTTGAAAGTTCATCTGGTGTAGCGCGAGGTTTAATATGACGTAAACTTTCAAGCAAAGCATTAGTATTTGGTGAAAGTACAATCTCGTTTTCTTCTTCAGCACTTGAATCTGTTTGTTTTATTCCTGCTCCGGCCGCAAGCAAATCAGTATCATCCATATTTAATTTAGTTATTTAATCAAGAGCTTTGGTATTGACGCCCGATTTAAAATCAATCTCAGAGTATTTATGCAAAATTTCATTTACCTGATTTTTTAATTTATTATATCCGTTTTCATCTCTTCCTTCAAACTTTACTGTCAGATAAGGACCATTTTGTGAAGCTCTTACAATAAGCATTTCATTATCTGTATCCATTCTTACGCCATCAATTTCTACAAACGATGCATTAGGATACATTTTTTTTATGTCAATTCCTATTTTATCGTTGACTAGCTGAAATTTAATATTATCAGCGCACCCTACTTTAATTTCAGGGCTCGAGTAGTATACGGGGAGCTTGGCAATTGCTTGTGAGAGCGATTTATTTTCCTTTGTTAAGAATGATAAAAGCCTTAAAGAAGCTATAGCTCCGTCGTCATGTCCGTAGAAATTGTCAACAAAATAAAAGTGGCCGCTCAACTCTCCGCCAAAAGGAGCTCTTTCTTCTCTTACTTTGGCTTTTATAAAGGAGTGGCCAGTTTTCCAGATTATAGGAATACCGCCTGCCCCTCGAACAACTTCCTCTACCTGCTTTGAGCAGAGCGTATTAAAAACTATTTTTGAACCTGGCAGATTGGTTAATATATCTTTGGCGTATAAGGATATTAAGGTATCATTCCAGATGAGATTTCCTTTCTCATCAACAACTCCTATTCGGTCACCGTCAGCATCATAAGAGAAACCGATATCTGCTTTTTCTTCAACTACCCTTCTGGCCAGTCTTTCTTGTACTTCTCGCTCAGTTGGATCTGGTGTCCCCACCGGAAAGTTACCGTCGGGCTTAGTGTTTTGTTCAACAACCTCGCAGCCGGCCTTTCTCAGTAGATCAGGAATAATAATACCGGCTGTAGCGGCGCAGGCATCAATTACTACCTTAAACTTTCTTATTAGATCGGAATGGCGAAGAATATCAATAATGTAATCTTCCTTAATATCTTTTTGAATGCGTTGCCCTTTTTGTCCTCGAGTAATAAAACTACGCGATTTTGCTAAATCTTTGAATTCCTGAATATCTTCAGTCAGCATTGTTTCCGAAAAGCCTGTACTGAACTTAAATCCGTTATATTCTTTTGGATTGTGAGAGGCGGTGATCATGATCATTCCTCTTGTACGAAAATAATATTGTGCAAAATAACAGACCTGCGAGAGTGTCATACCAATATCGTAGACTGTGATTCCGGCTTCAGTTAAAGACTTGACTACAATGTCTCTAAAAATTGGGCTGGACGTACGGCAGTCAAATCCAACCACGCAGTCATGAATTCTTCGCTGAATAAGCCAGGTGGCATAGGTTTTGCCTAGTATAGAAACCCTTTCTTCATCAAGTTCTGATCCGACTAATCCTCGCAAATCATAGCCTCTAAAAACATTATCCGGAACTTGTTTAGAAAAGTTATTATTTGTCATATTGTGACTATTATAAATAGTAACAAGCTAATATTTCAATTGAATGTTTAATTCCATAGACGTTAGAGCTTGTTTTTGTTGATAGATCTATTCGGAATAACCCTTCATAAAAAGCCAGAAGTTTTTCAATCTGCCAGCGTCTTGTCTGGCTAACAAGCTTTCCCTTTTGCCATAATTGAATTTTGCTGGTGAATTCTCCAATGTGCGCAAGTATTAGCGATCTTGTATGACGCGCTAGCATTGTAAATATAAACAAGTCTTCGCTTTTTTCTGAAACGGTATTAAGCAATTCTATAAATTTTGTTTTATTGCCAGGACATAAAGCGTCCAGAAGCTGAAAAATATTTTTTTGTGGCTTAAATTCTTTTAGTTTTCCAAGCCTAGCTATCTTAATATCGCGCAATCCTTTATCTTCTTCCCAATCGACAATTTCTACGTCTTTAGATTTTGCTAAATCCTCAAAAGTTTCTAAAAGCTCTTTATTAGCGGATTTGGATAAAAATGAGTTAAGATTTGCTATAAAAAAAATAATTTTTGAGCTAAAAAGACTGACTGTCTGATCAGATTTAATCGCCTCGGGAATATCTTTTGAAGCAATATCTTTAATTTCAAATCCTTTTTGACTATACTTATTTTTAAGCTCTTGAAAATAATTTCTGGAAGCTACCGTATCTTCCCCGCAAATGATTGTTATCATGTAAATATTATATCGTATAATAAAATCATGTATGACCTCATAACCCTAGGATCTATTAGTGTAGACCTTTATTTTAAGGGAGATTCTCTGACTATTGCCGACAATCGTTTTCAGTTAGCTTACGGAGGAAAGTATTTCACTGATTACTTTCACGAAGGACTAGGAGGAGGAGCTGTTAATGTAGCCATAGGAGCCCAAAAAAATGGCCTAAGAGCATCATTGGTAGCGGCTATTGGAAACAACGATTTCAAGCATTTTATAAAAAGCGCACTTCATAAGAATTCCGTATCTGACTTTTACTGTAGGATAAAAGAGCATTATTATAATATATCTGCAATTTTGCTTACAGACAATGGTGAGAAGACAATCATCAATTTTCAAAACGCCAACCATAATTTGTTTGAAAATAAACGAGATTACGAAATTCTTGGCAGAACCAAAGCAATTTTTATTGCTAGTGCATTAGAAGACAAGCTTAAAGTTCTCGTTGAATGTGAGAGCAAGGATATCCTAGCTTTCGTGAATTTAGGCAAAAAAGACTGCAAACGATCTAATGAAGAATTAGAAGAAATCATTCAAAAAACTACCGTTCTTTTCGTTAATGGTCATGAATTTGCTGAGCTTGTTAAAAAACCTTATGAAGAAGTCCTTTTTCATAAGAACATTGTTGATTTTTACTTTCCTTCTTTGCAAAACAAAATACTCGTTGTCACTGATGGAAAAAATGGAAGTTTCGCCTATCAGAGCAATAAAGTTTTTTTTCAAAAAGCGATTGATGTACCCAAAATAGTTGATACAACCGGATCCGGTGATGCCTATACGGCTGGTTTTATTGCAGAATTTTTCAAGTCCAGAAATATTACTTCAGCAATGGAAAATGGAGCAATATATGCGGCAAAAATACTTCAGAAGATAGGAGCAAATTAAGATTTTATATCTAAAATTTCAAATCTTAGTTAGCCTTCCAGCAAATTCCTGCCTGTCATTTCCTCCGGCTTAGGGATATCCATCTCAGTTAAGATTGTTGGTGCAACATCAGCTAAAATCCCGCTTTGCAGACGTCTATATTTCTTTTCAAGATCATTACTTATAGCGAAAAAAGGTACAGGATTATCTGTATGTTCTGTTGAGATATCGCCAGTCTTAGGATTAATTTTTTGTTCTGCGTTTCCATGATCGCCGGTTATAAAAACAGTCATATTTAATTCCAGTGCAAGATTAACAATTTTTCCAACACACTCATCGACAGTTTTTATGGCTTTTACAGTTGCCTCAATACTTCCAGTATGTCCAACCATATCAGGGTTAGCAAAATTAACGAGAATAAATTTATATTGGTTTTTTTTTATGTTGGTCATAAGCGCTTCAGTTAGCTCAATAGCCGACATTTCCGGTCTCAGGTCATATGTAGCTACTTTTGGAGAAGGAATAATTTGATGGTCTTCGAGCGGAAAAGATAGATCTCTTTGTCCATTGAAATAATATGTTACAAACCTTTCTTTCTCTGATTCGCTCATCCTCAGTTGCGCAAGATTATAGTTTGAGATGACTCTGCCTAAAGGCATGGACACAATAATTTGAGGAAAAGCAATCTCGACAGGTAAATTTTTCTCATACTCAGTCATTGTTACAAATAACAAATTAGCAATCTTATTTCCACGATTAAATGGGCTAGCCACATTTTCGTCAGGTTTAGCTAAATGTGATTTAGAATATTTAACTTCGTAAGGATCAAATGAAGTTGAGACATTAGCTTTATTCTCAAAATCATCTAAAACAAAAGCCTTGGTTAGTTGACGCGGTCTATCAATTCTGAAATTAAAAAATATTACGGCATCGCCTTGATCAATAAGCACTGGGTTCTGAGAGGCATCTAGTATAAGAGTAGGTTCAATAAACTCATCAGTTTTCTCCTGCCTGTAAGAAAATTCAAGAGCTTCTCGAACTGAGCTAGCCTTTTGTCCAACTCCTTTTGCTAAACATAAATAAGCTTTCTCCGTTCTTTCCCAACGGCGATCACGATCCATTGCAAAGTAGCGGCCCATTACACTGCTAACTCTTCCTATTCCAAGCTGTTTCACTTTTTCTTCAAACTGTATGAGTATTTCCTGGGCAGACTTTGGAGGAGAATCTCTTCCATCAGTTATAGCGTGGATATAAACATCTTTAAGGCGGGACTCTTTGGCAAGATTGAGTAAGGCATAAAGGTGGTCAATACTTGAATGTACTGATCCGTTGCCAATTAATCCAAGCAAATGGAGTTTACCTTTAGTTTGAGCGAGATGTTCAATAACTTTTAAAAAAACTTTATTTTTTGAAAAAGTTCCGTCGGCAATACTCATGTTGATTCGAGGTAAGTCTTGATAAATTATTCTTCCAGCACCAAGATTAATATGACCGACTTCTGTATTCCCAACCTCTCCATGTGGAAGTCCTACTTCTTCTCCTGAAGCTTTCAGTGTAGTATTTGGATAACGATAAAGATAGGTGTTGAGGTTGGTGGGGGTGGCTAAGAAAATAGCATTGCCAGGGCTTGCAGGACCAATGCCAAATCCATCAAGAACGATAAGAATTACTGATTTCATTATAATATTAAACTATATAAGCTTTTCATTTAAATAGCAATAAGCCAAGCCGCAAGCCACCGCATCAGACTGATCATCTTCTTTAAACTCGATCTTCTCTTTTAAAAGTAATGGGAGCATTTTTTGCACGGATTTTTTATCTGCGTTTCCATAGCCCGTAATTATTTGTTTTATTTGCAGTGGAGTAAGCGTTTTAACTTGAATTTTTTCCTGCGAAGCAAGGAGTAGAATTACTCCTTGAGCCTGGCAAACCTTAACTATTGTCTTGGCATTCTTGAAGAAAAAGAGTTGTTCAAAAACAATCAAATCGGGCTTAATTTTATTAGTTAGTGTTTTTAATTCATTGTAGACACTAAATATCCTATCTTGTATGAATTCTTTTTTTGAAGTTTTAACAACGCCTGAAGATATGTACTTAAAAGTAGCTAATCCATTGGTTTTCTTCTCGAAATACGAATACCCTACTTTTTCAATTCCTGGGTCTATAGCAAGCACAATCATATGTAATCATAGTACATGATTTATTCACCTGCGGCAATCGCTGATAATTTGATATCGACCTATAATAATGATAGAATATTAAAGTTAACTCAATTTAAGAATACGGTTATAATTTTAATAAATATATGAAGCCCGAATTACATAGAGGGATGTCTCAAGAGTTGATGGTTCTTGAACCTACAGTTGGTAGTGTTCCATGGTGCAAAAAAGAAAATGATTACAGTCAAATAGACCGCTTAAAGTATGATTCTTCTATCTTAACAGGTCTTCTGTCAGATTATAAATCTATCCCAAGTATTACCACTTTTGACGCTATCAAATTTACAAATTTAGCTGCAAAAGCGACATCAGAAGATCTATTTTATTGGATACAGTTTCATATGTTTTATCACACACCTATAATTGACATTGATCAAATTCCAAAAGACAATGAAAAATTAAGAAGTCGCTATTTTCAGGCAACTGCAGATTTTTATCGCAATATAGCAGTTTGGTTGCGGGATGACAGCAATGAATTGAAAGCCTTCAGATCGCAAGAAGATACGGAAACACAGGAAGTAAGGTCACAATTTTATTTTACATTATACCTTCATTCTCAAAGAAATTTTGAAATTGCATCCGGTATGTCTTCTTCAGATGATTATGAATGTGACCAATCTTTGAATGTAACTAATTCATGTGAAGCCGATAATAGAACAGTTACGGAGGATATTGAGGATGCAACGGAAGATTACATGTCCACAGTTTTTTCTCTAATTAGTGATAAATGCAGTATTGAAGGTATAGATTCCGGGCTAATTAGAGTATTAAGCCTTGCACCGTTGCCGAAGAACGATGAGTTTTCGTTTATTTACCAAGAGCATGATAAGCTTATTGAGTTTATAGCTAAAAGAAATAACGTTGAAAAGGAGGGATTAAAGAGTTTTTTAGGTTTCGAATAATATAAATCTTCATTATAACTAACTAAAGAGATGGGAGATCGTCCATTAGTATGCCTCGACTAAACTCCTTGCAGAGCTTACATCTAGCACCTATCAAACCAGTGGTCTACTGGTGGACTATAGGGATTTCTAATCTTAGGGTCTGCTTCGCACTTGAGATGCTTTCAGTGCTTATCAGGTAGAGATATAGCTACCCGGCGATGCCCTTTTGGGACAACCGGTAGACCAGGGATCTCCTCTTCCAGGTCCTCTCGTACTGTGGAAAAACCCCTTCAAAAATCCAATCGCCTGCACAGGATAGAGTCCGACATTATGTTATAACTAACTTATTTAAATTAGTATTCCACCTGTCACCAGGTGGATCCGATCATATCTTGTCCGATTTTACATCGGACTCTGGCGTATGATCTGTGAGGATTCTAGTTCAATATGATTTTAATATTTCTTCCATCTTAACTCTCCTTTTTTTTGTGTTCATTGAATAAGCAAGAGTTAAAATTTCTTTTATTCCTTCTTTTGTAAAATGCTTTTTTTGAGAAACAAGCTCTATTACTTTTTTAAACTTTTCAAAAGCATTGCTTTTAATTATAAGTTTATTTTCAAAGAATGGAATAATTTTATCTTTTAGATTTGGTAAATCTCTAACAATAAATGCTAAAGATTTATCAGTTTCGTCTTTAAGACTATTATTCTTTATGTATCCGCAGTTCAATCTATTTCTAAATCGCTCTAAAACAATCTTTCCGATTGAATTTTGAGAAACCTTAAAAAAATAGATTACTTGCCAGCCGGTTTTGGTTTCAGAAGAAGGAACGATTCCTATATAGAACATTCCTTCACCCTCAACGAAACCGATTAAATAGTCATCACTTATCATCTTGGAACTAGTCTTTCCTGCTGATAATCTCACCTTAATAGGGATTACCATTTTCACTAGTAATTAGAATATACACTAGTAGATAATCATTTGCAAGACTTCCCAGCATATAGCCAGATTTATATTCCTTATTATTTGACAAAAAGACCAACAGCTCGAATTTCAGAAATCGAAGGAAGAGACAGCTCCATGTCACCGTTAAATGTGTATAAAACGGTCAACTGTCTCACGACGTTCTGAACCCAGCTCGCGTACCACTTTAACGGGCGAACAGCCCGACCCTTGGAACCTACTTCAGCTCCAGGATGTGATGAGCCGACATCGAGGTGCCGAACCTCGCCGTCGATGTGAACTCTCGGGCGAGACCAGCCTGTTATCCCCGGGGTAGCTTTTATCCGTTAAGCCCCTCCCGAAAATCACGTCGGGATGGGGGATCACTAACGCCTGCTTTCGCATCTGCTCGGATAGTCATCCTCACAGTTAAGCCAGCTTTTGCGTTTACACTTACATTCCGATTTCTATCCGGAATAAGCTGACCTTTGCGCTCCTCCGTTACCTTTTTGGAGGAAACCGCCCCAGTTAAACTGACCACCTAACACTGTCCCTCGCCAAGGCGGGGTAAGGTGAGAAAAAATCAAAGAGAGGTGTTTCATCGTTGTAGGCCAATGGCCTACTCCCTCCTACTCTCAACAGTTAATTCCTCCTCGCCAATATCAAGTTTCAGTAAAGCTCCCGGGGTCTTCTTGTCCATGTGCAGGTAGGCCGCATCTTCACAGCCATTTCAAGTTCGTCGGGCAGTAGTTCAAGACAGTTGTCAACTCGTTAAACCTTTCATGCGGGCCGGAACTTACCCGGCAAGGGGCTACGCTACCTTAGAACTCTCAGGGTTAGAGCTGTCGTTCACTGGAGCTTGCGCCAAAACCTGGTATCTAATTGCTTAAATACTTCAGCCTCAACGATTAACTTACCAGTACCGGACAGGTTTCAGCTCCTATATATCCCTTTTACAGGTTTGCAGGAGCCTGAGTTTTTGCTAAACAGTCGGTTGACAAACTTTTGTTGAAAACCCGCTAAGCGGGTCAGAGCATGTTGCAAAGCTTACGCTCAGCTTTTTTGCCGAGTTCCTTAAACTACCATTACCCGTCTGCCTTGGTCTTCTCGACCAGATCACCTGTGTCGGTTTGCGGTACGGACTAATATCACACTCCTTTACTGATTTTTCCCGGAAACTTAAAATCAAAAGCTCTCCGCATTACTGCAGATCGTATTCGTTGCTTTCCTAAACCTTGCGGTAAAGACTTACAACTTAAACCCTCATATAGAAGGCCTCTTTATTCAAACTTCGTCATCAGTAAAGTAATAACGCGTAATACTAGGTAGCAGAATATTAACTGCTTGTACATCGGGGGTACCAGACGGTACTCCCTTAGATCCGACTAACCCTCAGTCGATTGACGTTGCTGAGGAAACCTTGAACTTTCGGCATTCCGAGTTTTCATCGGAAGAGTCACTACTTATGTCAGCATTCTCACTTCCTACCACTTCACCCAACCTTACAGTTGAGCTTCATTGCAGTAAGAACGCTCCCCTACCACACTTGCCCAGAGGGCAAGTATCTCTGTCTTCGGTAGATTATTTAGATCCGAATCATTTTCGGCGCTCCATCTCCTCCCCTCCGCTCTTTACTCCGTAAAGAGCTTCGGAGGAGCAAGCATCCCTTACAAGTTAAGGGAACTTGTCCCTACCGTAGCTCCGTTGCGAAGCAAGGAGCGAAGGGGGATATTCAGGTGAGCTGTTACGCACTCTTTAAAGGATGGCTGCTTCTGAGCCAACCTCCCTGCTGTATTGGAAATGAAACGGCCTTTGCCACTTAATAATCATTTAGGAACCTTAGACGAGAGTCCGGGTTGTTTCCCTTTCGACCACACCCGATTATCCGGGCAGATCTGACTCCCTATGTGTACATCCTGTATTCGGAGTTTGGTTGATTTTGATACGCTTACGCGCACCAAGACCATCCAGTAGCTCTACCCCAGGATTTTAATCATAGAGGCTATACCTAAATATATTTCGGGGAGAACCAGCTATCTCTGGGTTCGATAGGCATATTACCCCTAACCACAAGTCGTCCCATGCAATTTCACCTGCAACGGGTTCGGACCTTCCCCCGACTTTCATCGGGGTTCATCCTGCTCATGGTTAGCTCACCCAGTTTCGGGTCCCCCGCTATGTATAAACGCGCTTTTCGCACTTGGTTTCCCTATGCCTCCTCCAAAATAATGGATTAAGCAAACACAAAGCGGGGACTCGCTGACTCATTCTTCAATAGGCACGACAGTACCAGGTACCAGACGGTACCTGGCTTTGTCTGTTTGTTAGCCAATGGATTCAGGTTCTATTTCACTCCCCGCACTGGGGGACTTTTCACCTTTCCCTCACGGTACTTGTTCACTATCGGTCAGTTTGAATGTTTAGTCTTGGATCGTGACCGACCCAGCTTCCCACAAGGTTTGCCGTGCCTCGTGGTACTTGGGAAATCCGCTAGTCCCGATTTTTATTTCGAATACAGGGTTGTCACCTTCTATGACTGTTCTTTCCAGAACATTCTCCTATAAAAATCAAGGACACATTGCAGCTCCCGCAACCTCCCCCTCCGCTTACTACTTCGTAGTAATCTCCGGTAGGGACACAGTCTCATATTAAATGGGCCTGTCCCATCGTAGCTTTTTACGCAGTAAAAAGCGAAGAGGGATTTAGACTGTTCCGCGTTCGCTCGCCGCTACTGACGGAATCTCATCCGTTCGACCTCGCTCAGGATGATCCTGAGTGAAATCGAAGGATCATATGATTTATATTCCTCCGGGTACTTAGATGTTTCAGTTCCCCGGGTTCCCATCAGGTACCAGACGGTACCTGATCATTCCGATTGCTCGGAATGGGGTTATCCCATTCGGAAACCAACGGCTTGTAATGTCTGTTTAAGGACTCACCGTTGATATCGCGCTTAAACACGCGTCCTTCTTCGGTTCAAACTGCCAAGGCATCCACCATTGGCATTACTCTCCCATCTCTCTAGTTATTCAAAAAAAGATGTATTATTTTATACCTTTCAATTGTTACCTTACTCCTGATTGTCAAAGTACATATATAGTCGATAGTCTACAGTCAACAGTCAACGGAAATTAATTCTGTTGTCTGCTGACTATAGTTTGCCGACTATTTTAGCCCCACTTTGTTGTGTCTGTGCCACTCCAAAATCCCGAGCGTAAGCTCGTGGACGAAGGGTGGACTCGACCGGGATCGAACCGGTGACCTTCGCATTGCAAATGCGATGTTCTAGCCAACTGAACTACGAGCCCAGTCCAGTGAAAATTTTAAAAGTGCGAAAAAAAGACCCAAGTGTTTCCACTCTGGGAGAATCTATTTTAACCGAAATAAAACCGCGATACAAGGTCTATTTATTTGGTTTATTCACTGGCTTTGGTAGATGAAGCTGATAGGAGTGCAGTGATGCTGCGTCCAGTGCTACATCATGAAATAAGATTCATCATGTAGAGATATTCTACCTCCCCCAAATTCAAATGTCAAGATGAAATAATCAATGTCTATTTGTCTCTGCTGAAGGCAATCCCCTATCTGGCCAAGGTAATCGATTGCCTTCCGGAGGACTACCAGGACTTTCTGTTAAACTTAAGTTATCTATAAAGCTTGATAGCATCTTTATTTCTTCAGTGTATCTTTGTATTTCTTGTTCTTTATCTATTCTTGCACCAAAAACTTCATAAGTGGCAGCGGAACGAAGCCTATACAACCTTCCCATTTCTTTAGCTGCAGCAACAGTAAGGATATGTCGTTTACCCGACTCATTTTCACTAAGTGCGCCAAATTTATCACAGAAATCAGGGGATTCAAGAATATACGTTATTAACTTCGTCGGATGAGTATAACCCCCTAAACCTCCACTCTCAGCAATATTAAGTAATGCAGAATAGGGTTTTACAGAAGGTTGTGAATATTTTTCCTCTTTAATCTGATTTAAGAACAGAGTGCGAATAAGGTTACGTTCTCCGGCATCTTGATAAAATGGACTTCGGTAGGGAGCAATCGCCTTATCTAACGGCACTGCATATTTAGGTTGTTGTTCTAGATTCATATATAAATGTTACCTTTCTTATCGAATTTCGTCAAGTCCATGAGGTTATCAAAATTGTGAGAAGTTAATTCAATAGTACGTTCAGTTTTAGGAGCTTTTGACTTAACTTCAAGGGAAGGAAATTCTCGTCCTGAGGATTCGAATCTATCTTTCCACTCGTAGAAGTTTTTTCTTGATATTTTCATTTCAGAAGTATATTCACTGGTTTGTTTTAAAAACCAGAATGGAAGATTGTAGGTTATTGAGTAGCTACCACTATCTGATAATCTACCGCTCATAAGTTTACTCGTTTTGATATACAAGTGTTACCTATGTTTCTTATCTTGTCCTCATGAAATAATTAAGAAAAATGTAAGAAACTCACGACCATTCATCTTCTGGTTTGAGGAGTTTGGCGCCAAGCTGAAGGGCTTCTTGGAAATGATCTTTTGTTACTCCCTTACCTTTTGTGCTTATTGATTTTTCGAAGGTTAATTTACCTTTAGTCATTCGGCAAAGTCCAAAAAATGCTAAAGCTATAGGACTTAGAGAATAGACTTCACCTCGTGAAAGCTCAATTAATTGGTGAATTTTATTTGTAAGATTACCATTAAATAAATACACAGGTGACACATACGTCCATTCTTCCCTTAAAATTCTATTCTTTGTTTGCGGATCTGTTACTTCTATTTTTCGTTTGTCTAACCAAAAAGCAAATTTATATAATCCAGGAGAAATTCTATTAATTTTTTCTGACATATTTTTATAATGTTAATAAGGTCATAGGAAATTTGTCTATTGAGACTCTGATTAATATATGCGTAATTTGTAGGAAAAGTTTCGTTTTAAAAAACTTTACCGGTCGAATTGATTTTCAGTTAGAATTAGTGCAGTTACTACATCTCTTACCGATCATTTACCTGAATATTATCTTATTATTACCTAAAATCTGTATTTTAATTTCATATTATGGATAAAAAAACTCTAATAGCTCAAACTGAAGAGTTTTATAAGAGCGTTCTTAAGTCAATCAACAGAAAAAAGATACCTTTTATGATGGGCGGCACTTATGCTCTACATCATTATACTGGGATAAATAGAGAAACTAAAGATATGGACATTTTTTGCAAAGGAGGAGATTACCCTTTTCTTTTAAGAAGCTTACGTGATGATGGTTACAGGATTCGAATACTTGACGATAGATGGTTAGCTAAAATCCTTTCAAATGGTCATTATATTGATATTATTTTTGGATCTATTACTAATCTGCATCCGGTTGATGATACTTGGCTTAAGCACGCTACTGATGGACGATTATTTGGAATAAAAATAAAATTCATCTCTCCAGAAGACCTTATCTGGAGTAAAGCATACCGCCAGGAAAGATTCAAATATGATGGTGCTGATGTTAATCATCTCATTCTAAAAAGGGGAAAAGAATTAAACTGGAAACATATTTTTTTGAGGTTTGAACAGCATTGGGAAATTTTATTTTCCCATATTCTTAACTTTAGATTTGTTTACCCATCTGAAAGAAATAAAGTACCCAAGTGGCTAATTAAGGAGCTCATATCTAGAGTTGAGAATCAGCTTGAAGTTCCAACACCTCAAGGGATAGTTTGTCGAGGGACATTGCTTTCGCATTATTCCTATGAATCTGATATTACTGAGTGGGGTTATAAAAGCGTCACTTAGCTTTATGAATAAGAAAAAAAGAATAAGAATAGCGGCCATTGCTGACATTCATATTCATGAACCATTAGGAGGTATTTACAGAAAACTATTTAAAAAAATCTGTGAAGAAGCTGATTATCTGCTTATTTGTGGTGATCTTACACAAAGGGGATTAGAGATTGAGGCAAAAATACTAGTTCATGAATTAACCGATTGCCATATCCCAGTTCTGACTGTCCTGGGAAATCACGACTATGAAGGAGGAGAGGTTGAAGAGATAAAACAAGTACTTAGAAAAAATAAAATGTATGTGCTTGAAGGAGAAGATCCAGTTATTTTTGGAGATATAGGTTTTGCAGGAGTAAAAGGTTTCTGCGGCGGATTTGAGGATTATATGCTTACATTGTGGGGTGAGGAAATGATTAAGCGATTTTATTATGAAGGAGTTAATGAAGCTCAGAAACTCGAAACTGCATTAGCTAAGCTTCAAACAAAATATAAAATAGTTTTACTTCATTATTCTCCAGTTAAGGAAACTGTAGTTGGGGAATCGCCGGAAATTTTTACTTATCTTGGTTCTTCTCAGCTTGAAAGGCCAATCAATAATTATCAGGCCACAATGGTTTTCCACGGTCACGCACATGGAGGAAAAGTTCTTGGAAAAACCTCAACCGGCATTCCTGTTTATAATGTCTCACATTCCTTGCTTGAACATCTTAACCCAAATCATCCGTACGTGCTAATTGAGCTTTAGGTACAAATTATTCTCTTGCATATACTAAGCTTAATTGGTTATATTTAAGTAATGAGTATTTCAAAAAAAAATATTGTTTGGTTTGAAGAAGTGAGCAAACATGACGTTGGACTGGTTGGTGGAAAAGGCGCCAACTTGGGTGAAATGACTAATGCCCGTCTACCAATTCCTTATGGCTTTATAATCACTTCTAATAGTTATTTTTTGTTTATTAAGCATTCAAATCTTCAGCCTAAAATTAAGGAGTTCTTAAGATTAGTAAATCACGATAATCCACATGAACTTCAGCAAGCGTCCTTACATGTTAGAGAACTTATCTTGAAAGCTGAGACTCCAAAAGTAATTGCTAACGAAATAGTGGAGTATTATGAGGAATTAACAATCAAAGAAGAAAAATACTTTAAAAAAGAACTGTCAATTCTCAAGAAAGGAGCTCACAAGATCAAACATGCCTATAGGCCGCCTCTTGTTGCTGTTAGATCAAGTGCTACAGCCGAAGATCTGCCTAATGCATCATTTGCTGGCCAGCAGGAAACTTATCTAAATGTGCAGGGAGAAAATCATTTGCTTCACAAAGTCAAAGAATGTTGGGCATCGCTTTTTACGGAGAGAGCCATTTTCTACAGGCACGAGCAGGGGTTTGATCACTTCAGAATCGGTCTTGCTGCTGTAGTCCAACGTATGGTTCAATCGGAAAAATCAGGTATTGCTTTCAGTATTGATCCGGTAACTAATGATAAAACAAAGATTGTTATTGAAGCTATTTACGGACTTGGTGAGTATATCGTTCAAGGCATGGTTACTCCAGACCACTATGAACTTAGCAAACAGTCATTAGTTATCTTGAAAAAAGACATTAAATACCAAAACATGAAATATGTTAAAAGAGGAGTTTCTAACATTGAAGTTAAACTTGGTAAACAAGTAGGAACTACTCAAAAATTAACTGATCAGGAAATTACAGAAGTAGCCTTAAGAGTAAAAGACATTGAGAACCATTATTATTTTCCCCAAGATATTGAATGGGCTATTGAAAAAGGAAGAGTTTTCATTGTTCAGTCAAGGCCGATAACCACGATTCGCGAACAAGCAACTGGGAAAAAGGGCGAGCAAGAAAAAACAAACGCGCAAGACCAAAAAAAAGCTGAAGAAACAAGAACGCCGATACTTACTGGAGCTCCTGCATCTCCAGGAATTGGTGTCGGTCCAGTAAAAATCATCCGCTCGCCGGCTGAAATTGATAAGGTTAAGTCTGGCGATATTCTTGTCGCTCCCCAAACTAATCCTGATTATGTACCGGCAATGAAAAAAGCAGCAGGAATCATTACTGAAAAAGGAGGGCGCACTTCTCATGCAGCTATTGTTTCAAGGGAGCTTGGAATACCCGCAATTGTGGGAGCGGATAAAGCTACAAGCATTCTTAAAAACGATATGATTGTGTCAGTAGACGGTAAAGTCGGCGAAGTGTTTAAAGGCAGTATCTTCACTAAATCTCAACTTTCAAATGCTAAAGCTCCAATAGATCATAGTAAGAAGCTAAAAACGTTAACGAGAGTTTATGTAAACTTAGCTGAGCCGGAAAATGCTGAAAAAATAGCTGAGATGGATGTAGATGGAGTAGGACTCTTGAGGGCTGAATTTATGATTGCTAATATTGGCGTTCATCCTAAAGAGTTTATCAAGAAAAAAGAAGAATCAATATTTATAAAAAGGCTTACACACGACCTAGTAAAATTTGTTAAGGCTTTTGTTCCTCGCCCGGTCATATACAGAGCTACAGATTTTAAAACTAATGAATACCGCCATCTAAAAGGAGGCGTTCATTACGAACCTCAGGAAGAGAATCCAATGTTAGGCTTCAGAGGAGCTTCAAGATACATTGTTAATCCCGATGTCTTTGCTATGGAGCTTGAAGCTTTGAAAAATATTTGGAACATGGGATATCAAAATCTTCATCTTATGATTCCTTTTGTTAGAGTTCCTTGGGAAATTATAAAGATTAAAGAAATGATCGATCAGGAAGGTATTCTTTCCTTACCTGGGTTTAAGCTTTATATGATGGTTGAGGTACCGGCTGCGGCCTTATACCTTGAAGAATTTTTGAAAATTGGCGTAGACGGAGTTTCTATCGGTACTAATGATTTAACTATGATGCTTCTTGGGATTGACCGCGATAACTCTGAAGTGTCCTACATTTATGATGAGAGAACTCCAGTAGTTATTGACGTTTTAGAACATATTGTAAAAACGTGCAATAAATATGGAGTGACATGTTCAATCTGCGGACAGGCGGCCTCAGATTATCCTGAGATTGTTGAACGATTAGTTAAGGCAGGAATAACAAGTGTATCCGTAAATCCAGATGCGGCAGTAAGAACAAGAGAACTTATTCACACTATTGAAAAAAATAACTTAAAAACTGTTGATCATCTTAAATAAATTATGGCCAAAATAAAATCAGTTCATGCTTATGAGATTATTGATTCAAGAGGTTGTCCAACCCTTGAAGGTCAGCTTACTTTAGATAACGGGGCTGTTGTGACTACTTCAATTCCTTCAGGTACTTCTGTTGGTAAACACGAGGCAGTCGAGCTAAGAGACCATGATGCTCGACGTTTTGCCGGGATGGGAGTTACGCGGGCTGTCTCCTACATTAATAGCCTTATTGCTCCAAAACTCGTCGGAGCTTCTCCGCTAAAACAACAGGAGATTGATTATTGGTTAATAAAAGCTGATGGGTCAAAAGACAAGAGCACTTTAGGCGCAAATACACTCCTTCTGGTATCTCAGCTTATTTTAAAAGCTGGAGCTGCAGATCAAAACCTTGCTCTTTTCAGATATGTTAATCAAGTCTATAAGAATAATTTTAAAAGTGATATTAAGCTGGAAAAAGTTCCTTCTCCGATATTCAACATTATTAATGGAGGAAAACATGCCAACAACAGCCTAGAGTTTCAGGAATTTCAAATAATACCTTCATCATCGTTTTCTTACACTAAAGCCTATGAAATGGGAGTTGAACTCTTTCATGAATTAAAGCATGTTTTAAAATATAGAAACGCTAATGTTTCAGTTGGTGAAGAAGGAGGCTTCACTCCAAACTTTACTACTAATCTTGACGCTCCTGAAGTAATAAACGAAACAATTGTTCAGCTTAACCTTAAACCAGGGTTGGATGTCTTTATAGGATTTGATATTGCCGCTTCGCATTTTTACAAAGATGATCGCTATATCATAAAAGACCGGCCTCATCCCCTAAAAAAAGAAGAATATATAGAGTTTCTGAAGAAGGTTGTTGCCAATTACTCTGTTTTGATCATTGAGGATCCAATCGATGAAGACGACTGGGATGGCTGGAAAAAATTTTCTTCAGTGATGCCTGATGAAATTTACATTGTGGGAGATGACCTTTTAACAACGAATAAGGAAAGACTTTTAAAAGCTATAAAAGAGAAAGCCTGTACAACCATACTTATTAAACCTAATCAGATAGGCACAATTACCGAAACTTTAGAAGTAGTCGACACCGCCAGAAAAAATAATTTTAATTATATTGTTTCACATCGATCTGGAGAAACAAACGATTGTCTTATTGCTGATTTTGCTGTTGGAATTCAGGCGGATTTTGTTAAGTTTGGTGCCCCTTCTCGGGGTGAACGCGTTGCCAAATATAATCGTCTTTGGCAAATTGACCGTGATGAACTTAAACCCTCTACATAATGCGATTGACGACTCATGATTCAGGATTCACGAGGTAAATATATTTAATGCTTCATTCTTGAATCATAAATCTTGAATCGTGAATCTATGAATGTTATCATTACTATCAAATGATCGGTAAAATAAAAGGCAAACTTTCTGAAATCGAAGAAAATATTGGCTTAATTGAAACAGCCGGTGGTACATTTTATGAAGTCTTTCTGCCATCTTCTTTGCTTCCCGCAATTTCACCAGGAGAGTCAATTGAAATTTATACTTACCTTCAAGTACGCGATGATGCCCAGATTCTTTTTGGTTTCCAAAATAAAAACGAACATAATATATTTAAGCTTTTACTATCAGTTCCAGGTGTTGGACCTAAAACAGCCTTCGCTATAATTTCACATATTAAAGTAGATGAATTATTTCAGGCAGTCAAAAACAATGATGTCGATTTTTTTTCAAAGATTCCTGGATTGGGTAAGAAAACCGCCATGAAAATACTTCTTGAACTTTCTGGAAAACTTGACCAAGAATTTAAACTGGAAAAAATGTATCTGACAGATGAAGAAAAGACCGTTGTTGAGGCACTGATTTCTTTAGGCTTCAGAAGTAGCGAAGCTAAACAGATTTTATTCCAGATCCCCAAAGATTTAAGTCTTGAAGAAAAAATTAAAACAGGAATAAAACTAGCCACAAATCCCCAAAAAAAGGTATAATATAGCACATGAATGAAGTCTCTGCTTCGGATAGAAACAACCTAAGGCCTACAAAACTAACTGATTACTTAGGACAAAACCAAGTTACTGAAACTCTAAAACTGTTTATAGAAGCTGTAAAAAAAAGAGGTTTTGCGTCTGAGCATGTACTTTTTTACGGTCCGCCAGGTATAGGAAAAACCACATTAGCTCACGTTATCGCTCATGAGTTATCGGGTGAAATAAAAGTAACTTCAGGCGCTGCCATTGAACGAAGCGGCGATTTGGCAGCTATATTAACTAATTTAAAGGACAACGATATCCTTTTCATAGATGAAATCCACCGCATACCAAAGACTGTTGAAGAAATGCTTTATCCTGTAATGGAGGAGTACAACCTAGATATTATTATTGGAAAAGGACCATCAGCAAGAACCGTACGTTTACCTATCCCAAAAATTACAATTATTGGCGCCACTACCAGACTAGCATTGCTATCCGCTCCTTTAAGAGACCGCTTTGGACTGCTAATGAGGCTCGATTATTATAATGAAAGTGAAATGGTTAGGATAGTAAGCCGCTCCAGCAATCTATTGAATCTTCCAATTACAAAAAAAGCGGCAGAGGAAATTGCTAAAAGAGCCAGAAAAACTCCTCGTATAGCCAACAGAATCCTTAAGAGGGCCAGAGATGTTTTTGAAGTTCATGAACATGATGTAATTGATGAAAACCTGCTTGATAAATTATTTAAGCTTTTAGGAATTGATCATGCGGGCTTAACTGATGTTGATCTTAAATATTTAAATCTTTTAGGAGAAAAATTTCAAAATAATCCAATAGGCGTTGAGACAATCGCTTCATCGCTCTCAGAAGACAGAAGAACTATAGAGGAGTTTATCGAACCTTATCTTTTGCAGATAGGATTTATTAAAAAAACTCCAAGAGGCAGGGTCTTGACGAAAAAAGCCTTCGATCACCTTAAAATTAAGTTGGAGCAACAAGCTCTAATTTGATATAATCTATAAACTGGATCTTAGATCTGAGATCTTTGATCTTAGATACTCGATATTGTTTCTCAGTTTAATTAAAGATCCAAGAACTAACATCTAAGATCAGATCAATATAGTCGGAGTGGCGGAATTGGCAGACGCGCAGGCTTGAGGGGCCTGTGGCCGCAAGGCTGTGGAGGTTCAAGTCCTCTCTCCGACACCCTGTGATGACTCTTCAGGAGTCAGATAAGGAATTAATTTTATTCGCTTCGTTAACAAACTCAACAGTATATGGCATAACATCCAGTGACTTTATTTCTTCATGAGTAAACCATCCGTATGCTGATGCTTCTGAATCAATAATTATTTGCTGATCTTCGCATGTTACTGTACAAAGATACGGAATTAGAAGACCATGCCACTTACCTCGAATTAAATCAATAATTTTAGGTATTAACTGCATTGGTTTCACATTGAGGTTCGTTTCTTCTTTCATCTCTCTTAACAAACACTCTACAATTGTCTCACCGTAATTTAATCCTCCGCCTGGAAACTGCCATTTTTCATGATATTTCTTGTGCCGGTGAATTCTTTTGGTAAGCAGATATTTATTTGACTTTTTTACGACGCCGATTATGACTGGATTAATTACCATATTAATTTGTTTAGTTTATTGAATGATATTATAACGTAAGTTTAATTTCATTGTTTATTACACATTTATAACATAATTATTGTTGATTTCTTACATCACAAATGTACTCTGTTTATAACTTTATTGTTAATATTTTTTATTATGCGTTACAAGTTGTTTATTGGAGGTGATGCAAAATGGCTGCAAAAAAACAAAGGAAATCAAAAAGAAGCAGAGGAATGACTTATTAAAAAATGCTAATCCCGGAGCGTAAAAACAAATGGCCTATTGGCCATTTGTTTTTAGGAGGAACTACTAAGAATTCTATTGGCAATTTTTCGGTAGTGTAACTCGTAAATAGCCAGTTCAACAGCTGTCGGGAAGGCTTTAGTATTAGTAAATAAAGTTTTAAACAAAAGCTTCCAGTAAAATATATTTGATCTTGAAAATAATCCTATCCGCCATGTACTTTTTATAAAACCTTTAATTTGTTCAAAGTTAAAGCGCGTTCTAGCCTTAGGTTGGTAATGTTCAAGAAGAGTATTAATACGCTTGTAATAATTTTTTGTTGAATAAATAAAATTAATAATTTTTTTATAACCTTCTACTAATTTTTTTTTGTTCATTTTTGGCACAAAGTTAAGTGTAGTATTAGTGTTTTCTCCAATAACTTCATTTAGCAGCCGGCCTTCAGATTTTAGTCGGTGCCAAAGTCTAGTCTGAGGAATTACATTTAACATTCCTACCATGGCCGTTACTACACCAGTTTCCTGGATAAACTTAATCTGATTATCAAATATATTATCTGTATCGTTATCAAATCCGACTATAAATCCTCCCATAACCTGCATGCCATTTTGGTGGATTGTTTTGATTGCTTGTGAAAGATCTTTAGCAACATTCTGAAACTTACCACATTCTTTTAGGCTTTCAATGTTTGGTGTTTCTATACCTAAGAAAACCTTATTAAAATTAGCCTCAGACATAAGTGTCATTAGTTCTTTGTCCGAGGCAAGATTAGTACTTGCCTCAGTAAGCAGCTGAAAGGGATAGTTATGTTTTTTTTGCCATTCTATAAGATGAGGAAGCATATTCTTAACATTTTTTTGGTTGCCAATAAAGTTATCATCAACAATAAAAAGCGTACCTCTCCATCCGTAATTATAAAGTGAATCAAGTTCCGCTAACATTTGAGAAGGTGTTTTAGTCCGTGGAATTCTGCCGTTTAAGAAAACGATATCGCAAAACTCACAGTTAAAAGGGCAGCCCCGCGAATATTGAATAGCCAATGAGGCGTAATCTTTAATATTAATTAGTGACCATAAGGGACGAGGAGTTTTACTTATATCAGGTTTAACATTAGAACTATACACATGTTTTGTCCTTCCCTTTTTTAGATCACTAAGAAAGGGAGGTAGGGTTACTTCAGCCTCATTAAGCACAAAGGTGTCAACCCCTTTATATTTTCGATATTCCGTGACAAATAATGGGCCTCCAGCAACAACCTTTTTCTTCAATTTTTTGCACCGGGCAATAACTTCCCTAGCGCTGTCTTTTTGAACAATCATTGCTCCGATCAATACCATATCAGCCCATTTAATATCTTTATCCGTTAATTCAGTTACGTTAAGATCGACAAGCTTCTTTTTCCATTTCTCAGGTAGCATAGCCGCGACGGTTAGTAATCCCAGGGGAGGAAAAGCCGCTTTTTTGGAGATGAAATGAAGAATATGCTTAAAACTCCAAAACGTATCCGGATATTTAGGATAAACAAAAAGAATTTTCATGTGACCCCAGACAGAATCGAACTGTCATCTAATCCTTAGAAGGGATTTATTCTATCCGTTGAACTATAGGGTCAGGTCCCACTTCACCTATCGGCTTCGTTAGGGACACTCTTCTTAGAAGTAACTTACTGTTACTCTAATATCTAGTGGCTGTGCCACTTCGTAGCCAGGTACAATACTGTGCCTGGCGAAGAGTGGAGCCGACTGTCGGATTTGAACCGACGACCTACTGTTTACAAAACAGTTGCTCTACCACTGAGCTAAGTCGGCTTAAGTGCGGGGAGAGGGAGTCGAACCCTCACGATGTTGTCATCGCAAGATTTTAAGTCTTGTGCGTCTGCCATTCCGCCACCCCCGCATTTTAGATCTTAGTTCTTAGATATTAGATGTTAGATGTTAGATTAGGTTCGTTTTTATTATCTAAGATCCAATATCTAAGATCGAAGATCTAATTATAGATTATATCACTTCCGTCGGATGGTGTAAATATAGGGGTAGAAGATAAAATAAGCAGGAGCATCATCAAGAATAGTTCTCTGAAAATCAAAGTAAATTTTTTTTCTTTCTTCAACTGAAGTTACACTCCGGCCATCCTCAAGTAATTTATCTATCTTAATATTATTGTAATTTGCTATGTTGCCCTGTTTCTGAGTTGAGTGCCAAAAGTAATACTGATCTGGATCAAGAGGCACTTTCCAATATGCTAAAAGCATATCGAATGAAGATGGCTGATTATAAGATAAAGTATTAATTTTAATGTTTAATCCGACTTTCTCTAAATCAGATTTAATGGCTTCAGCTATATATAAATAATCGTAGTATGTCGCAATTTGTAAAGTAGCTGATTTACTGCTTTCCATGCTTTTATTTAGAATCTTATCTGACATTTCTGGATCAAAACCTGTTTTTTTAAGATTTAGATTGTATGCCCATGATATTGGCGGGATAGGACCAATAGACTCAACTCCTTCATCTTTAAACTGTTTTTTTGAAATAGCGCTTATAATCGCCTTTCTGATATCTTTTTGCTTTAAGTAATCACTGTTCATGTTAAAAAATAAAGTCATCAAACGCGTATAATCAACGTTTTTGTCAATAACTGTATTTTTCCAGCTTGCAAAGTAATCCAAAACCGACTGTCTAGTTACCTCTATTTGTGTAACTTCCCCTAGTTTATAGGCATTTATAGTTTTCGTTTCGTTCTCATAAAACTTATAGACTAAATAAGGAAAATTACTCTTATTAGGACTCAAGTAGATCTCTTTTAAATTCCCATATTGCGACTTAAAACTGTCAACTTTGTAAAGACCTGCAACTCCGACGAAAGGATATTTAATAAGCGGTTTCGTTAGGTAAGTGGGAAATATCGGAAGCGGTTTTTTAAGTTGAAACTCTATCTCATAATCGTTAATAATTTTCATTTCTACATCTTTGAAATCGTAATTAATGCCTTTGGCTGTAAAAAGACTTCCATCATTCCAATAAATATTTTTTTTAAGATAAAAGTGATAAGTTTTACCGTCTTTGCTTTGATCCCATTTCTCTACTAAAACTGAAATTATTTGTCCTTTCTCATTTATAAAAATTAAGCCATTCGATATCTTCGAAAGAATAAAATCAGGTAAATTATTAATTTGACCTGTTCCCACCACACCTATAATTTCATTTTTTGCAGTAGCAAAATTTATAATATATGGAGAAAAAGATATAAAACTGACAATTGCAACTATACTTAGAAAGAAACTCACAACAATCAACTTAAGGTGTTTTTTGGCAAATTCTACAGCAACCCAATAGTAGTAACGAAGCGTTTTTTGCTTAACAATCATCTACTTATAAATAAATTTAATAAAGAGATGATAAAAAACAAAATAATAAAAAATATAGTTAAACGCAAAGTGATTTTCTCAATACCCCTTCTTGTTTGAAAAAATTCTCCTCCACCTCCCCAAGCACTACCCAATCCTGCTCCTCTACCTTGAATAAGAACAAGAACAATAACAGTTATGGCAATAACGATATTTGATAATAATAAAAATGTTTTCATAGTATTAAAGTATTTTTTCCAGCAAGCTTATTATAAACGATACTGATAAAGAAGACAAAACTATATTTTGTACATATGAAATATTCATTTTTGCCAAGTTTACTCCTAGATAAGAACCGCCATGGAAAATCCAGCTGTTTATTATAATTACCGAAGACTGAGAAGCAATAATATAAAAAAGAAAACAATAAACGGCAAGTGAAACCAAACCAAAGGTTAATATATTTAACGGAAAAAGAATAATTTTAGTTAACGGCTTAACAATATAGTATAGTAAAACTATTGCTAATATAAGTACCAACAAAGAATAAATCTCAAACTTAATGATAAAGCCCTCATTCCACAAGGAAGTAATATACAAAGCAAAAGCAGAAAATATAAACATCCTCAACAGTCTTTTCATATTATTATTTTTATAATGGTCATAACTATTATAACCGTTATACTATTTTTTTATCTCTCAGAAATATATGATATTTCCTGGCAAAGCGGTGTGATTCATCCCTTATAGCTCTTACTAAATTAAAACCTAAATGATGAATATCAGGTTTTACCGTCTCAAGGCTGTTGTTGCCAATAACCAATCTGTCGGGATGTTTAGCAATACCGATTATTGGAACTTTAATATTTAAATCAGCTGTTACTTTAAGTGCAGTTTTCACCTGCGGTTTTCCTCCATCAGTAACAAGCAAATCAGGAAAAGGCCAGTTTTGTCTAAAGCGCCGTTCAAGAACTTCTTTCATCATCTCAAAATCCGATTTGAGAGTTAAGTCTTTTATCTTAAAACGCCTATACTCATTCTTATCCATTAAACCTTCTGTGAAAACTACTAGCGAAGCCGTAGCTTGCTTTAAGGCAAAATTACTGATGTCTATGCACTCTATCCGTTTCAAATCCTGTAAATTGGAAAAAAATCTACTTAGTAGTTTAATCAAACTTTCTGTACTTTGAGTACTGAGATTATAACTTAATGCTGTATCTGCTGAAAATAGTCTTTTATGAAGCAATGTTTCCAGGTGCATGATTCTATCTCTCGTTATTAAAGCTTCCTCATACTTTTCTTCTTCCGACAGTTTTTTTAAATTCTTATAAAGCTGATTTAAAATAGGTTCTGTTTTTCCTTCCAAGACTTTGATTATGCTGTATATATTTCTTCTATAGACTAATTTAAGATTTCTTTTTAAAACTAAGTCTATAACTTGTTCTATCTCGTTGGGACAGGGACTGCATAGATGTATTTTTGAATAAAAACATTGTTTTTTAGTTATATTTTTTTGTGAGCAAAATGGAAAAACGCGTCTCACCTCCTTTAATATTTTAAAGACATTTTTTACAGATGAAAAAGGACCAAAATATTTCGATTTTCCATCAAACTCTTTTCTTGATGATAATATTTTAGGATAATCTGTTTTAGTGTTTATTTTAATGTAGAGATAGCTTTTGTCATCTCTCCAGCGGGCGTTATATTTAGGTTTATATTTTTGAATAAGTCTTGATTCTAATATCAAAGCCATAAACTCTGAATCTGTAATCTGAGTTTCTAGCCACTTTGAGTTTTGAATGATTGCTGCTTCTTTGTTATCAATTTTTGAGTTTTCCCAATGTGATAAAGCTCTAGCTTTAAGATTTATTGATTTTCCTATGTAGAGAATCTCTTTCCTGTTTCTAAAAATATAAACGCCAGTCGTAGCTGGTAATTTAGTTAATTCGCTTTTACTAAGCTTGTAGCAAACAGCATTATTAGTCTCATTCATTGTCCTTAAATTATAGCATTTAGATGTAAAGACGACCCTAGAATGGCCGTTTTCTTAGGATTAATTTGAAAAACAAGATCAATGCCGAGATTCCAATTACTCCATAACCAATGTAAATTCCCCATTGATAATAGTATGGCAGAATAACTATTGTTCCAGTAAAAACGTTATTCTTCATAACCGATACTGATAAATTCGCTTTAGTTTTTTTATTTTTATTAAGAGATTTATATTTTAAAATAATCTCTTTTTTTTCATAAGGAGCAAAAGAGGCTATCGTTGTCATGTCTGGTGAAAGAACTAAGTTATCTGAGATAAACTCAACTGGCAAATCGTAAAGAAAAACATTACTGTTATTTACAACTGTTATCTTTGTCTCATATTCTCCTTTATCAGTAATCTGCGAGGGAAGGTTAATCTGATTCGTGCCTACATTAGTTTGTTCATCAGGCCTTGAGGAAACCGCAACTATTGACACATCTTTTGTATCTGCAAGCTTATAAGAGCCGGCTGGAGCTGGACTGTCAGGATTTTTTCCATGGATGGCAAAAGCAATGTGATTTAAATCAAATGAAGAAAAATAATCAATGCCTGACGTATTTTCCCAAGTTGGATCAATAGGCACCCATAAACCAGTCCTATCATTATAATATTCAGGCCAGGAATGAAGCACATCGGCGATTAAAGATAAAGGCCTTAACTTTTGATCATTGGAAAAACCATACCCTTGTATCTCTCGACTATAAAGGCCTTTTTCACGGGCAATTGCTATAAATAAATCTGTAAATTCTACACAGACTGCCTTTTCTGGTGTTACTAAAGCCTGAGCAGCTCCTAATCTTTTTAAGTCCTTTTTACTTAGTCCTTCATAGTAATATTTTAGGTTGTCCACTACAAAATCGTATACTTCTTTTGGCGATTTACCTACTTTTATGTTTGATGATGTAGGTAATTCCCAAAAGCTTTTTTGTGTAAGTAAATATATTTTTTGGTTCTGAAATTTTTCTCGAGTCAGAGGTTGAAGCTCAGATCGAGGTTGGCTTAAAACTTCAATCACACCATCAAATAAAATATTAAGATTTTCTTTAGGCTTTAACAAATATCTCGCTTTAAAATTTCCATCTTCGTCGATATATGTATAACTTGGAGCTGGTACAATGTTATTAATAAAAATTTTTTGATAAAGCGTGTCGGGGGGAAAAGCAATATCAGCATAAGCTGGTATTATTTTAGGATTGCGTAGATGATATGATAACTTAGTTTGGTAATATTGCTTATCGCCAAAGACTGCATAAATAGTTTTAACTTTTGGATTATTCCATGTAATAGTGTTACCTTTTATCTCATCTGGCTTAGGTTTTGAGATAGATACCTTTTTTTCCTCATTTAATGGAAGATGAACAATAACCTGATAGTTATCACTTGTCTTATCATCAATGACCGGAAGTATAACTTCCCACACATTACCATTAACCTTAAAAAGGTTCTCCTGATCAAACTCTAAATTAAAAGTGTTAACGCTTGTCTTGCCAATATTAGGATCATTAAACTCAAGCTGGATATTGATCTTCGAGCCTTCAGTAGTTACTGACGGATTGATTGCGCCTTTATCATCATAAGCTTTAATATTTTTAATCTCAAATGACATTGGGAAAATTATTGAAAATTTTTTAACATATATATCAGATCTAAGGTTAGTCAACAAGGCAGCAAATTTAACACTGGCGGTTATTCTTCCTTGATTAGTACTTAAAAAATACTCGGCTTTATAAGCGCTTTTAAAATCCTGTGCCTTAACTTGGTAGGGTAAAACAATAAAAATAACGAAAAGTATAGATGTCAATACATTACGAAGAATCAAAGACATATTATTCAATAGTACAACATTTTCTTTAAGTAGTCCCCTGTATAGGATGTTGTTTTCAGTATTCCTTTAAATTCTCCTTGATAAACTACCTGGCCGCCTTTTGTCCCTCCATCCGGCCCCATATCAATTACGTACTGACAATTTTTGATGACATCAAGATTATGTTCGATAACTACAACCGTATTACCCCGTGCGACTAACTCATTTAATGCATGAAGAAGTTTTTCGATATCATAAAAGTGAAGTCCAGTAGTGGGTTCATCAAGAATATACATAGTCTTTCCAGTTTCTTTTCTTGAAAGTTCATTGGCCAGTTTTATTCTTTGAGCTTCGCCTCCTGAGAAAGTAGGAGCTGGCTGGCCGAGTTCAACATAGCCTAAGCCCACCTTTTTAAGGAAGAGTAGTTTTGTGTGAATTAATAGATGATTTTGGAAAAAGTCAACAGCTTCATCAACCGTCATCTTCAAAATATCATAAATACTTTTACCTTTATATTTAATCTCGAGCGTTTCACTGTTGTAACGCATGCCCTCGCAGACATCACAGATCACATAAACATCTGGTAAAAACTGCATCTCAATTTTTATGACTCCTGCACCTTGACACTTCTCACATCGGCCTCCCTTAACATTAAATGAGAATCGTCCTTTCTCAAAGCCTTTGACTTTTGCCTCAATTGTTTTAGCAAAAATGTCTCTTATAAGATCAAAAAAACCAATGTACGTTGCTGGATTTGATCTTGGAGTTCTTCCTATTGGACCCTGATCAACAAGGTAGACGCGATCAATATAGTGATATCCTTCTAATCTTTGGAAATCACCCATTTGTTCCTGATAGTAACCATCAAGATAGTATTTAAGGGCTGGATACAGAGTTTCAGTTACCAATGTAGATTTCCCTGACCCAGATACACCGGTCACCGCAATGAGATTTCCTAATGGAAAATCAACATTTATATTTTTAAGGTTATATTGCTTGGCACCTTTAAGTGAGATTTTTCCTCGAGTGGAAACTAATTCATTTTTAGTCAATTCTATTAATTTTTTTCCTGATAAAAACTGACCAGTTAAAGCTTTTTCAGACTTTTTAATTTGTTCAACAGATCCTGTGAAAATAATGTTACCGCCGTTTTTCCCAGCATGGGGCCCAAGTTCGACAATATAATCTGCCGACTCAATTGTTTCGCGGTCATGCTCAACCACAATTAATGTATTACCCAGCTCTTTTAAATTTTTTAGGCTGTCAATAAGAGCGGAAACATCTTTAGGATGAAGTCCGATTGAAGGCTCATCAAGAACATAAAGAACTCCGGTTAGGCCTGTTCCGATCTGCGAAGCTAAACGTATTCTTTGAAGTTCTCCTCCTGACAAAGTCTTGGCGGCTCGGGAAACAGTAAGGTAAGATAATCCCACATTATTTAAAAATGTCAATCTCGTATCAATTTCCTTTAAAATTGGAGTGGCAATCTGGGTTTCATAGTTATTAATCTTTGACAATAATTTATTTTTTAAGTAATCAATAAGATCAGTTACTGAAAAATCTGAAAGCTTAGCTATATTCTGATTATCAATTGTGATTGATAAAACCTCTGGTTTAAGTTTAGCTCCGCGGCAATATTCGCAAACTTCCTCCCGCATGTATTTTTGAAAATCCATACCGCTGTAGTCGCTGCTGGAATCAAAGTATCTCCGTTCCAACTCCTTCACTATTCCATCAAACTTTTCATGTATGACAGTATGTCTTCCTTGCCGGTTTGTTCCAGGCACATGATAAACCTCATCAGTTCCATAAAGGAGTGTCTCAATCTTTTCTTTCCCAAGCTTTTCAATAGGTTTATTCAGATTAATTTCTTTCTCTTCAGCCATCTTTTTTATTATTCTGGTGTACCATGTTTCCATAAAAAAGAACTTGCTGAAGGGGATAATACCGCCTTCATTAATACTTAAGTTTTTGTTAAGTACTAGTTCAGGATCGACCTTATAAATAGTGCCTATGCCTTTACAGGTTACACACGCCCCAATGGGAGAATTAAAGGAAAACATCCTCGGCTCGATTTCGGGAAGAGACAAATTGCAGTTGGGACATGAAAATTTTTCCGAGTAAAGATGTTCTTCTGAAGAGCTTTTCAAAATAACCAATCCATCTGATAAATTAGTACTCTGTTCAATATTACTGCTTAGGCGGGATCTTAAGTTACTTTTAAAAATCTCATCTTTAAAATCTCTATACGAAACAAAAAATGAGTCAGCAATAACCTCAATCGTATGTTTGTTAGTTTTTATTAAGTTAATATCTCTGCTTATCTCTATTTCTTTGCCGTCAACTCTCACTTTTGTATAACCTTTACTGCTCAAGTTATCAAAAAGATCCTTGAACTCACCTTTTCTTTCTCTAACAATAGGCGAAAGTATTGAAAACTGGTGAGGCTTGATTTTATCTTTATTCAGTTCTAAAGCAATAGCATCAAACACTTTTCTTGTAATTTCATCAACTGACAACTTGCTGATCTCAATTTTACAGTTTGGGCAATGAGGGTGACCGATACGGGCATATAAAAGACGCAGGTAATCATAGATTTCAGTGATTGTTCCCACTGTTGAACGGGGATTATGTGAAACAGTTTTCTGGTCAATTGAAATAGAAGGGGATAGGCCTTCGATACTTTCTACATCCGGCTTATCCATTATTCCTAAAAACTGTCTGGCGTAGGCCGATAAAGATTCAACATATCTCCTCTGTCCTTCAGCATAAATTGTGTCAAAAGCCAAAGAGGATTTACCCGATCCTGAAACACCAGTTATCACTACAAATTTATTTTTAGGAATTTCAAGATCAATATTTTTAAGATTATGTTGTCTTGCCCCTTTTATTTTGATTGAATTTAACATATAAGTTTAGATTCATGATTCATGAATCTTAAATCCTGAATCAAATGGTTTTTAACTCCCTTACCTTATCCCTTATCCTAATAGCCATCTCGAAATTAAGATCTTCGGCTTGTTTTTTCATTTCCTTCTCCAAACGTTTAACAACTTTCTTTCTATCGTATGGTGTGAGTGAATCTGTTTTTAGATTATCTAAATATTCCTTGCCGATATCTGATTTTGGTGCATCGTATGCTAAATAATCTTCTGGCTTTTCGATGATTTTTTCTCTTATTGGCTTAAGAACTGTAGTTGGTGTAATATTGTGTTTTTTGTTGTATTGAGATTGATAAGCTCTTCGGCGCTCAATTTCCTCTATTGCGGCTTTAATTGACTTAGTCATTGTATCAGCATAAATTATAACTTCTCCTGATACGTTTCTGGCCGCTCTTCCCATAGTCTGAACAAGTGAAGTTTTCGATCTTAAGAAACCTTCTTTATCGGCGTCAAGTATAGCCACCAAAAAGACTTCAGGTAAATCTAATCCTTCTCTTAACAAATTAACACCAATTAAAACATCAAACTCATTTTTTCTCAAATTATCCAAAACGTCAGACCGCTCAAGAGTTTGAATATCCGAATGAAGATATGAGGCTCTTACTTGCTTATCTTTTAAATATTCTGTTAAATCTTCCGCCGTTTTTTTTGTTAGAGTAGTTACCAGTATTTTTTGGTTTAATTTAACTCTTTTCGCTATTTCCTCAACCAAATCAGGAATCTCTGTTGATGATGGCCTGACAGTTATTTGAGGATCAATAATGCCGGTCGGTCTTATCAACTGTTCAACAACCCCATCATGTTGTACGGAACGCAGATCTGCGTTCCCTACTTTCGTTTTTACTTCCGTCTTCGATTGATTTATTTCCCACTCATCAGGAGTTGCTGACACATAAATTATGTGCGGAGGAAGGCGATAAAATTCTTCAAATTTTAAAGGTCTATTATCATAAGCCGCTTTCATTCTAAAACCAAAATCAATTAATGTTTTTTTTCTAGAAAAATCACCATTGTACATACCTCTTAACTGGGGCACTGTCATATGCGACTCATCAATGAAAACTAAAAAATTTTTTCCGTAAGCTTGGGTAAAGTAATCAACTAAACTGTAGGGAGGATCGCCTGGCCGTCTATCATCAAGATAACGCGAATAGTTTTCTATTCCATTTACGTAACCAACCTCTTTTATCATTTCTAAGTCATAATTCACTTTTTTTAGAAGTCTGTGAGCCTCTAGATCTTTACCTTGGTTTTTCAAATCATCGTATTCTTTTTTAAGATCGGTTCTTATTTGCTGCTCGGAGGAGTCGAACTTAAGTTTATCAGTAAGATACTGCTTGGCGGGGTAGACGATTATAGATTTCAGACCGTCATTGCGAGGAACCGAAGGTGACGAAGCAATCCCATTGTGAGATTGCTTCGCTTCGTCAGGTACAGGCCTGTACCTGGCTTCGCTCGCAATGACATTACCAGTTAATGGTTCGAATTTTACAAACTCGCTGATGATTCCATTTTTGGATTTTACTCTATAACCATAATCTTCATAAGCTGGGTAAATATCCATGCTCTCCCCTCTTATCCTGAAAGTTCCGCGGCCAAACTCAAACTCAGCCCGGCAATACATAAGTTCTACCAACCGGTAAGCAATGCTGTTCCAATTGGCTTTATCACCTATAGCCAGATTTAAAATATATTTTCCATAATCAACTGGAGACCCAATATTGTAAATGCAGGACACTGAAGCGACAACAATAGCGTCTTTGCGGGTCAAAATATTTGTGGCTGATTGTAAACGTAGTTTATCAATAAGTTCATTAATTTGAGCTTCTTTTTCTATGTAAGTGTCAGTTTGGGGCATATAAGCTTCAGGCTGGTAGTAGTCATAATAAGAAACAAAATAAGAGACGGCATTTTCCGGAAAGAAATCTCTCATTTCCTGATAAAGCTGACCAGCTAAAGTTTTATTGTGCGAAATTATGAGCGCGGGCATTTGAAGTTTTTCGATCATATTAGCCATGGTGAAAGTCTTACCAGAACCAGTCACACCCAAAAGAACCTGGTTTTTAAGGCCAGTTTTGATTCCTTCAGATAATTTCTCTATCGCCTGAGGTTGATCTCCGGTAGGACTAAATTTTGAAGTAAGAGTAAATTGCATAAACCAATAATTGTACCACTTTTTATAGTCGTATACCATTAGTTCACTTCCTTTTTAGCCTCAATCCACGTACGGGGTGGATTGAGGCTGATTTGTACATCTTATCTATGACCTTTTTTTGGAAAAAAAACACTAACCCATAGCAATTTGGTATAATATAGGCTGATAAAATAAGTAAAAAATGCTAATAGCTTGCCTTTTTTGGCTTATTATATTTTTTGAACTTTGACAAATTGGTGGAAAGTAAAGAGCATAAGCTTTTTTAGCTCATAAATATTTGTGAGTTTAAAGAGCTTATGCTCAAAAAAAATATTTAGAAGGAGTAAGTCAGATGCTCAAAACAGTAGGAGTAGTCATTCTGATCGTTGGGGTTGCAAACCTGGTATTTTTATTTATGCCAGGTCGACGCGGAGCAATTGTAGTAGCATTAGTAGGCGTAGCCATGATTGTGGTCCACTATCTTATAGCAGGACCAGTGGCCGATTACCGTAAGTCCGACCACGCACGCCAGAACTCGAGATGAAAAGTCTTGGTTAAAGGAGGAGAAAGACATGCTACAGATTACAGGCGTCATTTTGTTTTTCGCAGGATTAGCACTCATAGCATCTCAGCGTCAAATTAGCCTGGAGGCAGGCGCCCTCGTAATTATCGGCTTAGTGCTGATTGCTACGGCTGCGCTCACCAGAAAACCAACCAGCGACTTCAGGCGGTTTGAAGACCATCATCGCCACCCAAGACCATAGTTTAGAGTGGCGGGAGTGCTATCTGCATACTTTCACCCCGACTGGTGGGTATTCGCAGGAAGCTTTTTGTGCTTTATAGGTTGGTCAGCTTACCGCATATGGCGTGATGGCTAGCAATCGAACAACAAGGCTTCCGGTTTCACTGTGCCACGCGCCCTTGGAGACTTTGGTCTCCGCCCCGCTCAAAGGGGTAATTCTGAATTAACAGGTTAAGGGTGCAATTTTTTTGTGATTTTTTTCCATTTATGGTGGATGTAGTAGATAACCAAAATTACTATTCCGGCAACAATTGCATACTCAAACTTCCGGTAATATTGTTCTAAAGAGTGCCAGTTTTTTCCAAGTACAAAACCTATATACGTCAAAAGTGCGCTCCAAATTAATGAACCAACAAAAGTATAGACCGAAAAACGCCAAAAATTCATTTTGGCTACTCCTGCAGGCAGTGAGATAAAGGTTCTTATTATCGGTAAAACGCGCGTAATGAAAACTATCTTTTCCCCATATTTACGAAACCATCTCTCAGATTTCTCATACTCATCAACTGTAATAAAAACCCATTTACCGTATTTTTTAATAACGTCTCTGATAAAAGCGTCTTCTCCCCAATAACCCAGCCAGTAAGCAACGATCGAACCTACCAAATTTGCAAACGCACCCATAAAAATCACCATATAAATATTGAATTTCCCGATTGACGCAAGGTAACCGGCAAAAGTCATAGTTACCTCAGAAGGAATTGGAATAAGAGCGGATTCTGCCGCCATCAGTATAAAAATGCCTGCGTAACCGCTTTTTTCAATAACCTGTATAATAAGGTTTGTTAAGAAAGCTATTATCTGTTCCATATGCTATATATAGTCGCCACTCCAATTGGTAATTTAGAAGACTTGTCTTTGCGACAGGCAAAAACTTTAACTTCTGTTGATTATATTTTAGCCGAAGACACCCGTTCTACCGGACTTTTAATTTTAAAAATAAAAGACCTTTTCGGTCTTGCAACTAAATCTTCTCAAAGATTAATTTCTTATTATAAAGAAAAAGAATTTGAAAAACTACCGGAAGTTTTAGATTTATTAAAGGAAAATAAAGAAGTCGCGCTTATCTCTCAGTCAGGTTTGCCTCTTATATCCGATCCCGGCTTTCTTTTAGTCAATCATGTCATCAAAGAAAAGATTCCTTTTACAGTTATTCCTGGCCCTACTGCCTCTACAACTGCCGTTGTTTTATCTGGGTTTAACCCTGGAAATATGTTTTTTGTCGGGTTTATTCCTAAAAAAAATAATGAAATAATTAAACTCATCCGTAAAATGCTTGAAATAAAAAAAATCATTCCTGAAACAATCTTTACCGCTTACGACTCGCCCCATAGAGTCAATAAAACGTTAGAGATATTAAATGAAGTTAACCCTACTGCAGATGTGGCAGTTGCCCGTGAAATCACTAAAAAATTCGAGGAAGTTGTCCGCGGTAAACCTTCAGAGTTGATAAATAAATCTTTTAGAGGAGAAATAACTCTCGTTATAAAATAATTTTTGTAAACTCTTACATCCTTCTTACTGATTTCTTGGAGACTTCTTAATCTTTATTATTAAGATTTTTAACATTATCAGTTTTTTTAAAAAATATGAATTTCAAAAGAATTACACGAAATCACAAAGAGATAAAAAATTGGGTGCAGGATCGCAATGGCATACCGACTGTCATAAAAGATGAAGAAATAATTAATGAAGAAGACCGACTATCTTTTGATTTCTTAAACAACGGCAGAAATGATAGACTTGAAAAAATCACGTGGACTGATTTTTTTAGAAAGTTTGATTCAGAATGCTTAGCTCTTGTTTATGAAGATAAGATATTTAAGGGAGAGGAAAGCCACCGATTTAAGTTTATTAAAATCGATTAAAATAATCCCCTTCGTTTTTTTCAAGTATTTGTTTTCTACGCGGCGATTTAGAAGCCAAAATAATATTTCTCATCTTAGCAATTCTTTTGAATGCAAATACTCTTTCTTTCTAAAAAGATTTATGCAGACAAGGGCACTAAATATTGAAAATATAGCCATTCCAACAAATAGCGCCCTAAAACCAAGAACTGTAGCAATATATCCTCCGAGAATTGCCGCTAAAGCTGTCGCCACATAATACATAGACTCCCAGTCACCCCATTCTGAGGCTTTTTTTCCTGTATCCAGATAATCGGAGTACAAAGCGTCATAAGCAGGATCTTTAATTGCCTGAGCCAGACCAAGGACAATCTGAGTAATAATTAAAGTAAACTGATTAAAGACAAAGATGTACATCATTGCTCCAGCAACCGTTAAAACATAACCAAGCATAATCAGTTTTTCTTTATGTTTTATCTTATCTTCCCAATGACTTATTAGAAAAATCGTAACTCCGGTTGACATCATAAAAGCAAAGTAAGCCCAGGATGCATCTAACAAATCTCCTCCAATTCTCTCTACGAAAATGGCGTAGATAGGGGCAATCATCCCAAGTGCGGTTACCTGCCAAGAATCAGCCAGAAGCAGTATTTTCAATCCGTTTTTCATAATATTTGATTTTTTGCTTGCCCATCCAGAAAATTTTCTATGTTGATGACTGTTGTATCTAATATCTCCTGTAATGCTTCATAGCTGTTGAAGGCGTTATGTGGAGTAACAATCACATTTTTTTTGGTTAAAAGGACATGGTTTAATAGCTGTGTCTTTAGGTTACATGTTTTTAAAAAATCCTTGGACAAGAGTTCCCGTTCTTCTTTCAAAACACATTCTTCCTCAAGAACATCCAATCCGACTCCGCCAAGAATCCCTTGTTCAAGAGCCCAAAGAATAGCTTCGGTTTCAACCACGACTCCCCTTGCAGTATTAATAAGAAAACTTCCTTTTTTTAATAGTTTAATATTTTCCTTGTTTATGAGGTGATTTGAATCAGGTGTAGCGGGAACATGCAATGTTATAAAATCTGAGGTGGAAAGAAGACTTGTCAGATCACAAAAAGTTACTCCCTGCGCTTTATCAATATTAGGATGAGGCGTGTAGGCTATAATTTTCATCTTAAAACAGCGCCCAATTTCAGCCACTCTTAAACCAATATGCCCAAGCCCAATTATCCCTAATGTTTTGTTGGCCAGTTCAATTCCGCGCAAACCATCAAGATCAAAATTACCCTGTCTTGTATTCTCTACTGAGGGAACTATTTTCTTGGACAGAGCCAAAATTAAAGAAAAAGTGTGCTCAGCCACTGTATTTACTCCGTAGGTTGGAACATTACAGACTGTTATTCCCCTTTCTTTACAATAATTCACATCAATATGATCAAAGCCTGTTGAGCGGGTAGCAATAAGTTTGAGGTTAGGAAGCTGTGAAAGAATATCTTTTGAGAGCGTGGAATAAATAAAGGGTGATAATATCTCAGTTTTTATGATCAACTGAAGATTATTTTGAGTTAAAGCTTCTTCATAAAAATTAAGACTATGCCCTGAAAAATTATTTCTAAGCATTGGCTTTTCCCACTCTTCAAGTTCAAGAAAAGTTATATTCATTTTACGAAAGTGTTGCTATAAAAGGCTCGAAATGAATTTGCTATAATTCATTTTGAAGAAGGCTGTGAGATAAATGGATTTAGACAATAGCTGCCTGATGAAGTTTCTTTTGCAGATTTCTTCGAACCTTGACAAATTGTGCGGATCAAAAATAAACGAAGGGATGAATCGAGATGGTGACGAAGACTCTGGTCATTGGTATTGCTATGGTATCAAGCGGATCGATACTACTGTTGTTATCTGCCTTTTTTCTATTTACAGTACGTGACTACAATTCAATATTGTTCACAGTGGAACCCTATGTTTTAATTCTGCCTTATGGACACTTTTTGAATACCCTGCTCTATGCAGGAGTCTTGCTCACGGTGATCGGTTTATTCATCGTGGAGAAAGGAAAGAGGAAAGACAACTCACAACTGAATAAACGCAAGTCTGAATACTCTTAAGAAAGGAGGATTAGATCATGATCATGTCTAAATGGGACTACTTAGCGGGAGCCACCATTGCTCTCAGTTTGGTATGCATAGCTGTGTCCATTGTTATACTGCTCTCAAACCCAGCTGAGCACCTGCTCTCTTTTTGGTTCCTCGCTGCAGGAGCCATACTGGGTCTTATTGGCCCAGCGCTGATAGTTCACGGACTGCCGCCAAGACAAACCACTCAATCCACTGAAGAAAGAGCATAACAAATGGACGAGATTCTTCTTCGCCTTTTTATTGGCTTCGTCGTAGTCGTGGGAGTCGTTTTTGCGGCCGTGCGGTCTGTCACGGCAAACTAAATATCCGCGCAGGTGTGGATAGGTTTAAAGGCCTATGGTCAACCGTTTAGACGACTATATAGTCGCCGGTGCACAATAAAGTGCATTTACTCAACGGAAAACCATAGGTCTTTTTTTTACCCCCCCAAGCTTTTTATTCAATCATTATTTTAGAAGAATTATTTTCTTGAATAACCTGAAGCGTTTATTGCTTTTAAGAATTTAAATTGCGCACCCTTTACTTTTGCTTCACCTGTTTGTGTACGGAATAATGAGACTATCTCTAACCCGCTGTCTGTTATAGCAAAAGCAGTTGCACGAATCGCAGGCCCTTTTTTTTCGCAGTCCACAGGATCAAACCTAGAAATTAAGCAATGCCATTTTATAAGCTTACCCATCATCTTGTAAACAAACCCAGTATTCTTTACTTCAGCTTTAATTACCGCATCATTAAATAAATCCTTAGCATAAAAATAAGGATGTTCAGGATCTTCATTATGCCGTCTTTCTGCATATTCCAATATTGCAGTCTCTTCAGACAACAATTCTCTTGGAATCGATACTGTTTCTCCGTTTTTTAACACAATATCAATCTTTTTTCTATTTCCTCTATGTCCACGTGGTTTTTCCCTAAGAGAAACTTGTTCATCAAGTGGTAATTCTTTTATTTTTCCCTCTGTTACAAGTTGATTAAAACGATCATGAAGTTCTATTAATTCGTTTAGTCCTGGTTCACCCTCATTTGCACGAATATGTCTTTTAAACTGCTCATTCATTACCATATGCTGAATTCTAGCAAAAGAAGAAATAAAAAGCAATGCTATAGGCCATAGCAAAAGTTTCTAAAATATTTGAATTTACTTACCTCCGAAGTGAAATCGAGCGTAATGAGAATATTATGTTTTCAAAGCTATTTCTATTTCTTTTTCCAGATACACATAAACCAAAATCCAAAAGGTAATACGATAACTAATTCATAGCCGTCAGGTGAACTTGAGTTTAGATATCCTTCTAATTCTTTGGCTCTTTCCGGTCCAAATCTTCCCCAAAGTTTGATTGCAAATCTATAAGCTGTAACCTTATACATAGAGATTATTTGGAATTAATAGTTAAAGATATAATAATATTATATTTATGTCAACGCTAGGGATATTTAATATTCTTTGATGAAAGTGTTGCTATAAAAGGCTCGAAATGAATTTGCTATAATTCATTTTGAAGAAGGCTGTGAGATAAATGGATTTAGACAATAGCTGCCTGATGAAGTTTCTTTTGCAGATTTCTTCGAACCTTGACAAATTGTGCGGATAAAAAAGAAGAAAGGAAAATTAAATAATGTCTATCGCTCAAAAAATTGGGGCATCTCTAACCGCAGTTGGGACGGCGCTAGTAATTGTATCTATTTTCTTCTTGCCTATACTATCTAATGACTATCCTCTGTTCATATCATTGGGAGGTAACTATGTTCTGGTTATCTCGTTCAAACTCTTGTCAGACATCTTGTTTTATGGAGGTATCCTAATCGGTTCAATCGGCGTAACCTTCCTAGCATCAAGCATTCACATTCCAGTAAGGAGGATCGAGATCTAACATAAAAACTCACAACTGAAAATTGCTCGGCGGTCACTTGGAGATTGATTAAAATAAGAAGGAGGAAAGATCATGTCAAAGTGGTTCTATGCTGGGGGGATCGTAGCAATTCTGGGTTTGGCAATTGTTGTGACATCAGTCGTTATGGTAGCCTGGAATGTTACGGATCACTCTACTGCGGCTTTGGTTTTTGGCTTCGGAGCTATCATTGGAATATCCGGGCCAGGAATCATGACGTTCGGACTGCCGAAAAGACAAACAACTGAAAAAGGAGGCTAGTGCAATGAAACGTTTAGCGTCAATCGACAAAACAACCTTGGTTTTTAACGCTCTTATTGGTCTGCTCCTGATAGTCGTCACTGTAGGAGCTATCTCACTAAACATCAGCCAGGGTCCAGGCCTCTCAGACGAAAGCTCACCGCTTGGGAGAATCCTTAGCCTGATCGTGTCATCCATCATAGTGGCTGGAACTTTTTTAATCGCAATCCTATTATCCGACGGAAGCCCAAGGTTGATCAGATTGGGAACGCTCGTGCTCATTGCACTCCCCATGCTGGTCGTAACAATCGTACCTTACGTGTCACCTAGCACATTTAAGACCCTAATAATGCTGTCTCTGCTTACAGGAGCAATCCTTTTAGCAGCTGCAGCCGCTATCACTGTGATACGGCAAAACGGAGTCAATCACACAAGCTGAGGTGTAATGGCAACCAAACTAATCTAGTCATCCGCACAATGGAGTGCAAAATCGAAAGACCTATGGACTGGTGACAATGTTGTCATCAATCAGCCGCTGGCTGATTTTTTCCACCCCATAGGTCTTTTTTTTATCCTATAACTATCTGTGATATAATCTTGAAATGTCTGAAAGAAAAGTTGCAATCGTTACTGGCGCAGCCAGCGGGATTGGAAAAGCCACTGCTGAAAAATTTGCTCAAGATAGAAGATATACAGTTTATGCAGCCGATAAAGACCCAGCTATTCATGAAGTTTTCTCTCAACCTAAATATTCAAATATTAGACCCTTAAAAATTGATGTGACTGATCATTGCCAAGTTATCAGCATGGTTAATGAAAGCGCAGAGTCGGGAAGACTTGATATTGTAGTTAACGCCGCAGGAATCATGACTAAAGGCGCATTATCTACAATGTATGGTAAAGATCTCACGCCTACAAAAGCTTTGGAAGATATGCTTGCAGTAAATTTATACGCGCCTATTCTTATTACAGCAGCCGCTTCAGGAATTATGGATCAAAATGGTGGAGGAACTATAATTAACGTAACCTCAGCTAAACGTTACTGGCCAGATCTTCATCATGGCGGCTATAACGACTCTAAAATCCGTCTTTCAAGAGTTACAAGAAGAACAAAAAAATCATATATGAAGAATTATAACGTTAGATTAGTAGATATTCGTCCTGGAAACACTATAACTAGGATCGACCGCGCGAGTTGGACTGAAGGAAAAAATCCCGCTGAGATAAAGGCCGCTGAAAAAATAACCAGCTGGTGGAGAAATACTTTTGGAACAAAACCAGAAAAAGTGGCTCAAGTAATTTATGATATTGCAGAAGGAAAAAATATAAAAAAGGTCGTTCATGTAGGGTTAGACACTCACATAGGCAGAATATTGTATTTACTTACTTATCCGTTATTCCCCTATCGATTCGACATACTTTTTGGAGTTGGATCAATTGCTTTTTATAAAGGTGCTGGTTGGGCACAATTATTTGCCGACCGGCTTCAAAAAATGAAGAAAACTTCTTAATCTGAAGTCATTTTCACTCCAGAAAATGAGAATGATGTTTGTTTTCTTCAATCTCTTTTAGAGCCTCAACTATGTCCTGGCACACTGTGGGGTCATATTTAACTGCGCCGTGCAAAGCTCCGTAAATCCCAGAAAGAATTAATAGATCCTCTTCGGGAAAATCCACTTCTTTTAATATTTTTCTCATTTGCTCAGGCGGATAATACCCGTCATTTTGCTGGGGCATGACCACTACTCTAACGCCGTATTCCTGCAGTTGTCGAAAAGAATCTTGAATAGTTTGTGTAACCGTGGATAAAATTTCTATAAGATATTTCGGACCAAATTTACCATATTGCTTTTCGGCTTTCTTTATTAGTTTTAATGTATCTTTCAGCTCAGGAAATCTTTTTTTTAAACGTCTTTTTCCTAAACTATTTCTTACTTCACCTGCTATTAAAGTGCCTAATGCTCCTACTGGATTTTTCTTTTTTAAGATTCCCCGGGGAGCAATAAGTATACAGCCTTCGATCTTATCCGGATTTTTTTTAATAATAGGAATACCTTCAATAGCGGCTTTAGAATGACCAACAAAATGAACTTTACCGCCTGCAAGAGTTCCTAAATTGATGGCGCTTTTGATCGCGTGCCGTTTAACTCTATCAACGTCAGGTATAAAACCCAACTTTTGAGGTTGAATTTGAGCTTCTGGCCGATACTCGGTGCAGATGACCGTAAAACCATTTTTGCATAACTCCTGAATAAGCAATCCATAAGACTCATGTCCCGCATTAAAACCGGGGGCTAACACTACCGGAGTATTTGAAGAAGGAGTCTCCGGAGTAAACTTAAAAAGATCAAACCCTTCAGATTGATATCTTTCGGTTCTAATTAAATCTTTCGGATTGTACCTCATAGAGCCTTCCATTCTGTAGTTCATGAGGCAACTATTCTAGTTGAAGAAACGGTTTAAGTCAAGAATAGGAAAAAAAGCACCAGAACGACCCACCATGGATCAACGCCGACATTATTGTCGGAATCTACTTAACTTCATTGTTAAGTAATTCTGGCGCCTTCTAGACACACATTGTGCAATTAGGCTTTCGGCCTTGCGCGTATTATTTCATCCACGTACCGATCGCCTAAATCCTTAATCTCTTTGAGCTGATCCCGAGAAGCTTTGGCTACGAAGTGCGGAGGAATTTGATACCGCACTAGTCTGAGAACTATTCGAGTTCTTAGACCCCACAGTCGATAAAGCGTTTCCCACTGCTTTGGAGAAATAGAATCAAGCGGAGCCGTTCGAAGCTCTTCCTCCGTAAGAAGAGCCGCCATCTCTTCTTTCTGCTTCTCAAGCTGCCGAATGAGCTGGTCCTCGCGCATAAGTTTGCTCAGTTTTTCAACATGAGTACCTAAAGTCTGCACTAGACTTGTCAATGGAACAAGATCAGTTGGCGCAGGGTACCGCTGTGATAGCGCCTTGTCCATCTTGACAATAATATCGCCGAAGACAGACTTAACAACTTCACTTGAGATCGTAGGTGCCCCGGTTCTAGGACTCCATTGAGTAATACAATGACGACAGATGTATGCCTCATTCTTTCCGCTAATAAGCGCTCCGACCTCACTCTCCGGACGCTTGCAAAATGAGCAAACCCTCTCTTGATCAGTACCAATAGCTGTTCTATCCTTAGCCATGATAATACACCCTTCCTGCTCTAGGCTTGCATTCAAGAATGTCAAGACTTATAAGAACACAACCCTTACAGGCTGCTTTCTAGCTACTTGAAACTAAATACCTATAAAGCTGCCTGCAAGGATAATACTGCACAATGTAAAAGTGCTGAAAATAAGCCACAAAAATAGCCATGCTTTATGGCTAGATTGGATTTATTTCATGGGCATATTGTACTAAAAACATCACCAAATATCAAATGACTATAGGTCATGATCGAAGAAGTTTCTACGTAGCCGATCATTAGTGCTCCCAAGGGGATTCGAACCCCTGATTCTCTGGCTGAAAACCAGATGTCCTAGGCCGCTAGACGATGGGAGCAACATGAATATTCATTATATCATCTGAAATGAATAAATTAAATACGTAAGAAATTTTGGAGAAAAAACATATGCACCGTAAAGGCGCATATGTTTTTGAGAGTTCTAAGCAAGCTACTTTAACTTGCTTTTCATTTGCTCCAGTATATCTTTGGCCATATCTCTTCCGCCTAAACCAAAAGCTAATCCTCCGGCTAAAGCCAGCATGGCAACAATACCTGTAAGCAAAATTCTAATCAAGTCCTGAGCTACACCAAGCTGATTTAAAACAACCAAAGCTGCAAAAAATACTATCACCCATTTTGAAAGGGCTGATAACGTATTGGCTGAGCCTGCACCCATTGCAGCGAAACTTTGCTTGACGACGTCAGAAACCAAGTTGGAAGCAAGAAGTCCCACAAATCCTATTACCACTGCCACTATCACGTTTGGCAGATAAAAAAGGAATTGATTAATAACTGCAGTTGCTCTTGAGAGTCCCCAAACCTCTAAGGTTGGGATCAAGAACAATATTACTACAGTCCATCTTAGTACTTCAGCTAATACTTCCTCCCAGACTCGAACCTCACTTTTATTCATCAATCTGGTTCTTTGAAGTACGTATGATAACTTGAAGAAGGACAATAGTGAAATCAGGATTCTCTTTAATAGGCTTGCAAGAACAATACCAATGATAAGAATAATTAGACCTCCAAAAAAACTGGGTAAATAGTCAATTAATCTTGCCAAGAAATTACTTAGAAAATTATTTACTATCGCAATCATTATTTTTTCACCCCCCCTCGATAAAATTAAATCCGAATGTCAAAATTCAAATAACAAAACAAATCCAAAGCTCAAAATCTAAATTACAAAATCTTTTGATATTTGAAATTTGGATTTTGGAATTTTTTACATCGTTATATTTTCAAAATACAAAATTTCTTTAATAGTGTTATCACTATTTAGCCAGATAGAAATCACATCTAGCGAAAGCTTACAACCTTTTATTTTGTTTTTCAAGAGGTAAAATTGAGCGGCTTTTAAAAGATGATGAATCTTATGCTGGTTAACTGCTTCGTAGGGTTTTCCTTTGTTGAGATTAGACCGAGTTTTAACCTCGATAAAGTGAAGCTTATCTGTTTTTTTGGCGATAATATCAATCTCGCCCATTCGTGTATGATAATTACGGTTAATGATAGTAAACGATTTTTCAAGAAGATAGTTAACTGCCAGATCTTCACCAGTATACCCAAGACTTTTTCTATACAAAGTCATGAAATCATTTTACAGTAGTTTTGTAGAGTTTTTGGCGCAATTTCTGTGCTGAAAGATTCCGGAGAAAGTAAAGTTTAGCTTTACTGTAAACTGACTTTTTTACTAATTTTATACCACTTATAAAAGGTGAGCTTAAAGGAATGATGCGCTCGACACCAATTCCTACATTAGATACTTTCCTTACAGTAATCATTCTATTTTGGCCGTCCTGTCCTTTTATCTTAGTTAGGATACCTTCAAAAAGCTGTTGACGCTCTTTGCTTCCTTCTTTGATTTTGTAGTTGATGGAAATCGTATCACCGACTGCCATCTGCTTATCTTTGTATGTTATTGAGTTTGCCATATTTTTTGAAACTAGATTCATGATTAATGATTCATGAATAAAACTTCTTGAATCCTGAATCGTGAATCTTGAATCAATTTTACCATTTACTCTCTCTTTTTACAAGCTTCTATAAAAGCTAAAAAGATAGGATGGGGATTTAAAGGCCGACTTTTATATTCAGGGTGACCTTGAGTTCCAAGATAAAACGGATGATCACTTTGGGAAAGTTCAATAATCTCACATAGGTTTTCTACTGTTGACCTGGCGCTAATAACTAAACCTTTATCTTCGAAATCTTTGGAATATTTGTTATTAAACTCATAGCGGTGTCTATGTCTTTCGCAAGTTAAACCTTTGTTTTTGTCAAAAAAACCATTATATTTATCATAAATTGAGTACGCCATAGTACCTTTTTTCACGACTGCATCCCAGCTTCCCAAACGCATGGTACCGCCATAAGCTCTATTTTCCATGTGAGTTTTTTGTGAAGGAATCAGATGAATTACAGGATATTTAGTTTCTCTAACATTTTCAGTAGTGTTTGCATCCTTCCAGCCTAAAATATCTCGAGCAAAAGCAATAACAGCAAGCTGCATACCGTAACACAATCCCAAATATGGGATTTTCTTTTCTCTAGCATAACTGGCTGCTTTTACCATACCTTCTGCTCCTCTTTCACCCCACCCAATAGGAACAATAATACCGCAAGGATTGCCTATTGTCCCTGTTCCATCCTTCTCAATTTTTTCCGCGTCAATCCATTTGGTCTTAACGTTAACACCTAATTCCCATGAAGCATGATCTATAGCATCAAAAAGAGCCGCATAAGAATCTCTCAGCTGATAATCACCTGTTCCAAAATATTTACCAATGATCGCCAGTTCCAAAGTTTTAGATTTTTTAGACTTTATCTTTTCAACCAGATCGCTCCATTTTTTAAGATCAGGTTCTTTTTGAGTCAATGATAATTTTTTAAATATTTTTTGCTCCAAAGCTTGATCATGTAACACCAGCGGTATTTCATAAACTGAAGGAAGATCGGGATTAGAGATTATATCTTCTGGATGCATATTGCAGAATAAGGCAAATCTGTCTTTACGTCTTTTGTCCAGAAGTTTTTCCGAACGGGCAATAATAAAATCAGGTTGAATACCCATTGAATTTAAAGTCCGGACTGAAAGCTGGGACGGTTTTGTTTTTGGTTCACCTAGGTGATTCGGAGTCGGTACATAACTAACATGAATATGAATGACATCGCCCGGATTTTTCAAAGTCATAATCCGCGACGCTTCGTAGTAAAAAACATTTTGATACTCACCGGCTGTGCCCCCCAGTTCAATAATGACAATCTCCGCCTGCCTCTTTTTAGCTAATGACTGAATGCGGTCAATAATCTCATTAGTTATGTAAGGAATAGCTTCCACGTCTTCTCCCTGATACTCAAATCTTCTTTCACGTTCAATTACTGTTTTATAAATCTGACCCATGGTGACAAAATTATCACGGCCCATATCCTCATGCAGAAATTTCTCATAAGATCCAATATCCATATCTGCTTCTGTTCCATCCTCGCATAAAAAAGGATCTCCGTGTTCAATGGGATTAATAGTTCCTGCATCAATATTAAGGTAGTTCTCGAATTTGATAGTCGCGACTTTGTATCCTGCTGATTTAAGAAGAAGTCCAAGAGAGGCTGTAGTTATGCCTTTGCCAATGCCCGAAATTACACCTCCAGAAACAAAAATATATTTACCTCTCGACATGATCTTAAATTATACCCTAATAATTTGAAAAAAACACTTGATTCAAGATTCACGATTCAGGATTCAAGAAGATTCATGAATCATGCATCATGAATCGTGAATCATTTCTTTGTTGGCTTGAGTGTCCAAGACGAATATTTACACTTCGGATAATTTTCGCATCCGTAGAATCTTTTCCTGGTTTTAGTCATTCTGGCTGTCATCCTACCTCCACACTCTGGGCAAAATTTATCTTTTACAAAATTCAAAAAAGGTTTAGTAAATTTACATTGAGGATATTTACTGCAGGCCATAAATTTACCAAACTTTGAATAACGGACAACCATAGCACTTGCGCACTTCTCGCATTTTTCATCAACCACTTCCTCTACATCTATTGTTTTTTTGTCAAGCTTCATAATCTTTAAATGTTTCTCAAAAGGATTATAAAAATCAGACAAGGTTTGAACCATATCTTTTTGCCCATCAGCAATTTCATCTAAGCTTTGCTCCATCTGGGCTGTAAACTCAAGTGAAAAAATATCCGGAAAAGACTCGGCCAAATAATTCGAGATTACCTCTCCAAGTTTAGTCGGTACGAAATATCTAAACTCCTTTTCAACATAATTTTTGTCCTGAATAAGAGAAATAATAGGCGCGTAAGTAGATGGCCTACCAATTCCTTTTTCTTCTAATATTTTAATAAGTGAGGCTTCATTAAACCTCGGCGGGGGATTAGTTTTACATTCTTGAACTTCCAATGATAGCAAATCAACTGGATCATTTTCTTTAAGACGAGCTAAGCTTTGTTTTTTTCCTGCATATTCTGGATTAAGAACTTTTAAAAAACCATCAAAAATAACCTGCTGCACCTCAGACTCAAACGCATATCCTTTTTTACCGGCAATAACTATTTTGATATGTTTAACTTGAGCTTCTTTCATTTGTGTCGAAAGAGCGCGGTCAAATATAAGTTTGTAAACTTTTTTATGGTTTTGAGTGATTTTTTTATCTACTGCCATGGAGTCAGCTGATTTCTCCAAATGCGTTGGTCTTATAGCCTCGTGCGCTTCCTGAGCCATCTTTGATTTTGTTCGAAAGCCTCTTGGTTTTTCAAGGGCATACTCTTTGCCAAAAGTTTTTTCTATAAAATCTTTCGCTTTAAAAACAAACTGAGTTGATAAATTAAAAGAATCAGTTCGATGATAAGTAATTAAACCTCTTTCATAAAGATCCTGAGCTATTCTCATAGTCATTCTTGATGAGAACCCAAAGCGGTGAAAAGATTCCTGCTGAAGCAAAGAAGTTGTAAACGGAGGTGGAGGATACTTAGGTTTAATTTCTTCTTTAATCTCCTTTACGATATATTTATCAGTCTCTGCGTTCTTTTTAATTTCATCGACATTAGATTTTTCGATTGTTGTTTTGGTGTACTGATATTCTCCGGCAAACAAATGCAAAGTGAATTTCTGTTCGTAAGGAACTTGATCTTTTGAAACAAGCTTCGCCTTTAATGGTTCTTTTTTATTAAAGTTTCCATAAATCTGATAATAACCTTCGTCCTTAAAGACTCTAATTTCTTTCTCTCTTTCGACAACAAGCCGCAAAGCTACTGACTGAACTCTACCGGCTGAAAGCCAGTTTTTTCCCATTTTTTTCCAAAGTAGGGGAGAGATCTCATAGCCAACTACCCTATCTAAGATCCGCCTTGCCTGCTGAGCCTTAACTAAGTCCAATCTTAATGTGCTTGGATGCTCTAACGCTTCTTTTAAAGCATGAGGAGTAATCTCGTGAAAAACGATTCTTTTGAGTGGATGTTTTTTATCGATCTTAAACTCAGGCCACTTCTCTTTTATCAGACCTATTAAATAAGCCGCATGATACGCGATAGATTCCCCTTCACGATCAGGATCTGTCGCTAAAATAATCTCATCATTTTGTTTAGCCAGTTTCATGAGCTGATCAACGGTTTTCTGTTTATTTTTTATAATTTGGTAATTAGGCTTAAACTTATGGGCATAATCAATAGATAATGCGCTTGCTGGAAGGTCTCTTATGTGTCCCATGGTTGCAAATACATAGTAGTCCTCACCTTTTAATATACGGTTAAATGTCCTAGCCTTAGTCGGTGATTCAACAATAATTAAAGTCATAATTATAAAGAAGTATGTCTTCTTTTTTTCTTAAGAAGTTTCATATCAACAAGTGATCTGCGGATAATAGATGCTGCTTCATGTCTTGCTGATTCATCTCTTCCTTCACTGATAATCTTCTTTGCCTCCTCTATTGCCCTTTTTGTTTGCTCCTCATCTATCTCATCCTGATGGTAGGCTCGAGAAACTAATATCTTCAACTCTTTTCCATTAGTTTCCAAATATCCTCCCCCAATAGCTAAAGAGTCTTCGGAAGCATTTTTTTTTATAGTAATAATTCCTTCAGTTAGAAGTGTAAGTAAATGAACATGACGTGGAAGAATACTTATTTCTCCTTCAGTTGTCGGCACTGTTACTGACGTTGCTTCCTCATCAATAACTATTTTTCTAGGTGTAATTATTTTTAAATGTATACTTGCCATATGTTTAAAATTGATTTATGATTCACGATTTAAGATTCATGAATCATGTTTCATGAATCGTGAATCTTCTTCATTTAACCTCATCAATTGTGCCAATCATATAAAAGGCTGTTTCAGGCTTATGGTCATACTTACCTTCTAAAATTTCCTTAAAACCTTTTACTGTTTCTTTTATGGATACATATTTTCCAACTCTACCAGTGAAAGGTTCAGCTACAAACATTGGCTGCGTTAAAAATCTTTGAATCTTTCTGGCTCTGGATACTGCTAGTTTATCATCTTCAGATAATTCTTCCATACCCAAAATAGAAATAATATCCTGCAAGTCCTTATATCTTTGCAGGGTTTTTGAAACATCTCTTGCTACCTGGTAATGCTCTTCACCTACTACACTTGGATCAAGAGCTCTGGATGATGATGATAACGGATCTATAGCTGGATAAAGACCTTGTTCAGCCAGTGATCTTTCAAGAGATATGGAAGCATCAAGATGGGCAAATGTGGTTACCGGCGCAGGATCAGTATAATCGTCAGCCGGCACATAAACTGCCTGTATTGAAGTAATTGAACCTTTTTTAGTCGATGTAATTCTTTCCTGCAGAGCCGCCATCTCTGAAGCTAGATTAGGTTGATAACCTACGGCTGATGGAATTCGTCCAAGTAGAGCTGAAACTTCAGATCCGGCTTGAGCAAATCTAAAAATATTATCAATAAAAAGCAACGTATCCATTCCTTTTTCTTCTCGGAAATACTCAGCCATGGTAACACCGGTTAAAGCCACCCTTAGACGGTTGCCGGGCGGTTCATTCATCTGACCGAAAACTAAGGCTGTTTTATCAATGACTTTTGTTTCTTTCATTTCGTTCCATAAATCATTTCCTTCACGGCTTCGTTCACCAACTCCAGTGAAAACTGAAACGCCTCCGTGTTGTTTGGCTACATTGTGAATCATTTCCTGTATTAAAACTGTTTTTCCAACTCCGGCACCTCCAAAGATAGCTACTTTGCCGCCTTTTATAAACGGCGCCATAAGATCAATCACTTTAATCCCTGTTTCAAAAATTTCCTGTCTCACTGCTTGATCTTCAATAGACGGAGCTTTTCTGTGGATAGAATAATATTTTGTAGCTTTAACTTCCCCTTTTTCATCAATCGGCTCACCCAGTACATTAAATAATCGACCTAAAGTTGCCTCACCTACCGGCACCTCAATAGATTTACCAGTATTGGTTATTTTCATACCTCTTTTTAAACCTGCTGTATCTCCCATAGCTACAGCTCTCACAACTTCACTGCCTATGATTCCCTCAACCTCAAGTACTAATTTTTTAGTTTGTTTACCCTTCGAATCGGAGAGCAGATCTTCCACAATCAATGAATCATAAACTCTTGGAGTATCTTCTACTGGAAACTTCGCATCAACAACAACTCCTCTTACTGCAATAATTATTCCATCTGCCATAATTTTAGTTAAATTATTAATATAATCGTTATAACGGTTATAATATTTATAATAGTTATATTTTTTATTTTATCCTACTGATTCCTTGGCTGTAATCATATCTAACAGCTCGTATGTTATCTTTTGCTGTCTTAATTTATTCCTTAACAAGGTTAAATTGTAAATGACATCATTGGCATTGTCTGTTGCATTTTTCATGGCAATCATTCGGGCTGAGTGTTCTGCGGCTTCGCTGTTTAAAAAAGCCCCTCTTATTTTTTCTTCAACAAAATTGCTGAGTAAACTCTCAATAATAGCCTCACCTGTTGGTTCAACAAGATATTCTCCAGCTTTTTGCTGTTTTTCCTTTGTCCCAACCTCTACCGGCAAAAGTTTTTCTTTTACAGTCTCAGATCGCAATGTTGATATGAATCTATTAAATATTACAGATACTGTTACATATTCTCTGTCTAAAAATTTTTTAAGTACAAAGCTAAAAATTGCTGAAATTTCTGATAAGGATTCACCAGCAGTATAATCAGCGATAATTTTCTTTCCCATTCGGCTGACAAATTCTGTGCCTTTTTTGCCCATAGTAACAAATTCTATCTTTTCAAAATTGCTGTCTTTCAAAATAGTCCTGAAAAGATTAATATTAAAGGCTCCGGCTAATCCTTTATTTGAACTGATTAGAATTACTAACTCTTTTCCGCCGCCTAGCGATTTTTTTTTACTAATCTGCTGTTCCTGCAATAATCTTAGTCTTCTTGCATCAACTTTCGGTAAAATTCTCCCAATAATTTCTTCCAGCGTTTCTCTATAAGGCCTTCCCTCTAGAGCCTGCTGCTGAGCTTTTCTCATCTTGACTGAAGAAACAAGCTGCATAGCTTTCGTTATTTTTTTTACATTTCCTATTGACTTGATTTTGGTTCTTACTTGTCTTATGTTCATACAATATTATCTTTAACAAACTTCTTTAGTTCTTCTTCATCTTCTTTTGATAGAGTTTTATTTTTATTAATTCTAGTCATTAAGGCCTTCCCTCTAGCATTAAGATCTTCTAAATACTTCTTTTCAAACTTTGCCACCTCATCAACCGGTACAGTATCAAGATGTCCGTTTACGGCCGCCCAGATTACCGCTATCTCTGACGCTAAATCATAAGGTTTATTTTTCCCTTGAATTAGAACTTGAGTTGTTCTTGCACCTCGATTAAGCAATTTTTTAGTTGCTTCATCAAGATCAGACTCAAACTGAGAAAAAGCCGCCATCTCCCGATACTGGGCCAGATCAAGTTTGAGCCTTCCGGATACCTGTTTCATAGCTTTAGTTTGAGCAGCGCTACCTACGCGAGAAACGGAAAGACCAACATTGATGGCTGGTCTTACACCGGCGTTAAAAAGTTCGCTTTCCAAAAATATCTGTCCGTCAGTAATAGAAATGATGTTTGTTGGGATATAGGCCGACACATCACCCTCTAAAGTTTGCACAATAGGAAGCGCCGTCATTGAACCTCCACCATATTTTTCATCTATCCGGCATGATCTTTCAAGCAGCCTTGAATGAAGATAAAAAATATCGCCTGGAAAAGCTTCTCTTCCGGCTGGCCTTCTTAGAATAAGCGATATTTCACGGTAAGCCCAAGCATGTTTAGTTAAATCGTCGTAAATAATTAGCACATCCTTACCTTGCCCCATAAAATATTCTCCGATTGCTGTTGCAGAATAAGGAGCAAGATACTGCAGGGTAGCTGGAGAGGAGGCTGAAGCAGCCACAACCACAGTATAATCAAGAGCTTTTCCTTTTCTTAAAAGCTCTATAATTGAAGCTATCGTAGAATTTTTTTGGCCGATAGCACAGTATATACAGATAGCGTTTTCTTTTTTTTGATTAAGAATTGCATCAACGGCAATAGTAGTTTTTCCCGTTCCTCTGTCGCCGATAATAAGTTCTCGCTGGCCTCGGCCGATAGGAATAAGACTATCGATAGCTTTTATTCCAGTTTGAAGCGGTACAGTCACTGATTTACGGTAAATGACACCAGGCGCAATCCTTTCAACCGGAGCTAGCTTATCTGAAGAAATATTTTTTCCTCCATCCTCTGGATGTACTAATGGATTAACTACCCTTCCTAAAATATCATCCGTCACAGGAATCTGAAGAGTTCGACCTGTGGCTTTAGTCACACTTCCTGCTTTAAGCAGGAGATAATCGCCAAGAACAATAGCTCCGACGCTATCTTCAGTCATATCTATAACCATCGCCTCCACACCTTCATCAAAAACAAGAATTTCGCCAAAACCCACGTTTTTTAGTCCTTTAATCTGAACTATCTGATCTCTTACTTCCGTAGCCCATCCAATTTCTTCTTCTTTGGGTTTAGATTCAAATTTTTTAACTTCCTCTTCAATTTCTTTTACCGATTGGTCAATGACCTTCATATATTTTTTTTCTTAAATTTTGTAATGCACTGTTAAGGGTTAAGTCAATCATCTTGGTACCAATCTTTATGATTAAGCCTGAATAAATATTCTCGTCAACGACATTGACAATATCAAAATTCTTAATTACTGGAAGTAGATCTTTTATTTTTTGCATTTCGTTATCACCTAATTTATATGGAGACATTATCGTTACTTTGTCCTTGATATTAATAATAGTAATTTCTTTACTAAGTTTATCAATCTGATTTCTTAAATCATCATCCATATAGATTTATTTCTTTTGTAAATTACTAAGAACATGCTCAGTAAGTTTTTTTTGAACCTCAGTTGTTAAATTTTGTTTTAAAGCCTTTTCAATCATAAAAATGCTTGTATCAGTAATATAGCTCTTAACTTCCTTATAAAATACTTCCCTATCATCTTCTATTTGTCTTTTTGCTTTTGAGATTATATCATCAGCCTCATCTTTTGCCTTTTTCATAAGTTCTTCTTTTAATTTTTCTGACGCTCTTTTGGTTTCGTTTAATATTTTTTCCTGTTCTTGTTTAAGTTTTTTTCTGAACTCCTGCTCTTCCTCAATCATGCGATCATGTTTAGTCTCAAGCTCAGAAAGAATCTTGCTTTTATCTTCATCTTTCTTCCTTTCTTCCTTAAGATAATTAATGAACGGTTTGGCTAAATACCGCCTAAAAACAAAAAATAAAATTATAAAATTTATTACTTGGGCAATAAGTAATTTTATATCTATTCCTAAATTTTCCATCTCATCACGTAAATTTTAATATTAATGCTACAACTAATGCATAAATAGCAATAGCCTCTGCAAAGGCCATAGCTAAGATAGCAATTGTTCTTATACCTGATTCTGCCTCAGGATTTCTACCCAAAGCTTCAACTGCTCTGCCTCCAATTAATCCTATTCCTAATCCAGGACCTATAGCTCCAAGCCCAATTGCGATTGCAACTGCGATAGATTTTGCTGCTTCTGCATCCATAATGACTCACCTCCTTAATATTATATAGAATTTAGTAATATCTTTTAGTGCGACTTTGATATGGCCATTTTTAAAAACACTGCTGTCAGCATTGAAAAAACTAAAGCTTGAACAAACCCAACAAATATTTCCATGATAAGAAAAGGAAATGATATAAAAAAGGGAACCAAGAAAGAAATTATTGCTAAAAGTACTTCTCCAGCAAATATATTACCAAAAAGACGAAAAGAGAAAGAAATTACCCTAGATATTTCTGATATTATATCTAATATTCCAATAAAAAAAGTTACTGGATTACTGAAATTTATAAATTTTTTAACATAGTGAATAAATCCCAAAGTATGAATTCCATAATACTGAATAAAGAAAACAGATATAAAAGCGTAAGCTAAAGTCGTATTTAAATCAGCAGAACCTCCTCTTAAAAGCGGCACGAATGTCTGCTCTCCATGTTCTTTCACTTTAATAAGCACACTGCCTATTCCCGGTAAAAGTCCAAACCAATTTTGCAAAAGAATAAAAATAAAAAAAGAAATCAAAAGAGGAAAAAAAACTTTAATTTTATCTTCAACAACCGAGTTAAAAAGCTTATAAAGTTCATTAATTACTGCAGTTACAAGATAAAAAAATAAGCTTTTCTTTTTTTTCTTTGACTCTATGTGATAAAGAATTGCAATAATGCAGGTTATTATAAGAACTAAAAGAGAGGTCAGAAAAGAGTTGGTTATAGGAAAATTAAAAACCTTAAAAATAGATTCGGCTTTGATACTAATGTGGGGCATCTTTATCTTTAGTTAATTTAATCAAGTTATAAAAAGTCGCAACTGAACCTAAAAAAATAAATAACAAAATAAAAAATGGCTTTGTATTAAGCCATTTGTCAAAATAAAATCCTGCTAAAACTGCCACTAAAAGTGGCGCTACTAAATAAAATCCTAAATTTAAGTAATCTCCATATCTAACAATCTGTTCTGCAGTCAAAGTATTACTTTTAGAACTTTCTTTTTTTACCTCTACAATATTTCCTTCATTGTCAATCTTAGATATTTTCTGCTTTTTTTTCATTTTTTATTTTATCAACCCTAATAACAAAGGTCAATACGTTTTGAGTTACGCAAAACGCGTAACTCATTTCCGGCCATTTAACAAGGCTGCGTTATCAACCAGTATACTAATTCTACCTTCTCTATCATTAACCTTTCCCTTTATTAATACTACATTATTTATAGCTATCATATTTTTAAGCTTTTGATATATTCGAGGGAAAAGAACACCTTCAAGAGAACCTGTTTCATCAAAAAGATTAAAAAAAGCCATTTCCTGTCCATCTTTTTTTGTTTTGATTATCTTTTTTCCGCTGACCACACCTCCTAAAATATATGTTTTATTAGCGTCAGATGGTTGAAGATCGCCAATTTTCTTATTAACTTTTTTATCCATAATTTGCTTAAACTGAGTCAGCGGATTTTTTGTAATAAGAAATCCTATAATCTCTTTTTCCATTGAATTAAGCTCTTCCTCGCTGAACTCTTCAACCTCAACAAAATCATCTTTTGCTTGGTTTACTGTGTTTTCTTGCCCAAATAAAGCGAATTGTCCTTTTTCAAAATCAGCTTTTTTATCAGAAATTTCTTTAAGTAAACGAGGATAGTTTGATAACAAAGTAGCTCTGTTTGCAAATTTATCCAAAGCGCCCGCTTTAACTAAACTTTCAATTGTTTTTTTGTTAACTTTTCGTAAATCAACTCGTGACAGAAAATCGCTAAAATTTAAAAAATTGCCTCCTTTTCTGGCGTCAAGTATTGACTCTATAGCCGCTTGTCCGACATTTTTGATAGCTGACAAACCAAACCTGATTGAATCATTTTCTATAGAAAAACTATACTGCGATTTATTTATATCGGGCGGGAATACTGTGATCTCCATCCTGCGGCACTCTTCAATAGCTTGAGCCATTTTTTGCTCTCTCATTGGCCCCGCCACTCCCTGAAGTTCAGCCGACAAAAGAGCAGTCATAAACTCGATCGGATAATTTGCTTTCATGTAAGCAGTCCAGTAAGCAATGAGACCATAGCAGGCAGAGTGAGGTTTATTAAAACCGTACGACGCAAACTTTTCTATAAAATTAAAAATATTCTCAGCTAGGCTTTTGGTATAGCCTTTTGTGATCACTCCTTTAATAAATTTTTCTTTTTCTTTTTTCATCAATTCTTTTTTCTTTTTTCCCATCGCGCGCCTTAGGCTGTCAGCCTCTCCCATAGAATAACCAGCCATATCGTGAGCAATAGACATAACCTGCTCCTGATAAACAGGCACACCATAGGTCTCCTCGAGAATTGGTTTAAGGTCTTTATGAAGATATCTTATTTTTTTGGCATTATTTTTTGACTCAATAAAAGTTGGTATAAGGTCCATTGGACCAGGTCTATATAAAGCCACCATAGCTACAACATCACTTATTTTAGTCGGTTTAATATCTTTGGCTAAACGCTTCATGCCAGGTGACTCAAGTTGGAATATGCCTACTGTTTCTCCTCGCGCTATCAGCGCATATGCTTTCTTATCATCCATTGTAATCTGATGAATATTAATTTTTTTTCCTGCTGATTGATAAGCATACTCAACAGCCTCCTCAAGAATAGTTAAATTCCTTAGTCCTAAAAAATCTATTTTCATTAAGCCTAAAGCTTTATCAGGCACACTATTAAGATCAAGAGAGTACATATCATATTGGGTAATAATTCTTCCTTCCTTTGATTCTTTTTGTAAAGGTACATATTCTGTTAAAGGCTGATCGGCTATAACAACACCAGCTGCGTGAACTGATGAGTGCCTCGGCAGACCTTCTAATTTCATAGCAATATCTAGAACTTTCTTTGTCTCAGCCTCACCATTGTAAGCTAGTTTTAACTGAGGAGTATCTACTATTGCTTGATCTAAACTTAAATGAAAGCCTTGTTTTGGGGGAGGTATCATCTTGGCTATTCTGTCTCCTTGTGAATAAGACATACCTAAAGCTCTAGATACGTCACGCACAGACATTCGTGACTCCATGGTGCCAAAAGTGATAATCTGTGCGACTTTATCTTCTCCATATTTCTTCCTTACATACTCTAGGACTTCATCTCGCCTTATGTCAGCAAAATCAATATCTATATCAGGCGGTGATGGCCTTTCCGGGTTTAGGAATCTTTCAAAAGGCAAACTGTACTCGAAAGGATTAATATCGGTTATCTCTAAAATATAGGATACTAATGAACCTGCGGCAGAACCTCTTCCCGGCCCTACAGCTATGCCCTGCTCTTTCGCCCAGTTAACAAAATCCTGAACTATAAGAAAGTAATTATCATATCCTTTTTGTGAAATTACGCTTAGTTCATAATCAATGCGTTTATTAATTTCTTCTTGAGGAAAATTAGCCACCCGCGACTTTTTTTTGTTAACCATTTCTCTTAAATATTCCGAAGGCTTTTGTTTTTTTTCTAAAGGAAATTGCGGCAGTATAAGCTTTCCATGAGGTATCTCGACATTACACATATTAGCTATTTTAATGGTATTATCAATTGCCTCAGGAATGTCTAGAAACTGCCCTTTCATTTCCTCTGCTGATTTGAAATAATAATCAGGTACATCAATCATTGAAAGAGGTCTGTTTTTTTCAAAAATTGCCCTTTGCGTTTGAATACACAGCAAAATTTCCTGAGCGTAAGCGTCCTCAACATTTAAGTAGTGCACATCATTAGTTGCCACCAACGGAACACCAAACTTTCTTGATAAAGCTATTAATTCTTTATTCAGACTTTCTAGCTTCTCAACATTAGGATGTCTTTGTATTTCTATATAAAAATCATGTCCAAAGATAGAGATATATTTTTCCAGCAGTTTTTCCGCTGCTTTTTTTTGATTATCAAGGAGTAATGAAGATATCTCGCCATTCATGCAGGCTGACAAAGCAATAATCCCTTCATGATATTTTTCCAGAACTTCAAAATCTACTCTTGGTTTATAATAAAATCCTTCGAGATGAGCAATGCTAACAATTTTCAAAAGATTTTGATAACCGGTAAGATTTTTGGCCAAAAGAACTAAATGATATTGGTCACGATGTTCGCCGGGCTGTTTATCATGACGCGAGTTTTTTGCTTTATAAACCTCAACTCCAATAATGGGTTTAATCCCTATCTCTTTTGCTTTTATAAAAAATTTAAAAGCTCCATACAGCGCTCCATGATCCGTGATAGCAACCGCTGGCATTCCTAGGTTTTTTGCCTTTTTCAAAACATCAGAAATACGGGCCATACCGTCAAGCATTGAATACTCTGTATGAACATGAAGATGAACAAATGACATATTTATTTTTTGATTCATGATTCAAGATTTAAGATTCATGAATCGTGAATCTTGAATCGAGTTATTTTAATATTTTAATCAGTTTTTTCTTAACAGTATTGGCGTCTACTTGTCCTTTCATTTCTTTCATTACTTGACCAACCAAAAACATAATCGAATTTGTTTTTCCTGCTTTATAATCTTCGACTGCTTTAGGAAAATCATCGATTACCTTACTCACTGCTTTATCCATTTTTTCTCTATCTGCAATATAAGTTACTGTTGAAGTTATTGCTTTTTTTGCAAATTCTTCCGGATCTAGTGAAGTAGATAATCTTTTATTCACTATTAAATTAGCAATAGTTTGACCTAATGATTGTTGTTTTTCAATGTCTACTGATGCCTTATCCTGAACCAGCATTAATTTATTAAACTCATCAGTAACTTTTTCAAAGTAATCTGCAATTCTCAAGTCTCTTGTCAATATAAACGCATCCTGAGCTTTTAACCTATACTCCTTTATCAACCTTTTTTCTTTATCACTTGGCAGTTCGGGAAGCTTTTTTTTTATATCCTCAATCTCTTTATATGTAAACTCAAGCGGGGGAATGTCGGGCTCGGGAAAATAGCGGTAATCATGGGCTTCTTCTTTTGACCGCTGGCTATAAGTAATTCCTTTAACGCTATCAAAACCTCTGGTTTCTTGTGCTGGAGTCTCCCCTTTTTCTAGAATCTCAGTTTGGCGTTTAATCTCATACTCAATCGCCCGTTTTACAAAATTAAATGAATTAATATTCTTCACCTCGACTTTGTAATTTGGTAATTCTTGAATCTTGAATCCTGAATCTTGAATCGAAATTTTGCGAAGAGAGATATTCGGCTCAAGTCTCATACTCCCTTTTTCCATATCCGCATCAGAAACACCGAGGTAACGAATAATCGTGTGAAGTTCTTCGAGGAATCTTTTAACGTCATCAGAATTATCAAAATCAGGTTCAGTCACAATCTCAACCAATGGAACGCCAGAACGATTGAAGTCCACTAATGTATCTGAACCAGAATGAATCAATTTACCCGTATCTTCTTCAAGATGAACTCTGTGAATCCTAAATTTTTTTTCCTTAATTTGAAATTTGAAATTTGAAATTTGAAATTTTAGCCAGCCATTGCTGGCGATTGGTTCGTCATACTGACTAATCTGATATCCCTTGGGTAAATCAGGATAGAAATAATGTTTACGGTCAAATTTAGAAACTTTGTTTATTGAGCAGTTTAAAGCCTGACCAATAAGAATAGTCCATTCAATGGCCTTTTTGTTTGGTACGGGCAAAGCTCCAGGTAAGCCTAAACAGACAGGACAAACATGAGTGTTCGGTTTTTTTCCAAAATAATCAGCGCTGTCCTGACAAAACATTTTGGATTTTGTCTTAAGCTCTACGTGTATTTCTAAACCAATTACCGGCTGATATTTATACATAGTTAATCGATTGACGGTAACTCTCCCCGTTCTTGTTCGAATTTATGACCAATGTTTAGTAATTTTTCCTCTTCAAATCGATTACCGATAAGCTGCACACCCACTGGTAACTTGTATTTTGTAAATCCGGCAGGTACAGAAAGTGCAGGAATACCAGCTAAATTAACTGGAATTGTAAGAATATCTGATAAATACATTTGTAATGGATTATTAACCTTTTCACCTATTTTAAAAGCTGGAGTTGGTGAAACTGGAGCTAAAATGATATCTACTTTTTTAAACGCTTGGTCAAAATCATTTTTAATAAGTGTCCTTACTTTTGTAGCTTTTTTGTAATAGGCGTCATAATAGCCAGCAGACAGAGTAAAAGTACCAAGCATTATTCTCCTTTTAGCTTCAGCTCCAAAATCTTTTCTTGAGTTACCATATCTTATTCCATCATAACGGCCAAGATTAGAACTGGTCTCACTTGTGGCGATCAAATAATATGTTGACAAAGCATATCTTGTCATTGGCATCGTTATATCAACTATCTCACATCCCATTTTCTTAAATAACTTTATTGAATTCTCCACTTGTTCAGCAACTTCTTTATCAATGCCCTCTACAAAGTATTCTTTGGGAATGCCAATCTTAAAACCTTTTATATCGTTGTTTATGGATTTACTATAATGCGATGGTTTAGCCGGATTTGTAGTGGCATCCTGATTATCATTACCAGCAATAACATCAAGTACCAAAGCGCAGTCCTCAACGGTTTTTGTGATTGGACCAACTGTATCTAAAGACGACGCATAAGCAATAGATCCATATCGTGAAACTAAGCCATAAGAAACCTTTAGTCCAACTACTGAACAAAAAGAAGCCGGTTGTCTTATTGATCCTCCTGTATCTTCTCCAATGCTAAATGGACTCAAATGAGATGCAACAGCTGCAGCTGATCCGCCACTTGATCCTCCAGCAACATAATCTTGATTCCATGGATTTTTGGTAACACCAAAATCCGAATTTTCCGTCGAGGATCCATGCCCCCAAGCATCGCAGTTGGTTTTTCCAATAAGGACAGCCCCAGCTTCCTTTAGTTTTTTATAAACTGTTGCGTCGTATTGAGGAATATAATTCTCTAACAATCTTGAACCGGCTGTTGTTCTTATTCCCTTTGTGACATAAGTATCTTTCAAAGTAAAAGCAATTCCATAAAGCGGTTTATCTTTCATGTTTTCATTAACCTCAGGCTTTTCAACAACTGTCAGCAATGCATTTAATTTTGGATTTTCCTTATTTATTCTTTCAGAAATTTGTGCAACAATCTCTTCCGAAGATATTTTATTATCCTTTATTAGTTGTCTAAGTTTAGAGATTGAAGCTTTTAAAATATCCATATTAACGAATTCTCTTAACGGTAAAATAATTATCTTTATTGACCTTGAGCCCGGCTAAATCTTTGATTGATCTTTCTTCTTTAACTTCATCTTCTTCTGTCACATTTTTAAGTTCAGTCACTTGAGCAGTTGAAGAAACTTTTGAAGTATCCACCTCTTCCAGTTGTTCAATATAACTTAAGATCTCACTAAGCTGTGATCCGTAAATTTCAATCTCTTCTTCTGTTAAAGAAAGATTAGCTAATTTTGAAAGATGAATAATTTCTTCTTTTGTAAGTGTTTTCTTCGCCATGAAGCAATTATAGCGTATTTTTAAGGAGAAAACTTTCAATTAATCACTTCCAAATTACGGCCAGTCAACGTACGGTGTTGATTTCTTTTAATGTTAAAACTACTTAAGTATTGGTAATAATCGAGGCATATCTTTTAATATATCTATTGCGCTTTGGCCATAAGTAATCCCGTAATTTACTTTGGTTCTACCTTTTTCTTTTCTAAAAAATTCCACTTTTATAGCTACCCCATCAATTCCTGTTGGAATCATTATAGGATGGCTACAATCATCATATTCCGTTACTTTTATATTTTCACCCAGCATATTACAAAATCTTTCTAATTCTTTATCCCTAGCCACCTCGTTATAAAATGGTGATAAATCTTTTGTTGATCTATATTCGTCAATTGCTACTCTATGTTCGCAATTTCTTAATCCAGACCTTAGGTCATATATATCTTCTAAAATTTCTTCTCTTTGTAAATCTGCCAAGTCTTGATCTTCTTTTACTAAATTTTCTCGGTCAATCAACAAATTATCTACGAGTACTGAAGGATTCCTTGAGCGTGCTTCCTCAACATAACCCAGCAGCGCTTGGGAAGCTAGAGCGGCGTATCTTGAAATTACAGTTTGATCTTCTGGAGTTAAATCTAAACTCAAACATTTCATGGGTAGGAGTATGCCCTTTTCTAATTTACTCGCGGCATCAAACTCAGGGGCTGGCATCAACCCCCAACCTTTAGATAACCCACAAATATAAATAATTGGATTAGTATCGCCTTTTGCTTTTTTAGTTTCCATTAGTGAATCTCTCGCTTTTAGAGCTATAAAAATAATTTGTTTGTTAATCTCTCTTAAGAATCATGATAATTTTTGAGATAGAACAGGCAGCTACAGCAAGATTTCTATAATTGACAGCCTGCTCCTGAATATACCATGGGGTCATATTATAGGATTAATAACCGTCAAAGTCAACTATTACCACATCATTAATCTTTCATTGAAGTTTTTTTAGTTACTAAGCTACGAGACCCTCACTCGAAGATTGATTTGCATTTATTTGTTCGTTTCTTTCCGCCAATTGATGAGAGTTATTTTTTTGTTGAAGAACATGCGCAGCTGTCAAGGCATTAGCAACAGCCAAAAACATATCCTCTTCATCATGTGGTTTAGGAACAAAAAATTCTCCATAACCTGGTTCTTTTTCCCCTCCTATGAGACCACAACAGGCTATTGTTATTACTTTTAGTTCAGGATTTTGTTGAACTTTCTTATATATATCTACTCCATTCCCCTCTGGGCTCTTAAGATCTCTATCTAAGATTATGACGGCAATGCCTAATAATCCTAAGGATACATGCGCTTGCGCTTTTGAATAATTATCTACCTCTCCAACTACATTAAGTCCTTCATCCTCAAATCTCATTTTATTTAATAAATTCATTCCGTGATCATTATCAACAAGTAAAATTCCTTGTGATTTGATTCCACTAGGCATAGTTTTAAGAAGTTCGCTCCCTTTTATTCGTGCAGTTTCTCCCATTAGTCCAATATCATACTAAATACTATAAACTATTGTCAATGGAGTCTGTTCACCGGATTGCCCCATTGGATTATCTTTAAAGATCTGTTCAACTAATCTGTCATTGTATCTGGTAGAGTTGCCTAAAACGTTTCTTCCTAAATCATTAGCGTCAATTATTACTATACCTTGAAAGTTTTTAGTTTTTGTTTTGGGTAAAGATTTTATAACATCTTCATGAATAGCCTTTGCGGCTTTTTGAGGATTTTTTGGAGCCAGTTTTGCTGAGACATTTGATGGATAAAGAGAATATTCTGTAGGCCCATCAATCGCCCTAATATTATTACCGGCAACTATATAAAAAATCCCCCTAGCCCCCACCAATCTTCCTAATACCCCTAATATTGACGCTAATATTACCCTAACCACCCCAATCTCGCCTATTGCCAACTGCATTGTCCACGGACTTCCCAACCCAATACCATAAGGAGTTCTCTTAACAAACCTTGATAAAGTCTTAGCCCAAAACCCCGGTTTAATATCCCAGATAAAGTAAGACCTGCCTTGAGAAATGGCTACAATCTTTTCTGATAAAACTATAAACCAATCTTTGTCCTGCAATTTTTTAAACTGAACTTTATTTTCAAACTGCCGCAAGAATATATTTATATGTTTGATAACTTTTTTAGAAACATCATCGCCTTTTTGAAAAATTTCAGTTTTGATTGGAAAACGGAAATACGATTGCTGTACGGACAGGTCGCGGCCTGTCCCTATCGTAATTTCTAATTTCTTACCCGCATTAGGAGAGAATATTGATCTTTCTTTTGTCTTATGAATCATTGGAGATGGGTCAAAGAAAATTCTTAACCACATTTCCAAATTAAGTATCCGCCAAAAAACCATGGTGTCATCTGTCTTGCCCTCGATAAACTTTTGAAATTTTTTTAATATCTCCGGCTGATTAAAATATGGTCTTTTTGCAAAAGATTCACTCATGAAAAGTGAATAAATCCTATTTTTCATTTTTAAAAACCATTCCTGTTCGGGGGTAGTAAACCCTATCTTATTTCGTCTTTTGGTTATAATCTCAGGTAAAAGATCTTTGACAGCTCCTCTTAAGATATTTTTATTCCAACCTCCATCAATAATTGCCTTATCATCCAAGCTAAAAATATATTTTAAAAGATTAAAATCCAAAAAAGGCACGCGTCCTTCAATAGAAAAACGCATTGAGTTTTTATCTTCATAACGAAGCAGTGAAGGTAAGCTATTGTGAAAAATATCTTCAATCAACCGCTTTTTGAGATTGTCATTTGTCATTACAAATCTTTGCTCTTTATATCTTTCCGCAAACTCTTTATTCATCAATAATCTTGGCAAGATATATTTTTTAAAACCAATAAAAAATAATGTTTTTTGATAAAAAAATTTCGTAAGAATATCTAATGATCCAATAATCTCTTTAACTAGCGTTAAAAATTTTCCTTCTTTTTTTAGCTGGTTCAAATAAACAAAGTAATATGGCAAATATCCAGCCATCATCTCATCTGAGCCTTGGCCATCAAGAAGAACAGTAACTTGCTTATGCGCCTCTTGCATGACCTTATACTGAGCATAAGGACCAGTACTTATAGTCGGCTCTTCCTGAGTCTTTAAAAAATCTTCAAGTTCAACAAAAAATTCTTCTGCCTTAGGATAAATTTTATAATTTGAAATTTGAAATTTAAAATTTGAAATTAATGTATCAATATATTTTTCCTCATTATTAGAAGAGTTTGGAAAAACAGCCGAAAAAGTATTTTGTTTTTTTCCGACTGACTCAGCCTCTTTTACTTTTTCCTTAAGAAGTTTGTTAACTATCGCAACAACAGTTGAAGAATCCAAGCCTCCAGATAAGCATGTTCCCACAGGTACTTCAGAAATTAGTCTTAAGCGTATCGACTCGGTTAGTTTATTACGAAACTCAATAATGCTATCTTTGTCATTTCGAGCCGAAGGCGAGAAATCCAGCGAAGCGCTATCGCTAGATTTCTCACCCCTCGATAAACTCGGGGTTCGAAATGACATAAGTGTCTTTTCTAAACTAGAAAATTCTTGAATCTTGAATCCTGAATCCTGAATCACCATCATCTCCCCCGGCATCAGTTTGTGCACATCCTTAAAAAAAGTTTCCTTTTGATCGTCATGCACCCTGTAATTAAGATACCGGTATATGATCTTATCGTTTGGCTCTTTTTTAATTAATCCGGAATTTATGATTGGTTTTATTTCAGATGAAAAAATTAAATTATTTTCATTAATCATCGAATAATACAGCGGTTTTATTCCGAAATGATCACGAACTAAGATGAGTTCCTGATTTTTTAAATCATATAGCGCAATAGCAAACATACCATTAAACTTGTCAAAACATTCGTCTTTCCATTCTTCATAACCGTGAACTATTATTTCAGTATCGGAATTCGTTGAAAACTTGTGACCCTTTTCCTCAAGCTCTTTTCGTAGTGCCTGGTAGTTGTAAATCTCTCCGTTGTAAACCACTGACAGGGTTTTATCCTCATTGTAGATTGGCTGATCTCCGCCCTTGCGGTCAATTATAGCCAATCGCCTATTAAGAAGAGTTACTTTTTCATCAATTAAGAAGCCCTCGCCATCAGGTCCCCGATGCTCGAGTTCCTTGGAGATTTTTTTGATAAGGTCATCATTTCTGAAACCGTAAAATCCCGCAATCCCACACATAGTGTTCATTATTATAACAATATTTCCCGATAAAAATTGATTTCTTTCTTAATTCTTACAGTATTGCTATTTTTTCCTAACTTGTTTAATGTAGGGTTAAATCATGGATCCTAACCAGCCGACTATGGCGGCGAAAAAAGTAGCCGTATTTGACAATAACCCGGCTGAAATAGAAATGATTGAGATGTTACTTAATACAGAAGGGTACAATGTTCAATCGGCAATGACCAGCGATTTTTTAGGAAAAGAAGCGGAATATGAAGCTTTTATATTAAGCTTTGATCCTAACGTAATCTTATGGTCAGTCGATTCAACATCTGGAAGTATGTGGGATTTTTTTAAATCAACAACAAATCCTGATAAACCATGCATGAAAGACAGAAGAGTGGTGATTTTAACAGCTTTAGTTGAAAAAGAAATAGAAAAGATGACTGCTGAAACTAAAGATTATATTCTTCGTAAACCTTTCGACATTGATGATCTGATTAAATTAGTAAACGAGGAACCTGATCAGGAATTAAACGACGAAATTAACAAAGAAACAAAAAATGGACAACCTCGCATAAACGGTGAAAGAGCTTATTAATCTGCTATAATACCCTATAAGCATATAAAAAAGCCCTAGATAAAAGCTTTCTATGGCTTTATTTTTTGCAAATCGAGCACTTTGAAAAACTGTGCAGAATGTAAATAAACTCTCTCCCTTTCGTGAAGCCTGCCAAAGAAGAGAATTAAGATCTTAGATGTTAGATCTTTGATCTTAGATACTCGATAGTCGAAAATCAAATATCCAGAATCTAAGATCTCAGATCAAAGATCTCTCTTGTTTGGCAATCTTCACTTACGGGGCGGGAGTGAAGCTTGTTAAATATCAAATCCAAAGAAAGGAGGAAAACTCAATGAGCGGTTTTGTTGCAGATGAAACGCGCACCATTGATGTTGCTATCAGAACGATCCAGGAACATCTTGACAAGGAAGCCCGCAACAGAAGTTTACCGGTTATCAAACCCCGCGCTCTTTGCCCGATTCAAAAGGTCCGGCTCGTGAACGACCTGGCAGCAGTGCTCGAAGGCGACGATGGAACAACCACGGTTTTTGGTATCAAAGTTTTTGGTATCAAAGTTCCGTCCGCCATAAGCAAATTGCTTACGTCGATTCACCGACTAGTCTAGATCGATCAGTACCAATCCAACCGCCCCATCCTTACTTACGTAAATTAAAGGAGTTAAAACGAATGAAAAGATTGACAATCATCGAATTCCTGCTCGCAGCAGCAATGGTATTCTCCAGTCTTTTTGGTATAGTGTTAGCGCTTCTCCTACAAGCTCTTGGCATCTCAGCTCTTGATGTGCTAAAACAAGACTGGGTAAGTTACTACTTCCCAGCTTCGGTTGGAATCGGCGCTCTGTTGTGGTACCATTCCTCCCAACCTCGCCAAAGGAGTTCAAAACTATGAGTTCTCTCTGGCCGGCAGTCATTGCTGGCCTTATGTTCATCGTTGTCCTTCTGAAACCTTGGTACTCGCCGTTTGAGATCACCATGGTAAACATTGGTCTTTATTACCTGCTGGCTTTCCTTCCAGCTGCGGCACTGATCCTTATAATGGTAAGATACACTAATAGTCGTTCTGCGCAGATACACACTGAAAAGCCCCCATGATTGGAGCGACGAAAAGGACTGCAATGTAGCAGTCAGTGCAGCGGCGCACATTTCGTCATTCTATCTTCCCCGGGGCTTTTTTTATGGGGAAAATATAACAGTTATAATCGTTATAACAATTATAATTGTTATAGATTTCTTAAAATCCTAATTCTTTCTTCAACTGGAGGATGTGTTGAAAAAAGTGAAGCCAACCAACTGCCTGTTCCTTTTCCTTTTTTAAAAGGATTAGCAATAAAAAGATGGGCGGTTGAAGATGTAGCGTGAGTTGAGACATGCCTGTCTCCTGATATTTTCTCAAGGGCGCGAGCCAATCCTTCAGGGTAACGGGTTATTAAAGCTCCGGTTGCATCAGCCAAAAACTCTCGCTTTCTTGAAACGGTAAGTTGAATTAATGTCGCCACAATTGGAGTTAAAATTAGTGCTATTATTAATAGAACAAATAGTAGCGGACTTCTGTTTTCTCTTCGGTCATCATTACCTCTCCACCACAAACTCCTCATAATCCAGTCAGAAACAAGAGCAATAGTTCCAACAAGTACCGCGACAATTGAAGCCAGCAAAATATCATAATTTTTTATGTGCGACAATTCATGAGCGATGACTCCTTCAAGCTCGGCCCTGTCTAATCTTTCCAAAAGACCAGTAGTTGCCGCTACCACCGCATGCTTAGGATCACGTCCTGTCGCAAAAGCATTCATTGACTGATCATCCATCACATACAATTTAGGCATTGGCATGCCTGTGGCAATAGCCAAATTTTCCGTCACGGTATAAAAATTAAAGTGTTCTTTTTTACTGGCTGGCTTTGCGCCTGTTGTAAAAAGCACTATTTTATCGGAGTAAAAATAACTGCCAAGAGACGAAATTAAAGAAAAAGATATACCGATTGCAAAGTAGAGACCCGGATTTTGGAAAAATTTCCCAATTATAAAAAAGAAACCTGACATCAACAGAATAAAAATAAAGATTATCAAGTACGTCTTCAGTTTATTTGTTGAAATTTGGTTATAGACTGTCATTATGTAAACTTAACCTCAACTTTTTTTCTTTCTTCCCCTTCTGCTTCAAAAAACTCAAAAGGCTTAAAAGCAAATACATTACCAATTATGTTGCTTGGGAAAACTCCAAGCTTCGCATTGTAATCCATCACGTTCGAGTTATAAAACTGTCTGGAGTAAGCCACTTTGTCTTCGGTATCTTCGACTGCCCTTTGAAGTTCCTGAAAGTTTTCACTGGCTCTTAAAGCAGGATAAGCTTCAGCAACAGCAAACAACGATTTCAGTGCATCAGTTAACATATTGTTTGCTTCTGCTTTTTCGTGTAGTGAACCTGCATGCATCAAAGCCGATCTAGCTTTTGTCACATTCTCAAAAACTTCTTTTTCATGCTTGGCATAGCCTTTAACAGTTTCTACAAGGTTAGGTATAAGGTCAGCTCTTCGTTTAAGCTGAACATCAATGCCGGAAAGCGCTTCCTGAATCCGGGTTTTTAAAACCACAAAACCATTGTAAGTCGCAATCAGGTATATAACAATTACTGCACTTACCCCAAGCAATATATAGGTTGTGTTTATTGGCATAGTATTAATAAATAAATAATAAATCCAAATGACAAATGTCAAATGAGTGTTTAAAATTTGAATTTTGACATTTGGATTTAAACTCCTATCCACTCTCTAACTTCATTATACTCTCTAGTATTAATTATATCATTTTTTGTTGCCCAACCACGGCGGGCTACTGAAACTCCATACACCATATATTCCATTGATTCAACAAAGTGAGAATCGGTATTAATAATTAACAAATTATCGTTATTTAAAGCTAATTTAACTAATGTATCAGGAAGATCCAAGCGGTCATAGAAAGAATTAATCTCCAAGGCAATATTTCTTTTCTTTGTTTCTTTAAAAATTTGTTCCCAGTCAGCATCAATACCCTCACGCTTTCCCAAAAGCCTGGTTGTCGGATGACCGAGTATTTTTACTTTCGGAAAGCTTAAAGCTTTAAGAATTCTTTTGGTCATATCTTTACTATTTATCCTAAAGGAACTATGAACTGAAGCAACAATATAATCCAGATAATCTAAAGCTTTTTTAGGAATGGCTAATTCCCCATTTGGCAAAATGTCTACTTCCAGCCCAATAAAATAATTTAAATTATATTTTTTCTTTTTGAAAATATTTTCAATATTCTCTTTTCTTTTTTTAAGAATTTTTATCATCTCATCAGCTCCTAATCCCTGACGAGGGTTATGTTCACTAAAACCAATATACTTATATTTAAGTTCTATTGCTTTTTCAATCATTTCTTCAAAACTATTAGCACCCCTATCATGTGACGGCTGAAGATCGTAGGAAGAGTGAACATGCATATCTCCTTTAATATCTTCCGTGTTAACTAACACAGGCAGATCATGTTTTAAAGCTATATCTATTTCATCTGTCCCTTCCCTGAGCTCAGGCTCAATATAATCCAGTCCTAAAAAATTATAAAGCCAAGGTTCATCCTTAAACTCTAAAATTTTGGATTTTGAATTGTAATTTTGAAATTTGACATTTGAATTTTGAATTTTCTTCAAAGGTTTCAAACCATACTCAGATAATGAATAACCCTTTTTTAGCGCATACTCCCTTAACTTAATATTGTGTGATTTGCTGCCGGTAAGATACTGAAGCATTGATCCGTATGTAGCCGGTGATTGAGTTCTTAAATCAACTCTTATGTTTGGACTAACAATAATTGAAGCTTTTTTCCCGCCCGCATTATCAACTCTTATCATTCGGGGGAAATTAATAAATTTATCAATTATCAAACTGGCATTTTTATCTTCAGCGGCAACTGCGACATCAATGTCGCCTACAGTTGCCACCATCCGCCGTAAAGAACCTAAAGCGTCAGCTCGGATTACCCATGGAAGTTTTTTAAGATATTCCACTACTTCTTGAGCCAGCTCAGAAGCATAAGGCAAGGGCATTCTTTCGGTTTTTTTAGTGCTTTGCTCATAAAGTTCAATCGACAAAAGTATGTCATCCTGAGACTTTTTTCCGAATGTTGGAATCTTGGATACTTTATCACTTAGGCAAGCTTCTTTAAGGTCATTTATGGCTGTATCAGAATTAAAAAGATGTAGTGCTTTTACAAGTTTTAAAGCTCTTTTTGGTCCTATAAACGAAACATTCATTAAGGTAAAAACTGCAGACGGAATTCCTTTTAAGATCCGGTCAAAATGACTGGAGTGGCCTTTTTTAAAGTACTCGGTCAGATGTTCGGATATTGATGGACCAATCCCAGGCACATCATGTATTTTTCCTTCCTGCCAGATATCTTTAAGTTCGCGGTTCATATGCTCAACTGTACCAGCGGCATTATCATAAGCTATTATTTTAAAACGGTTTTCCCCTTTAAGAAGATAAGCAGCAGCAACAGAGCGGAGAACCTGAGCAATCACCTTGTTTGTGAACTTTTCTTGATCACCCATATTTATAATTATACTCCTCTTTAGGCAACCGCGTAGGTTGATTAGCCGTAAAATGTAAGTGGACTATCTTTTACAGAAATATTACATCATTCTTATGTATACCTTAAACTTAAGTTTTATCATGGTTCTATGAAAAAGAGACGACGTGTAGTAAGGGTAATAAAGCCTGTAGAAGATGATCCTTTTCATCTTGCAAAAAAAGTTGATGAACTAGTTAATAAAAGTCCATTTGGCGTTGGCACATATGGAATAACATCAAGCATTGATAATAAATCCCCTAAGGCTTTGGAAAATCACCTAGAAAACAGCGGAGCTGAAGAAATACGCAAACCTCTCGTAGCCGATTCTAGTTTTGAAAAATCCGCAGCCAGCAGCCCAACGATTAAAAAAAGAAGGTAACAATTATACCCAAGTGAAAGTGATCCTATAGACTACATTTTAACTTGACAGTTTTATAGTATTTGATATACTTATTCATACTTAATTAGCCGTAAAATAATTTCTTCTTAACGGCATATTTTTTTAAAAAAAACTCATGATCAAATCATTTTTAAACACTCTAAAAAAGCGGTCAAAATTATTTCATTTTTTTCGGATACTGCCGATAATAATTCTTTTAGTTTTGGCCGGTTATTTTGCTTTTGAGTCGACAAATTTGAAAACCTCACTTCTGGCTTTGGGCTCCGCAAAGTCAAAATTAAATCAGCAGCTTTCTCAAACCAAAGCTGAACTTACCGATTTTAAAAATCAAGATCAAGTAAAAATAAATAAAAAAAATACTGAAGAGATCAATAATATTCAAAATACCTACAGTAAAGCCGTCAAAACTTATGAGCAGCTTCTTAGTTTAAAGGAAATGTCTGCTAAAACCTCAAAGTTTGATGAACTTTTCACTGAAACTCTAACTTTGTTATCCAAAAAAAATTACGCCAGCGCAGAAAGTAAACTGGCTGAATTATCTAAATCAATTAGTGACAAAAAAAATGAGATTGCGGCAGCTTACCAACCTCCAGCAAATATTTCCTCAAGTAATACACCTCCTTCATCGGGTTCAAGTACTCAGCAAGTGAACTCAGATGTTGGCACTTTCACAGTCTCAATCATAAGCGCAGATCTTAACTCCACAAAGGTAATAGTTGACACTGCCTCAGGCTCAGACTGTGGCAATGATTGTCCCGTCATGTCTTTGGGAGAATATGCTCAAAGAAACGGAGCATTTGCCGCGGTAAACGGTCCATATTTTTGCCCTGCCGCTTATCCAAGCTGCGCCGGCAAAACGAACACTTTTGATACTTTGCTCATGAATAAAGACAAAACTTATTTTAATTCAGGCAACAATGTTTACAGTACCGTACCGGCAGTTATTTTCTCAGGCAACTTTGCCAGATTTGTAGGCCAATCTCTTGAATGGGGCCGCGATACTGGAGTCGACGCAGTTATTGCCAATCAGCCATTATTACTTCTAAATGGAGAAGTCGTCTATGGAAATGATGGTGAGGCCAAGCGTTTAGGAAAAGGAACAAGAGCTTTTATTGGAGCCAGCGGAAATACTGTTTATATTGGTGTCGTTCACAATGTAACAACTTCCGAGATGGCCCACGTATTAAAATCTCTAGGCATTCAAAATGCTTTGAATCTTGATTCAGGCGGTTCAATAGCTTTGTGGAATAATGGCCGTTATCTTGCCGGCCCCGGCCGCAACACCCCTTTTGGCATTCTGCTTGTTAGGAAATAATTTCTCCCGTATTGATAAAAAACTATCAAAAAGATAAAATATACAATGTTTGCGGTGGTAGTTCAGTGGTACCCGCCAAAAATTCAGCGAGATTAGTTCAATGGTAGAATGCCACCTTCCCAAGGTGGAGATGCGAGTTCGATTCTCGTATCTCGCTCCAGACGGGGCAGAGTTCAATCTTAGCCTCAAAAAGTTTGAAAAAGGAGTAGTGTCCCGTGTCCTAGACGAAAATTTCATAATCTTTAGCCTCAAATTAGTTCAAATCCCCTTTCTTCATTATTAATACTTTAATTCTTTCTTGGACGCTTTTTGCTTCGTTGTATGAAATAAAATTAAATGGCAATGAAGTCTGACCACTTTTCAATTTTAATGTGACAAAATTTATTGGTAACCACATAGCTGCTTTTTCTGTAATCAAAACATCTTCAACGTCTGAAAATTTAATATCTAAACTGCCATTTGATGTTGAAAGTAGCTGGGTTTTATTATCTAAGATAACTTTTGGAGATACGAATGGTAGTATAAAAGTTAAAACTAATTTTACAGCAATTCCCCCTATTGATCCCCCGACAAAAATAAGAACTAAAGCTAGAATTAGATCGGTTAATGGTTTTTTACCAGAAGATACATCGGGTAGAGCTATTAATAAAGTAAACATTACTGCTAAAGCTACCACAATCGCTAGAATTAGTTTATTTACTTTATCGTCATCTACTTTTTTCTGTACGAATACTTTCCCATCAAGTTCTTCTATAGTGTGTTTATAAAAACCCATGTGACTTAAATTCCATTAATAATTTTGCTTTTTTTGGTTTGAACTATTATTTTGCTTTTCTTTTTTGCATATACCAAGCCCCAAAATAAGCAATTACTCCTACCAATGCTACTCCCAGCCAATCTATAGGTTGTTCAAATTTACCTGTAAGTATCCTATATCCTAAGAATGCGCCGGCAACCATCAATGCAATTACTATTGGATTTTGTTGTTTGTTCATAAAAAACACCTCCTTCCAATAATTCTACATCATCTTTAGTGAGTCTTTATTTAGTCTACCATATGTTTAACTGTAATTGTCAATCTTTGCTTTGATATATTTCCATCAAATTGTTAAAATGAGAAAGGAAATTAAGCAGGATTAGTTCAAAATAATTTGCGTGTCCCGCTCCAGACGGGATACCCTGTGTATCAAAGTGCTGAATATATTGATACAACGGGCTAATCCTAAAATCATTCATAAATTGTTTACACCCCTTCTCGTCAACATACGAAAATTTAGCTTCATTTTGGTTCAAATCCCGTGTCTTTGTTATTAAAATAATGATTTAAAGTTATTTTAATGATTTTCTCTCTTTGAGTTGTTTGTTAAATGCTATTCTATTTCTAGCAAATTGTGGGGCTCCAATCATTTTTGTAATAGTAATGTTAATTTTTTGTCTTGTTGTTAATGGTTTAGGGAATGTTTTCCTGCCAGGATTAGTGAAATCAGCAAATGCATCAGCAACAACATCAAACAATTCTGTTTCCTGTGGAGCTTTATGCTGGGCTATATAATGCACAAATGATTCTGCTTCTGTCGGCCATTGAACATCTTCAAGAATTTGTCTTCTTTCGTCTAATAATTTCTGAAGAGCTTCTCTGTCAAATACATATAAAATAGAATTTGAAGAGGATACGTCATTTGGCTGAATTGTTTTGTATTCCAGACCTCTTGATGAAGATTCAGCTATCAAGTTTTCCGGTGTCTCTCCAAGTTCCATAATATGACTAAAGGGTAGATAGCCTAAAGGTTTAGTAGCCCCAACTGATCTTATATCATTAAGGGTATTTCTTTTTTCGTAACCTTTATTTGCTTCGTTATCCGAAGAATTTAATCTTTCTGGCATAGTAACAAGATTATATCAATTTTCCATTTCCTACTCAGCTTTATAAACTCCCATTAACTTGCTAAAATGAGATATAAATTCAAGCAGGAGCGGTTCAAATAAAAGTGCGTCTCCCGCTCTGCAAATGAAAAAATTTTTACTGGCATTTTTAATAACACTTTTTTTTCTCAGACTTTCTTATTTTGTTAATAATAGCGGACAATGCTGTGATCAAATATTTGAAGCAGGATGGCCATTTCCTTATTATGGCGGAAGTGGTGGAATTATGGGAAATCTTTCAAACAAAATAATTATTGGCGGCCTTTTATTTGATTTACTATTTTGGTTTCCATTATCAATAACTTTAGTCTTTATATTAACTGCTATAAAAAAACTATTAAGAAAAAAGTCTCCTTAAACTGAGATACTCTAAGTCTTATCTGGTGGACACTCTCAAATAAGAAAATGCTTGATTATTAGAGATTATAGGATATAATTTAATCAAGGATTTGCGCCTTGTTCTTAAAGGATCGATATGATTTAACGCTCTCGATCTGAAGAGAAAAAGTCAGCAGATCACGCACCAATAAAACAGGAGGAGGTTCCCATTGACGTAGCATTACATCACCTCAAAATGGGCAGTACCACAAATTTTAAGGAGAGACAAATGGCAGAAGATGACGAGCCCAAGAAAGAGATGACCGTCAGGGAGGCCGGCAAGAAGGGCGGAGAAAAGGTCAAGGAGAAGTATGGACCTGAGTTCTACGCCAAAATCGGCCGCAAAGGCGGCGAGACTGTCGCTAAAGAGCGCGGACGCGAGTTCTACGTCACGATCGGGCGCAAGGGCGGGAATGCCGTAAAGGCCAAAAGAGGGCCGGAGTTTTACTCCACCATTGGCCGCAAGGGCGGCGAAGCCGTGAAAGAAAAACACGGCCCCGAGTATTATTCCACAATCGGAAAGAAAGGAGGCCGATCCAGGAAGGCGATTCAAAACTAAATAGGTAAACTTATCCAACTGCGGTGCAGCTTGAGGAACAGAGGAAAGATTTGTTAAGGTCAACTGCGGCACCAAGCCGCAACCTGCATTTAATGCAGCCTTACATTTCCCACCTCTGTTCCCCTTTTTTTTACAAATACTACAGTTTAAACAAAGCAAATTCTTCCATTTAATGATAAAATTACAATGTAAAAGTCACAAGTCTAGAGACTATTTTGCCACTCTAGCTCAATGGAAGAGCAGCGGTTTCGTAAATCGTTGACGGGAGTTCGATTCTCCCGAGTGGCTCCATGTCACGCTTAAGTTCTTATCAGCAAAAACAGTTCCGCAATAAACTAATTTTTTATATACTTTGCATATCGACATTAGTTATTCTTCTTTTAACTTTTGGATTAAAACTTATCGTCAACACTACTCTTTTTATATCGGGTTTAACTTCTGATAAAAAGAACTCTCAAGCAACTGAAAAAAAGGATGATTTTTATGGAATCTTAAATATTGATGATCTGCCAGTTGCGACAAACAGCGCTAATCTTAGTGTCTCTGGATACTCCTCTAATTTCGATAAAATAGAGTTTTATCTCAATAATGAAAAAGTAAAAGAAATATCATTGAAGTCCTCAGAAATTTTCAATGAAGAAATCGGTGACTTGAAACTGGGAACCAATGAAATCTATCTAAAAGCCGCAACTAAAAAATCAAAAGATGAAAAAAAATCTCAACTGTTCACTGTCTTATACAAAAATGAAAAACCTAAACTGGAAATTACCGAACCAAGTGATTCTTCTAAAACTACGCAGTCATCTATTAAACTTGCAGGAAGAACAGAAAGTGAAATCTATATTAAAGTTAGCCGCTTACCGTTAGTTACTGACTCCAATGGTAATTTTCAAACCACAGTTAACCTTAACCCAGGAGAAAATAAAATTGTTGTGACAGCTGAGGATAATGCCGGTAATATCGAAACCAAAACAATTACGGTTATTTATCAGAAGGATGAATAGTTGTAGGGGCGAGGCGCGACTCGCCCTTTGCATACGCAATCATCGTAAACAAAACAAACAAAATAAATGGATGCAATAATAAATTATCTACTAAAGAAGCGCTGCTTAAAAAAATAACACTGTAAAAAGAAAAAATATTAATCTGAGCTAAACCTTTCAAAACAAACAAAAATAAGACTAACCCGATTATCCCGCTTCCGGCCAGTAATATAAGAAAGCTCGAGTGAAAGGAAGCTTTGGCATGATTGATAGAACTTTGATTATTTCCAGACTTTGCATAACTTATCCTATTGTAACCGACTCCAAAAATCGGGTCTTTTTTCCAAACCTCAATCCCAGCAGAATAATCATTAACTCTCGATATTATAGTTGAGTTCCTGAGTAGGTTTACGCCCTCACCTGCCGGCTTGGGAAGCAGCAATATCAAAACAATAAACCCAGCAAAAAAAAGTGAAAAGTACTTATTTTTTTTCTGCCATAAATAAATTCCTAAACTGATAGCAAATCCTATGTAAACTCCCCTAGAAAAACTTAGTGCAATCAAAATTAAACAAACAGTTAGAAGTGTTATCTCTAAATATTTTCTATTGATTAATCGATTAATCGAAATAAAAATAAAAAATAATCCAAGAACTGTTGATAAAACCGCCGGCTCAAGAAAAGTACCAAATACCCGATAAAGATGAGGATCCCAACCTAAATAACTAAGATTTCTTAAGTCAGGGTAAAAAAAATACTGGAATACTGAAGACACCAATATCAAGGCCAGACATATTATTAATCCCCTCCTAATGAGCTGTAAAAACTGTCTATTTTTGTTTAAAAAAAATATAAAAAATATAAAAAATAAGAAATAAAATAAGAGCCTTAATAAATAAAGAGAAGAGATGAAATTTTCAAACGATGAAAAAGAGTTTATTTTCAGGAGGAAATCCAAAATTAAAAATAAAAAAAAATAAGCGATGTAAGCGAATTTGTTTAACAATAATCGAAATGGCTTAAGTTTATATTTGAAAATAAAATACAAAAAAAGCGTGCCTAAAAATAATTCATATAAATAAAGATTCGCTTCCTGATTAAAAAAAGATAATCGGCCTAACTGACCGAAAGAAAACGTAAAGAAAGTTAAATAAAAAAGTATGTTTAATATTTTGGGTAGTTTTTATATTGATAAAGTTTTGCTCTGACTAAAAAGGAATGAAAACTCATAAAGAATGCGTAAATAAAACCCTCAGGTCCATCAAGCACTCCTAATCTTATAAAATAATTCCAAAAGAATTTTGCGAAAGGAACAAAAATTATTTCAATAATATTTACGGTTTTTTTGGATGAATAAAGTTCTTTAGCACGCATTGTACTGTAAAAATTTACTTCACTTAAAAATTCTTTGATGGTCGGGTGAGGATAATGATTAATAAAGCTCTTGAGTAAGGGCGCATCACGATGCGCCCCTACATTTGGTTGATAAACCTCATGTACATTACCGACCCATTTGCCAGACCCTCTTTTCACCAACCGAATAAAACCGCGCTCTCTAGCTGATTTTACATCTCCATGTTTTATCTCTTTTCCCATAAAAAAATCTCTTCTCTTAATAAAAAAACTGTCGTTATTGTCATTGTTAATAGCGCTGTTTATCTCTGTTACTAACTGAGTCGTCAGTTCTTCATCGGCATCTATAAACAAAATCCACCTGCCTTGAGCTTTATCCAAACCAAAATTTCTTTGGCTTGCGAAATCACCAAGTTTTTTTTGAAATGTCTTAGCGCCATATCTTTTCGCAATGTCAACAGTTTCATCTTCTGAGTTATCATCAATAACAACGATCTCATCAGCATGCCTTACTGAGTTTAAACATCTTTCAATATTTTTTTCTTCATTTTTTGTCAGTATGATGACTGAAAGTTTTATACTATTCATAATAGTAAAGATTCTGAAGTTTATTAATACAATTTTTCCAAGAAAAATCTTTCAATAACTTGATTCTATCAATTTTTTTATGCTTTCCGTTAGCAATTGCTATCATTTTCTTAACAAATTCATTTTTATAATGTACGGGACGCAGATCTGCGTCCCCTACGACATCAACATATCCTTCCATCTCAGGTATGATTGCAGATTTTAAAGCTATAACGGGACACTTTTGACTTAAAGCTTCAAGAACCGGAAAATTAAAACTTTCGTAATGAGATGCAGTCAGATATCCAGTTGCTTTAGCATACATTTTCCTTAACTCATCTCTTTTAATATTGGAATCAATCATGTAAAGTTTATACTCCGCTTTTATATTAAACTTATTAAAAGCTTGTTTCAAGAAATCAATATTTTTTACAGGTGTATTCATTCCTACATACATAAAATATTTTTCTCTTCTGTGAGGAACATAATCTTCCATATCGAATGGTATCCCAAACGGCATAATTTTAATTTTTTCTGTCATTGCAAGGGATAACGAAGCAATCTCATTTTTGACTTTTTGAGAAGAAACAATAATGTATTGCGATCTTTTAAGCATTTCATTAAGTTGATTTTTCAAACGGTGATAATCATTTGGATAATATTCAGGGTGAAAGTAAAAAGATAATCCGTGGGAAAAAGAAATGATTTTAGCTGAGGTATAAAGCGGTAATGCCTGGTTTAAAGCAAAAAAAATATCTTTTCTATTAAGTATTTCCTCTAAAGTTACTCTGCCTTTCATCCAAAATTTTTTAGGCAGTAATTTTTCGAATTTTATTCTTTTGTTAAATAATGTAGGGACAAAACAGTGTTCTGTCCCTTCGTTTAAATTACAAAATGTATAAACAAAATATTCATTTTCCTTATCGTATTTATTTAATGCCTGAAGAAAATTTCTGCTGAAAGTGTAGTTCCCAAATCTTTGATCTTCACTAGCGCAGAGTCCTCCACCGTCAACCGATATTTTCATATTAATCACACCCCGCGGGTGTTATTGGTAAATATTTCAAAAAAAGTTTTAGGCAATCTTAATAGTTCCCTGCTTTTTTGGGAAAGAGTACCATACTCTCTCATAAACTTAACTCTATTCCAGAAAAGATAATGGTTTTTCAATTTGCTTCCTTTTGAACTTTCAAAATGTTCATACAAATGCTGAGAATCAATGCCTACCTTAAAACCAAGCTTTTTTGCTCTATAGCAGTACTCAACATCTTCATAATACAGGAAATAATCTTCTTTCAAAAAACCTACTTTTTCAATAACCTCTCTTTGTATCGCCATTAATGCTGATACAAAATCACACTCTGCAAATCTTTCTTTAGGCTTTTTACTAATGACTCCGCCGCTCATCCGCCAGCGGTCTACTTCTCCGCCATAATATAATTGTCCACCCTGTTTCATAGCAAAACTGAAAATATCAAAATGTTTTGATGTTTCGATAAAATCATTATATGTAGGGACAACCCTAGGGTTGTCCTTACCTGCGTAAAATGATATATCAGGATTTGCAAGAACAATTAAATCCGCTTTTTCTTTAAGCGCAGCACAAATGCCCTTATTTGCTCCATAAGCAAATCCTTTCCCGTTATGCGAATTATCAAAAAAATGTATTTTATAATCAGAGAATCCTAAAGCTTGCACTTCCCTTTTCAAACGCAAAACCTCTTTTTCCGGAGTCTTGTATAAAACGAAGTTAAAGAATAATTTCATTAGTTTTAATTATACCTTTTAAGGTATAGCAATAGCATCAGTATAAACTCCTCGTTCTGCTGGTAGTAATAACGGCGCGATTTTACCTCCCATAAAGTATCTATAAAATTCCTTAGGATTTCTCATCATTCCTAAAGCAACAGCACCTTTCCGATCCACCCCAAATCTTTTTTTCATCTCCGTTATTATTTCCTCATCTACAATTGGTTCACCAACTCTAACATTTACTATTAAGGTTGGTTCGTCTCTAAATAAGTCAACAATAGCTTCTCCTGTTGGCAACTTAGTTGTTGGATTTGCCAGCTTATAAGCTCGACTTATTCCAACAGGCACTACCATAAAAGGTAATCCCTTTCTTATATCGTTGGCAATAATTCCGGCAGTTCCAATCTCATTTGGCACAGTCAAACCGTTTATGTTATCTACAGATCTGTAAAGATACCCAGCAAATCTGAAAATATTATAAATTTTTCCAGGTAAAAATCCTGTCTCAGCCACGTCCATTGGTTTTTCCCGTCCACCATGCATCCGAGCCTCTGAAAAAGAAAGAAGGGGCTGATTTTTCGCACGTAGTTCTTCTAGAATTTCTTTGTTTCTTTTATTGTGCTTCTGCATTTCTGCATCCGTATATAAATGCTTCTCGTGGTCCCTAATTACCAGAAACTGTCCAACATTCTTACTGCCAAAAAAGGCATCCGATACCCAATATGTCCATCTTGCACCAATACCTTGTTTACCATCTGCCATAGTTCGCGCCACTGTAACCCAACTTTTTTCTATACCAGCATACTCTGCTAATGCTGCTTGAATCTTAACCTGCGCACCTCCATCTGCAAAACTAGTATGATTGGCAATTTCATAAGGATAATAACCATCCCCCATAAGTACAGCTACTTTTTGTAAATTGTGTTTCGATTCAGCGTCTAAAACAAAGCTTCTTTCTACACGGTTACATAATTCAACTGCTGGACCTCTTAATTTATCGTCCAGCACACCGCCGATATCCGGCAACGCAATCTTTGGAAGAGTTAGGATTTCTTTACTCATAGTGATATTTTATGAAAGTATTATTATACATGAATTTTTGAGGATGTGGCCGCTGAGGGACTCGAACCCCCGACTTTTGCAATGTGAATGCAACGCTCTAGCCAACTGAGCTAAGCGGCCATTGTGAACTAACTATATTATACTATTTCCCTTCTTGTTTTCTTGAGAGTTTTCTCTTAAAATTAATGTTATGAGCGGTTTAAAAACTATCATAGAGTTTGTGATGGATATATTGGAAACTGTGGTTTTTATTGGATCTCTTTTTATAGTTGTATATCTTTTTATCCTTCAGCCGAATCAGGTAAAAGGAGCCTCAATGGACCCTACCTTTAATAGTGGTGATTATATCTTTACTAGCAAAATCACTTATAAATTTAGACAACCTGAAAGGGGAGATGTAGTTGTCTTCAAATCTCCAAAAAATCCAGATATTGAGTATATTAAAAGAATTATCGCTATTCCTGGAGATAGTGTTTCCATAAAAGACGGACAAGTTTTTGTTAACGGCAGTATACTTAATGAAAATTATATAAACGTAACGACTAATACTTGGGAAGGCGGATTTGTAAAAGAAGGAGTTCTGGTAACAGTACCTCAAAATTACTTATTTGTCTTAGGCGATAACCGCCCTCGCTCCTCAGATTCTCGAGAGTTTGGCCCAATTCCTTTATCATCTATCATAGGACAAGTTTTTTATAGATACTTTCCGGCAAGCAAAATGGGCACTATAAATAATCCTTTTCCTAAATCATTTCACTCGACTCTTAATATCTACAATTCATTTATCACTTTTCAGTCTGCCAATTAAATTTCTTAAAGCTTCGCTTGTTGTAAGCAAACTACCTTTTATTTCTAATATTAATTTAGATTTTATTCTGCTTTGAATCAGCTTAACTGAGAGGTTTTTTTTCCCTTGAGTGAGAAGTGTATTTAAATCTTTAATCTCATCTGATGAAATCCTGGCTCCCGTAGACTTTATATCATAAATAATGTCTCTGATTAGAAACTCAGTTTGTCCAACGGTAAGATTATCAATCAGCACTTTTTCATAAGCTTCAAGCATTTTTTTTGTCTCTTTTAAACGGCTTAAAATAAATAAATGGGTTAAGGTTACAAGCTTGGCATAATAACCGTCCACGATAAGTTCAGGGAGTCTATTTAATCTTAAAATATGGCAAACGTAGGATGATTTAAGTGAAAGAGAACCAGCAATATCTTTTATAGAAATATCTTTTTGTTTATTAAGATACAAAATTTGTCTGGCTTTTTGAAGATAGTCTTTTTCTTCACGTATTTTATCAATTATCCGTAGAATTTCAGGCTTCATTAACACATTCTACCAAAGAAGTTTATATTACTGTTACGTATTGCTGCCCTTTTTTTTGGATAAACTTAACTGTTCCCTGTTTTAAAGCAATTAAAGTGAAATCTTTTGAAAGCTGGACACCATCGCCGGCTCGCACTTTTGTACCTTTTTGTTTGATTATCACGTTTCCGGCTACGACTGCCTGATCACCATATACCTTCACGCCTAATCGTTTTGAACGTGAGTCTCTATTGCCTCTTACTGCTCGCTGAGCTTTTGTATGTGCCATATTATATTGCTAATATTTTAATTTTCGTTAATTGTGGTCTGAATCCTTTAACTCGTCTATAGCGGACTTTAGATTTAAATCTTGCTACTCTTATCTTTTCCCCTTTACCATTCTCAATGATTTGAGCTTTGGCTTTTTTTTCAAGTGTAGGGCTACCAATCTCAAGGTCATCACCATTATCATTAAATGTTGCTAAGACTTCCAAGTCTACTTCTTTTTGATCGGAGAGGTTATTGACAACAATCTCATCATTTGCTTTAACAACAAACTGTTTTCCGCCTGTTTTAACTACAGCAAATTTTGCCATAAATCAATTATACAGGAAAAACATCCAATATCAAGATCGCAGAGATTCGATTTTAGATCTTCGATATTCGAATATCGAATGTCGAACATCGAAAATTTAACTTATGGAATAAGGGCTAATCCAATCATTAATGTTATCAGGGAAGAACCGCCATAAGAAATAAAAGGTAAAGTAATGCCGGTTATTGGCATAATTCCCAAATTCATACCTATGTTAATAAAAATCTGAACTGTCAAAAAAGAAAAAAAACCAATTAAAAACAGAAAGTTAAATCTGGCATTTTCATTTCTTTCGTAATACCATTTCGTTATTTTTTTTATTAAAACGTAAGCAACTGCAAAATAAAGCAATATCGTCACAGTTCCTCCGACAAATCCAAACTGTTCAACTAGCGATGAAAAAGCAAAATCAGTATGATTTTCAGGCAAAAAAGATAGTCCAGACTGAGTACCAGCCCCTAATCCCCTACCGAAAAACTGCCCTGAACCAACTGTAATAATGGCTTGAATCATATTGTAGGTAGATCCGCTCGTATCAAAGTGCGGATTTAAAAAACTTAAAATCCTTGCCTTCTGATAATCTTTAAGAAAAAACCAAAACAAAGGAATTATTAAAATGGCAATTGAAATAATTTTAGCTATGTTTTTTTTAGGTATTCCTGAAAAAAAAGCCATAGACAGAAAAATCATAAAATAAACAATCGTATTTCCTAAATCAGGCTGTTTAAAAATAATTAACGCCGGAAGGGAAAAATATATCAATGATTTGATTAATATATTTATATCATTCAGAAATTTACGGTTTACAGTAAAAAAATCAGCCAGAAAAATAATAAAAAAAAATTTAAAAAACTCAGAAGCTTGAAAATTAAAGATAACAAGATTAATCCATCGGCGTGAACCCTTGACCTCAAGACCAATGAGGAAAGTTAAAATCAATATAACTACAAAAAGAATGTAAAAAAAACGTGCGTTTAAACGAAAAAAATGAAGTCCCATTTTCTTCATAATTAAATAAACTCCAAATCCAATTACGCCAAAAATAATTTGTTGCTTAAAAAAAACAGAATTTATACCAAGCAGATTAAAAAGTCCAAATGTATATAAAAAAAAAGATAGCAACAATAATAAACCCATAAAGTTATTTTACCTCTATTTTCAGTTCATCTCCATAAGAAATTTCTTTTGCATTGACTCTTTTTTTTATTAAATCTTCAAATTTTTTAAACTTTTCTGGTAGAACCAGTTCTATTGTTTGATTTATCCGGATATTTTTCTCTTTTCTTTCGCTCTGAACTGACCTTATTAAATCCCTAAGCTCTCCCTCCAGTCTTAATTCCTCAGTAATGTTAGTATCATAATCAACGCTTATCAGATCATCATTATTTGTTTTCCATTCAATGTCCTTAACGTTTAACTCTCCTTTAATTAAATCATCAAGCTGGCTAAGAAATAATTTATGCTTTAATGTTTTATTCCTCGGCAAAGAGATTATAGCCTTAGCTAATGGCTGCCTAACTTTAAGGCTTTTTTCTTTGCGAACTCTATGTCCAACCTCAGTAACTTCCCTTAGTGTCTGCATTTCATTAATTAAGTTTTCATCTATATCGACAGATAAATTAGGCCATACAGCTAAATGAACGGACTCATTTTCAGTTAAGTTCTTATATATTTTCTCCGCTACAAATGGCATAAAAGGAGATAATATGATTGATAAATTAGTAAAAATAAAATTCAATGTACTATAAAATTCCTCTTTATCTTCTTTATTATCAGAGCTTGCGCCAACTCTATCGCGGCTTCGCCTTATATACCAGGTTGATAAATCACTAACAAACTTTTCAATTTCCAGAGCCGCATCTTTTGCATTATATTGTTTCAAACTCTTTTCAACAAACTTAACCAACCAAACAAATCGATTAACAATCCACATATCCAAAACATTTTTCAACTTCTCAACTCTAAACTCTAAACTCTTAACTCTTAACTCATCCTGTATCGCATAATCCACAAAATATTTATACGAATTCCACAGCATTAAATAAAATTGCCGTCTGACTTCATCAGCTTTTTTGTAGCCGAAAAGCATATTGTCAGCCGGATTTTGGCGCGAATACATCCAGCGCATGACATCAACGCCAATTTTGTCTGCCCCTTCATTAAACTCAATCGAGTTCCCCCAGCTTTTGTGCATTGGCCTTCCATCTTCACCAAGAAGAGTCCCAAAACCTAAAACTGTTTTATAGGGATTAGTATCTTCTAAAACTGTTGACATAGCAATCATGGCATAAAACCAGTTTTTAAACTGTCCCGGGAATGATTCAGTGATAAAATCCGCCGGAAACCATTCTTTAAAATAATTTTTGTCAGCAAGGTAACTAACTTTTCCTGTTTTTGGATCAATGAGAGTAGAAAAAGGTACAATGCCGGCATCAAGCCAAGGATTTCCAACATCATCAATACGGGTAACTACTTCATTGCATTTGGAACACTTGATCTTAACTTCATCTATAAAAGGCTTATGAGGTGTATGACCTTCAAATTCCTTCCAGCCTTCAACCGCTTTTTCTTTTAATTCATCATATCCGCCAATAACTTCAAAGCTTTTACATTTTTCACACTCATAAATTGGTAAAGCCAATCCCCAATAACGATTTTTTTTACTTATTAACCAATCATGCATATTCTTAAGCCAATCAAGTTCTCGATCCAGTCCAAACTCCGGCATCCACTTAATCTTTTTTGCTGCGTCAATCATTCTCTCCCTCAAAGTTAAGTTTTGAAATTTGACATTTGACATTTGAGATTTCGATGGAGAATCCATCGATATATACCACTCGTCTGCGATTTTCCATACTAACTCTGTTTTACAACGCCAGCAGGCAGGATAACGGTGAGAATAACTAAAAACAGCAAATACCCAATTTTCTCCATAATTTTTTTCCCTTTCCTGCAGGTAGTTAATAATTATTTCTGGATGTTTTTTAGCATTTTTTCCAGCTAAGAAACTCATGTTTGGTAAATAATCCGCATTATCAGCAATAACCGGAATCATTGGTAAACCATATTTTTTTCCAAGTTTAAAGTCTTCAATTCCAGCGCTAACTGCTGTGTGTACCATTCCTGTACCCTCAGTAACCGAAATAGGCATAATGTTATCATCAGTGGCCACAACAACATGAAATTTATCAGAATTTTTTGTTGCTACTTCTGCAACTGCCGGAAGATCATCAAACGGTCCTTTATATTTAAGACCAACAAGTTCTTTTCCCTTAACATTTTTAACTATTTTTTTGTAATCACCCTTAAAAACTGGTTCAATCAAAGCATTGGCTACCCAATAATAATCGCCAGTATTGCCTTGAACTAATGAGTAATCAAGTTTTTCATCAACAGCAACCGCAATGTTGGCAGGTATTGTCCAAGGAGTTGTAGTCCAAACTAAAAGATACTCATTTTTCTTATCAATAATTGGCAACTCAAGATAAATAGAGTCATGAGTTATTTGCTTATAATCTTCAGTCAGCATCTCGTGTTGAGATATAGCCGTCTCACAACGCGGACACCACGGCACTGATTCGCGGCCTTTGTAAATCCAGCCGTTTTCATAGCAAATTTTAAGAAAGTACCAAATCATAAAGTTATTTTCTGGACTCATGGTGAAGTAAGAGTTATCCCAATTCATAAAGTAGGCCAGACGTTTGGATTGTTCAGTTTGAATGCCTGAAAATTTGTAAACTCTTTGTTTGCAAAGTTCAACAAATTTGGCGATTGAATCTTTCCGATTGCCCGGCACTAAATTTTCTATATCTTTTTTTGATTTTAATCCTAGTTCTTTTTCCACCTCAACCTCAACCCACAGACCTTGGCAATCAAATCCGTTTTGAAACCTTTGTTTGTATCCTAATAAGTTATAAAACTTTTGCCATAAATCCTTGTATGTTCTTCCCCACGCATGATGAACTCCCATTGGATTGTTGGCGGTAATTGGTCCATCCATGAAAGAAAATCTTTTTACTGAAGCATCATTTTTATGAAGATATTTTTCAATAATGCCCGTTTCGTACCAATGTCTCAACCATTTTTTCTCCATCTCAACAAAATTTATGACGCTCTCAACAGGCTTAAACATATCTGTAAATTATATTACAAAGTGATAAAATTATCTATGGTCATTAAATTATTACAGTGGAATGTTTGGTATGTAGAAAAAATAGAAAATATTGCCAAAGAAATAAAAAGAATTAATCCTGATGTAATCTGCGGACAGGAATTTTTCCAAAACTTCAAAGAACCAAAGGCTGATACTGCCAAATATTTGGCAGACAAACTTGATTATAATTATTTCTATAAAGAAGCAGATAGTTATGATGACCGACCGGAAAAAAATAATCAAGGTAACGCTATATTTTCCAGGTTTCCTCTTTTAAGTAAGAATCATATTTTCATTCAAGACAGAAATCCAGGACCAAAGAAACCTTCAACAGAAGGCCGTATATATATGGAAGCTAGTATTAATGTAAATAATCACACTTTAACTTTTAGTACTACTCATTTATCATATTCTTCCCGCTTTGAGATTACCCAAGCGCGTAAGAAAGAAACGGATAAACTCGTAAACATTCTTAAAGGAAAAAAAAGTAATTTTATTTTTACAGCAGATTTAAACTCTCCTCCAAATACTTATCCTATCGATCAGATTAGTATTTATTTAAAGAATGCCGGACCGGATTTTGGTGAAAAAACCTGGACTACAAAACCATTTGATAAAGAAGGCTTTGTGGAAAATAATTTAAACTGGCGATTGGATTATGTTTTTGTAACAGAAGACATTAATGTAAAATCAGCAAAAGTTATTGAGACTCCTTACTCCGACCACCTCCCAATTCTTGTGGAAATTGAAGTTTAAACTGAACTTTTAATGATATTTATCAAGTAAAGTTACTTTACCAGAGGATATGCCGGAGTCGATTTGTTCTATTAATGATATAAATGCCTGCGGATAATCATCCGTAACAATTCCTTGAGCTTTTCTTTCTTCCCACAATCTCATTAATGATTTTTCATGAGTGATTGCTCCATTTAAATAAAAATATTGAAGAATTTTTCTTGGGATCTCGATTGTTTGCTGTGAATTTAAAGTTTTACCAGGAAGATAGCGATTGAGCTGATTAAATCGTCTTATTAGTAATTCCTCAGGCGTTAAAACTGTAACTTCAACACCATCTACTCTCAGTTTTTGTGATTGCGCTACTTCATCTGTTCTAAATAAATCAATATGCTGTTTAAAATCATTATCCTCCAAAGCCATCTCCTCTTTGGTGCTTTTCATAAAATTTCTATAACCCCCACCCATCGAATCCGGTACCGGTTCTTTCTCCCCTTTTCGTCTAAGCTTAGCAGTAATCAGTGCTTTTCTCTTCTCAGATAATGGTACACCAGTAAATTCAAAGTCTGTTTCTTGTGGAAATCTTGTAGCTTCCCGCACTTGATCATAATTGGCTGGAGGAATCGTGAAGTCAATATCAATTGCCGGAACAGTCGGAATTAATAATCCCCTTTGTCGAAGATAAAGCCTTAACGCCCAGCCTCCAACGAGAGTTGCTTCAGGAATGCATTCAGCCATGATCTTAATGGCATGTTCAGTTTTTTTTATTTTTTCATCAGAGATTGAAGACAGACTATTTCTAGCATCAACTGCTCTTTGCCTAAATATATTAGTTAAATCATCTCCATGTCTTCGAGCGAAAATCTCTTTTGCTTTTGTTTTTAAGAAGTCCAAAGGATTTGTAGGCCTAGTCTCTCCTTCTCCCATATTTTATTTTTTTCTTAAAAATGCGGGAATATCAAATTCGGAGTCTTCACCAAGAAGTTCAGTATCGTCTAAATAATCATCGGCAACTGCACTTATCATTTTATCTTTTACTTCTTTCTTGGAAAGTACTTGTTCTTCTTCAACTGCAGAAGGAATATTTAGAGGAACCTCCGGCCTTTGATCTTTTTGAAACTTAAAAAATTTAAGTTTTCCTTCATTAAACTTTGTCGCAATAATCGTAATTTTTATTTGATCAAGCATCTTATCATCTATAGCCGCGCCAAAAATTATATCAGCATCAGGATCAGCAGTTTTTTGAATTATTGAGGCCGCCTCATCAATCTCAGACATTGTTAAATCTGGTCCACCGACAATATTGAAAAGTATGCCGCGCGACCCTTCAATTGAGACATCAAGTAATGGAGAAGATATTGCCTGTTTTATTGCAGCCAAAGCTCTTTTATCACCGCTTGCTATTCCCATTCCCATTAAAGCAGTCCCGGAATTGCTCATAACTGTCCTTACATCAGCAAAATCAACATTAATAAGACCAGGTAAAGTAATAAGCTCGGCAATACCTTTAACACCTTGATGTAAAACCGAGTCAATTTTTTTGAAAGCATCAAGAATAGGAGTTTTTTTATCAATAACCTGGAGAATCCGCTGGTTTGGAACAACTATAAGGGTATCAACATTGTCCTTAAGTTTTTGAATTCCTTGATCAGCTGTGATTTTTCTTTTTGAACCTTCAAATTCAAAAGGCCGGGTAACAACAGCAACAGTCAAAGCTCCGACTTCTTTGGCAACCTCAGCTACAATAGGAGAAGCTCCTGTTCCTGTTCCGCCACCCTCACCAGCGGTAATAAACACCATGTCTGCACCATCTAATTCTTCCTTTAATTTATCTTTTGATTCTTCAGCTGCACTTAAGCCAACGTCAGGATTTCCTCCAGACCCTAAACCTTTAGTTAAACTCTCGCCTATTTGAATTTTAACTCCGGCTTTATTGTGAAGAAGTGCTTGGGCATCAGTATTTACAGCTACAAACTCAACTCCTGGTATGCCGCCTTCATCAATCATCGAAGAGATAGCATTGCCGCCTCCACCGCCAACGCCAATTACTTTTATTCTTGCAGCTTGTCCAGCTTTTGGCTTAACCAACATAGTTTAAGGTAAAAATTGTTTAAATAAATCTTTAAATTTAGAAAAAGATTTATTTATGGAAAAATCTTTAAATATTTTATTAAAATCCTTATTTTTTTTTGTTTCGCTTAAAGCATGTTTTTTTCCATAAAATATCAATCCAATTGTACTTGAAAATTGAGTATCAATTATCTCATCAACCAATCCACTCACCTTTTCAGGAATCCCAAGCCTTATCGGCAAACCAATTATTTTTCTTCCAGCCTCAACCATACCTACAGTCAAAGCTCCACCCCCAGTAATCACAAGACCCGAAGGAATATTTTTAGCAAAATCGCTTTTTTCTATTTCTTCTCCAATAAATTTATAAATCTCCTCGATTCTTGGATTAGCAATTTCTTCAATAACATTTTTAACAGATATATCACTGATATCTTCAGTTATATTTAATTCTTTAAGATTAGGTAAATCCCCTGTTTTATTTTTTAATTTATTAGCATTAAGATGTTTGCTTAAAAAAATTTTAATTAACTCGGCTGAAGCTAAAGAAACTCTTAAACCAACAGCGATATCATTAGTAATGTGCTTGGCGCCAATAGGAATTGACGCCGAGTAAGATAAAGATCCGTCAATATAAATACAAAGATCTGTTTTTCCTCCGCCAATATCAACTAGCACTACTCCCAAATCTTTTTCTGTATCAGTTAATACCGCTTCAGCAGAAGCTAAGCCTGAGAAAATAAAACCGGCATTAGTTATACCAAGATCTGAAAGACAGCGGTCTATATTTTTTAAATTTGTAGTTGATGCTGTAATAAGGTGAGTATCAACCTCGAGTCTTACCCCGCTCATGCCAACAGGATTTTTTATTCCTGACTGGCCATCAACACTATAATCTCTCGGTGAAATTTCAATAATCTGGCGAGTCGTAGAAAGAGAGATAGCTTTAGCCGCATCAACTGCTCGAACGACGTCATCTTCAGTTATCTCGCCTTGAGGATTAGAAACAGCAACTACACCATGAGAGTTAAGTGAAGATATATGAGGTCCTCCAACCGAAGCAAAAGCGTGAGTTATTTTATGACCAGCCATACGTTCTGCTTTTTCCACACTTTCTTCTATGGATGTAGTTACTTGATCAATATCAACTACTAAGCCTTTTTTTACTCCTCTTGATGGAGTTGAGTTAAAGCCGATGATGCGAAGTTCATCATGATCGGGAGAATCAATCCCAACAACAGTTGCTATTTTTGAACTGCCTATATCAACACCGCAGATTAGTTTATCAGCCATGAGGGTTAATTATTTTTAAATTGTACCATGGGTTTATCAAACCTTAAATCCAAAACATCAAAATCTCTTCCCTCTATCTTAAACTGTCGAATTATTGTGTTAAGCTGGTAATCTTCGACTGATTCGTCTTTTTCGGTTGTGAAAATTATCTTTTTTCCTTTCATTTGTAATGCTATCATATTTGTTCCGTTAATATCAATAGTATTGATTTCCAATCCCAAATCAAGAGCTGTTTTTAAAAAATGTAGTGCTGATACAATATCCTTGTATCTTAAATAATCACCGTTTTTCCAGGACGAATAATTTAGTTTTTGATAGTAGTTTATCTTAGGAATTCCTCCAGGTAACAGCTCATTCTGCGGATAATCTTTTTTAATCTTACTTAGTATCCTGCCATCCGCACTTAAAATAAAATATCCTTGATCAACCACAAAATAAACAGCAGGCCTATATGTTTCAATTATTAAAATTAGCTTATCCGGATATTTTTTTTGAACATTAATCTGTTTAATAATAGGATTATTCATCAGCAAATCTCTTTTAATTGTCTCACCAGACAGCAGCAAAATATTTTTTCCATTAAGCTCTTGCAATCCTACTAAGTTAAATTTATTTGTTATTCCAGAAATCTCAATATTCTTTACCTTGAACTTCATATCAAGCAAATAAAGGACATAAAAACCAACGATAATAACAAAAATATTTATAAAAAAGTACTTAATGATTTTGAAGATGATTTTGAAGAAGCGATGATATGATAACTTTTGCTGCATTTTGAGAATAGTTCAGTTTTGAATTATTAAACTTGACTTGATACTTTTTTATATTGTTCACCATTTTTTCTATTAATGCAAGAAGTTTAGAACTATTATCTGACTGATCAAAAATTTCAGCTACTCCTGCATTTTTCAGAACCTCAGCTTGTTTCTGTTGTTCTCCATAGGCTGACCAAGGCAACGGTATTACAACTGCCGGTTTTTTTAAGGCCGTAAGCTCAAAAAAAGTATTAGCTCCGGCTCTTGAGACAAACAGATTTGTATTCTTATAAACATATCCAACTTCATCAGCGTTTAGATGCTGTTTTAAAAAATATCTCTTTTGTAAGTTCTCAGGAAGCTGGGTTTTAAAGTGGATAAGCTTTTCATAATCTTGATACTCCGCCAAATTTCCTGTTTGATGAACTACTACATAACGTTCAAGAAGTGAAGCAAGAATTTTTTTCATATGCTCATTAATGCTATGGGAACCCAGAGAACCACCAGTAACATAAATAACCGGCAGTTTTTCTTCTATTAAAAAAGGTTTTTTGATTATTTCAAATACCTGCCTGCGGATGGGATTACCGGTGATAATAACTTTGTTTTTAGGAAAATATTTTTTTGTTTCTTTGAAAGAAACAAAGATCTTTTTAGAAAAAAATCCAAGAATACGGTTTGTCAAACCTGGTTGAATGGTTTGTTCGTGAGTATAAAAAGGAATGCCCCAAATTAAACTAATTAGGCAAATAGGTAAGGCAATGTAGCCACCGAAAGATAAAATTTTATCCGGCTTTTCTTTGGATAAAATGAAGTATGATTCCCAAAGGCTTGCAGGTATATTAACCAAGTTTTGAATCGTCCTTAATGAAAAACTGCGGCTCAATCGTCCCGCTTTAAGATTAATGAAGGGTACTGGCTTAGCCGTAATCTCTTTATACTCTAAAGATAATGTTTTTTCCCGTTCATTATTATATTTCTTCCCTACAAAAACTATCTCAATATCTTTTTTGGCCAATAATTCATCAATACACGCCAAAGCCGGTGTCAAATGCCCGCCCGTCACCATTATCTTCATAATGATATTTTACCAGATTTGAACCTTCTAAGCGCGACTCTGTTTGGCAATGTTGATGGCAATACCAAGAAGAACAAAAGAAACAAGAAGGTTAGAACCCCCGTAAGAAAAGAAAGGGAGAGGAACCCCGGTTAAAGGAATAAGATTTACCATTGCTCCAAGATTAATCATAATCTGCAAGCTAAAAAAAGCAAAAATACCTCCGGCCAAAAGTTTACCGAAACGGTCGCTTCCCATTATGCTTACTCTATATAGAAAATAAATCAATAAAACTAAAGCTCCGATAAGTAAAACATTACCAATGAATCCACCCTCTTCTCCAATAATGGCGAAAATTGAGTCAGTATGAGCTTCAGGCAAAAACATATATTTTTGACGTGAAGCTCCAAATCCCTGCCCAAAAATGCCGCCGTTTGACAGAGAAATTAATATTTGATTTATATGGTAAGTTATTCCTAAAGGATCGAGACTGGGGTTAAAAAAAGCCAAAAGCCTCTTGAAGCGGTAAGGAGAAATCTGAACTAAAATATAAAAAGCTGCAGCCGATAATGGTACTAGAGCTAATAAAAAATATAACTCAAATCCGGCCAAATAATAAATAAGAATACCTAGAAGGAAAATTATAATAGCTGTCCCCATATCAGGTTGGGCCATTATCAGAAGCATTAAAACGCTCAAAAGTATCAAAAATGAGAAAAAACGTTTTCTTTCCCTGTGGATAAACCATGAAGCTAAGTATAAAATTGTTGAAAGCTTGGCAAACTCTGTCGGCTGAAAGTTTATAATTCCCAAATCGATCCACCGCTGGGCTCCTCCAGCTTTGTAACCAATACCAGGTATTAAAACTAAAAGAAGCATTAATATTGTCCCCACCATTAAGAAAAAAGAAATATAGTAAAGCTTGTGATAATCAAATAGCGAAAAGAAGATCATTGCTGATATTCCCACTAAAATCCACATACCCTGAAGCTTCAGATAATGAAAGCTATCATTATATTCAGTAAAACTTCGTACTGATGAAGCCTCAAAAACAAAAAATAATCCGACGAGCGAAAGTATAATTGGCAAAAAAAATAACCATATACTCAAATTTTTTTTAACGGGTGCTCTTTTTTTTATCATTCTTTATTTAGGCAACTTGTTTGACGTAGGATTGGAAAAGATCACCTTTTTCCTGAAAATCTTTCCACAAACTATAGCTTGGCGATGCAGTAGAAAGTAAACAAATCGTGCCTACTGGAGTATTTTCATAAGCAAATCTTACAGCTTCTTCCATATTTTCTGTCTGCAGTATATTTGGCAATGTTTCCGCATGTACTCTCAAAGATTCTAATATTCTTTTTCTGCTGTCTGGAAAAAGTACAATATTCGAAATTTTTCTTTTTATTAACAACTCGATTAATTTTGAAAAATCATATCCTCTATCTTCTCCACCCAAAAAGATTGTTCCTATTTTCTCAAAACTATTTATAGCGGCTATTGTTGATTCAGGAGTAGTAGAAATAGCGTCATCATAGAAAGTGATGCCCCGGAAAGTACCAACATTCTGCAAACGGTGAGGCAAAGGTTTAAAACTTTTTATAGCGGTCGCTATTATCTCATCTTTTATATTTAGAATTCTGGCAATAGTAATGGCCGCTTGAATATTTTTTTTATTGTGTTCGCCAATAAGCGGCAGTTGTTGCTCAGCAACAGGAATATCTATGTCAAACGGAATAGTTTTGCAAACTGCTTGCTTTGCCCATAAAGACAAAATTTGATTTTGATCATTGTAAACAAAATAGTCATTTTCTTTGACAAAGCGAATAAGATTGTGTTTAGCTTCATAATAATTTTCAATATTTCCATGATAATTCATATGATCAGGAAACAAGCTCACAATAACAGCAATGTGAGGAGAGTAATGAATATCATCAAGCTGATAGCTGGATAACTCTATGACAAAAATCTCTTCCGGGTTGACACCTTTACCTAGCTCATCAAGCATTGGATTACCAATATTGCCTACCAAACGGACATTTTCCCCAGCTTGCTTCAGTATTGAATAAATCAAACTGGCTGTCGTGCTTTTACCCTTTGTTCCTGTCACTCCAATAATTAGATTGTTAGTATTAGCAAAAAAAATATTGGTAGCTGTAGTATAGGGAACTGTTACTAAATGCTTAGGTATCCCCGGAGTTTTGATTACCAAATCATAATCTTTCTGTTTTGATAAATAATCCGGATCAATAGTTTTATCCGTAGCATCAACTTTAAGATCTGGGATTTTTTCTTTCAAAAATCTCTCGGTCGATTTTCCTTCCTTCCCATATCCCAGAATCAGTATTTTTTTATTTTTTAGCTCATCAAGTTTCATATTATTTAAACTCCTCAGGTATCATTGATGAATTCCCGGTCGATAAAACCTTTTTTATCAGTTCATCAGGATTGTTAATATTGGGCAGAACTTCTTTCTCAAACATCTGCATAACTGCATCTTTTTCATACTCTTTATTTAAATATGCTTTGTAAAAGGCGGCTTTTGATTCCTCAAATGTACCCACACACTCAAAAGGTTTAATATCGCCAATACCCAAAAGATCTTTGTACATGTTCATAAGAGATTGATCGGCAAAAAGATTTCTCCCAAATATCTCAACTAGTTTAGTTTTAGGTAAAAATGCTGCCATCATTGAAAAAACAAAAGCGCATTTAGGACAGCTGCCGCACCATTTTTGATGTACAGACAACCCTAGGGTTATCCCTACCCTAAAATTATTATTACAGCTTGAAAATATTTTAAAATATTTATCATACTTTGAAAATATTTCTGTAACTTTCATCTCTGATAATGGCCTGATTAATGAAAAATAATAAACGTTAGGAGTAACAAACTGTTTTGTATAATTTTGAAAAAGCCTCTCAAATTCTTCCGATTTGCTCCACTGATGATTAATTATTTGCCCAAAATATTCAACATTGCCTATGTTGGCGCTTTTTTCATTAGAGACGATGACATAGCGGTAATCGTAAACAACTGCAGCCAGTAGTCCGACAAAAGCGTAAATTGCTGAGATAGGAACGTGACCGTTGTAAGCCCCACCCATTTTATTAGCTTCAAAAAGCTGAGGATCAAGCTGTCTTTTTATTGTTAAAGAATCAATGCCGATATTGTTTATTAATCCTTGAATTAAAGGATATGGTCTTTGAGTTTCTAAAATAAAAGCGGTTATCCGTTTGTATTTTTCTTTTAAAAGTTCTATTGTAACTAATGAATCCTTACCGCCTCCTAAACCTACTAAAGAACGATTTTGTCTTTCAAAATTAATTGAAACGGCATTAGCATTTTCACTATAAGGAAAATTTACTAGTCCTTTAAAATTAATCTCGTTTCTATAAAAAAATTCACCTAACCCTTTGGTATAAACAGTATTCCAAAACTCCGCCTGTTCTTTTGTGAGAGAATAAGAACTAATCCTAATGTTTTTCTGACAAAATATTTTCCAGTAACTTATTCCAAGCATTAAGTGAAGATTTTGCAGTAAAGAATTTATAAGTACTTTGGGAATAGAATCAGCAATAGGTACAGGAAGAGTAATAGTTTCTATAAACTCTAACGGCTCTTTGTCTTTAATACCGAGTTTATAATGAAATTTTATTATTTGACGGTCATAACTCAGTTCATAAGAACTAAACTCAAAATAATTATCCTGTTCCTCCATACATTAAATTATAGCTTATTTTTCAAGGATATTAGATTACTTCATAAACGCGATCATGAGACCGACGAAGGCGAAAACAATGCCAAAAAGCCAGAAGCGCATGACGATCTTTGGTTCCTCCCATCCTCTTGTTTGAAACCAGAGATGAAGCGGAGCCACTGGCAACAATTTACGTTTAAGGAATTTTTTACCCAAAAGCTGTACTAAGGATGATAATATCTCAATAAAAAAAATGCCTCCGATGATAGGTAAGGCAAAAGCCTTTCCTAAGATAAGACCAATAACTGCAAAAGTGGCTCCAAATGATAAAGCACCTGTATCTCCTAAAAAGATTCTGGCAGGGTAAATATTGAAATATAAGAATGCGATAAGCCCTCCTATCCAAACTCCAATAAAAATTGATGACGGCACATCAATAATTGCGCGCGAAATAACCCAGAAACTGGCCAGACTGATCATTAAAATCCCACTAGCCAATCCATCGAGTCCATCCGTAATATTTACAGCATTAGCAAATGCTACTATAACAAAAGTAGAAAAAATAATATAAAAATAAGAAAGCTCATAAACGCCGAAAAACGGTATGTGAATAATGTCAATTTTCAAATCATAAAATAACCATACTGAGATTATAGAAGCCAGGATTATTTCAATAATTAATTTATGCCTTAATCTTAAACCAAAAAACTGTTCTTTTTTCCAAAGAAGCATCTTCTTCAGATCATCATAAACTCCCAATATAGCAAAACTTACAAAAGCAAAAATAATAATCTTAATTTCGGCAATAACAGATGGAAAATTTGTTTGAATATTCCTATTAAAAAGCAAAAAAAGAAATAAAAATAAAGAAAAAAGTACAATCGTAGTAATTACAATAAGTATGCCTCCTCCTACTGGCGTACCGGTCTTATGTTTATGAAACTTATCGAATATCGGAGTAGGTTTATTAAAGGCATCTTTTGTTTTCTGGATAATCCTTTGAAACTTAATTTTATATAAAAAATTGATAAAAGGAATGATAAGGATGAAATTAAGAATAAAGGATACTAAAGTGGCAAAAAAATATATGGCCATTAATTTATTTGCTAAACAGTAATATTAATTTCGGAATGAAGATTATGCAGGCTATTAAAAAAGCTCCAGCTGCAAAAAAAAGCATTGATGCTGCACCTGTATCTTTGGCTACTTTAATATCTTCATTCCATTTTTTTTCAATTGCATCAGTCGTTACCTCTATAGCTGTATTGATCGTTTCTATTGTCAAACCCGCAGTAATAAGAAGAACTATTATTAAAAATTCTACATAAGATACCTTTAAAAACCATGCGCCAATCAATGCCAAAAATGAAAAAAATAAATGTACTTTGTAATTCGGCTGAGTCTTTAGTGCCCAAAATACACCCGCAAAGGCATTTTTAAAAGAAATTGTATGTTTTTTAAGCATATTTCTGAATCAGATCAAATAACTTTAAGGTCAATTTTTCAATGCTGTGTCTTAGAATACTTCTAGTTAATACATCAGCTTTAGATTCAATATATTTACTGCTGTCAACGACATCCTCTTCAATGATATTCCCTTTAAAGCCGCTCTTAAATAAATCGTTTTTCACCAAACGCTCGTTATGAGACTGATACCATTGTAATATATTCTGAGGAATTTCTCCATTATTAACTATTACAGTATCAGGAGTTTTTCCTAAATAATAGGTCAGATCATAAATATGATCTAAAGCCGTATAACCTGTCGTTTGACCAGATTTAGTCATAAGGTTAAGAATATAAATTATTTTGGCTTTGCTTTGCTGAATTGTCTCTTTAATTCCTTTAACCAGAAGAATAGGAATTATACTGGTGTAAAGATCACCAGGTGAAATGATGATAACATCTGATTCCTGCAACCTTTTAACTGACTGTTCACAGGGCTCAACGTCTGGTTCCAAAAACGCCCGTTTAATTCTGCTTTTTTCTTTGTTATCTTCATCGATGTTACCCTCTCCTTTAATTACAGCTCCGCTTTCATACTCAGCACATAAATTTGTTTTATTGTAAGTTACCGGAAATACCTGTCCTTTTGTTTTCAAAACATAACTGGCCATTTCAATAACCTCATCATAATTATCTGAAACTTTTTCTAAGGCCGATAAAAAAATATTGCCGAAATTATGTCCTTGCAAATCTCCGTTTTCAAAGCGGTATAAAAATAATTTTCTCCATAGCGCAGGCGCCTCAGAAAGCGCAACCAGACATTGCCTTAAATCTCCTGGCGGAAGAACCTCAAGCTGATCTCTTAATCTGCCTGTTGATCCTCCTGAATCCATCATGGTCACAATTGCCGCCAGATCTATTGGATATTTTTTCAATCCCGAAAGAACAACAAATGTTCCTGTTCCTCCACCTAGAACTGTAATTTTTTTAAAAGACTGCTCCATACTATAATTCCATGACAATAGCTAATAAATTATCGATTCAGTTCATTCCTTTTCTTAACTCCTTTAATTAAATAAACATTATCCTCAACATCACTATCTACTAAACCTTGAGGAGCAACTAAACAAAAACTTCCGATTTTTATTCCCGGATAAATCGAATTATTAACTCCTATTTTTGTCTTTTTTCCTATTATTGCTCCCAATTTTTGCCTATTTGTAGGGACAGGTCTAGACCTGTCCTTACTCATTGAATTTATCATTTTTTCATCAAAGCGGTAATTGGCAGTAACGGCACCAGCTCCCATCAGAACATCATCTGCCAATACTGAGTCACCCACATAATTGCGGTGCAGCATTACTCTTTCTCCAAGGTAAGATCTTGTTACTTCTGAATATCCTCCAATTAAAGAATGACTTCCAATATGGCTGGCTCGGATCATTGTAAAATCGCCAATAACTGTTCCCTCACCTATAAAGCAAGGTCCCACAATCTTAGCAAAATCTCCTATTTTTACATTTTTTCCGATATGCACCATTCCTTCAAGAACTGCATTTTTTGATATTAATGAGCTTTTATCGATATAAGTTTGCTTAATCTGAGAAAGAAAATAATTATTCATATCAAGTATATGCCAAGGATATTTAATAGTGTACCAATAGCTGTCATAAAGCAGATAATCTGAGTTATTAGTCTTTTCAATAATCTTGCATAAAGCCTGTTCATACCAGTCATCTTTATCAGTTGTAACTTTTTCTAATGCACTTGTAAGCTCTTCAAAATCAGCAAAATAATCAACAACAAGTTTTGTGATGTCAGAAGGAACTTTTTCAGGATCAGGTTTTTCAATGATTCCTTTGATTTTATTGTTTTCATCAAACTCAACATAGCCTCCGGGAAAATATTCATTTACTTTTTTAGCTAAAAAAATAAAATCTTTTTTTTCTTTAGTTTCTGCTAGTTTATCTATAAAAGAATAATCAAAAATATCATTGGTATTACATATCAATACATCTCCATTTACTTTACCTTTAGCCGAAAGTACTGCCCCTCCTTGACCTTCTAACTTTTCATTTTGAAGAATTATCTCAATTGCGCAACCGCTAATTTCCGGCTGTTGTTCAACAATCTTTTCTATTGCTTCTTTATTGTGAATTCCCGCCACGATTATCAAACGATCAGACTTTTTAGCTAATTGATCAATTTGATGAACGATAAGTGTTTTACCCAAATATTTCATTAAGTTTTTTTCTTTAAGAGGCCAAAATCTCGTAGAATCCCCCCCAGCTAGCAAAAGTATATTGTCAATCTGCACCATAACTTATTATATCAATTATATTTTTTTAACTTTTCCTCCTAAAAGCTGTACCTTTTTTTCAAAGTCTTCATAGCCACGCTCAACAATGGATGCGCCTTGAACAACTGATTCACCGGTTGCCACCAGTGCAGCAATTATTAAGCTGGCACCGGCTCTTAAATCCTTGATCTGCAACGCTGCATTATGAAGAGGTGTATGTCCTGTGATCTTAATTGCCTGCTGATATATTTTCTCTGGGTTATAGTCAAAATTGTAAAAGTCTTTTGGATTAGCTACACCTAAAGGAATAAATTCAATTTTAGCACCTAATTTTTTTAATTCGTTTACATATGAAAATCTATTTTCAAAAACTCTTTCATGTATTATTGACTCGCCCTTAGCTTGAGTCATAAGCACTGCCCAGTTTGGCTGCCAATCAGTCATAAAACCGGGGTGAGGTGATGTCTCTATGTTTAAAGAATTTAAACTTTCATGGTAAAAAAATCTAACCTTTTGATTGTTGTAAATTTCTACTCCACCGCCTGCTTTTTTAAGGCATTTTATAAATTCTTCAATTAAAAAAATCGGAATCTTCTCAATTGTCACTTCTCCTTTTGTGGCTACAGCCAATACTGCAAATGTTACCGCTTCATTCCGATCAGACATGATCTGAAAAGGTTTTTTTTGAACAAGTTTGGATACACCTTTTATTAAAATCCTGCTGCCTTCTTTCTTAATATCTGCCCCTGACTCATTTAAAAATTTTATAAGCTCATCCACCTCAGGTTCTAAAGCTGTATTATTAAGAATTACCTTATTTTTACCTAAAGCTGAGAGCATAATTAAAATTTCTGTACCAGTATGTGACGGCTTACCAAAGGTATATTCACCTTTAATGCCTTCTTCCTTCATCTCTGCTTTATAAAAACCCGTTCCTGAATTATAGTTAACTTTAACTCCTAATTGTTTCATACCCTCAATAATTCTATCTATAGGCCTGGCTCCAATACGACAGCCGCCTGGATTTGGCACATAACATTTCTTAAATCTATGAAGCAAAGGAGCAAATAACATAAAGGAAACTCGAATCTTTGAAGCATGAAGCAGATCTACTTTATTTTTATCCATTATTGATGAATCTATCTTTACTTTATTTTTTTCACTAAATGCGGCTTTTGCGCCAAGTGCTCTTATCAAATTCATTAACTCATCAACATCATTTATTCGGGGAACATTCTCTAAAATAACATATCCCTCAAACAGCAAAGAAGCTATTATTGCTTTTAGGGCCACATTTTTTGCTCCTGAAATTACGACATTTCCTTTAAGTTTTTTTCCACCCTTTACAATATAAGCATCTTCCATATTTAGATTTTAGATCTTTAATATTAGATCAAAGATTATTAAAAATAATTATATTAATCAACGTCAAAGATCTCAGATCGAAAATCCAAGATCAAATGACGACCACTTCCTCTTCCAAATCAATACCGAACTTTTCTTTTACCTTGTCTTTAATAAGCTTTAATAATTTTATTAAGTCCTCAGCTTTCCCTGATCCTTCATTGATAATAAAGTTAGCATGCATACTTGAAACAACAAAATCACCAACCCTTAAGTTTTTCAAACCTGCATGTTCAATTAAATATCCTGCTGAGGTTGTCGGCAATTTTAATCTCAGTTTAATATCTTCTGAAATATTTTTAAAAAAACAACCGCTGGTGGCAATACCTTTAGGCTGAGTTTCTGACCGGTAATTTAAAGCTTCCTGAGCTTTTTTTTGAAGCACTTGAGGCATCTCTTTTTTTAATCGAAAGACTGCCTCAATAAGTATTTCACCCGTTTCCTGAAGCACGCTATGATCATAGCGGAATTTAAAGTAATCATGATCTACTTTTTTAATCTCACCATTAGTTTCGAGTAAATAAGCATATAACAATTGATCACCAAAATAAGAATGGTGTTTTGCCCACTTTGAGTTCATGAAGATCGCGCCTCCTACTGTACCGGGAAGACCTTGATGATATTCTAACCCACCCCAACCTTCTTTAATGGTTTCGATAACTAGCCGGGCAACAACATAGCCTGAAGATACTAAAAGATCAACGTAATCTTCAGTTTCAGCAATAACTTCTTTTTTCTGATACAGGTTCCTCACTACCAAACCATTAATGTAATCAGTAATAATTGCCAGATTTGAACCGCCGCCCATAATAAAAATGGGAATCTTTTTGGAAGCTTTTATTTGTCCCACCTTAACCCAATCTTCACGTGATTCTGCCTCAAGATAATACTGGGCTTTAGTTTGTGTGCGTAAAGTTAAATAAAAAGAAAGATTTTGATCAACTTTGATTCTGTCCTTGCCAAAAATACTCTCAAGCTCTTTAATTATTAAATCATTTTTCATAAAAAATATTTGAAATTTGACATTTGAGCTTTAACATTTATTTAGACTGTTCTAATAAGACTAATTATATCATTTTTTACCTTATAAATGTCGCCTGCGCCCATAGTAAAAATAACATCTCCCGGCCGTAAATCTGACTTTAAACGATCAATTAACTCTGCCTTAGTCGAGTAGGAGAAAATCGTAGAAACGCCCCTTTGAGAAGCCATCTCTGCAAGTTTTGAAGAACTGATTAAATTTAATCCGAGTGTCTCCCGAGCGGATGCAAAAATCGGTGCTATTAATGATAAATCAGCTTTTGCTAATGATTTTACAAATTCTTCCTTCAAAGATTCTGTCCTTGAGTAGGTATGAGGCTGGAAAACAAGAATAATACGGCGGTTATTAAACCTCAATCTGGCCGCGTTCAATGTTGCCTCTATTTCTTGCGGATGATGAGCATAATCATCAAACAAATAAATATTGTTTACAAAAGCTGTTTGTTCAAATCTTCTTTTAGCTCCCGTAAAAAGACTTATTACGTTTTTTATAGCTTCGCTTGAAAATCCAAGATTAAGCAAAAGAACAATGGCTCCGGCGGCATTAGAAATATTTTTTTCACCAAAAATTAATAAAGTAAACTCGTCCACTTTTTTATCGCCTTCATAAAGCTCAAACTGACAATGAGTTTCATCAGTTTGAATATTTTTAATAACGAAATCAGCTTTTTCACTAAAACCAAAAGTTTTATAAGTAATCATTTGCAATTGAGAAGCAACTCCCATTAATTTCTGATCATCAGCGCACAAAAATAATCTACGTTCATCGATATTAACTAATTTTTGGAAAAAAAGATAAAATGCTGATTTCGTTTCTTCAATACTACTGAAAATGTCCGGATGATCGAAATCGATATTAGTTGACACAATATAATTTGGTTCAAGTTTTTGAAATTTTGGAGTTTTATCGTTTGGAGGATCAACGCCATACTCATCAGCTTCAATAACGCAATATTTTTTATCGCCAAGATTTCCACCTTCCTGTCCGCTGAAATAGGAAGTGCCAACCATATATGTTGGATTAACTCCCAGTTTCTTTAAACAAAAAGCAATAAGAGCTGTCGTTGTAGTTTTTCCATGACTGCCGCAAACAGCAATTTTATTTTCATGTAGATTCATTATTTCAGATAGCAAATCAGCCTGATTTAAAACTTTTATTCCTTTTTCTAAAGCGTATTGGACTTGAGGATTATTTTTACCATTGTGGGCAGCTGAATAGACCAGCAAATCAGTCTCTTGAGGAATATTTTGAGGATCAAAGCCAATAGACCAGCCAATACTATTCTTATTAAGAAGTTCATCAGTTATAAATTCTTCGTCTACATCTGAACCAGTTACATTCTTACCCATTTTTTTGAGGATCACAGCAAGGTTGGCCATAGCCACACCTTTTATCCCCAAAATAAACACATTCTTTACCTCTTCAACCATATCCTAATTTTACCATTTTTCACAGCTTTTTCCCACTCTGAGAAGGATTGGATTTATTCAACGTATCCTAAGATTTCATATATTTTAGTCATATCTGTAATCGCGAATACAGGTCGGGCTTGACAATTTTGACATTGATATGGCTTTGGTTTTCTATAAGGCTTTTCTTTCCACCAATCAGGATGTTCTTTTACTATTGAGTCCGCCCTTAAAAGCGCCTCGTGAAGAGTTTTAGGATATAAAGGATGACTGTTGCTTCGCCATATTTGTTCAGCGAGACTAGTATCGGTAATTTGTAAAAGAGAATGAACATCTTGTAACTGTTTAGGGTCAACTTTCATAGTCTCTGATATTCTTGAGACATCATAAAGACATTGGATAAGCTGGTCTTCTGCGCCAACAATGGGAAGTAGTTTTCCTTTAAAAGTAGCTTGAATAAAACGCTTTGGTGAAGACCAACGATAGGGAAAAACATCTGCTTTAATTTTTGTTTCCGGATCAATGAAAGCGTAAAAAAAATATGTTTTTTCTATCGGATCATCAACACCCGCGGGATGATAGTGATAAAGCATAAAATCCGAGGTTATGGAAGGCAAAATATCATCTGCAGCTTTTATCAATAAATCAAGGTCATTAAAAGGTCTTTGAGGAAACGTGATACCATGAGTTTGCAGATGATAACGTGTTGCAAGACCACCACAGGCTACTAATTTATTAGGTTTTACATGGGGAATAAATTTTCTAAGGAATGCGCTCATCCGCTTTCTTTCAGTGTTCAAAAGACCAATTCCAATTTCAGCTCTTTCTTTCATAGTTATATTGTACCAATTTCTTTTTACGGCTAAACCACGTACGGGGTGGAATGAGGCTAAATTGGAAGTGGCTATTGTTTTATGATCTCTTCATTATGAAACTGAACATTTCGCCTTCGAGGCTTTTGCCTTCGCGGCGGAAGGAGTAGAATTTATCTTTTTGACACTTCGTGCAGAATGGAAAAAAATCAATATTTTCTTTTTTAACTCCTGCGTCAATCAAAAGTAAAAAAGTTAACAGATTAAGATTTAAATAAAACTTACCGCCTTTAACTTTAAATATCTTATTCACGTATGATTCAAACTCTTCCTGAAAATCATGATAATAGTCTTCCCCAATTTCATAACAGCAGACTCCAATAGCCGGACCAATGGAGGCTACGACATCTTTAACTTGGGAACCCATTTCAACCATCTTTTGAACCATCTTAATCGGTAATCTTTTTAAAAGCCCTCTCCACCCCTGGTGAGAAACGCCAATTATTCCTATTTTTTTATCTACTAATATTAAAGGTATGCAGTCTGCGGTCTGAACCGTGATAAACACTCCTTCATCCTCTGTAATGACTCCATCAGTATCTTCAATTTTTTCGAATCTGGTATTTTTTGAAGTTGGCGAAGAAGGGGCATTTATAAAAAACTCAATATTTGATGAATGAATCTGATCCAGCTTTACGACTTTTTTATAGTCAATATTATTCTTCTCTAAAAATCTGAATATATTTTCAACCTGTGTACCATCTCCTAACTCTTTGGAACTAAAACCGGAGAAATAATTATCATCATTAATTAATGTTGAGTAATAAAACCCATGTTCACCAAATTTAATCATTTTTCTTTTAATAATTTAAGTACAAGTTCTTTTTCATTCCACGGAACCTCTACCTTTCTTGCCAAACCTCTTTCATGTCCTTTTCCAGTCAAAGCAATAATGTCACCTTTTCCGACAATCTCTAATGATTTTTTAATTGCCTTTTCTCTATCAGGAATAATCGTGTACTTTTTAACGCTTTCTGAATTTACATTAGATGAATAACTAAATCCGTATTTTCTTAAACCTTCAGATATTTCTTTGCAAATTGTAACTACATCCTCACTTCTTGGATCGTCCTCAGTTAGGATAGTAATATCGGCATACTTACCGCTTTCTTCACCCATGATCGGCCTTTTGCTTTTATCCCGATTGCCGGCGGATCCAAAAACATGAATTAGTTTTCCATTACCTTTTAATCTTTCTTTGAGATTAAAAAGTACATTGCCAATGGCATTAGGAGCATGAGCAAAATCAACCACTACCTGAAAATCTTTATCATAAACAGTATCGTAACGGCCTAGAGGTAAAGTAAAACTTTTCATTGCCTTAATTATCTTCTCTTCGTCAATCCCCAAAAGTTTAGCAATACTGAAAGCAGTTAAAAAATTGTAATTGTTAAAAGTAGCTAAATTTTGATCATATTTAGATTTATAATCAAACTGAAAATCAGCTTTATTTTTTAGTGCGAGAGAATAAAATTTTTTTCTGTTTTGATTTAGCGAACCTTGAATTCTTTTTGCAAAAAGATCATCATTATTTATAAGTGAAACTTTTGAATTAAGAAGTAATTTTAATTTTGCCTGCAGATAATTATCAAAATTAAGATGATAATCAAAATGTTCATGACTAATATTAGTTATGGCTGAAACTTCGAAATTTATACCAAAAACTCTGTTTTGATCAAGCGCGTGAGATGTTGTTTCTAAAACAAAGTATTCGTGGCCAGCCTCCACTGCTTTTTTTAATAATTTTTGTATTTGAAAAGAATTAGGAGTAGTCGTATGTAAACCAGTATCATATTCTTCATTCCCGATTTTAGCATATACGGTTGAAATCATTGACGCTTTCTTGCCTGAAGAGATAAGAATATTATAAACAAGGTGAGTTGTTGTAGTTTTGCCATCTGTCCCAGTTATTCCAATCACCTTTAATTTTTTGCTTGGAAAACCATAGTAAACATTCGCTAAGATTGATTGAAGAAGATGATAAAAATTCTTTAATTTTTGTATTTGGAATTTGAAATTTGACATTTGGATTTTTATTTAACGGTCTGGAGCTATATTATAGTATAAAAGCAGCTCCTTAGCTATATCGAAAAATATCGGAGCCGCTGTTTCAGAACCCCACTGGGAAGCCTTTGGCTCCCTCACAATTACTAAAGCTATAAACTTAGGTTTATCTGCCGGTGCAAAGCCAATAAATGAAGCAATAGTTTTTGATTCATCATAATGGCCTTTTATAGGAATCTGCGCTGTCCCTGTTTTTCCCCCTATTTTATAGCCAATAGGCTTTAACCATTTTAGTTCACCATTCTCAACTGTTGAAACGAGCATTTTTTTTATAATTTGCGACGTCCGATCACTTATAACCTTACTCACTACCGTTGCCTCCTGTTTTCTTTCATTATTATTAGTCACAACTTTGTCAACAACGTAAGGCTTAAGAAGATTACCTCCATTAATTAAAGCCGTAAAAGCACGAATCATTTGTATGGGAGTTACAGCAATACCTTGTCCAAAACTAACTGTCGAGTAGTCAATTGGATACCAGTCCTTTTGATCCTTCAAGTATCCTGATGTTTCTCCCTGAAGATCAATACCTGTTTCTTTTCCAAAACGGTATTTTTTCAAATATTGATAAAGTTTGTCATTGCCCAGCTTACTGCCTATATAAACCATACCGACATTAGATGATTTTTCCAGCACTCTGGTCATGGATATTTTGCCTTCATACTTATCATTCCAGGTTCTTATTGTGTACTCTCCTATCGTAATCGGACCATCTTCCTGCATAAAATCATCAGGCTTGATAGCCTTCTCCTCAATAGCGACAGCTACAACTAAAGGTTTAAAAGTTGATCCAGGTTCGTAAAGATTTGAGATAGCTGCATTTTTAAATAAATCCTCACTGAAAAGATAATACTGATCTGGATCAAAATCAGGTAAACAAACCATACTCATTATTTTCATCGTATTAGGATCTGCAACAATAACGCATCCTTCTTTAGCCTCATATGTTTCTAAACCTTTAAGCAATTTCTTTTTAACTAGTGTTTGAACAGCACTATCAATAGTTAATATCAAGTCTCCACCGTTTTGAGGATCTACCTTTTCTTGGGTTCCAATAAATATCGGTCTTCCAAGCAAATCTCTTTCAGATTTCATCATTCCTGCCAAACCAGTTAATTCCTTTTCATAATAACCTTCTATTCCAAAATATCCAATATCCTCTCCGCTTTTATTTTTTCCAACAAATCCCAAAAGATGAGCTGATAAGGAAGCTTCAGGATAAGCTCTATATTGTTCTTCCTGAAATCCAATACCGTTTATATGTAATTTGCTAATCTCATCCTTTTTATCTTTGCTGACACCTGATTTCACTCTCACCCAGTCTTTACTTAAGTCAAGTTTAGCTTCTATAGTAGCCTCACCAATTTCAAGCACTTTTTCTAAATCGCGCACTATATAATTTTTTTTCTCAATTTTTTTTGGTTCGGCATAAACCAAGTATTTAGTTTGGTTTGTTACAAGCAAATGATTATTTACATCATATATCTTTCCTCTCTCTGGATATATTTTTTGTGATTGAAGATAATCTCCAGAATAACTATAAGTATTTAAGACTTGTATCATAAAGAGCTTAACTATAATGGCAACAAAGAAAATAGTGATAAGAAGAAATAAAATTTTGATCTTAAGCATAGATTACTTAAAGCTTGGCGATTCCAGGCTTATCAAGATATATTGGCGCCGCTTTCTTAGTATACTTTAAAACAGCAGCTTGGGAAGCGGCATAGCCTAAAGATTCTATTTTTGAAAGTTTATTCTCAAGTTCCATATTGTCCTGTTTTAATTTTTTAATGTTTGATTCATACATATTGATATTATCGCTAATTTTAATTCCAGACACAAAAAGATATATTTGGCTTATGCCTAACACTAAAAAGCATATATAAAATATATATAAAATAAATCTGCTCATACTAATTTTCCGCCGGTTGGCGGATTAAAATCCTTAACTTTGCGGATCTCTCAAAAGATATTCTCCTATCACCAGCTATAACTTTCTTTTGAGTACTTTCCCAACCATTTTCTCGAGCAAATTGCTTAACTATTCTGTCTTCTCTGGAATGAAATGTAATCACCGCAATTCTTCCGCCCGGTTTCAAAATCTCCATCGCTTGTTTTAAGCCTTTTTTTAAATTTTCAAACTCTTTGTTAACGGCAATTCTTAATGCTTGAAAAATACGTGTATAGACTTTATTTTTTTGAAATTGATCATTTAAACCCTTATCTTTAACTCCGTAATCAATGGCTTTAATCATATCTCCAACTGTTTTTATCTTTCTTCTTATGCGAAAACTAATTACTGCTTGAGCTATAGCCTGGGAATAAATCTCCTCTCCATAACTTGCAAAAATCTCATAAAGTTCCTGCTCACTTAAACTATTTACCAAATCGCTAGCATTAACCTTAGTGGACAAACTTATCCGCATATCCAAAGGTTCATTTTGATTCCTATAAGAAAACCCTCTGCCTCCTTCAGCAATCTGTTTCATTGATAACCCTAGGTCAAACAGAATTCCATCAACTGGATAAAAATTTAACTCTTTTGCTTTCTTTTCAATCTGGCTAAAATTGGAGACAGCAAAAGTCACATTTTCCAAATTTGACATTTGACATTTGATATTTGATATTTGCGCTCCATCCCAGTCCAAAGCCAAAACTTTTCCGCCTTTTTCCGCAATTTTTACAAGGTGCCCGCCTTCTCCAACAGTGGCGTCAATATATAGACCATCTTTCTTTACATCTAAGCCTTCTATTACTTCTTCTAGTAAAACTGGTGTATGCATAAAAATGTCAAAGCTCAAATGACAAATATCAAAACAAGTCCAAATTTCAAAATCCGAATTACTAAACTCATTTGACATTTGAAATTTGACATTTGGATTTTAAGATTTAACATCCTTAAGATATATTTGCCATTTTTTTACATCCCAAACCTCAAAATGATCTCCTGCTCCAATAATGCAAGCCTTTCCTTCCAGATTGGCATATAGCAAAAGATTCCGCGGGATCACAAATCTTCCCTGATCATCTATTTCAAGGTACACAGCTGAGGCAAAAAGAAATCTTTTTTTATCCAAATTCTCTTTTTCCAAAAGTGATACTCCAAGCAAACTTTTAGCCCTCGTTTCCCAATCTTCTTTGTCATAACCTGATAAGCATGAATCAAATCCTTTTGATAAAACCAAAACGTTTCCTTTTAATAGTTCTCTAAGTTTTTTTGGTAATATAATTCTTCCCGGAGCCGTAAATGAGACTTCATATTCACCAAAAAAAACCATATATAACCATTTAACGCCATTTCCCATCAGATGTCAAGAGGAATTAAGTTCAACCTAGACCCATAACGCAAAACTCCTAACGAATTCAATTGTTTTTTTATATACTTAAAATCATGACCACCGCCTACTGCCAAACTTTTCAAAAGGAAATCTTGTCTCTTTCGAGCTTATTCTCTACTACTGATGCTGAAGTATCACGATTATTGTCAGACCCTTCCGGGCTGGTACAAACTGAAGAATTAATCGCTAAGATTTATGCAAGTAAACAAAAATTTGTTGAGAAATATCAATCACAGGTGATACTAATGCTTAAAAAATGGTACCCTCATGGTGCACACGTAAACATATCTGATTTTTTATCATCTGTCCGCTTTGAAAACTCACAAAGAGTTATTATTGATTGTGCTATAAATTCTGGCGGACCTCTTGCTCAAATTTTCTACATCCCGTCTCTTATAAGAAAGATTACTGGCGATTTACGGTGTAACAACGAAGCAATGACATTTATTGATTATCTTGAAGAAGTTGACGGTAGTCTTCTTGTAAATAATTCTTCCAGCTTAAGATCTATGAAAAGATTAAGAAGAATTGGCGGTAATGCAAATTTCGCTAACACAAATATTGAATCGCTGGAAAGCTTAGAAGAAGCCGGCGGTCTTGATTTAAATAATGTTCAGAGCTTAAAATCATTACCTAAATTAAAAAAAGTGAGAGGAGACGCTGATTTTAGCGGAACTTGTATTGAAAGGCTCGATTTACTTGAGGAAGTTGTAGCGGACTGTTCTTTAAATAACAGTTTAGTATCAATGAAAAAACTCAGAAAAGTAGGCGGCACACTTGATATATCAGATTTAAAAATTGACGATTTTAGAGCAGTTTTTCCTGTATTGGAAGAAGTTAGACCCACCAGCGCTCCTATAGGACTTCGTATAAATACAGCATTTTTTGTACCAAATGAAGATATTAGGAAACAAATTAAAGATCTAGAAAAAAAAGGTGAATTAAAATTCAATGGTGATATAGATTATGAGAGTGGAAAATGGTAATATTTTTTTATGCCGCAAACCTTTTGCCAAACCTTTCGAGAGAGACTCAAACCACTTGCCGATCAATTCCCTGCTTTAGAAGAAGAATTAAAATCTTACATCTCAAACCCATATCCAGAAAATGATCAAAAACTAACCGATCTAATGTCAAAGATTGATGGAGAAAAACAAGCTTTAATTAAAGAATACCAACAACATGCAAGAGATTTACTTATGCAGTGGTATCCGTATACTGATGAAGAGCAAAAGAAGAATTTTATGCAAAACATAGGTTTTGAAGATAATCAAAGAGTGGTGGTAAACAACAACTTACATTTAGGAAAAGCAATTTATGGCGATCCACACGGACATCGCACCTATGAGAAAATATTTCTTCCTAACTTAATCAGAAAAGTAGCCGGTATATTAACACTACAAAATCTTTCTACTGAATTTGTAGATTATTTAGAAGAAGTCGATAGCTTAACTTTAAATAATCTACCTTACTTAAAATCAATGGCAAGATTAAAAAAAACAGGATCATTACACATACATAATATTGGTCTCAAACATTTAGATTCTTTGGAAGAAACCGGAGGTTATACGTTTGTAGAATCTCCAGTATTAAAATCACTTAACGGATTAAAAAAAACAGGTAATTTTGATTTATCTGGTACAAACATTCGCTTTTTACCTGCTCTGGAAGAAGTCCATGGAGATTTAGTTATTGGAATTTCACATACTTTTCGACAATCATCAATTTTTAAATCGGCGGCAAAATTAAGAAAAATTAAAGGTGCTTTATTCATTAATAAACTTGCATATATAGATTTTGAAGAAACATTTCCTCAGTTGGAAGAAATAGGTAGAGGTAATGGTTCTTCACAGGATGAATCAGTATCAGTGTCTTCTGAAGAAGTTAAAGAGCAAGTATTAAAATTGCAAAACGCAGGTAAACTTAAATTTACAGGAGAACTCGCAGTTGTAAGTAATTAAGAACAATATTTTATAAAAATAATCTCTTGAAATAGTAATGGATATATTATAGATTAAAAATATGCCAAATCTAGTCGAAGTTCCTATACAAAACAACGAGCTTTATGCTGTTATGCAAAAACTGCGAAGTCATGATCGATATGATATTTCTCAACCAGAAGTAAGAGACGCTAAGCAAAGTCATCCATCCCCAAATGATACTCTTTCTAAAGCCTGGAATCTTTATAACCGTTATATTCCACCTGAAAAAGCAACCTTAGAACAAGTAGCTGTCGGCGCTGAAGAGATTCAAACATCAGGAGGTATTGAAAGATTAGCTAAAGAAAGAGAAACATTAAGGGTAGAAGCGGGAAAATTGGGCACAGATGAGGAACAAAATATACTAATTCAGGAAAGTACCGGTAGACTAAGAGGATATATTGTCAACGCAACTAACATAAAGAATGTTATTAACGCTATGCAGAGTGAACTGCGCTCCTTAAAAGAATCGGCAGCTCTAGATACCAACCGGGTTAATGCCGCTACAATCGATCAGAAAAATAATTATGAAGAAATGATAAAGAATCTTAGAGGAGTTTATAAAGATCAGCTGCCTTTTATTGATCCTGAGTCTTTCCTTGCCCACAACTTACTGCAGTTAAGAGATTTTAAACACCAGCTTAACACCACCAATATCGTCACTACAGAAACACTGGCTAACCTTGAAGAAGAAATCACTCTAAAACTGATGCAAAAAGGAATGGTTGCTTTGGTCGGCGAGACCGGCACTGGGAAAACCCAGGTTTCAAAAAGAATTGCTACCGAAAGCTACAAAAAGTTTCACCTAGGCGAAAAAGGCTCTCCTTATTATTTTGTAACCGGACATAAATTTACCACCCGAGAAGATCTTCTCTCTTTTCTTGGGTTAGAAACTAAAGTCGTAGCGCCTGAGCAAGCACTAAGACTCTCTGAAGAAGCTAAAGCAAGATACCTACAAATGGTTCAAGGAGATATGGAAGCCACCGAACTTGAGGAAAGATTGAAAACTATTGATCAGATAGTCTTAAATCAAAGCAGTACGCCTCAGTTTAGCCCTAAAGAATTTTTGGGACAAGTTATGAAAGCGGCCGAAGAAGGAAAAATAGTTATTATTGATGAGTTTAATTATATTAATCCAGCTCTTCTTGCCTCTATAAATGAGGTTATGCAGACTAGACCCGGATCGTTTATAATCACTCCGGCCGGCAATAAAATTGAGGTAAAGAAGGGGTTTGGCATTATATTTACCGGAAACTTAAGTCTTTCTAATGCCCAGAGATACCTTGAAAGATCGGCTCTTGATCCGGCTTTCATAAACAGGCTTAATTCCGGTCTTTTTGAGTACAACACTCCCCCTCAGGATGAGATTGATCTTACCTTAAATAACTGTGTTATCGACAGCGTAAAAAGAAAAAATGGAGAAAAACCTAAAAAAAGAGAGCTTTTTCAAATAAGTATGGCTATACTGGTTGATCAAAAAGGTAATCTTTACGCACCAGAGGACTCTTTAGAAAAGGTATGGAAGATGACTCAAGCTTTTAAGGTTTTCCAAAATAATTTTGCCGGAAAACCGCTCCGGGATTCTGATAAATTTTCTGACGGCACAGAGTTAAGACTTCAGCAATCACATGCCTCGATGCGTACTCTTGTGGATATTTTAAAAAGCTGGAAAGCTGAAGGCTTCAGATATCCATTAGACTACCATCTCTACGAACATCTAATTAGACCAACAAGCGTTATAGCTCCCCGCGAAGCTGCATATTTTTTTAGCATCATGAAAAATAGTTATGGTTTTTTTGAAGGCAATTATTGGGAAGGAAAATTAGAGATAGAACAGGCCTCAAAAAATCTAAAACTTAACGGCGCAATCAATAAAAATGACGTCTCCATAGCTGATCAGCGATTGAAGCTTTTCACAGCCCAAGAAGTGGCTGAAGCCTTTGCAGGCTATAAAATGCCGGAAACCATAACAGTTACTACTGTTGAAGGAAAAACTAACGCACCAAGCCGCGAGCTAGTTATGGCAAAAATAAGCGAAATGCAGCATAAAAGAGACGAAATTGCCACTTTTTTACGTGAGTTTAATAAGTTTGATAAAGAAACAGGAGATAAAGGCGCGCTTCAACTCTTCTGTAAAGATGAAGCTGCTATTATGGGAGCCGCGGCCTAACAAATATTTATGTCTTATGAAGATTTACAACATCCCCAATATCTTGCCGCCTTAGGAGGAAAACCGCCTCCAGATAAACCTGTTGATCCGGAAATTCGCAAGCACGTCGAATCTTTACAGTGGGCCAGTGAGGTTATGGCAGGCACCGGCATAAAAATCCGTGTTTATCCCGGAAAAAAAGCTTTCTTTACACACGAAGACACTCCTACAGCTCACTTTGGCTCGCAGTTATCAGAAAAACTTCAGCTCACTACTCCTGAAAGAGTTTTTGTCTTAGGTCATGAAATAGGCCACTTCCTTCAATACCTTGAAGATCCAATAACTTATAAACAGGTCTTTGAAATAATTAAAGCTAAAGCAGGCGACAACCCGGCGCATAAAAGAGCCTGGAAAAAGTTTTTCAATATTTACCTCGATCTTAATGACAATAACCGGATTGTAAAAAGAATGCAGGCTTTCCAGCCGGGCGAAAAGTGGCAAGAAACACCAACCGAACTTTACGATAAAAAACTTTTCCCGGGAGCTGATTATTCGCAAAGACCTCATCACTCTCAGCTTTTAGACTATACAATAAAAAAACTTATGGTGCCTGATGCTCAAATTAATGTCAGCCCCCAAGTAGCCCAAGTTCTTGCTCAACCTATAGATTTCCTGGGAACTCACTATGACTCAATGGAAGATTTTATAAGAGCAGAAGTTCAGCAAGCTCCATCTTTAGCGTCAGCTATTTTTTCTTTAAAGAATGTTGTTATGCCGGTATTTGAAAAACTTCTGCAGGATGATATTGATAATAACCGTTCTCAAAAGCCTAAAAACGCTGAAGGTGAGGATAACGAAGAGGAGGACGGCGACATTGATGAAGATTTTGATCCGACAGATGCGGATAATTTTAAAGAGGTTGATAAATATTTAGATAAAAAAAACCGCTCATCAAGCCAAAATGCCAAAGAAAACCAAAGAAAAGATTTCGAAGAAAGGATGAAAAACTGCGGGCATAGTGATGAAGAAATCCAAACCATGTGGGAAAGAAAAGAAAGAACTGCACAGGTAATAAATAACCTTAAAGATCTTTGGTGGCGTCTAATTCAAAAATCATTCCAAGAATCTCTTCAGGCTATTCCCGGCTTCACTTCAGGAACAAGAGTTAATTTTTCCAGTATTCCCGGACAGTTAGCTAATCTTCTCTCTAATCCAGCCAGCGCCGCTATTTTTGAAAAAGATCTTATGGTGCCTTCAGGAGAAGAAATTCATCCGAAGGAAATAGTCATTATGCTTCCAGTAGATTACTCAGGAAGTACGTTTCAAAGTGGACAAAAAATCATTAATCTTGAGGAAGATGCTGAATATGCCATAGGACAATCGCTTATCCTCTTTACTAAAGAAGGACAAATAAATAATACTGTTTTTCCTGTACGGGTAAGTCTTATGATTGTCCCTTACGGCACTCGTGCCTTTACTTCTTATAATCGAAGAATAAGCGATAACCCGCAACAGTCAGAAGATAATCTTCTTGACACAACGATAAACTCACACCAATGTTTAGACGGGACATACGACTACTCTGCTTTTAAGCAGGTTCTCGACGAGCTTAGTAAACTTCCTGCCAGCGATCCTAAAGATACACTGCGGATTCTCATTGAAATTACAGATGGTGCAACAGAAAAACCAGAAGACGGCAAAGGGGCTATAAAACTGCTTGAGGAAAAGGGAGTAATTTGCCGCGCAATCCAGATTCCGCCCGACTACTCAATAATAAACCTGCCTGATGAAATAAAAGAAAAAATGGTAGATAAACCTGTTGAAAACTCTCTTCATGATGACCCTTTTCAATTTGAATGGGGCGAAAAAGGACAAAAGTTAAGAAGAATAGAAGATCTTCTACCGACATTAGAAAAACTGCTGGCAGATATTTTGATTAAATAAAATATGTCCCCTATTACTTTCTGTCAAACATTTCAAGAAAGATTTAAACCTTTGCCTGAGCAATTAAGGGAAATTGATAATTTAGTACTTGCGTATATGTCAAATCCTTCTCAAGAATTAGAAAAAAGATTTAATGAATTAAAGGCTCTTCACCAAGATTTTGTTGGAGAGTACCAGCAACAGGTAAAAGAGATGCTCATGCATTGGTATCCCTATACTGATAAAAAGCAAAGAGAAGAGTTCTTGAGAAGTATAGATTTTGAGGATAATCAAAGAGTTGTTATTAAAGGAAACATTAATTACAGTTCCCAAGATCAGCCAGTCCCTGCTATTAACCCTTTCTACCGTGGTAACAAAAACTCTTTTCTTAGCTATTTTCCGGGTTTGATAAGAAAAATTATTGGAGATTTAGACTTATATGGATCACATATAACAAATTTAGATTATTTAGAAGAAATCGAAGGAGATTTTCGTATAAATATCGCTCCTTTATTACAATCAATTGGCAGATTAAAAAAAATTGGCGGTAACGCACTCATATTCGCAGAATCACTTACACAGATGGATTATTTAGAAGAAGTTCAAGGTTATTTAAACATCGACTATAGTAAAAAGATTACATCATTACCTCGCTTGAAAAGAGTGGGTTCACATCTCACTTCTGTGGTAGATACATTAACACAATTTCCATTACTTGAAGAAGTCGGAGAAGAATTTTATGCACACTGCGATTCTTCACCAAAACTCAAAAAGGCCGGAAGCATCGATATTAAGACACATAATACTGATCCTTTACCTTTATTGGAAGAAGTCACAGATAGTTTTACAATCAAGTCGAGCAATCCGGCAATATCTCTACCAAGCTTAAGAAGAATCGGAGGAAGAATGATTATTGATAAAACTAAGATAACTGACTTCCATAGTGCTTTTCCTAATCTATCAGCTGTTGGTTCTACAAGAAATAATGATAATGAAGATGAATCTTTTCATGTACCTAGAAATTACATTAAAAAACAAATTGAAGCTTTAAGAGAAAACGGAAGATTGAGCTTCAATGGGAAAATAAAAGTTGAATAATATATGTTAACCACTTACTGCCAAACCTTCAAAGACCGGCTTGCGCCTTTGGAAGATAAACTCAGGGTTTTATCAGAAACAATAGATGAATACATAAGAAACCCAACAGATGAAGTCAGAACTCGTCTTGATGATAGATGCTCAGATATTGCCGGCAGTAAACAAAAATTATCTGATGATTTTCAGAAAAAAGTGATAGAGATTTTGAGAATTTGGCGCTATCAATCTCATGGAGACGATCTTGATACTTTTACCCCAGCATTATTATTTGATGATTCCCAAAGAGTTATCCTTAAAATGGATTATGAGCAACCTGGAAATGCAAGTTATTTTCCCAATATTATAAAAAAAATATTCGGCAATACCAGTTTCCCTTTTAATTCTCTCAAGTCTCTTGATTATTTGGAAGAAGTAGATGGAAATTTAATGGCTCATAATACAAACATATCTTCTGTTAAAAGACTAAAAAAGGTTGGCGGTAATTTGGAAATTACCAAACATTCAGTTTGTTTTGATTCATTGGAAGAAGTAGCAGGTTTTTTTGGGGGGAGGATCAAATCAGCTCCCAAACTTAAGAAAGCAGGACATATATATATCCAATCGAATGAAACGAATCCTTTTCCATCACTTGAGGAAATTTATTTTAGTTGTTATATTAATGATTCAAACCTAGCATTAGTCCCAAATTTAAGAAAAGTCGGAAGGAAATTGGACATACATAACTTAAATATTAATGATTTCGCTTCTACCTTTCCCCACCTTCAAGAAGTTGGAAAGGAAAATGAATCTTTTATTGTCTCATCTAAACAAACTAAAAACCAAATTTTAGAGTTGAAGAAATTAAAAAAACTTAAATTTGATGGTGATATTAAAATCATAGATTAAAATTATGTCCTCTACCTACTACCAAACTTTTCAAAGTAGTGTTTTTTGTCTAGTATTAGGCTATAATTTCATCATCGGAAATTCATAACATGAAGTAATCAATGAAGAAAATATTTAGCCAGACAAAACAACTTATCATCTCTCAGCAGAAAAGCATGTTTTCATCAACTCTTATCTTGGCTTCAATGATTGTTGTCGCCAGAATCTTTGGTTTTATCCGTTACCGCGTCCTGGCAGGCTATTTTACTGCTGAACAACTGGATATATATTTTGCGGCCTTTAGACTTCCAGATCTCATTTTTGAGATACTTATAAGCGGAGCTTTAACTGCCTCTTTTATTCCTTTTTATATTAAATATCAGAATAATAAAAAATTACAGGATGAGTACATTTCCTCAATAATTAATATCCTTACCCTTTTTCTTTTTGGACTGATTATTGTCCTTACGATATTTTCCTATCCTTTAATCTCTTTTATCACTCCTGGATTTGATAAAGAAAAAATTAAACAAATTGCTTTTTTTTCTCAAATTCTGCTTTTCGGTCAACTGCCTTTTTTAGCTTTAGGCAATTTCTTAACCGGAATAAGCCAGGCTAAAAGAATGTTTCTTATTCCTGCTATCGCTCCAATTCTTTACAATGTCATGATTATTGTTATGACTTTTATTTTTGCCTCTTCTTTAAATCTTCTAGCTCCAGTTATCGGAGTTATTTTTGGAGCTTTGCTGTTTTTATTAGTTCAGCTGCCAATCATCTCTCTTGCTCAGTTTCATTATCAACTTATTATTAAGAAAGCTCAAGAACTTTGGGATTTTTTTAGAATGATTGTACCGAGAGTATTTACGATTATTATCGCTCAAATTGATGTTACCATCGATCTGACTTTAGCTAGTTTAGCTGGTGCTGGTTCTTATACTGTTTTTTATTTTGCTCAACATCTTCAGCTTCTACCTGTTGCCGTACTGGGAATAGCTTTTGGCCAAGCATCTCTACCTTATCTTTCAGACATGTATCAACAGAAGAAGTTTGAAGATTTAAAAAGAGTTATTATTGACTCTATTTTAAGTTTATTTTTCTTTACAATACCTATCGCCTCTTTCTTCATTTTTGCCCGCACTCCAGTGATCAGACTTTTTTTTGGAGGCCCGAAGTTTGACTGGGATGCCACTGTATTAACTGCAGTTACTCTTTCTTATTTTTCTTTAGCTTTGCCTTTTCATGCTATTTATTACTTTATAACTAGATGCTTTTATGCTTTGTTTGACAGCAAAACTCCTTTTTATCTAAGCTTTATTTCCCTCCTGGTTAATATCACTCTTAGCGTATTATTCATATTAATATTAAAATTGCCTGTATGGTCTTTAGCCATATCATTTTCTGTTGCTATGATACTTAATGTCATACTGCTTATGATTATTCTTTATATAAAACTTAATGGATATGCGGTTAAGACTTTGATTGTTGAAACTTTAAAAATTTGTTTTGCCACCATCTTATCATCAACCTTTGTTTATTATGTCCTTAAACTTTTTGATAACCTCATCTTTGACACAACCCGTACTATCAATGTTTTCTTTCTTATTTGTGTAACAGGCACAATTTATGTCCTACTCTACTTACTTTTTGCATGGATATTTAATATCAGAGAATTTTATCTCATATCCAAAATGATCGTAAAGGTAAAAGAGTATCAAAAAAAGATTATAGAAATTTACTCACAAGTATCATGAACCCTGCTGTAAACACCAAACACCATCTTGAAGCTATCAAAGCTATTCAAAACAAACTACTTGGGAAAAAACTTACCTACCGTGAAGTTTTTAACTTAATGAATGAAATCTCCCATAAACGGCTAAGCGATATCTTAACAACTTATTTTGTAGCCGCTTCATTTAAAGAAGGCTTCTCAACTGAAGAGTTAGTTTACCTAACCCGAGCCATGGTAGAAACAGGGACTAAGCTTAATTTTAAAGGTATTGTTGCTGATAAACACTCAACAGGAGGAGTAGCCGGCACTCGAACCACAATGATTATTGTCCCCATAATAGCTGCCGCCGGATTTAAGATACCCAAAACTTCATCACGAGCCATTACTACGCCAGCCGGCACGGCCGACGTGATGGAACTTTTGGGCAATGTTATGATCAGCGAAAGAAAAATAGAATCAATTGTTAATGATATCGGTGGCTGCATAGTCTGGGGAGGTCACTTAGGAATAGCACCAGCTGATGACATAATTATTAAAATCGAAGAACCTTTATCTTTTGAATCCTTCGACAAAGTCATTGTTTCAATTATGGCCAAAAAAGTAGCCGCTTCAACTAATCATTTAATTCTTGATATTCCTGTTGGAAAAACTATGAAAATAAGACATTTTGAGGATGCGGAAAAAGTGGCTAAAAAATTTAGGATGATAGGTAAACATTTTGATATGGAAGTTATAACTGATATAAGTGAAACATTTGAACCGGCCGGACGCGGCGTCGGCCCATATCTTGAAGCCAAAGATGTTCTTGAAGTTTTAGAACAAAAAAAAGACAGGCCATTGAAACTAGAGGCTAAAGCCTTACGCTTGGCTGGAAAACTTCTAACTATTTGTTTTAAGGATGCTCACATTAATAAAAGTGGAGAAGAGGAAGCACGAAGAATCTTAAGTGAAAGAATTGCTTTGAAAAAATTTAAAGAAATCATCAAAGCTCAAGGCGGAGATGACCAAGTAACGTCTGATAACTTTAAAACTAAAGCCCATAAAAAAGAAGTTCTTCCTAAAAAAAATGGTACAATTAAGGAAATTAACAATTACAATTTGAATTCAGTAGCTAAAATTTTGGGTGCACCGGAAGATAAATATGCCGGAATTTATCTTTTAAAAAAGGTTGACGAAAAAGTCGAAAAAAAAGAACCTTTGCTTTTATTTTATTCTCAGGACCGCTATCGGATAAAAGAAGCTGAGGTAACATTACAAAATATGCCCATATATGAGATCGACTAAGTTCATAGCTGTTTTTACTTTAATTATCTTAGCGATTACTTTCTTATATTTTTTTTACAAGGAAGGTACTCTCGCAGTTGATAAAAATGAGAAATCTACAAAAATATTCGTTATTAAACCAGGAGAAAGCCTTAATAATATTGTAAAAAATCTTTCCCGCGAGGGACTAATCAGAAACAGTGTTGTTTTTTATTTCATTATTAAACAAAAGGGAATCGAGAAAAAAATTCAAGCTGGAGACTTTAGGCTCTCACCTTCAATGAATGCTGATGAGATAGCGGAAACCTTAACTCATGGAACCCTTGATGTCTGGGTAACTATTATTGAAGGCTTGCGTAAAGAAGAAGTAGCTCAGATTTTTTCAAAGAGCCTTGATATCCCTGAAGTAGAATTTATTAGCCAGTCAGAAGAAGGTTATCTTTTCCCAGATACTTACCTTATTCCCCGGCAGGCAACAGCAGGAGGTATAATTGATATTTTAAACTTTACTTTCAAACAGCGTTTTACTAATGAACTAAAAACTAAAGTTAAAAATTTAGAATTAACAGAACCTGAAGCAGTAACACTAGCATCACTTGTGGAAAGAGAAGCCAGATCTGATGAGGCTAGGCAGAAAGTTGCCAGCATTTTGCTAAAAAGACTGCAAAACGAAGTACCTTTACAGGTTGATGCTACTATACAGTATGCTTTAGGCTATCAGCCAAAAGAAAAAACATGGTGGAAAAAAAATCTTACCCTTGAGGATTTAAAAATAAAATCTCCTTACAATACTTATTTAAACACTGGACTACCCCCGGAGCCAATATCTAACCCTAGTTTTTCTTCATTAAATGCAGTTGCCAATGCTGATCCATCAACTCCTTATATGTTTTATATAACCGGCAAGGACGGAAAAATGCGCTACGCCCGCACTCTTGAAGAACACAACGCCAATATCGCCAAATATTTAAACTAACACCCCGCGGGTGTAATTCACTCTTATGAAAATTTTGATTTTTACTGAAGGAACTATTATTATGCCCTCATGTGCTAAAGATATCTCTCGCGAGAAAAGAGTTAAGCAATCACAACAAGGAATAAAAGATGTTTATGACTATAAAAATTACGTTCCTAATGGTAATCCTGCAAATAGACTGCATTCATGGAAAAATCTAGGAGCGGAGATATTTTATCTAACTTCAAGAAGCACACCAGAAGAAGTAAATGACATAAGGCACGTACTTGAAAAGTATAATTTTCCTGATTGTCAGAATTTGTTATTCAGAAAAAAAGGAGAAGAGTATAAAGATGTTGCTGAAAAATTAATGCCAGATATCCTTATCGAAGATGACTGTGAAAGCATTGGCGGTGAAGCTGAGATGACCTATCCTCACATCAGACCTGATTTAAAAACAAAGATTAAATCCATTGTTTTAAAAGAATTCGGAGGAATCGATCATCTACAAGATAAATTAGATTTCTAAATCCTCAACTGGTCTTTTGAGGACTTCACGAGGTTTAGAGCCTTCAGATGGCCCCACATAACCATCTTGTTCAAGCTCGTCTAAAATTCTTGCCGCGCGGGCATAACCAACCTTAAACTTTCTTTGAATAAGCGAGGCTGAGGCTTTATCAAATTGGGTAATCAAAGCTACTGCGTCTCTAAATAATGCATCATTATTACCATCAGAAGCTACAGAACCTGGCATTAGTACTCCAATAGAAGAATTTGCTAAAGAGTCAGTAATTTCCTCAGTATAGTGAACCACAGGCACTTGAGAGCGCAAAAATTTAACCAGTTCGTTAACTTCTTTATCGGTTATATAAGGCCCCTGAATACGGCGGGGCTTAGCTTGATCAGGAGGAAGATAAAGCATATCTCCTTTTCCCAGAAGTTTCTCAGCACCAGGTGTATCAATAATAACTCGCGAATCAATGAGAGATGAGACATTAAAAGCAAGACGGGTTGGAATGTTAGCCTTCATTAAGCCGGTAATAACATCAACTGAGGGTCTTTGAGTAGCAAGAATCAGATGAATCCCAGTGGCGCGGGACATCTGGGCAATGCGAGTAATCAAGTCCTCAGCGTCACGCGGAGCAAACATCATCAAATCAGCTAACTCATCAATGACAAATAAAATATAAGGCTTTTTTTCCACACCTTCTTTAGCATTATATACTTCAATGTTTCTGGCGCCGGCTTGTGAAAATAATTTATATCTGCTTTCCATCTCAGCCACAGTCCATTTTAACGCCGAGATTATTTTTTCAGGTTCAACTATAACCTCAGTTAATAAATGAGGAATGCCATTGTAAGTAGTCAACTCAACTCTCTTAGGATCAACCATGATTAAGTTAACATCTTCAGGTTTGGTTCTAAAAAGAATTGTTGCAATCCAAGCGTTAAGAAGTACTGATTTACCTGAACCGGTAGTACCGGCAATAAGCACATGAGGCATTTTTTCAATGGTTGCCGCCATTGGTTTACCAGAAACATCAAGACCAAGCGGTACAAGCAAAGGATCAGTACTTTCGGTAAATGTCGAACTGCCAAGGAGCTGTTTTATAGTTACAATTTGAGGTTTGATATTTGGTATTTCAATTCCTACTAAAGAACGACCTGGAATGGGAGCTTCAATCCTTACTTGGCCTGTAGGAGCCGCCAGAGCCAGAGCCAAATCATTTGACAAAGCCGTAATTTTAGAAAGTTTTGTCCCCATGGTAATCTCAAGGGCATATTGGGTGACAGTAGGACCATAATTAACTTCAGATACCCTGGCTCTTATTCCAAAGCTATCAAGAGTCTTTTCGATAACATCAGCGTTTTTATTGACATCGCCGCGCTCGGCTCCTTTTTGTGGCATCTCATGCAGCAAACTTAGTGGCGGATAAACCCATGTTGAAGAGGTTGTTTGCGAAAGAGACCTCATTACCAGTTCTTTATCTATTGAAATATTTTGGTTTGCCGGCGTTGGAGTAGGTGGAGAAACCGCTGGCTTTGGCTTGCTTAAAATAGCCTTATCTTTAATGAAAACTTCCTCATTATTCTGATCTGCCTTAGCTAAATTTTTCTTTGAGCTTTTTTCCTCTTTAAATAAATTATTTTTGAAAAATTTAAAAGCTGATGAAACAGACTTAGCTATAAATAAAAGAAAGACATCAACTGACGTATTTAAAAAAAGGATAAGACCGATAACAAAAGATGAGGTAAGTATTAAAAAAGCTCCTAAACCTGTAAAATCCAATGTCAGGTTTTCTCCAACTGTATCACCCCATTCTCCAAATCTAAAAAGACCAAGCAATGAAATAAATAGGAGCAATAAACCTACCGTAACATTTAGTTTGACTATCTTTAATTTTTTGTGATTAAAAAAATGCCCGGAAATAAACAAAAGAATAAACGGAACAGCAAATGCCATTACCCCAAACTTTTCAGTAATTAACTGATTGATTTTAGTAAGCATTCTTCCGCCTTGATCTGGAGACAGAAGATTAAAGAAAGAAAGCAAAATAATAATGCTTGAGGTTACCAGAAACAGTCCTATGATGCTGAATATTGTTCTTTTATTTATCTTCAATTTTAAAAACGGCAGCTTGATTAGTGATTTTCTTCTTCCCATATTCCATTAATTTTAGTGGAGAACCATAACAAAATCAATCACCTAATCATTATCATAATTTGAAGGGTTTGAACGTATGTATTGTCTGATTTCATTTAATTCAATTTCATTACGGATGATGTGATCGTAAAAGGAACGTTGCCAATGAAACCCATTTAAACCTGTTTTATGAATTAATTTTGATGAGGTTGTTTTAAAAACACCCATTAACTCCGATAATGATTTTATTTTATGTTTCATTTGTAGGGACAGGTCGCGACCTGTCCCTACCGATTTTAAATCATTAATCATAATAATTCCATGAAAATGATCTGGCATAATAATCCATTCATCTAAATACACATATTTAAATTGTTTTTCCAACCATAACCATTGTTTTTTTACAGTTTCCCCATATCTATTTAAAACCATTTTCCCATTAATAGCATCTCCAAACCATTCATTCCTTTCTTGCGTACAAATTGTCACAAAATAATATCCATTACTTGAGTAACTAAAACCTTTCATTCTATTTAATTTCCTTGTATTTGATCTCTGATACACAAATTTATTTTGCTAACGGAGATTTATTTCTACAATAGACTATAAACAACAAATTTAAGAATTTTATTTGAAGAAAAAAAAAGGAATCGGGGAAGAAGTGAAAAGGTGACGGTCAAAACGTCGTGTTCCCGGCTGAAAATCAGCCGAGGACGACATCTTGAACATTTACCAGTTCTTCTTCCCCGAACGCACCGCGTCGCAACATTTGATCGCTTTGGTACCGATTACCAACGCGGCATAGTGCCAAGAAAAGCTCTAGACAATTGCTAGTACTTGTCCTGGCTTTACCCTGGACTTCTCTACCTGCCGCAGCAGTTCTAGGCGAAAAGCCTGTTGCCTTTCTTGCTCTTTAGCCAGAGCTTCCTCAAGAAAATGTTTCCATGCCCTAAGTAAACGCCAGGGATGGTGTTGAGGCATCGCAAAATCGAGCCTTATCTGATACCCCTGATGTCCCTTATTCTCAACGGGCAAAGGAAGAGTCATTATCGCCATTCCGACGCAAGCTTCTTCACTCGAACTACACTTAACTAGGATTAGTGCCACTCGCCTGTCTTGGTTAAGACTAAGTTGGATGCGTCCACGCCTCCATTGGATCTTGTAAATTCTCTTGTGAGGGTGCATTGTAACCATCCTCCTTGGCTTTTGGCCAAAAATCTCACCTTAATAGGTGGTTTGACTATTATATTATGGGACTTTGATTAAATCAATTTATTAAAGAAGATTTAGTTAAGCAGTCTTAAGTTTATGCGGCCTTGGGCGTCAATTTGAATGACTTCAACTTTTACTTTTTGTCCAATTTTTACAACTTCTTCTGGGCTTTTTACAAATCCTTTACCCATCTTAGAAACATGAACCATTCCCTCTTTACCAGGCAAAAACTCTACAAAAGCTCCAAATGGTAAAATTCTTTTTACTTCACCCTCAAATGTTTCACCTGGTTTTACTTCGCGGGTAATATTTTCAATTGATTCTTTTGCCATCTGGACTTTATCTTTATCAAGCCCTGTAATGGTTACTTTTCCGTCATCATCAACATTGATCTCGGTTTCAGTTTTAGCAATAAGAGCTCTAATGTTTCGTCCTCCCGGCCCTATGATCTCGCCGATTTTGTCGGCTGGAGGATAAAGAACTACCACTCTTGGCGCAAACTCAGAGACATCTTTTCTAGGTTTGGAAAGAATAGCATTCATCTTGCCAAGAATAAACAATCTGGCATTTTTTGCTCTTTCTAAAATTTCTTCAATCATCTTGTCGGTTAACCCTTTATTTTTGACATCGAGTTGAATTGCTGTAATGCCAATTGTTGAACCGGTAACTTTAAAATCCATCTCTCCTGAAAAGTCCTCAATACCCATAATGTCTGTCAAGATCATATAATCATCATCAGATTTACTTAACAAACCCATGGCAATACCGGCAATAGGAGTTTTTATAGGCACTCCAGCATCCATGAGCGATAAGATTGAAGCGCAGGTTGACGCCATAGAAGTTGAGCCATTGGAGGCTAAAACCTCAGATACGACTCTAATTGTGTAAGGAAATTCTTTTTGGGTTGGAAGTACTGGCTGAACTGCCTTTTCAGCTAAAGCCCCGTGACCAATTTCGCGTCGTGAAACAAATCCTATTCTTCCAGCCTCTCCAACTGAATAAGGAGGCATGTAATAGTGATGAATATATCTTTCGCTTGCAATTCCGCCTGGACTTTCGATGAGCTGTTCCAGATTTGGAGCGCCAAGGGTTGCAATTGATAAAACCTGAGTATCACCACGCTGAAAAATGGCTGAGCCGTGGATACGGGGCAAAACACCAACTTCAACTGAGATAGGTCTTACTTCATCTTCTTTCCGACCATCAACTCTTTTTCTAGTTTCTAAGATTCTTTCTCTTATTGTTTTTTTTGTAACAGCGTCCAAAACACTGGCAATCGTCTTTTTATCGTATTCTTCTTTCGTAAATTCGTATACTTGACTCACAACTGCATCAACTGCACCTTTATCTTCAAACTCTTTGGCAGCCGTTTGTTTAATTAACTCATCAATTTGTTTTTTAAAGTCTTTTTTAAGAATGTTGACAAGTTTTTCATCCATATCGCTTGCCGGAGCTACTTCTTTTTCAACGCCTATTTTTTCTCTTAACCCTTCAATAAATTTAATTATTTTGCTGTTTTCTCTCTTAGCCATCTTCATACCTTCCAAAAGAACGTCTTCTCCCAACTCTTCGGCTCCAGTCTCAATCATGATAATTTTATCTTCTCGAGTTGAGGAAACAACCAAGTCAAGAGCCGAATATCTTTCATCTTCTTCACTTGGATTAACCATAAACTCACCCTTACCCTCTTCACCTTTCACATAACCGACTCTTACTGTGCTTATTGGACCATCCCATGGAATAGGTGAAACGTGAAGAGCAGATGAAACAGCAATAGCCGCTAAAATATCTGGAGAATTGACTCCGTCAACCGAAAGCAAAGTGATAATAATTTGAACTTCTCTTTTATAAGTTTTAGGAAATAAGGGTCTAATTGATCTATCAATAAGTCTGCCTTTTAAAACGGCATCGTCTGAGGGGCGGCCTTCACGCTTAACCCATCTTGATCCTTTGATCCGTCCGCCGGCGTATAGTTTTTCAGCATACTCAACCTGAAGCGGAAAATAATCAATATCAGTGCGGTTTTTTCCGGCAGTAACAGTAACTAATACTGAAGTATCACCTAACCTGGCAAAAACCGAAGATGTTGCAGATTGAGCTAATTTTCCGAACTGAAGGGTTAGCTTTTGTCCGCTTATCTCTATTGATTCTTCTATTATTTTCATTTGTGAGAGGATTATTTCTTTAAGTTGAGTTTTCCTATTAATACTTTATAACGTTTCTCGTCTAGTTTTTTAAGGTAATTGAGAATTCTTCTTCTTTTGGCAATTACTTTAAGTAAACCTCGGCGGGAATGATTGTCTTTTTTATTTTCCTCCAAATGAGAGGTTAGTCTGGTTATTTTTTGAGAAAGAAGGGCTACTTGTACCTCCGGTGAACCAGTATCTCCTTTTTTTTGGGAGAACTTGGCGATAAGCTCATGTTTATCATCTGGAATTTTAACCATAACTGCCATTATAATGGATAAAGCTCTTACTTTCAAGAGTTTTTATATGAGAAAAGTAAATAAAATTAATCCAAAAACATTAAAAATCGCCGCTTTAATTTCACTTTTTTTAGGATTAATCACTCTTATTTTTATAATCCCTCCCTCAAACGTCGGTATAATATTTACTGCCATTATTTTGTTTTCTTTGATCATATCTCTTTTAAATTCTTTTTTTCTTAAAAGAAAATATATCTTGCTTGTTTCCGTTTCTCTGTTTGTTTTTCTTACTATTAATTATCTTATCGGCTTTCAACTGCTAACCACAGTTCTCCTGATATCGTTTATAATAGGAGTTATTATCTTGATGAAGCGCTAAAATCTAAAATCCAAATTTCTAATGTCAAAAAAATACATCACCACCACTTTACCTTACGTCAATGCTGATCCTCATATTGGCTTTGCATTGGAAATTGTCCAAGCCGATACCATTGCCCGTTATTGGAAACTCCAAGGAGCCGATGTAGTTTTTAATACGGGTACTGATGAACACGGACAAAAAATATATCAAGCCGCCCTAAAGGAAGGAAAAGATACTCAAGCATACTGTGATGAATATGCTGCCAAGTTCAACGAACTTAAATCCGCCCTTAATCTAAGTTACACTCATTTTATCCGGACCACTGATAAACATCATGTTGCAGCGGCTCAGGAATTTTGGCAAAGATGCGATAAGAATGGCGATATATATAAGAAGAATTATAAAATAAAATATTGTGTCGGCTGTGAGCTGGAAAAGACTGATTCAGAACTCGTTAACGACTGCTGTCCGCTTCATCCTAATTTAAAACTTGAGATTATTGAAGAAGAAAATTATTTTTTCCGTTTTTCAAAATATCAGCAAAAGCTATTGGAACTTTATGAAAAAAATCCACAATTTGTAGTACCAGATTTTAGGTTGAAAGAGATAAAAAATTTTGTTGAGAATGGACTTGAAGATTTTAGTATTTCAAGACTTAAAAGTAAGATGCCTTGGGGAGTAAATGTACCTGGAGACCCTGAACATGTTATGTACGTTTGGTTTGATGCTTTAGTTAATTACATATCAACGCTTGGTTGGCCCGACTCCGCTAAAGCTTCGCCGGGTAAACCTAATGAATTTGATCAATGGTGGGGTTCACACAAAAACCCTAATGCAATTCAAATTGCCGGAAAAGATAATCTGCGACAGCAGTCAGCTATGTGGCAGGCGATGCTTATGTCAGCCGGTCTGCCGACATCAAAACAAATAATTATTCATGGATTTGTAACTTCCGATGGTCAGAAAATCAGTAAAAGTCTTGGTAATGTAATTAATCCTGTTGATCTGGTTAGGAAATATAGAACTGATGCAGTCCGGTATTTTTTATTAAAAGAAATTCCCCCGTTTGATGATGGAGATTTCTCTTACCGGCGCATGGAAGAAGTTTATAATTCTGATTTAGCCAATGTTTTGGGAAACTTAATATCACGAGTTACGAATCTTTGTGAACAAAATGAAGTAACCTTTTTACCAGAAAAAGAAGATACCTCTTTACCTGCAACTCTTAATACTGGAGGATTTATTGATCATCTTAATCGATTCGAATTTAATCTTGCCTTAGAAGAATTATGGAGAGATTTTAAATCAATAAACGGTGAAATCAACAGAGATGAACCTTGGAATCTAGAAAAAGATCAAATTATGCCTTACTTGCGACGCTACTTGAAAGAAATTAGAAAAAGAACATATTGGCTTCAGATATTTTTACCCGAAACCGCGGAAAAAATAATGCAATCTACTCAAGGAAAAATAAAAAAATCCCCGCCCTTATTTCCTAGAATATAAAACACCCCGGCCAGCTGAGCTGGCCACCCCTCTTGCAAGAGGGGATTTAACTTCTCCTCTTTGTAAGAGGAGTACCCCGAAGGGGGGAGGTGTTTTTAACAAAAAAAATGGCCGGAGGATAATGTTTGAGTTGAATGTCAACTCATACCATCACCCCCGGCGCCTATGTTTTTGCTCGCCTCCGCTAACTTGTCGGCTATACCTCTGCCGATTTCACTCGTGAACTAGCCCGCTCAAAATACACATTCCATATCATCGGATACTTTACTTCGTCCACGCTTCCACTTTCTTCCACACGGCGAAGGAATTCTTCCGTAAGGAGTTCTTCCTGAATGCGGAACATTTTGATCAGAGCCGGAACTTGGTAGGTGCGTTTGAAGAGCGGTATAACCAGGCTGCCTAGCCAGCATGGTTTGCGGCGGCTTGGCACATAAGCCTTTCTTTTCGTGACTGTTGCATACTCATGATCACCAGATCCTACTGGATCATCAAGCAGTTCAATCACTACCAAGAGTGTCAAGCCTGCTTCAAGCTGAGTCTCTGTTCTCAGCCCAAAACCAAAAGCTCTTTCCTTTCTCAGTATCCCTTCGAATACAAAACGCTGATCGCCCTCTTGCCGCACTTTGATGATCAGTGTATCGCCCTCTTGAATATCCAAGTGCGCCATTTTCATCACCTCCTTTCACTTAATATTAGATTGTCGGCAACTCTTACCCGGTATCTTTTTCCCGTCTTATTACGTCATCGGTGTTGCGCAGATACTTAATCTGTTCCCCTTGAACAAGATCCTCAATCGGTATACGAGGAAATGGTGGTAAAGCAGCATCTTCTGCCACCGACATCTCGTAGACAATCTCACCCTGCCAACTTGGCTTAATGTATGCAATTCCGTTCGCGCTGACTTCCACGTCATGCTCAAAATAGGCTGGGTGGAAAAGTGATAGACTGACCTTAACTTGAGTACGAGAGTTGAGCGTCCCGATGAACCAGCCAAGACCCAAGTCCGTATCGATCTCCTTCCCCTTTCGGTAGGTCCTTCTTCCAGAATAGCAGACAACATCGTCACCTACTAATCCTGACACTTCAAACGCAACTACGACGTCAGCCTCACCCTTTTTAACCTGAATTACGTAAGGGCTGTTCTTCTCAGACAACCGTTGAAGCGTGACCCCCTTTTGATAATCGTCGGTTAGCCGAACTGCTGAAGTACTGCTGATCACCAATTTGTTAATTACCTTTTCCATTGTCTTTCCTTTCCCTCCATCTTTAAAATTTTCAGTCTTTGACTGATTGATGGCTTGCTGGATACTTAAGAGTCTTGAGACTTGAGTCATTCGTCTTAAGATTTTTTTTCTCTCGACTCATGACTAACGACTCACGACTAAATCTCCAATAAGCCATCAACCAATCTTTCCGTGAGGAGACGAGCCTGATACAATCTAAAATCTCAAACTCTATTTAGATTTTATGCTTTTAAAAACTTCTTAAAGTTTAATTTCATCTCAGATCAAAGATCTAAGATCTTAGATCTTTGATGTTAGATTGCTTCAGATTTCCTCCCCACGAGTTAAATAGATTGTCAAAGTGCTTTATAGAAAGTCCCATTCTAACAAAAGTAAAAATTGAAGTCAAACTGCTATAGGTTAACATTCCAGGGTCGACGAACTCCTAACGACGAACTACGAACATAATTTATCTTTTCTGCTAAAATTTATATTTATGGAATTTTGGAAAAATTTACTGCAGAAATTAAAAGCCATAAATGTTAAAAAAGTCCTCTTAAATTACAAATTTTTACTCGCGACCGTTGTTCCTTTGCTGGGTTTTTTGATCTTTATCTATTTTTTCATTTTTTATAATCTTCCTTCACCATCTAAATTAAAAGATTATAGATCTACACCTTTATCAACTCACATTTATGACCGCAATGGCAAACTGCTTTACGAAGTTTATAAAGACGAAAACAGAACTCCTGTTAAACTTAAAGATCTTCCGCCTTATATTGCCAAAGCCACTATCGCTATTGAGGATAAAGATTTTTACCGTCATGGAGGAATCTCTTTTATCTCAGGAATTTTTAGGGCCATAAAAGATACTATTCTTAAAAAAAATCTTCAAGGCGGTTCAACTTTAACTCAGCAGCTTATTAAAAGCGCTCTTCTTACTCCTGAAAGAACTATCCAAAGAAAAATAAAAGAAATCATCCTGGCAATTTGGGCGGAAAGAATGTATACCAAAGATCAAATTTTGGAAATGTACTTAAATCAGGTTGCTTATGGAGGTTCTTCCTATGGTATTGAAGAAGCAACTCGGACTTATTTTGGTAAACAAGCAAAAGAGTTAACTTTAGATGAAGCAGCATTGCTCGCCGGTCTACCTCAGGCTCCTTCACTTTACTCTCCCCACTATAATCCCGACATTGCCAAAACCAGGAGGAATGAGGTGTTAAAAAAAATGAAGGAACAAAAGTATATGGATGAAAAGAAACGAAAAGAACAGTCAGCAAAACCAGTTACTGTCGTTCCTCCTAAAATTAATATTAAAGCTCCTCATTTTGTTTTTTATGTTAAAAGCCTGCTTGAAGAAAAGTATGATGTTGATCAAATTGAGCAGGGAGGCTTAAGAGTTTATACTACGTTAGACTTAGACATCCAAGAACAGGCTGAGAAAATTTTAAAAGAAGAAATCGAAAAATTGGAAGGCTTGAATGTTTCCAATGGAGCAGTTTTAGTAACCCGTCCAACAACCGGAGAAATTTTAGCTATGGTTGGATCGCAAGATTATTTTGCCACCCCTTCAGGCGCTTTTAATGTAACTACAAGTTTAAGACAGCCGGGATCAGCTATTAAACCTATCAATTATGCAATTGGAATCGATCGTCAGCTAGTCACGCCAGCGACAGTTTTCTTAGATGCCAAAACCTGTTTTAAAAGTATTCCTCAACCTTACTGCCCGGTTAATTATGACGGCATCTTTCATGGACCCGTTCAGTTAAGATTTGCTCTTGGCAGCTCCTACAATGTTCCTGCTGTGAAAATGCTGGCAATAAATGGCGTTGATAATTTTGTTGCCTCATCCTCAGCTTTTACGATCACCTCATTTAAAGATCCTCAACGTTATGGGTTAGCCCTGACCTTAGGTGGAGGAGAAGTGAGAATGACTGAACTTGCTCAGGCTTTTTCTGCATTTTCTAACCGAGGCAAACCACGTACACTTAACGCTATTTTAGATGTTCAGGATAAAATAGGAAAAAAACTTTATGAATTTAAAGACTTTAATTTTGTAAAAGATATTCATAAACCATTAATTTATCCAAACTTTCTGGCAATTCCTGGGAAAAAATCAATCTCTGTAGAAACTTCATTTCTAATCTCACATATCCTTTTGGATAATAATGCACGCGCCCAAGCCTTTGGGTCATCTTCTTTTTTAGTCATTCCTAAAAAAGCTGTGTCTGTAAAAACCGGAACCACTGATGATAAAAAAGATAATTGGACAATTGGTTACACTCCAAACTTTTTAACTGCAGTCTGGGTCGGCAATAATGACGGCAGTCCAATGAATCAATACCTGACCTCTGGAATTACAGGTGCCGCTCCAATCTGGAATAAAATAATGAATTATATTTTAAAAGATCAGCCTGACCTCTGGCCGATAATGCCTGACACAATCATTGGTAAACAAGTCTGCAATGATACAGGAAAATTAGCGTCAAAAGATCAGGAAGGTAAAGAGAACTGCTCATCGCGGTTTGAGTACTTTATCAAAGGCACAGAAGATAAACAATCTGTAACGGTAAAACGAGAACCTGTGCCGGTTAATAAAAATACTGATAAACTAGCTCAACCAGGAGAACCTGACATTGAGATGAAAGAGAAAACAATTATGAAAGACGATTATTCAATATATTGCGTAGACTGCGCTCATGATCCAACCCCTACACCAGTACCGCATTAAGCTTTTTCGCATTCCCAAAATTCTTTACCTATCTTATCCCAAGGAAGTCGATATTCATCAGGTGACTGAATGTTAAATTGTTTGTTAACGAAGTAAATAACTGTGCCTGGATTATTGGAAATATTAACTACTCCATGAGCCACTCCCCGCGGAATATAAACTAACCTCGATACTCCTGCTCCTAAGACTAATTTAAATTTTGTATTTTTTGTTGATGAATCTTCTCTTATATCCCATAAACCTAAAAGCATATGATCTTCAGGATCAGCATACCAAATATCCTCTTGATTAAGATGAATGTGCCAAGCTTTGATCGCCCCTGGAAGAAGTTTTGATCTATTGACCTGCATTAAATGAAAATCAGGAAAGATCTCCAAATTACCTTGATCATTAATCCTTAAAAGCTCTTCAAACGTTCCATCCTCACCAGAGAATTTTTTAAGTTCAATTATTTTAAGCCCATCTATTGTTGGTTTAGCGCCGTATTTTTGAGTAAATACTTCAATTTTTATATCCTGAATCAGATCATCTTTAGTTATTTGCATAAATTAATCTTAATTTTTATAAAAACTTCTGTCAACAGAAGTTAGTTGTGTCAGCAAATGTGCTAGGAGGGAGGATCGAACTCCCGACCGATCGCTTATGAAACGATTGCTCTACCACTGAGCTATCCTAGCAAAACTACATTAAATTATACTATAATCTACGCTAATGGCTACCTTTAATCCTCTTTTATCAATCATCATTATCTCCTACAACACCGAAAAAATTACCAAAGATTGTATTGACTCAATCTACAAATCTCTTTCCTCTAATAGCCCAAATCACCCTAATCTCCCATTTGAACTTATAGTCATCGATAACGCCTCAACCGACGACTCCCCCCAGATGTTGCAAAGCTTGCAAAAACATCATGACAATCTGATTTTAATCCAAAATGAAAAAAATACCGGTTTTGCCAAAGCTAATAACCAAGCTGTGTTTCACGCTAAAGGAGTTTATCTTCTTTTTCTTAATTCTGATACTGTAGTTTTAGACAACGCAATAAAAAAACTTATTCTTTACTTTAGAGAAAATGAAGATGAAGTTCATTTTTTAGGAGGAAAACTTTTAAATAAAGATCTTACTCCTCAAGCCTCATGTGGTCCTTTTTACTCACTTCCTGTTGTCTTTGCCGCTTTATTTTTAAAAGGTGACTATTGGAGTTTAACCCGTTATTCTCCAAACATTACAAAAGAAATTGATTGGATTTCGGGTGCTTGTATTTTAACTAAAAAATCCTATTACGAAAAAATTGGAGGCTTTGATGAAAAAATATTTATGTATATGGATGAGATTGATCTTTTGTACCGAGCCAAAAAACAAGAATTTCACGTCTGGTTTTATCCCAAAGCACAGTTTATTCATTTAGGTTCCGCCTCAAGTGGAAACAAAACTTACCCGATATTACAAGTTTACCGAGGATTTCTTTATTTTTATAACAAGCACCACAGTCCCCTTTCTATGCTTTTCTTAAAAGTTATGCTACAATTGAAAGCATTAACAGCAATTATTATTGGCAAGATAACAAATAATAAGTATTTACTAACAACTTATGGAGAAGCTTTGGAACTTATTAAGATGGCTTGACAATTATCTTCTTAAACTTCTCCTTATAACTTTCATCTTTATCATTCCTCTTTATCCTAAGCTGCCCTTTATTGATCTCGAGTATACATACATTTCTATCAGATTGGAAGATTTTTTTATTGGTTTTATGCTTTTTGTCTTTATTATTCAACTTTTAAGGAAAAAGGTTACTTTAAGGAAAAAATTTTTAATACTTTTTATTCTTTTCTGGACAGCAGTCTTTTTATCATTTATCTTCGGGACTTATATACAAAAAACAATTCAAGTTGCCAATATTGGCTTTCTTCACTCGGCGCGAAGAGTTGAGTATATGATTGTTTTTTTCATAGCTCTTTCTTTAATAAAATCAAAAAGCGAGCTTCTGCAGTATTCTAAGTTTATTTTTGTAGCTTTGTTCCTCGTTAGCATTTATGGTATAGGTCAAAAATTTCTAAACTTTCCAGCAGTACAGACAATGAATCCGGAGTTTGCCCGAGGACACATACTTTATCTTACGCCCGAAGCAAGAATTTCTTCTACTTTTGGCGGTCATTATGATTTAGCCGCTTATCTTGTATTACTTTTACCTCTTCTTTTAAGTGTTTATCTTTGGAGAAAAAAATTTTTATATTTTGTCATCTTCCTTGTTGCATTGTTTGCTTTAACTCTAACTGCTTCAAGAATATCATCAATAGCATATATCGTATCTATAAGTGCTTTCTTAGTTTACTTGAGAAAATGGAAATTATTAATAACTGTACTTATATTCTCTTTAGGCTTAAGCTTTCTCTCCAATAATTTGATCGCTAGATTTGTTAAAACATTTCAGATTAAACAAATTTTTGTTAACGAACTAACAGGTCAGGTAGTTGTACCTCAGAAAATCAGTACCAAAGAACTTCCAGCCGGTTCTTTTTATGTCGAGATTAAAAATAAAAACACATCCTCACCTGTAATCAACACAACTAATCAAGGTTTACTGAATGAAACAATCTTAAGCGGCTATAGAGATGAGGCTAGAAAAGAAGGCAAAGTACTTACAGCTAGTGAAGAAGCTCAAATTATTGCTACAGCTTCCGTAAACCTAAAACCAGTAAATACGGTTATTTCAGATATCTCATTTGCTACACGACTTCAGGCAGAGTGGCCACGGGCAATAAATTCTTTTCTTAAAAACCCACTACTTGGCACAGGGCCTTCTTCAATTACTGAAGCCACTGATAATGATTATTTGCGATGGATAGGAGAATTTGGAGCTTTAGGCACATCATTATTTTTAATAATTATATTCTCCATAGCTAAATTTGTGTGGCAGTTTAAAAAACACGAAGAAACAATCTATATTGGTTTTTTGTTCGGAATTCTCGGTTTACTTCTTAATGCCGCCTATATAGATGTTTTTGAAGCATCAAAAGTTGCTTATTATTTTTGGATGATCTCAGGCCTATTTGTAGGCTCTCTTATTCTGAAAAAGAAACAGTATCAAGCTTAAGCTATAAAAGTTTTACATATGAAAAAAAATACAGCAACACTATCATCACATAAAATTGATCTTTTGTTACTTGCCTTTATTCTTTTAGTTGCAGTTTTGTTTAGATTGTATAAATTCAATACACCTCTTGCAGACCTTCACTCCTGGCGCCAAGCAGATACTGCCGCTGTCGCCAGAAATTTTTCTAGAGACGGATTTAATCTACTGCAGCCACGCTATGATGATTTATCTAATATTCAATCGGGGATAGAGAATCCTAAAGGTTTAAGATTTGTAGAATTTCCGATTTACAACGCTGTTGTCGGAGCTTTTAAAAAATATGTCCCCTTGTTCTCAATTGAAGAATATGGACGGTTAACTAATATTATTTTCTCTTTAATAATTATCGCCATTATTTATTATCTGGCTTTGCGTGAAGTCGGCAGAGTTGGCGCTTTAATCGGAGCTTTAGTCTACTCAATTTTTCCTTTTTTTGTGTTTTTCTCGAGAGTAATTTTGCCTGAAACTACGGCTTTAGCTTTAGCAATGCTTTCTATCTTCTTCCTTTATATCTACACAAGCCGGAAAAATAAACTCGCAGGAACTGTTTTTTTTATAGCATCAATGCTCTCTTTTACTTTATCGCTATTAGTAAAACCTCCGGCTGTTTTTTTTGCATTTGTCTTGATTTATTTATTTTATAAAAAATACACTTACCAGCTTATTACGAAAATCCATTTCTATATTTACTTTTTATTAAGCTTTATTCCTCTAGTCCTTTGGCGCTATTATATTTCTTTTTACCCTGAAGGAGTACCAGCTAGCGACTGGCTTATAACCAGCGTAAATACTTATCAAGGACTTCAAAATATTTTCTTTAAACCGGCTTTTTTCAGATGGATTTTTTTTGAAAGAATTAATAACCTTATTTTAGGCGGATTTGCAGTTTTTTTGGTCATTCTAGGTATTGTAAAAAAACAAAAAACCTGGTTTTTATATAGCTTTCTTATATCTACATCTGCTTATCTTTTTACTTTTCAAGGAGGAAATGTCCAACATGAGTATTATCAGGTTTTTACTCTCCCCACTCTTGCCTTGTTTGCAGGAGCCGGAGCTAAAACCTTAATTGATAATAAATCTTTATTTAATCCAATCATATCCTATATTCTCATCTTTTTTATTTTTATTTTTTCTTTTTATTTCTCCTACTATAAAGTCAAGGATTATTATAACTATCCAAAGGAACTTCCTCAAATTGCCAAAATAATTAATACATTAACCACTAAAAACGACAAAATCGTCACTGATACTTTAGGAGACACTACTTTGCTTTATTTATCTGATAGAAAAGGAGCACCAGCAGTATATCAGGGTTTAGATGAACTTAAGAAAAAAGGTTATACGTATTTTTATACTGCGAAAGGAGATGTTATAGAACAAATAAAAAAAGAGACTCAGTTTAAAGTTGCTTTTGAAAATGATAAATTTACTTTGTTTAAACTATGAAAATACTCATGCTGACTCCTTATCTTCCTTATCCTCCAGCTTCAGGAGGTCAAATAAGAACCTACAATCTCTTAAAATATTTAAGCCGGAATAATGAGATTACCTTAATTTCTTTATATAAAAATAAAAATACTAAAAAAGATGCTTCCTACTTAAAATCATTCTGCAAAAAAATTTATTTATGCAAACGGGCTGAAAAGCCTTGGCAGATAGGCAATATCCTAAAGTCCATTTTTTCACTCTTACCTTTTCTTATTGTCAGGAATTACTCATCTGAGGCAAAAAAAGAAATTAAAGAACTTTTAGAAAAGGAAAATTTTGATGTCATTCACGCCGAAACATTTTATATTATGCCTCATATCCCCGAAACTAAAATTCCGATATTACTTGTCGAACAAACTATCGAATACCAGGTATATCAGCATTTCGTATCAACTATGCCCATTTTCATCCGTGCTTTTTTTTTCTTAGATATTTTAAAACTTAAATTCTGGGAAACTTATTACTGGAAAAAAGCCACTTTAGTAAGTTCAGTTTCGCAACAAGATAAATTAATGATCAAACGCCGCGTTTTAAATATTAACCCAGTGATTATTCCGAATGGAGCTGGAGATGAAATGTTTGTGGACTCTTTGGTAAAAAAAAATCTGGAAAAGCCTAGTATATTATTCGTTGGAAATTTTTACTGGCTTCAAAATGTTGAAGCGGCTTCTTATCTTATAAATAGACTTTTCCCACGTATTAAGGATAAAATTAAGGATGTTCTGCTCATAATTGCCGGACAAAATGCTTTAGATAAAATTAAATATAACGGCAATGGCGGCATTAAGATTATAGATATTCCCCAAAATGATAGTAATCTTGTTAAAAAGCTTTACCATGAGGCCACTTTATTTATAGCTCCAATATTTGGACCAGGCGGAACACGTCTTAAAATACTAGCCGCTATGGCATCAGGTCTACCGGTAATTGCAACCAAAATTGGAGTTGAAGGTTTAAAAACTGAAGATAAAAAACATGTCTTAATTGCCAAAACAACTGAAGAATTTGTACGACAAACCGAGGTTGTTCTTAAGGATAAAAACCTTTATGATACTTTAAGAAAGAATTCCTACCAATTAGCTAAAAGTGAATTCTCTTGGGAATCAATCTCAAAACAGCTGGAGATTGTGTATAAAAATATAATTAACTCTCATGAAAATAGGCATTGATATTAGTCAGACAGCTTACCCAGGCAGCGGAGTTGCCAGGTATACTCATACACTTATCAGCTTCCTTTTAAAATACGATTCTAACAATGAATACGTTTTATTTTTTTCTTCGCTAAGAGGAGACATTCTTGATGATCTTAAAAAAATGATCAATGAAAGACAAAATGTTGTCTTAAAAAGATTTTACCTGCCACCTACTATTCTTAATATCCTTTGGAATAATTTACACATTGCGCCTATTGAATGGTTTATAGGAAAAGTTGATATTCTTATTACCTCAGACTGGCTTGAACCCCCATCAATAACTGCAAAAAAAATAACAACCATTCATGATTTAGTCATTTATAAATTCCCAGAAACTTCCTCGCCTTCAATTGTTAAAACGCAAAAAAGAAGATTAAACTGGGTAAAAAAAGAGTCGGAATTAATAATGTGCGATTCTGAAGCAACAAAAAAAGACGTTGAAAAAATATTAAAGATTAATTCTCAAAAATTAAAGGTGATTTATCCAGCAGTGGAGGTAAAAAAGCCAAGCAGTGAAGATCTCGAGCGAGTGAAAAAAAAATACAAATTAGTTCATCCCTTTATTTTAACTGTTGGGAAACTGGAACCAAGAAAAAATATTGCTAAACTTGTAGAAGCTTTTCAAAAGACAGGAATTAACAATACTGATTTGATTATTGCCGGAGCTAAAGGCTGGGGGGATAATGATTTTAAAATAAGTGATAATGTAAAGTTCTTAGGTTTTGTACCTGATAAAGATCTTTATGCTCTTTACTCACTTGCAGAGTTTTTTATTTATCCATCTCTTTACGAAGGCTTTGGATATCCTGTGGTTGAGGCCATGAGTTTAAGCTGTCCAGTAGCCGTATCTAATAATTCATCATTGGCTGAGATTACTCAAGACAATGGACTTTTGTTTAATCCTAATTCAGTTGAAGATATTGCTAAATCAATTTTGCAGTATCATGATAATGAAGAGTTAAGAGATAAAATGAAAGAAAGAGGTTTAGAACGGGCAAAAAAATTTTCACCTGAAAAATTTACAGAAAAACTTTTAGAAGTTATCAATACCTAAAAGCGAAGATATTCGTTTTGAGTAGTCGCTTGGGTTCTCCCGAGGGGTGAAGCGCACGAAAAACGAATATCGAGCGAAATAATAAAATATGATCATAGGCATTGACGGCAATGAAGCAAATGTGAATGAACAGGTTGGAGTATCAGTCTATACTTTATCCCTGCTTGAATATTTTTCCAAAGAAGCAAAAGAAGAATTACAGTTTCGCATCTATTTGAGAGATGAGCCAAAAGATTTTCTGCCTAAACAATCAGAACATTTTAAATACATAATTGTACCGGGAAAGTTCCTTTGGTCGCAAATATTTTTGCCTTTAAATCTATATTTAAAAAAAGAAATTGACGTCTTCTTTTCGCCAGCTCACTACACTCCCCGCTTCTGCCCTGTTCCTATTGTTGTAACCATCCATGATCTTTCTTATTTTTACTATCCTCAAGAATTTTTAAAAAAAGATTTGTATAAACTTGAAAATTGGACAAAACTAGCTGTTGAAAAATCTAAAAAAATTATTGCCGTTTCTAAAAACACTAAAAAAGATATTGTTAAGTTTTATCAAACGCCTGATGAAAAAATCGATGTCGTCTACAACGGCTTCAAAGCCAAAACTTCTCCTTCTCAATCTTTAGTAAAAAAAATATTATCTCGCTACGAACTACGAACCACGAACTACATACTTTATGTTGGAACTCTCCAACCGAGAAAGAACTTAGAAGTTCTTATTGAAGGATTTAAAAAAGTTTCAGAAACTGAAAAAGGCTGGAAATTAGTTCTGGTCGGAAAAAAAGGCTGGCTTTATAATGAAATTTTTAATCAAGTTAAAAACCTTGGCCTTGAGGATAAAGTAATCTTTACAGGTTATCTGCCAGATGATGAAGTGGCGGCCTTATATTCTCAAGCCTTTTGTTTTGTTCTTCCTTCGCTTTATGAAGGCTTTGGCATACCTATTTTAGAGGCCATGTCCTACTCTTGTCCGGTTATTACTTCTTTCTCCTCAAGTCTTCCCGAGATTGGCGGAGAAGCCGCCCTTTATCTTACTCCTGATGATGTGAACGATTTAGTTGATGAGATTATGGCTTTAAAAGATGAAAATACTCGAAAAGACCTGATCAAAAAAGGTCTTGAACGAGTCAAGCTTTTCTCGTGGGAAAAGTGCGCCCAAGAAACTCTGGAAATAATAAAGCAAACTTCATAAGGTATAATCTGTATATGGACGTTAAGATAATTGGATCTGATTTTGATCAGGAATTGTATAACCAAAAAGCCCCTCATCCTTTGCAATCTTGGCAGTGGGGCGAAGCCAGGAAAAAAATGGGCATTAAGGTTGTTAGGATTGGTGAATTTGAAAATAATGATGTAAGGACAGGTCGCGACCTGTCCCTACAAAACGTTTATCAATTAACCCTACACAAAATCCCATACACGTCCTATAAAGTAGGATATCTACCAAAATCCAATTTTCCTTCACAAGAAGTTGTGGATTTTTTAACCGATCTTGGCAAAAAAAATAATGTTATATTCATAAAACTCGAACCTAATGAAACAATTGCTCAAAGATCTAAGATCTTAGATCTAAGATCAACGATAATAAAATCCCCTCAACCTCTCTTCACAGAATGGACAATCTTACTTGATTTGAAACAAACAGAGGAGGAACTTCTGGCCAAAATGAAACAAAAAACTAGATACAATATAAGACTAGCTGAAAAAAAAGGCGTCATGGTCAAAGAAGAATCTACAGATCAAGGCTTTGAAATTTTCAGTAAACTTTACTTCGATACCTGCCGCCGTCAAGGATATTTTGGACACAATCCTGATTATCATAAAACAGTTTGGGAAACTCTTAAAAATGATCTTTCCCATATTTTAATTGCCTATTATGAAAATACTCCTCTTGCCGCTTACGAACTTTTTTATTTCAACAAAACTCTTTACTATGCTTACGGCGGTTCATCTTTAAAGCACCGTAATTTAATGGGAGCTAATCTTTTGATGTGGGAAGCTATCAAACTAGGAAAAAAACTAGGAGCCGAAAATTTTGATATGTGGGGTTCATTAGCACCTAATTACCAGGGAAATGATGATTATGTTGGATTCACTAAGTTTAAAGAAGGCTATGGAGGAGACTATATACAAATGATGGGCACTTTTGACCTAGTGATAAACAATAAACTTTATAGGCTCTATAACGTACTCAATAAACTAAGAAATATATTCCTGCAGATAAAAAGAAGAATTTAATTCGTCCCCTCATCTAAAACTGCGTAGTTTTTTGGAGCAAATGATAAATGATGTTTCTTTTTCTCTGGAAAAACCAAAGATATTTTTAGCACTTCATCCATGTGATCAACATAAACAAAATTCAGACCTTTAAGTACATATGATGGAATATCATCCAGATCTTTTTTATTTTCCTTAGGCATGATTACAGTTTTTATCTCAGCACGGTGGGCCGCAATAACTTTTTCTTTGATTCCACCTATCTCAAGCACTCTTCCTCTTAATGTTATCTCGCCGGTCATACCCACATCTCTTTTGACAGGAATTTTGGTTAAGGCAGAAACCATCGCTGTCGTTATTGCAATTCCAGCTGATGGCCCATCTTTTGGTACCGCGCCTTCAGGCACGTGGACATGAATATCTACCTTATTAAAGAAGTCCTTAGATAAACCAAACATGCTCCAACGAGAACGGATGTATGATAAGGCGGCTTGACATGATTCTTTCATCACCTCTCCTAAATGACCCGTCAAGTTAAGATGACCTTTTCCAGGCATAACGGCTACCTCAATAAACAATATGTCACCTCCGGCCTGAGTCCAAGCCAAACCAGTAGAAATACCAACAGTATCCTTTTCTTCAATCATCGAAGATGAGTATTTGTAAGGACCAATAAGTTTATGAAGATCACCTAAACCGACCGTTTTATATTTAATTTTGTTTTCAACTATTTGTCGAGCTAGTTTTCTGCAGATTGTAGCAATCTGTCGTTCGAGTTCTCTTACTCCAGCTTCCCTTGAGTAGCGACGAATAATAGTACGCAAAGCACTATCGGTAACCCCAATCTTATTAGATTCTAAACTGTGTGCTTCAATCTGTTTTTTTATAAGATATCCTTTAGCAATATTGAATTTTTCATCCTCTGTGTATCCTGGAAAATGAATTACCTCCAAACGATCAAGCAAAGCTTCAGGAATCGTGTCCAGTATGTTAGCTGTGGTGATAAAAAATACATCCGATAAATCATAAGAAACCTCAAGATAATGATCTGAGAAAGAATGATTTTGTTCAGGATCAAGGGCTTCCAAAAGCGCTGCCGACGGATCGCCTCGATAATCATGTCCCAGCTTATCTATCTCATCAAGCATAAATACAGGATTTTTTGTACCTGCTTGTTTTATACCCTGAATCATGCGGCCAGGCAAAGCGCCGACATAGGTACGTCTATGACCTCTTATTTCAGCTTCATCGCGAATTCCGCCTAAAGATATTTTTACAAATTTGCGGCCTAAAGAACGGGCAATTGATTTTCCAAGTGAAGTTTTACCAACTCCCGGAGGTCCAACAAAACATAAAATCGTTGGAGGATGTTCTTTTTTATCACCATCTTTTTTGGTTAAATTTTCTTCTTCCTCTTTAGATTTACGAAGTTTTATCACCGCTAAGTACTCAAGAATTCTTTCTTTAATTTTCTTTAACCCATAATGATCTTCATTTAATATCTTCTCTGCTTGGGCAATATTAACATCATGATCAAGTTTACTTGTCCATGGAATCTCAATTAACCAATCAAGATAAGTACGTATGTAAGATGATTCCGGGTTAAACTGAGACATCTGTGATAATCTTTTTAGTTCTTTGAAAGCTTTTACCTCAACTGTCTTTGGCATTTTGGCTTTTTTTATTTTATCGTGATATTCCTCAATTTCCCGATCCTCACCACCCTTTCCGCCTAACTCTTCCTCTATCGTCTTCATTTTCTCTCTCAAGAATGTTTCTCTCATTCCTTTTTCAAATTTTTGCTGTGTCTTATTGGATATATTCTGTTCAATCTCAAGAATTTTAATCTCGCGATTTACATACTCAACTTCATCAACTAATCTTTTTTTAAGACTGATTTCCTCAAGTAATCTCTGTTTTTCATCTGACTTAAGATCAAGAACCATAGCCACCTGGTAAGAAAAGTTTAAAGGCGAGGTTACATTAAGAATATTCATCAAGAAAACAAAATCAACAGTTTTTCCAAAATTAATGGCCTTCTTTACTTGTAAAGATATATGTTTAACCATGGCTTGTATTTCTTCGTTATCAATAAGTTCATCCTCAATTTTCTCAACTTTAGCTTCAAAATAAGGATGCTCTTTTGTGTATTCAACAATTCTTATCTTCTCTACCCCTTTAACCAAAGCGTTAATTTCACCTTTTTCCCCAAGAACTGTCTTTTCAATACTAACAACAACACCAATATCATAAAGATCAGTTATTTTGGGATCATCTAAATTTGAGTTTTTTTGCATGACTAAGACAGCTTTTTTTTCACGTTTCAAAGCCTCATTTATTGCATCAGTGCTTTTTTGTCTGCCAAAGACTAAAACATTTTCTGCGTAAGGAAAAACTATTCCGTCTCTAACGGCTATTAAGGGGTATATAGATTGATTTGAAGCTCCAACTACAAATGCCATATATATTAGCAGTATAGCAAATAGTTTGCTAACTGTCAACAGCTATTGAGTATGGCCTGTCCAATAGTGCCAAACTACAATATTCGTTCAAATATATTTACTTTTAATTAAAAAAACTCTTTTATTAAACCGCCAAAATTTTCATATCGTTTGTTTTCTATCAAGGCGCCTGCAACAAGCTGGGTAAGCTGTTCATGATAAGCTGGTTTCTCGACTTGGTAAAGAACTCCCAGTGGATATTTTTCAGTGCTCATCTCCATAGCCTTAATCAAAGCACTGTTAAAGTCTGCTTTGTTATGCTTTTCATCCAATTTATAAGAGTGCTCATTGAAATACTGATATGTATTGAATTTATTAAAGGAAATACAAGGCTGAAGGATATTAATTAAAGAAAAACCTTTATGGCTTATTCCCTGCTTTATGATCTCCACAACTCCTTTAATGTCACCGGTAAACGTATTGGCAACGTAAGTTGCTCCTTGAGTAATGGCAATAGCCAATGGATTAAGAGACGACTCTATTAAACCTGTCGGTGTTGACTTGGTTTTCATGCCTTTGGATGAAGTCGGTGCGGCTTGTCCGGTGGTTAAACCATAAACTTCATTATCATGAACAATAACAGTAATATCATGATTGCCGCGGCAGGCATGTATAAAATGATTACCTCCCTCACCGTAAATACCACCATCTCCGCCAACAACTAAAACCGGCATTTTGTGATTGGCTAATTTCATCCCGATAGCGACCGGGATTGACCGGCCATGAAGACCATGAACAGCATAGGCATTTATGAAATCATTCATATTGCCCGAACAGCCAATATCAAAAACCATATTCACAGATGATGGACTGTAACCTAAGCCTGTCAGCGCTTGTTTTAAAGCTACTCCTATCGCCCAATCACCGCAACCCGGACACCATGTCGGCGCATAAGCATTAAAATCATCCATAATATTGATTCAAGATTTACGATTTATGATTCATGAATCTTATATCATGAATCGTGAATCGATTTAATGTTTTTTAATATAATCTACAATCTCTTCTACCCATACCGGTCTTCCGTCATATTTCAAAAACTTTTCTTTAATCTCAACTCCTGTTTGCATTCGTAACAACTGACCAAACTGTGCCTGAGAGTTATTCTCAATTAAAATATATCTTTTGTCTTTGCTAAACAAACCATTAACTTTGTTACTATCAATGGGGTAAACATGAGTGAAATGAATAAAAGCCGATTTTGTTCCTTGAGCATATAAAATTTTTTGTGCCTCTAAAATTGCTCCCTTATTTGAACCCCAAGAGACAAAAACAATATTAGCATTTTCTACATCTCCATAAACTGCAGGCAGATCAAAGTCCTTAGTTAAATAAGTATTAATTTTTTTCCCTCTTTTATTGACCTGCTCAAACCGCGGTTTGCTTTGCTCAGTTGTGTGTCCGTCTTCTATATGTTCATAAGAGTTTGATTGGTAAAATGAGCCTTGAACCCCAGGAATTAACCTCTCTGATATCCCATCATCACTAAGTTTATATCTTAAATACGGTTTATCCGTTGGGGAGCAAACTGTTTTCCCTCGGTTAGGCTGATAATTTGTCATAAATGACATCGCTTGTTCTTTATCAAGGCTTTTGTGGGATTCACAAAGCAGTTTATCTGCAAGAATAATTACAGGCACTTGGTATATATCAGCTAAATCAAAAGCTTTAACTGTTAGTTTTAACATCTCATCAATATCACCTGGAGCTAAAACAATTTTTGGAAACTCTCCATGTCCGCTGTAACAAGCAAAAAGAAGATCTCCCTGTTCCGTCCAGGTAGGCATACCTGTTGCTGGACCTGGTCTTTGACCCAAAAATATTACTAATGGCAATTCAGCTGTACCGCTAAAAGATATCGTCTCAGTCATCAAAGCAAATCCTCCGCCTGATGTACCTACTGCTGATCTTGCGCCCGATTGTGAAGAACCCAAGGCTGTATTAATAACAGCAATTTCATCTTCTGCATGCCGAACAATCATGCCTGTCTGATTTTGCCACTGAGCCAGCACTGTCAAAATTGATGAAGCAGGAGTCATGGGGTAGGCTGCATAAAGTCTGCAGTCAGCTGTTACTGTTCCTAGGGAAAAAGACTCATTCCCGGTCATTACCAATTTTTCTTTTTCATCTTTTTTTATAAGTATTGATTTTATCTTATCCGGGTGATTATTTTTTATATACTCATAACCTTTTTGAGCAAACTGTTTGTTATAATCAACAACCTCTTTTCCTTTCCTTTGAAACTGTTCTTCAATCATAGAATAAAGAAGATTAATGTCTCCCTCAAGTAGCGCCATTGTCGCGCCAAGTACTATAGTATTCATCATTACTTGCTGTCCATTAAGTTCTTGAAGAATGGATTTAAAAGGCAGATGGACTTTGACAATATTATCATTTATTTCAAACATCCCGTTGTCATAAACTACCAAAGAATTAGAGTCTAATCGTGATTTATGAAAATCATAAGTCGTTTGGTTTAAACAAATGAGAAGATCTATCTTTTTTTGAGTAGCAAAAACCTCCTCTTCAGAAAACAAAACTTCATAAGTGTTATGTCCACCGCGGACTAAAGAAGGATACTCGGCATAATCGAAGATGTGATAGCCTGACCTCGTTGCTATTTTAGCAAAAGTTACACCTGATGTCATTATTCCAAAACCGGCTTCCCCGCCAATCTTCCACAAGAATTTAGTCATAATTAGTTATGAGTTGTGAGTTATGGGTTATGGGCTCAAAACTCAAAACCCAGAACTATTAATTATTATTTTGGGTAAACTTTCTCTCCTTTTTCATTCTCAATAGTAATGGCCGCTACAGGACATACTTTAGCTGCATTTAAAACTATTTCTTCGGGGTCTTGTCCTGCAGAGTTTAAAATTACGGCTTTAGCCTCAGTATCAAGTTCAAAAGTTTTGGAAGCAATGGCCACGCAGGTGCTGGCTCCTATACAGATATTTCTGTCTACTGTCACTTTTAATTTGCCAATGACAACTGGGCCTGAAGGATTTTGAGAATCTTTAAGTTGACTCATTTATTTTACCCCGCTGTGAGCGGCGTTGAACTTAAAATTTTAATAAGCGCTTCCCATGAGAGAAGCGCGCATTTAATCCTATTTGGACTAAGTTCCAATCCTAACATTTCCATGATAAAACTTTTATCCAATTTTCGCAACTCATCTTTTGATTTTCCTTTTACATATTCTGTAAGCATTGAGGCAGCTGCCTTTGATATAGCACAGCCTTCTCCAGAAAAAGCAATGTTATGAATAATGTCTCCTTCCTCAATTATCTCCATTGAGATCTTGTCACCGCAAAGAGGATTGGATACAGAAACCGTATGATCGGCTTTTTCAAGCTTCCCAAAATTCCTTGGATTTCGATAATGGTCTAAGATAATATCTTGATACATTGACATAATAAAAATCTAAATTTCAAATATCAAATGCCAAATGAATTTTTTTGACATTGGGATTTTGATATTTGGATTTCATATTAAAAGGTTCTTATCGCTTCTTTCAATTCCTCAACTAACTTATCAACGTCTTCCTCACTATTGTACACCTGAAAACTGACTCTGGCTGTTGCCCCTTCATTTAGAAAAAAATGAAGCGGCATTGCGCAATGATAACCGGCACGAATAGCAATATTTTTTTCATCAAGAAACTGAGCAATATCATGCGGGTGAACTCCACTTACTGAAAAACTTATAACGCCTACTCTGTCATCCGCTTTTCTTGGACCAAATATCTTTATTTTTCCCAGCAGTTCTTCATTTAATCTTTTTAAGGCATAATATGTTAAATTTTTTTCATGAGTTCTAACATTGTCAGCGCCTATTTGTTTTAGATAAAAGATTGCTTCTTTAAAAGCGATTACATCAGCAATATTAGGAGTTCCTGCTTCATATTTATGAGGTGGTTTTTGAAAAACGCTTTTTTCCAAAGTTACTTCTTCAATCATCTCACCGCCGTACTGGAAAGGATACATCTTCTCAAGTAAATCATATCTGCCCCAAAGCACGCCTACTCCGGTTGGACCAAACATCTTATGTGAAGAAAAGGCCAAAAAATCACACCCTAAATTTTGAACATCAACTTTAAAATGAGGAACTGCCTGAGCCGCATCAATCACTGTAATTATTTGAGGATTTATTTTTTTTGCTTTTCTTACTATTTCTTTAATTGGATTAATTGTCCCAAAAACATTGGAAACGTAAGTTAAAGCCAGAATTTTTGTTTTTTTAGTGACTATTTGTTCAAGCCTATCCATATTTTTTAAGCAGCCTTCTTCATCAACATCAATAACTTTCAAAAGTGCGGCATTCTCAAAAGCCAGCTGCTGCCAGGGAATAAAGTTGGAGTGATGTTCCATAATAGAAGTAATTACTTCACTGTCAGAGTCAATAATCTGTCTACCCAAAGCATAAGCCACTAGATTAATTGACTCGGTAGTATTTCGAGTAAAAATAATCTCTTCAGGCTTATAGGCATTAATAAATTCTGCAACTACTTTTCTCGTATCTTCATATTCTTCCGTAGCTTTTTCTGATATCTTGTAGATCCCCCGCATTATATTAGCGCAGTACTGTGAATAATACTCAACGATTTTATCAATCACCTGCTTTGGCTTTAGAGATGTAGCGCAAGAATCCAGATAAACCAAACTGGGATCATGTTGAAAAATCGGAAAATCCTTTTTTATTTGATTAACGTTTATCATAATGATTTTAAAATTCCTCCCCTTCACTACGTTCAGGTACTCCTCTTAGAAAGAGGAGAATTTTTCCCCTTTTTGTAAAAGGGGTGCCCGAAGGGCGGGGAATTTTATCTTTATCTTATCAAATAACTCATCTATAAACCCTTCAACTAATAATTTTTCAGCTGATTTTTGATCAATCCCCCGGCTTTGAAGATAAATAATCTCATCCTTATTCAACCGCCCAATTGTTGATCCATGAGTGCAATAAACATCATTCGCCATAATTTCTAAATAGGGCTTGGACTCAACGAAAGCTTGAGGCGATAAAATAAGGTTTTGATTTTTTTGATAGGCATGACTGCCTTTTCCCTCTTTTTCAATCTTTATTAATCCATGATAACCTAACTTTGACTCATCCTCAAACACGCCCTTTATTAAAAGATTAGATGATGAGTCTGGAAATAAATGATGCTGAACTGTCTCAACTTTAAACTCATCATTATTTTTACCGGTAAATAATCCAAATATATTCACATCAACTCCGCTTGATCTTATCTCAAAATTAAATTTTCCGGAAAGGTTATGAAAAAAAATCACATACTCACCGGCCTTATCAAAAACAAGGTTCTCTAATCTAGTTTTGTTTAGATTTATAAATTTTTTAGATTTTAGATATTGATTTGACATTTGAAATTTGACATTTAACCGACGCTTCCGCTCATCTCCAAATTAATTAATCTGTTTAACTCTATTGAGTACTCAAGGGGAATTTCTTTTGAAACCGGATCAATAAATCCATTAACTAATAATCCCTCAGCATCAGACTTTTTAATTCCACGTGAAGTCAAATAAAAAAGTTTATCGTCGGATAATCTTTCAACTTTTGCCTCATGCTCAATCTGAGTATTATTTTCTTGACTTCTTAAGCTAGGATAAGTATCAGAGCGGGAATCTTCATCGATAATTAAGGCATCACAGGATGAATGAACTGAAGAGTTCTTGGCGCCTTTCATCACCTGCACTAAACCACGATATGATGCCCTCCCTCCATTTTTAGAAATTGATTTGGCTATAATCCGCGAGGAAGTATTAGAGGCAAAATGAATCATTTTGGCGCCAGTATCCTGCGCTTGACCAGCTCCGGCAAACGAAACAGAGAGCATTTCTCCTCGGGCGCCTTCTCCCATAAGATAAACGCAGGGATATTTCATCGTAATTTGACTACCGATATTGCAGTCTACCCATTCAATGAGAGCGTTTTCCTCAGCTCTTGCTCTCTTAGTTACTAAATTAAAAACATTTTTACTCCAGTTTTGAACGGTAGTATACCGAACTCTGGCCCCTTTTTTAACAAAAATTTCAACTACTGCCGCATGAAGAGAATCAGTCGTGTAAACTGGCGCAGTACATCCTTCAACATAATGAAAACTACTGCCTTCTTCTGCAATAATAAGTGTCCTTTCAAATTGCCCGAATTTTTCGGCGTTAATTCTAAAATAGGCCTGCATGGGCAGATCAACCTTGACCCCTTTTGGAACATAAACAAATGAACCACCTGACCAAACTGCTGAGTTTAAAGCGGCAAACTTATTATCATGAGGTGGAATTAATTTACCAAAGTATTCTTTAACGATTTCCGGATATTTTTTAACTGCTGTATCCATGTCACAAAAAATTACACCTTTCTTGCTAAGTTCACGATTAATGCTTTCATAAACTACCTCGCTCTCATACTGAGCGCTTACACCGGATAGGTATTTCTTTTCAGCTTCAGGCATACCAATACGGTCGTAAGTTTCTTTGATTTCTGCCGGTAACTCTTCCCAGCTTTTAGCTCTGTCTTTTGTAGGTTTTATGTAATAGTAGATATCATCAAAATTGATTTTGGATAAATCCGGCCCCCACTTTGGCATTGACTTTTGAAGAAAAATTTCATAGGCTTTGAGCCTAAACTCTTTCATCCACTCAGGTTCGTTTTTCAATTGGGAAATATTGACTACCACAGACTGGCTAATACCTTTTTCAGGTTTGAGCGCATAATTTTCCGGCATGGAGAAACCATATTTATTTTCAAAATTTATGTTAGTCTGTTTATTTGCCATAACCATTTTTTTCAATGTCGTATGCTAACGTATGATCTCCAACTTTTTTTATAACACCTTGATTAAGAACAATCACGTGATCTGGCTTAAGATATTTTAAAATCCGGTTGTAGTGAGTAATAATGATGTAAGTTTTATCGGTTTTGTTTTTGCGCAAAAATTGAGCAATAGTTTTTAACGCATCAACATCTACCCCTGTATCCACCTCATCAAAAATAATCAGTTTTTTATCCAATACTGCCGCTTGCAAAACCTCCAGCTTTTTCTTTTCTCCACCAGAGGCGCCTTCATTTAGCGAACGATTTAATAAATCATCTGAAATCTTTAAATCTTTAGCGTATTTTTTTATTTCTTGACTGATTGTCAATGGATCTTTTTTACCTTGAAGAGCAAAATAAAGAAATTGACGAAGTTTGACTCCCAAGATTGATAGAGGATTTTGAAAAGATAAAAATATTCCCTTCACTGACCGCTTATCCACTGACAGATTAACGATATCTTCACCCTCAAAAACAGCTTCTGAGCCTTTTTCAACAGAGTAAGCAGGATGTCCGGTAATTGAGTAAGCAAAGGTAGATTTTCCCGAACCGTTAGGCCCCATAAGGGCATAAATCTTTCCTTTTTCAAACTCAAAATTTATATCCTTAATAATCTTCTTTTTTTCTACGCTGACTGAAAAATTTTTAAGCGAAAGAATTGTATTAGTTTTCATACATTAATTTTTAATTAAATCTTGCAATGTCCAGTTGGTTAACTGATTAACGAAAATACCGGCTATTTTTTGTCTTAATTGATTTTTATGAGTACATAATCTATTAAAATCGCATTGATATCCTGAAATTTGACATTTAACCAAACGTAGATCTTTTTCAAAAACTCTTAAAAAATCAAAAAGACTTATTTTACTTAAACTTTTCATCAATCGGTAGCCGCCGTCTTTCCCTTCTTTGCTTTCCAAAATTCCGTTTCTAGCCAAATCTGCAGCAATGCGGGCAATGAACCTTTTTGGCAATTTCGTTTCTACAACTAACCTGGATAAAGGAATAAACTCCTTTTTACTGGAAATGTGAGAAACCAAAAGCAATGCGTAATCAGATTTATTATTAATAGTGAACATATACCAATTAAGTACTAGTTTACCTTAATAGAGGACAGTTTTCAAGAGAAATCATTTAGGAAAGACTTTTGAATATTCAGGTAGCTTCACAATTTCTATTTCTTCAGGAGAAATATTAACTTCGGTTTGTTTGTCAACACCACCACTAATATTGTATCTTAAACTTTTAATTATCTCAAAAACTTTAGGATTATTACCAGCACTGTGCATATAATCTCGTACATATTCTGTTAAAGAACCAAAATCTTCTTTTACATGCGCTGGATAATTTACTGGATCATCATCAAACATACTGCAATTAATCAATGCTAAACAAGGCTGACTATTTGTTCCTCTAAACACTTTCCAATATTTCTCAAAGAAACTAAGAATTTCCGTTCGTTCTTCCATTGAGATATTAGAATAAGACTTTCGAGCATCTATGTCTTCTTGTCGAGAAGATTGCATCTTATTACATAATTCTTCAATATTTTGTTTTGCCTGTTCATAATCACCTCTGTAATATGCTTTTTTTTGAGGCTCATTATTGGGAATATGAAAACCCTCACTTACAAACTGCGCAAACCATTCTGGAGAAGCTACAGCATACCTATATGAATCTCTCGTAGTTGAGGCATAGGAAATATTACCTTTTGAATTTAGTGATCCCCATCCTAATAACATACTTCGTCCAGTTTTTTCCCCAATCTCGCTTATTCTTCTTAATTCTTCCCAGTCCCATAATCGTTGATCTGTAGTTAAACCATTTGCTCTTATTGATAATTCAAAAGCGCCATTAAAACTATGAAAATAAACTCCATTTACAATGACACTATCTAAGTAGTAATTATATATTTGTTCTACTGCCTCTCTTGATGTCACGTCATTTATTCCTAATCTTTGAGCAATTGAATCAGCTAATAATTTAGAAATTTTATGATCCTTTTCATAATCCCCTAAATCTACCTTTTGAAGATCTCTAACAAAATCATCAGCGCCTTGACCATCTGGATGAAGAATAAAATACTCAGTGGTTAATCCAATTACTTCTGATCGATGTCGTTCATCAAATCTTTGAAGCTTATCAATATATTCATTTGAGTTTAAGTAATTGGTTATCCGTGCTGCGCGAGATTCTTTAGAAACATTTTCATGTGAACCTGAGAGAGAATCAAGAAAATTCGTTAAAGTTGGAAGTTCATCAGTTAATCCTCTTTCTCTTGCAAATTTTAAAGGACCATACGTCGATGGTAAGAAATCTTCAACATTTATTTCTGACTCATATTGAATTGGCTGATTCATATTCAAGTCAATGAGAAATTTACTCTTCTGTATAGATTCATTTGACAGTTGTCTATAACCACTTAATGCCTTTATTGCTTCAATCGCTCTTTGCCTAATCTCAGACATTGACCATGTTTCGGATAAAGATCTCAAAATTTGATCAAGTTTTTTAGGTATTTTATCTATTGAATGGTCACTTCCCCCAATGAATTGGGCTACTAGTCTGAAGACAAAATTATCAACAGGATGAACCGTATATACTTCTTGTCCATTTATACTATGAACCATCATTCTCATACCTTCAGGCATACATTTCCAAAATAAACTGGTGGAAGGTTTTGAAACATCAAAAGGCATTTTTAAATCAAAATTTTCCTTTATTGAAACCGCATCCACATCTCCGGGAATAAGCAAAGGTATTGTCAAACCAGCTTTAGTTAAAGGTGATACTTGGACTGCTCTTTTTTCAACCTTTCCATCTTTAACTACAATCTCTTCTGATTTATCAGCAATAGCTAAGGCTGTATAAACATTGGAACCGCAAAGAACGTAATTTATTTCACCATCTCCGACTTGAGGTTGCTGATTGATTAAAGTCTGAGTTTTTTCTTTCCATATTTTTTCAAAATAAGGTTTTCTCTTTTCAAAATGAGTAGCAAGTGTTTGTAACCTATATCCGTCTGAGTCAGGAAGAACGGGATTTGATAAATTTAACTTTTCATCTGTCATATTGATTATCATAGTATAATCTATGTGTGAATATTATTCTTATTAATAATGGATCTGCTCATATAAATCAGCTGAAAAATTTGCTAATAGGACATTCTATTACTATTCAAAAATTAGAAGAAGATTTTATAATTCATGAGAATATAAATTTAATCGTTCTTTCGGGCGGACATAAATTTTCTGTTAAAAATCATACTCACCGCTATAAAACAGAAATTAATTTAATACTTAATACTAAAATTCCACTACTCGGAATTTGTTTAGGAGCCCAATTAATTGCTCAAGCTTTTGGAGCTGAGATTGAAAGACTCGAAACAAAAGTAAAAGGCATTGAACAAATAGAAGTTTTACAGGATTGTCTATTATTTCAAGGTATAAAAGATTGCCATGTATATGAATGTCATAAATGGGCAATTAAAACTTTATCTAAAAACTTAATTGGATTAGCTCAATCAAAAGACGGATATGAAATTATTAAACATAAAGAAAAACCAATTTACGGTTTTCAATTTCATCCGGAATTATTTGAAGATCAAACATGTAGCCGCATACTATTTGCTAACCTATTAAATAATTTAAGATCCGTTGTATACTAAGTGGTTATGAAAGTTACACCGGTTAAAACTTATAAAATCACAAGGAAAGATAATGATGTGTTTAAAATCTTAGATAAATACATTACTCACCTGCCCGAAAAATCTGTAGTTGCCGTTACCTCAAAAATCGTCAGCATTTGTGAGGGAAGAATCGTCAAAAAATCTTCTGAAGAACAAAAGAATAATTTAGCCAAAAAAGAAGCTGAGTATTATTTACCCAGAGAATTTAACCAATATGGTTTTATGATAAGCATCAATCGAGGTATTATGGTGGCATCAGCCGGCATTGATGAATCAAATGGCCAAGGGTATCTTGTTTTATGGCCAAAAGATCCTCAAAAAAGCGCTAACTCTATAAGAGAATATTTAGCTAAAAAATTTAAACTCAATCACGTTGGAATAATAATTACTGACAGCAAACTTACGCCCTTAAGATGGGGAGTAACTGGAGTTGCTATCGCCCACAGCGGTTTCCGGGCAATCAACAGCTACATCGGTAAACCAGATATTTTTGGAAGGCTAATGCATGCAGAAAAAGTAAATGTGGCTGATGCTTTAGCTACTGCGGCAGTTCTTGAGATGGGCGAAGGCAATGAGCAACAGCCTTTGGCAATCATTGAAAACATTGGCAATATTCGCTTTCAAAAACGCAACCCCACTAAAAAAGAATTAGATAGTATAAAAATCGCCATTGGCGACGACGTCTTTTCTTCTCTACTTACGAGCGTCCAATGGCAAAAAGGAAACAAAAAATAAAGCTTTCTTGTTATAATATGGCCTTATGCCACCTCAAGCAGAACTGGGAACATCTGGGAAAGCCATAAAATACGGCAGAAGCATTAAGGAACGCTACAGACAATATTCAGGTAATTACGGAATGATGCTTGGAATGGCACTTCTTGGAGCAGCAAGTACTATTTATCACCGCATTGAAGCGCCTAATGAAAAATATCCACCCACTGGACCAGCGCTATATTTAACTTCACACTTCAGTTTAGAAGATGTTGTCCCTGGCTTGTGGATCGCTGATCCTTATAGACCTTTAACTAAATTCCCAGCCAAAGCTTCATATTTTAAAGTTCCTATCTTAGGAAGTATTTTAAGAGCCCGCGGCGCTTTACCCGTCAATAGAGATGGCAATGATGCCGATACCTCAAACATCATAATTGACACTTTGAAACAAGGATCAAATGTTTGTATTGCTTATGGAGCCACACGATCAAGAGATGGACGATTAACAAAGGTTGATAAAGGAGTAGCACGGTTAACAAAACTTGCCTCAGCAATAAACATTCCAATCATTCCTATTGCTGAAATAGGTACATATAAAACTCTACCGCCTGGTAAATGGTTTCCTAGGCCGCGTAAAATAAAAGTGATTGTAGGTGATCCAATTAATTTTAATCAAAAATTAAAAGAAGCTAAAACTAGGGAAGAGAAATTAGAGGCGGTCGCTAAATGTATCTTAGAATCAATGAATCAGTTATTCCCTGAAGAACGTCAATACCAATTTAGAGAAGGAGAAGAATTGGTTTGGGACCGCGAGGAACAAGAAGCTTATAGAAAAGCCTATTCTCTAACTCATCCTTCTAGACTTAAACGGTTTGGCCAAATTTTTCATCACTCTCATTCACCCTCAAAAGCAACTTGAGCGTAGTAGTTGATTCCTTCTTTTTTTAATTTTTTGCCGCCTCCAAGATCAGGCAAATCAACAATAAAACCTGCTTCAATTACTTTTCCTCCAAGTTTTTTAACTAACTTTATTGCCGCGAGTGATGTACCACCTGTTGCCAGTAAATCATCAATGACTATAACCCTCTGCCCTTTTTTGATGGCATCTTTGTGAATCTCTACCGTATCTGTGCCATATTCTAATTGATATTCCTGGCTTTCAGTTTCGGCCGGCAGTTTGCCTTTTTTGCGCACCGGCACAAAACCTTTGCCTAAAGCATAAGCCAAAACTCCCCCTAAAATAAATCCTCTTGAATCAATACCGACAACTAAATCAAATTTTTTATTTTTATATCTCTTGATAAAATCTTCAACGCAGATTTTTAATCCTTCAGGGTCTTTTAACAAGGTCGTTATGTCTCGAAACATAATTCCTTTTTTCGGCCAGTCGGGAATAGTTCTTATCCTGGATTTTATTGGCATTTAATTTTAGGAATAACTTTTAGTAATAATGTTTTAACTTTGCCGGCATTCTCCTGCATTCTTTTTAAAACCATCTCAAAACTTACAGGCTCTTCATCTTCCTTCCAGCAATCATAATCAGTTGACATGGCAATTGACTGATAAGGAATCCCAAGTTCATTGGCTAAAATTACTTCAGGGCAGGTTGACATGTTGATAATATCAGCGCCCCACTGCCGAAACATTTTACTCTCGGCTTTAGTTGAAAATCTTGGACCTTCAATGGTGACGATAGTCACATCTTTATTGTAAGTAAACTTTAACTCATCACAAGTTTGACAAAGCGCATCTCTTAAATTATTACTAAAAGGCTCTGACATTGGAGTATGGACAACTTGATCATGAAAGAAAGTCATTTTCCGCCTTTTGGTAAAATCAATAAACTGATCAGGAAAAACTAAATTACCCGGTTTAATTTCTTCTTTTAATGAACCTACCGCTGTCGTTGCTAAAATGTAGTCGCAATTTTCTTCTTTAAGAGCATAAATATTGGCTAAATAGTTAATCTCAGTTGGAGTGACATTATGTTTTTTTCCATGTCGGGCTAAGATAACCACGCCGACGCCATCAATTTTTCCCGTTGTTAAAGAAGAAGATGGCTCTCCGTATTTTGTTTTTACTTTTTTTTCTTTCGCATTTTTTAGTATTTTGGGATCATCCAAACCAGATCCTCCAATTATTCCAATCTTCATATTTTTATAGTTTATCAAATGCTTTAAGCATTTTGTCAATAAATCTGCTAGAATAGTCCAATTTATCCCTATGGAAAAAGCAAAAACAGCACCTAACCCTTTCCCTAGACGTCTTGAAGCTTTATCTTTACAAGCGCAAGGACTAACCTACAATGGGATTGCAGAAAGAATGGGAATAGAATCCGGCACAGTAAAAAATCATTTAACACCATCCCGCCTTGCAACAGATTCAAATAATGGTCTTGCCGCAATATTGGCTTTCCTTGATGAAGACTGGTTCGACATTAATAAATTGACCGAAGGTAGTCATTTAGAAATGGTGAGTAATTTAACTGAAAGAGAATGTGATGTCATGGGAAAAATGATAGAAGGTGATGGAAAGGAAAATAGCAATACAGAAATTGCAGCCCAGTTGGAAATAAGCAAAAATACAATACACAATCATTTAAAATCTATTTATAAAAAAATTGACGCAAAATCTAGAACACAAGCTGGAGTAATGTGTTTTGCCTATGCAGCCATTACTTTTGGTGCCATAGCCTTCATGAAATCCCAAGGTAAAATACGATAAAAATCAACCTCTGGAGTTGAAAGTATTGCCACAACGCTCTATCTCACTTCGGAGGTGAGTTTGTAGTTTATAAACTCAATCTTGGGATGCGGTCGAAAGCTTCGATATGTTTAACAAATATTCCCGCCTTTGCTTTAAAGAAAGCGGCGACGCCGATCATGGCCGCATTATCACCGTTTAAATATTTATAAGGAGGATAAACGACAGAGCCTTTATATTTTTTAGCTAAATTTTTCATTCTTTTTCTAAGTTCACGATTGGCTGCTACTCCACCGGCCACAACTAAATTAATAATTCCTATTTGTTTAATAGCCGCTTCAGTTTTTATAAGCAACGAATCAAAAACCGCTTCTTGGAATGAACTAACCAGTTCTTTAATCATTTTATTTTTTTCTTCCTCCGGCATTTTTTGCAAGAAATAATAAAAAGCTGTTTTTAATCCGGAGAAAGAAAAATTTAAATCTCCTGATTTTCTCATTGGACGGGGAAATTTGTAAGGATCAACATTTCCTGCTTCCTCAGCTAATCTCTCAATAACTGGTCCTCCAGGGTAACCAAGACCTAACATTTTTGCCGCTTTATCCAATGCTTCGCCAGCTGCATCATCCGTGGTTTTGCCAATGATTTGAAAATCAAGATAATCTTTCCATAAAACTATCTCCGTATGACCGCCAGAAACTAAAAGAACTAAATAAGGAAATGTAAATTCTCTTTTGGGATTTCCTTTGCTATTTTGAGTAAAACAGGAATAAATATGCCCCTCCATATGATTTACCGGAATTATTTTCTTATTATATTTTTTTGATAATTCTTTTACTTTTTTTATACCAACCTCAAGCGCCACTGCCAACCCAGGGCCATAGGTAACGGCAAGGTAATCAATCTTGCTCATTGAATTTTTAATGTCAAAATCTAAATGACAAATGTCAAATGAATGTTTGACATTTGAAATTTGAAATTTGGATTTTTTTAATGCCTCATCAACCACAAAATCAATTCTTTCTTCATGAGCCCGCTTGGCAATTGAAGGCACTACTCCACCCCACTTTTTATGCAAAAGCACCTGGGAATAAATGACGTTTGATAAAACCCGCCTGCCATCAACAACCGCGGCTGATGTTTCATCACAAGATGTATCAATTGCTAAAATTTTCATAAATTTAATAATTAACTATTATTTTTCTTTTCTTTTCATCAACATACTTCATGTTCACATAAACAATTTTCGATTTCTTTTTTAAAAGTTCCATTATCTCCCCTGCTTTTTCGCCCCATTCAATACATAAAATATTTTTATCATTTAATATCTCATTTATTCCTAAATATTTAAACTCTTCAGTATCAGTAAGCTGATAAAGATCAAAATGATAAAGTTTTTTAAAAGAAAATTTCTTTAATAGAGGATATTCATAGTAAACAACAAAAGTTGGAGAGATAATATCATCCCATCCTAAATATTCTCCAATTCCTTTCACAAAAATTGTTTTACCAACTCCTAAATCTCCTTCAATAATAAATGTTAGAGAACGCAGATCTGCGTTCTTTACTTTCAATAATTTTTGAAGAATAAATGAAGCAATCTTTTTTGTTTCATCCTCGCTTGAAGAAATAAACGATTGCGACTGGTTAAAAACCATATCACCTTGACGGATAATTTTAAGTTTTTCAGAAGTTAAATCAATTACCGTTGAGGGTTTATTGGGAGGAAGTTTACCAGCATCAACAACAAGATCAATCATCTTTTTTTTCGTTTCGGAAAGTTCGTTAAACAAAGACTCAACAGAATGATGAGGAGAACGGCTGGCGAGATTGGCAGAAGTGGCGGTCAAAGGCTTTCCGTATTTTTTAACTAAATCGATTATAGGTTTATATTTTATAAATCTGACTCCAAGAGTTCCTTTTTCTGACTCTAATAATTTTGAAACTTTATGACGAGAGGACAAAACAACAGTAAAATGTCCCGGAAGAATTTGGTCAAGCATTTTTTCCTGCTTATTATTAACTTTAACATTATCTTTAAGCATTACCAAATCATTAACAAAAACAGAGATAGCCTTTCCCGCCGGCCGATTTTTGAACTTCAAAAGCTTTTTAACTGCCTTCTCATTCGTGGCATCAATCAACAAACCATAAACTGTGTCCGTTGGAAAAACAACTAATCCTAAATTTTTTATTATCTTAATTGCTTCCTTAATAACTTTGGCCTGATTATTGTCAGTTAATCTTATTACTTTCATAGATAGTCGATACTCGATTTTCGATGTTTGATCTTCAAATATCTAATATCGAAGATCTAAGATCATTGTCCTAACAATCTTATTTTACCATTTACCAAATATCAATTCCAGTTGTCAAATCACTCAAAGATCTGCTAAAATAGGGCATGTCAAATAGAAAAAACAATAACAAAATAAATCCTTCTGATAATCCAAAAAACAACCAATTTTCTGTATTTAAGTTTAACTTTGATCTCAAAACAATTTTCATTATTCTTTTTGTAGGTTTTTTTTTGTTTTACGCTCTTAACGCTTTAACTAAAGAGATGAACTCTGTTTTACCCGAAAAATCAATTACAGAAGTCGTTAAAGATATTAAAGAAGGAAAAACTAAAAAAGTTGAGATTGCCGATAATAAAATTACTGTTTATTATAAAAATGACAAACTGGCTGTCACTCACAAAGAGTCCAGCTCAAGCTTTATTGAAGTATTAAAGGATTCCGGCATTAATCCTCAAACTGTCAATATCGAGGTTAAAGATACTCAAGCTTCAAGCGGATGGCTTAATTTATTAGGTAATCTTATCCCAACTCTTCTCATGGTTGCTTTCTTTATTTTCCTTTTTAGACAAGCTAAAGGCGCTCAAGATTCGGTTTTTTCCTTTGGACAAGCACGGGTAAAAAGATTTAATAAAGATATGCCAAAAGTTTCTTTTGGCGATGTTGCCGGAGTTGATGAGGCCAAAAAAGAACTTGCGGAGGTAGTAGATTTCTTGAAAAATCCGGAAAAATATAGAAAACTCGGCGCCAGAACCCCTAAAGGAGTTCTTCTCGTTGGACCGGCCGGCTGCGGTAAAACGCTTTTAGCCAAAGCTGTTGCCGGTGAGGCCAGCGTACCTTTCATCTCAATTGCCGGATCAGAATTCATGGAAATGCTTGTAGGTATTGGAGCTGCCCGCGTCCGCGATCTTTTTGGGACAGCCAAAAAAAGCGCTCCATCTATAATCTTCATTGATGAGATTGATGCTATAGGAAGAGCCCGATCTGTCGGCATGATGCCTTCGCACGATGAACGAGAACAAACTTTAAATCAGATTCTGGTGGAAATGGACGGTTTTGCTCCAACAGAAAGAGTTGTTGTCATTGCCGCCACCAACCGAGGAGATTTACTTGACACGGCGCTTTTAAGGCCGGGCAGATTTGACCGAAGAATCATAGTTGATTACCCTGATCTTGAAGGAAGAAAAGAGATTCTCAAGATTCATGCCAAAGGTAAACCATTTAATGAAACTGTTAATTGGGAGAGAGTCGCTAAAAGAACTGTAGGTTTTTCAGGCGCGGATCTTGAGAATATGTTAAATGAAGCCGCTATTTTTGCCGCACGAAACAGTCGAGATAAAATTACTATGGACGATATTGAGGAAGCTGCCACCAAAGTAAAATTAGGCCCAGAAAAGAAAAGACTCCAGTCAGACCTGGATAAAAAAATTACAGCTTATCATGAAGCCGGCCACGCTGTCGTCAGTCATTTTCTACCCAATACTGACCCTGTTCACCGCATCTCAATCGTCTCAAGAGGCATGGCATTAGGATACACACTTATTCCTCCGGCCGCCGATAAACTTCACGAAACTAAAACTCACCTTTTAGAAAGAATCGCTGTCATGATGGGAGGACGCGCCGCTGAGGAAACTGTATTTAATGAAATCACAACCGGAGCGGCTAATGATTTTGATCAAGCAACCAGGATTGCTAAAGCTATGGTTGTTGATTTTGGAATGAGTAAACTTGGGCCTATGAACTTTGGCCCAAATACAGATGTTACCGAGTGGGGTAAATCATATATGGAACAAAACCCTGTGTCCCAAGAAATGATGTCAAAAATAGACAATGAAACAAAAGAAATTCTTCTCACGGCTTATCAAAAAGCAGTTGACATACTCAATAAAAACAGAAAGTGTTTAAATAAGATTGCTGAAGAACTTATTGCTAAAGAAAGCCTTGATCAAGATGAGTTTGAAAAAATTACAGGCATAAAAATCAATGGAAACTCTTCTTCTAATTGACGGCAATGCCATCATGCACAGGGCTTTTTTTGCCATTCCTGCTGATTTTAGAAGCAGTGATGGAACACCAACAAACGCTGTTTATGGTTTTATGACTATGTTGCATAAAGTCATCTCTGACTTTCACCCTCAACATGTAATTATCTGCTTTGATACTCCAAAACCTACTTTTAGACAAAAACTGCTTCCCTCTTATCAAGCTCAGCGTCCCAAAGCGGCAAGCGAATTTATTGTCCAGATTCCGCTTATTAAAGAAATGATTGATAAAGCGGGTATCTGCCGAATTGAAAAAGAAGGCTATGAAGCAGATGATCTTATCGGCACATTAACCGCCAAGTATAAAAAAAACCATCGAATCTTAATATTCACCGGAGATAAAGACATTATGCAGTTGATCGAATCTCAGGTTTTTGTCATTACTCCTCAAACCGGTGTCAGTTCAATCAAACTCTACGATGAAGAGGAAGTCGTCACCAAAATGGGAGTCTCAGCTACAAAAATACCAGAACTTAAAGCTCTGATGGGCGATCCTTCTGATAACTACCCTGGCGCCAAAGGCATTGGTCCAAAAACTGCCGTTAACCTTTTAAACCAATTTTTAACAGTTGAGAATTTATTAAATCATACTTCCGAAATTAAAAATGAACGCATAAAAAGTATTATTGAAACTAATCAAGAAAATATTATTTTATCTAAAAAGCTTGCCACCATTCTTCAAGATGTACCTTATGAAATAGATATTGAAAAAGTTAAATTTGAAGGTTTTAAACCAGAACTAAAAGGATTTCTGGAAAAACTACAAATAAGATCTCTTATCGAAAGAATTTTTAACCAAAGAAAAGAAAGAATTCCGAAAGAACCTGCTAAAAAAAAGAGCGATGACACCCCTTCTCAAGACAGTCTTTTTTAATTGGTAAACTCTTGCACAAAAATGCGGCCGTAGATGCCCCCGTCGATGATTCCTATTCCAACCTTGCTGTATTCCTCAGATAAAATATTTCTTCGGTGTCCTGGAGAGTTCATCAGTCCTTTATGAGAAACATAAACATCAGGCGCGTAGGCTAAATTTTCTCCAGTTATCTCATACTTGACCCCTTTCCTTTCCAGCCTTTGGGCAGGACTGGTACCATCAATTTGGGAAGTATGGGAAAATATACCAGTAGTCATCATCTCAACTGCATAATCTCGCGCTGCTTCCCGGATTAATTGATCCTCGATCAAGGAAAGTAAACCCATTTCATTCCTTTCTTTGTTAATAAGACTAAGCATAATTTTTTCTGATGACTCATCTATTTTAAGCTTATCTACCTGAGCTTTAAAATCTAAACTTATTGTTTCATCAGCTTTCTCCTTAAGAGTCAAAAAATTTAAGGTTTCATTAACTGCAGTTCCAAACACTGATTTCACGTTATTTTCGATTATATGTGAAAAATTAATGAAATATGGAGCTGATCGAGACTGAAGTAATTGTTCTTTAACTGATGCCCGAACTGGCAGTGCAAAAAGTGTAGCCACTACAAGCAAATAAAAAAGAACTGCTTGCGCTGTTGCTGGTATAAAAGTAAGGAATTTATTAATAAAATTTTTTTCCAAAGAAAGAGAAAGTTTGGTAACTGTGTAGCGGGATAAGATAAAAAGCAAAATTTCTGCAAATAACCAAGCTACAAAAAAACCTAATGCCAAAGATATACCTTTTGGTAGATCAAACAAGAATACTAAAACTTGAGCAAATAAAACATAATTTTTGTATGAAAAAATTACTGTAAATAAAAAGCCGAAAAAATCAAATAAAGAAGTTATAAAATCATGACTTGTAGTCACAAAATAAAGAATAAAAAAAATAAATAGAACATCAAAAACATTAAACGATGAAAAAAATCCCTCCATATATATAGTATAATACTTTGATGTGCGGAATTTTTGCCTATAGTGGCTCCAAAAATAATGCCGGAGACATTATTCTTGAAGGCTTAAAATCTCTTGAATACCGCGGCTATGACTCTTGGGGAGTCGCAGTAAAAACTTCAGACGGAAAAATATATCTAGAAAAACATATCGGTAAAATAGGTGAAGCCAGATACAGGACTGTATCTGGTGAAGCTCATCTTCCCGCTCTTCAATCATCTATCGGTATCGGTCATACCCGCTGGGCAACTCATGGCGGTGTCACAGAAAAAAATGCCCATCCTCATACCGACTGCCATAAAAAAGTAATAGTAGTTCACAACGGAATAGTCGATAACTATGAATATATAAAAAATAAGTTAGCTAAATCAGGCCATAAATTTTTTGCAGAAACCGATACCGAAGTCATTGCCCATCTTATCGAAGAAAAGATGAAGAATAAAAAAGATTTGAAACAAATTGTACTTGAAAGTTTTAAAGAACTAGCTGGATTGAATGGTATTATCGTTTTTTTTCCTGAAACCGAACAATTCTTCGCCATAAAAACTGGTTCACCTTTAGTTTTTTGCACGAATAATAATGAACAATTAATTGCTTCAGATGCAGTAGCTTTATTGCCTTATACTAAAAAAGTTTATTACCTTGAAGATAATGAGCTTCTACAGATATCAAGAAAAACATTTTATTTGTTAGATGAAAATAGAAAAGAAAAATTCCCGGTTTTTATGAAGCTTACCATGAATAAAGGTGATGCAGAACTTGGTAAATACTCTCATTACATGATCAAGGAAATCTGGGAGCAACCTGCAGTTTTACAAAATATAGTTAATGGCCAGCATAATCATATTCAAAAAGGCGCAAAGATCATCAGAGAAGCTTATGGTACCTTTCTCGTTGCTTGTGGAAGCGCATATATCTCAACTGTAGCGGCCACATACTTGTTTTCCAAAATTGCTAAAAAACATCTCAACACGTCAATAGCTTCCGAATTTTCTTATCTTGAACATTTCATAAAAGAAAAGTCTTTAATTATTGCTCCATCTCAATCGGGTGAATCTATTGATGTAATTTCCAGCATTAAAAATGCTAAAGAACATAAAGCTAAAATAATGGGAATTATTAATGTTCTTGGATCAACATTGTATCGTTTAGCCGATTATTGTATTCCTCTTAATGTTGGGCCGGAAAAAGGTGTAGCTGCAACAAAATCTTTAACTGCTAAAATCGTAGTTTATTATTTATTAGCCCACGAACTAAATGGAACATACAAAAAAGGAGTCAAAGAACTAACTCAAGCAATTAAAGAAACAGAAGAACTTCTTAAAAAACATAAAAAAATTAAAGAACTCAGTGAACAATTAAAAAATCATAAAAATCTTTTTATTCTTGGTAGAGGAGTCTCTTATCCTGCAGCGCTCGAATCTGCCCTTAAAATTAAGGAAGTGTCTTATATCCATGCCGAAGGACTAGCGGCAGGAGAACTTAAACATGGTGCAATTGCCCTTGTTGAAAAAGGAACGCCGGTAATCGTCTACAATCCCCAAGATGAAACTTATGAAGATACCTTGTCATCAGCCCACGAAGTAACAGCGCGGGGGGCTTACGTCATTGGTGTTTCAAATAAAAATAATCAGGTGTATAATGAGTTTATTAAGGTTGAAAACTGCGAGGAAGCAACAATTATCCCCAATGTCGTTGTCGCTCAACTTTTGGGTTATTATCTTGCACTAGCTAAAGGACTTGATCCTGATAAGCCCCGCAACTTGGCCAAAAGTGTAACTGTCAAATAAAATGAAAACTGAGGAACATATTATTAATGAGAGTCCTGAGATCAGTATTGGTGAAAATATAAGCTTGCTTAAAAAAATTTTTAAAGCTTTTCCTGCATTTAATCATCATAACTACAGATTGTGGTTTTCCGGTCAACTCATTTCAGTAATAGGCAATTGGATGCAGATGATAGCCACCGGCTGGCTTGTACTTGAGCTCACCAACTCTCCCTTTTGGGTTGGAGCCATCTCGGCTCTAGGATCTTTACCAATTTTAATATTTAGTCTTTTTTCTGGAGTGATAAGCGACCGGTTTCCAAAAAGAAAAGTCCTTTTTATAGAGTTAACAGGTGCTATGATTTTAGCTTTTCTTCTTGGATTCCTCATCCTTACCCATACTGTCAATATTTATTTTGTGGCTATTATTTCCTTATTATTGGGCATTTTAATATCAATTGATAATCCTGTCCGTCAAGCTTTTACTGTAGATATTGTGGGAAGAGAAAGTTTATCTTCTGCAATAGCTTTAAACTCGGCCATGTTTAATGGCGCACGTGTTCTTGGACCGACAATAGCTGGTTTCCTAATCTCAGCTGTCGGACTAGCCGGAGCTTTCATAGGCAATGGTATAAGTTATATCGCTGTTTTAGCCGCTTTATTTTTTATGAAAGTAAAGTCTACTGTTCACCCGATACAAAATCATCCTATAACTGCTATCAAAGAAGGAATAAGTTATGCCTATTCTCACAAAATAATTAGTATTTTATTGCTTCATGCAGGCGCCTGCTCAATATTTGGCTGGTCATACGCAACTATTTTGCCGGTTATCGTCAAAAATATTTTTCATTTAAATGCAGCCGGCCTTGGATTTTTCAATGCCGCATCAGGTGTGGGAGCTCTTGTAGGTGTTTTTATTGTTACTTTATTTTCCAAAAAGGTAAGACCTCTTGTATTTATTCTTATCGGCAATATATTATTAGTAGTCTCGCTTATCCTTTTTAGTATAACCACTCAAGTTTATCCTGCTTTATTTTTCTTATTTCTTATTGGTTTAGGTCTTATTCTTCAGATGGTAATCATTAATACCACTATTCAGCATCAAGTCGCTGATCATTTACGGGGAAGAGTCCTGAGTCTTTTTTCGCTTATGTTTTTGGGAATGACTCCTTTTGGCAGTTTTCAGATAGGCTACCTTGCCGAACACTTAGGATCTCCAATGTCTTTGAGAATTAATGCAATCTTAATTCTATTATTTGGTTTATTTCTTTATTTCAAACGTAAAGAACTCCTCAAAATCCCAGCCAATTAATGTTTTATTATTCTTACTGTTCCCCTTCCGCAGTGAAGTTCAACCACATCCCCATCTCTTATTACTTTCGTAGCAATACCTGTACCTACAATACACGGTTTCTTTAATTCTCTTGAAACAATGGCCGCATGGCACAAAATACCTCCAGTATCGGTAATAATCGCTCCGGCTTTTTTCATCCCAATAACAAAATCAGGGCTAGTCATAGTAGTAATCAGAATATCTCCTTCTTCAAGTTTGTCAATTTGATCAATGGTTAACACTACTTTAGCTGTGCCTCTGAAATAATAGGTGTCTCCTGTTGAGGCTAAAACTCCATGAACTATACTTTCGTTAATCCTTGGAATTTCACTGTACATTTGAGCTATAGTAACCGCCTTTTTCTCAAAAACTTCCTCGATAGTCTCATCATCAGCAATGATAACAAAACTTTCTTTCCTCTTTTTAATAATACCTTCTTCAATAAAATTTAATGATTCTTCAAATTCATTAGTTGTTAATAACTTTAAATCTTCTGGTGAAACTCCAGTCCTTTTTGCAAACTCTCTAACAAATATTTCTAAAAAATAATCCGCTTTAAAATTATTCATTTTTCTTTCATCCTGAAGTTGACTAAACCGTTCAACAATAGAGACTAATTCCAGGATTTCTTTTTTTGGATTAATTTTTTTTACAATTATTTCCTTATCTTTACGGATATTTTTATCATAACTTTCTATCTCTTCAAAAATTTTTTTGTAATCGACTTTTTTGAGTTTTTCTAATTCGTCATTAAAATATTCTACATCAAGAGCACTAGCTTTAGAATAACTGTTGTATATCCAGTGATAATTTTTCTGATGATTTTTCAAAGCTTGATTTTGTTTATCTTTGGAAAGTAAAAGAATATTTATCAAATCTCTTTGTTCCTTTCTATAGAAAGTCAAAACCAATGGTGAAGTCAAAATAGCAAAAGCTTTATTGAAATCTTTGGGATGTTCATCAGGAAAATATGGTTTCAATTTTTCACTTAGTAAAGGTTCTGCACTAACAGTCACTAACTCTACCGTCATTGTTATTGTCCACCATCGATGATAAACTTTGGCAAATTTTTTGAATAATTTTTTTAAATCTTCCTTATCGAGAAGAAAAAGCTTTTGATTCTCAATTTCATCAAATAATCTCAATAATTCTTCACTACTTCTTTTCCATAATTGATAATATCTATTTCTTTTGGTTTTATTTAAAATATTTTTCTCAACAAATTCTTTACTTCGATCAATGAAACCTTGATTATCCAAAAGCCAAGTCACTTTATTATCTTTAAAAAAGATCAAAGATTCGGGATAACAAACATCAAAGATTTTTTTCATGGGAGAAAAAGAAGTTTCAATCGTAGGATACATGAAAAGCGGACAAGCGCTTATTGGTCCCCAACGGAAAAGTTTGCGAGATGGATCTAGCATATTCATCCTATTATAACTAATGAAGAATTGGTTGGCGGGGGTAAAGGAAGGAAACGACTGTAAAGTCGCAAAGAAAGCAAGCCGCTCTCCTCTCTACCACCCGCCTAGACCTGCGGAACCTTACCCTACTTTTTCTGTAGGAAGGACATACTTGATTCTGTCAGCGATAATCTCAGCCGCTCTTTCGACTATGACGTCTTCGTTGTCTCCGCAGTTGACTACTTCCTCGGCGATTTCCATGACAAGCCCATCCTCCTCAAGAAGTCTCGGCGCAAGTAGCTCGGCTAACTTCGCTTCAACTCTCGTCAGATCAAGCTCCTGATAAGCTTTATCTGCAAGGGTACCCATATCAAGCTCTACAAAAGCCGCGCTGATCATTTGCCTGAGTTCCTGATGAGCAAGAACTGCCCTAATAACATCCTTCAGTGAAACGGGACCATCAGTCAGCTGAATTGTGCCGAGGACTAATCCTGAGCGAAGCCCGTCCACCTGCCGGCTAACATCTTCATTGATTAGACGTATGATTTCCTTCTTTAGTTTAGTGGTAAGCACCTCCAAAGCTCTATTTAGTTCCTCCGCCGCCTCACGCTTGGTTACCAACCCAAACATTCTGCTGAAAATTCCCATCGTTCAGTTCCTTTCTATTCTGTTTTACCGTTTGGAATTGAGGACGTGATACGCCTCAACAGGAAGCACCTCGTAGGTTGGCATTCTTAGGTAAACACCCAAGAGAATGAAGACTACCGCCAACGCACCTGCAATGACTCTCATTTTCCCTCCTTTCGTTCCGCATTTTGTTAAGTTGCTTTTGAAACAAAAGACAGATAAGCTGTCACCTGACTCCATTTCGCTCATATTATATCATAAAGTGTCCACCCCAAAAGTGTACTGGAGTATTATGACAGTCTACAAAAAAATGACATTATATGGTGCTCGTAAAAATTACAACTCTATTTCTTTTTTAGAGAGGTTTTTGACCGCAGGCCCATGAATTACTTTTCCTGTCTTATCATAACGGGAACCGTGACAAGGACAATCCCAAGTTTTATCTTTATTGTTCCACCCAACCGTACAACCCATATGGGTACAAATAGCTGAAACTGCTGTTACTTTTCCTGACTCATCTTTATAAACAGCTAGTTTCTCACCGTTTTCTTCTACGATTTTTCCTTCATTTGGTTTTAAATCCATTTTTTCACCTCCTTTACCAGCTCTTGGCACGTTTTTATTATTAGCCTTTTTAATGCGCGAAGGACTGTATAAACTTTCCCACTCATTTTTTTTTCCAGTAATAAGATCACTGAGTAATTTTGCTGAAACTAAACTTGTTGTCATACCCCAGGCAGAATAACCAGTAGTCACTAAAACTCGTTTTGATTTAGGCATAAAACCAATATATGGTAATCTATCTTTTGCATAACTATCCTGAGCTGCCCATTTGTAATCAACAGATTTTATATCAAAAATTTTAGTGGCATACCGGTATAATTGTTCATAATCTACTTGAGCTGTATATTTCTCATCTAGAAAGTGATGAATAGCACCCACAGTCATCCAGGCTTTTTTACCGCTTACATGAGGCCTGAAAGATAAATCCTGATCATTAAGTCCAATAAACATACCTTCAGGAATCTTCGTGTTAAGTCTTACTGCAAAAACATAAGAAAGTTCTTGGCGGATCTGGGAAGAAAATATCTCTTTACTGTAAAAAGGGAAATTAGTAGCTATGATTACATATTTTGCTTTAATATTTTTTTTGTCAGTAATTATTTTACAAGATTCTTCAGTTTCCTGTATGTCTGTTGCCGTTGTTTTTTCAAAAATATAACAGCCATCAGTATTAATTTTACCGGCAATGGCCAGTAAATATTTCCTCGGATGAAAATAAGCTTGGCTATCAAATCGGATAGCTCCAAAAATATCCAATGACAAATTATCCGCTGAATAAATAATCGACGAGGGTAAATTTAGTTCACGGGTTACCTCAAACTCTTTTTTTATATCATCAAAACCATTTTTTGTTGTTGCATAAACATAAGAAGGCATATGATGAAAATCACAACCGATATTTTCTTTTTTAATAATTTTTTCGTATTCCTTAATCGCCCATTGATTTGAGTCAGCATAAATTTGAGCTTTTTTTTTGTCAATTGAATTTTTCAAAAAAGCATATTTTAAATGATGCTGAGAAGTAATTTTAGCAGTAGTATTTCCAGAAGTACCTGCCGCAATATAAGTTGAGTCAATTACCACTACCTTCAAACCTTTTCGTTTTAATAAAAACGCTACATTAAGACCGGCAATTCCACCGCCCACAATTGCCACATCTGTTTCGATATGCCGATCTAACTCAGGAAAATTAGTTTCCGGCGTAGTCGCCATCCACAGTGACTCAACTTTTGATGGTAACATGCTTTTATCCATACCAGATACAGTCTAGCAATCATTTGTTAAGATCTTGTAAGAAAAATTAAAAATAAGCCAAAATACCCATTAATCCATGGATTAAAGCTAATGTTATGGAAATTGCCGCCAACCATGGGTGATATTTAAAAGGAATCGTACGAATACCTCTATAATTTAAATAGCCAACAAGTGCAGTAATCAAAAAAGAAATCAAGGTTAAAATACCCGTATACATAATCAGCGGCTTCCCGAAAATCAGGATATATCCAATAGATTTAATTGCCACATTGATAGTGTAGCAAAAAAAAACATTTTGATAGTTGGTATCTTTTGATAGAAGACTTCCAAATCACGGCCAAACAACCTACGCGGTTGCCTAATCATAACGCGGTTGCCTAATCATATTCTTAAAATTGTTGTTTATACTCCATTGACTAATACATTAGTATTATCGTTTCATTAAATTATGTCTTTTAAACGGAGACTTCCATTAATAACCGGCGAGTATTACCATGTCTATAATCGCAGTATTGGTAAAGCATCTATTTTTGAGAAAACACATCATCTTTATCGGGCAATCGAAACAATTGATTATTATCGTCATTTTACTCTATTAAGTTTTTCTAAATTTCAAAGGCTTACGGGTGAATTAAAATATGAATTTTCATTAATCAAAAAGAAACAACAACCTCTTGTTGAGATATATGCATTTTCCTTAATGCCAAATCATTTCCATTTTGAATTAAAACAATTAGTAGATAATGGAATACAAAAATTTCTGACTAATTTCCAGAATAGTTATGCAAAATATTACAATACTATTGAGGAAAGAGTCGGAGGATTATTTCAGGATAGGTTTAAAGCGAAAAGAATAAATACTGCTGAAGAATTTACCCATGTTTCAAGATATATCCATTTAAATCCGGTCACTTCTTCACTTATTTCATTTGAAGAACTTGCATTCTATCCTTTTTCATCTTATATGTGGTATTTAAATCCATTAATAAATCGGTTTGTGAATACTGAAGTTGTATTAAATCATTTTAAATCTTTATCTCATTACTCAAAGTTCATAAGTAACCACGTTGCCTATCAAAAAAAAATAAAAAAGATAAGAAGACTTTTAATTGACGGCTAAACAACCTACGCGGTTGCCGAATCTGGCTAATGACATTTCTGGGTTAGAAACTTTCAAATTACGGCCGACTCACATACGGAGTTGAATAGCCACATTTTTAGCAATTATAAAGATTTTCTATATTCTTCTAAAGAAATAACTTTGGGTTTTAGTGCTGTTCTTCTTACTGAACCCCTGTTAATTCGACCAAATAATCCTGCTATTGAATATAGATATATATTTAAGGATGATAGTTCCGGTAGTTTCGCTTCCTTTTTTCGTACTTCCAGCTCTCTTTCATCTTCCGTAGTTAGGTTTAATACTTCACTTAACAATTGCGTTCTAATTCCATTAAGCTTTGAGGGATCAAATAAGAAGGCTACGGTACTGTCAGCTCTATCATCATCTTCTTGATAAGAAGCATATTCTGTTGGCAAATTTCGATAATCAATATTTACTCGTGTTGTTTGGAGACCTCCAGGTAGCTGAACAAGTGTCAATGGAAGAACGGATTTCCATCCTAGCTCCTCAGAATTTTGTTCCCATAACCTCCTTACAACATCTTCAAGTACAACATGAGCCGTCTCATGCCCTACGGCTCCCTCTGCCCATGAACAATTAAGAGTATTTCTATAAATACCTTCTTCAAATGATGCCGGAAATAATTCAAATCTAAGCTGCTGTGGATATTCCATTCCTCTATATGGTTGTCCATTTTTACTATTAATTGTGTCTTGAGCTCTTATTTGTACGCTTTCCAATTTCCACAGTGATTTATCTTTTAAGCTTTCATAATATCTACCTAATGTTCTACTTAATTTTCCTAATTTATCTTCAGATAATGGCTGATTTTGAAAATTATAAATATCTACAACAACGCCTTTATCCAATATAATTCCAAACCGTTCATTAAGTTTCTCACCTCGAATTCCTTCATCTAAAAACCAACACTTCCTTGCCGCAGTATCACGAATTCCTTTTATTACCTCATCCTTATTAGTCAGATCCATAACACCTACTTGAAGAAAATAAGGTGTTGATAAAGGTTTCTCAAAAATTCTGCAACTAACATCTATTGGACCAAAAGAGACAGTAATATTATCTCCAACAAATGGCCTTGGACCTTTATGTTCTGACATGATATATAGTATAACAAACCAATTATCCAAGACATGAAAACAGAATTTTTATTTTAGGTAAGCTACCTATTATGCTGGAATATTTGGGTAGTGGCATTTTTTCCATTTTTTTCCTGATCCGCAAGGACATTGATCGTTACGACCAAGATTATTGGCTGAAGTACCCGGAGGAATTATTTTAAAGCCATCAATTTGCGTTGACTCGTTATGGGTTAATGGTTGAGGGTTTAAGGTTTTCTGCTCTGAACTCTGAACCCTTAACTCTGAAGTTTCTTGCTGTTGTGTTACCTTATAAGGATCAACTCTTGAAGCTGATTGATAAACTCTTCTTTCATCTTTTTTATTTGGCAAAGATTTAGCTACCTTAATTTCTTTATTTGAGTTATCATCTTCGTTTTTTAATTCAGGCTTTTCTAATTTTATCTCAACAGAAAATATGCCTCTTGTGGCTTCAAAATAAATAGAGGTAATCAATCTTTCAAACATGGAAAATGCTTCGTTCTTATACTCAACCAAAGGATCAAGCTGGGCATAACCTCTTAGGTTAATTCCCTCTCTCAAATCGTCAATTGCAGTTAGATGTTCTGTCCAGTACCTATCAATTGTTGATAAGAAAATCATGCGGATAACATCAAACCAAATTTTTTTGCTAAGCTCTTTTTCTCTTTTGGTAAACTGATCATCCATCTTTTCCTCCAAAAAGTTTTGCAATTCTTCAAAATTTCCTTTTTTTATTAAAGTTCTCAGCTCGCTTTCATACTTAGGAGCTACAAAAAACAATTCTTTCTTAAATCTTTGAAAATCTTCCTCGGTATAATTTTCCTTTAAGACCATGAAGTTATTAACAATAAGGGAAATCTCTTCATGGAAAATATCATCGAGGGTATCTCTAAATTCTTCAGTATCTCCCTCAGGTTCAGTTAGAATTTTTTTTCTTAGACTATAAACAATCTCTCTTTGTTTATTTAAAACATCATCATACTCAACCAAATGCTTTCTGATATCAAAATTGAATCCCTCAACTTTAATCTGCGACTGTTCTATAGCTTTTGAAACCATTCCATGGCTTAAAGGCTGGTCTTCAGGAAATTTCAAAAAGTTCATTAGTTTAGCGATCTGTTCGCCTCCAAAAATACGCATTAAATCATCCTCAAGCGACACAAAAAATCTCGTTTCTCCAGGATCGCCTTGTCTTCCTGAACGGCCTCTTAACTGATTATCAATTCTTCTTGACTCATGCCTTTCAGTACCTATGACGTAAAGTCCTCCTACTGAGACTACTTCATCATGCTTCTTTTGCCATTTTTCTTGGTCTTTCTTTTTATTGTCCCTTTGCCCTAAGCCTGCTTGCAGTGAGCCTGTCGAATCTGCCGAAGGGTCAGGCGGAGCGCCCCCTAAAATAATATCAACACCTCGTCCGGCCATATTGGTAGCGACAGTAACTGCTCCTTTTTCACCAGCCTGAGCGATAATCTGAGCCTCCTCAAGATGGTTTTTAGCATTTAAGACTTGATGAGGAATTCCTTTTTGATGAAGCAGTCGAGAAAGCCTTTCATTTTTTTCAATTGAGGTTGTACCCACTAAAACCGGCCTTCCGTTTTTATAATTGGACGCTATATCCTCAGCTACAGCATTAAATTTTGCCCTCTCAGTTTTATAAATCATGTCAGGTTCATCTTTTCGTATCATAGGTCTGTGAGTAGGCACAGTCAGCACCTCAACCTTGTAAATTTTATGAAACTCTTCAGTTTCAGTAGCCGCAGTTCCGGTCATCCCGCCCAGTTTTTCATACATTCTGAAGTAATTTTGAAGTGAAACAGTAGCTAAGGTTTTTGATTCTCTCTGAATAGAAACGCTTTCTTTAGCTTCTATTGCCTGATGAAGACCTTCAGAAAATCTTCGTCCATAAAGAAGTCTTCCAGTAAACTCATCAACGATAATTACTTCTCCATCTTTGACAATATAATCTTTATCGGCTTTAAATAAAGTCTCTGCTTTTAAAGACGCCTCGATATGAAAAAGTGTATCAAAATCTTTTTCGTAAATATTACTTACTTCCAGTGTTTTTTCAATTTTTTTAATTCCTTCTTCTGTCAAATTGGCTGTTCTTAGTTTTTCGTCAATAACATAATCGGTTTTTGGATCTAATATTTTTACTATTCTTGCATAATCATAATATTTCCTAACATCTTCTTCATATGGCGCCGAAATAATATGAGGTGTCCTGGCTTCATCGATTAAAACTGAGTCAGCTTCATCAATTATGGCGAAATAATAACCTCGCTGAACTACTTGATCAGGTGACTGAACCATATTGTCCCTTAAATAATCAAAACCAAACTCACTATTAATACCATAAGTTATATCTGCCTGATAAGCCTGCGCTCTCGAAATTGGCCGAAGATGGGCTAATCTTGAGTCTCGTGCCTCCACATCGGTGTAATCAGGATCAAAAATAAATGAAGTATCGGAGATAATAGCTGAAGTTATCATGCCTAAAAAGTGAAATATTTGTCCCATCCAGCCGGCATCCCTTCTTGCTAAGTAATCGTTGACTGTAACCAGATGAACTCCTTTTCCGGTTAAGGCATTCAAATACAAAGCCGCCGTAGCCGTAAGAGTTTTTCCTTCTCCGGTTTTCTGCTCAACTATTTTTTTCTCATGCAGAGCAACTGCAGCAATAAGTTGAACATCAAAATGTCTTTGATCAAGCACTCTTCTGGCAGCTTCACGGACTAAAGCATAAGCCCAAGGAAGAATCTCATCAAGTGTCTGTTTCTGGGAAGAAATATTTTTTTTCAGTTTTTCCGTTTCTTTTTTAAAATCCTCATCCTTTAAATTTCTTGTCTTATCTTCCAAAGCATTAATCTCATATACTTTCTTTTTCAGTCTGTTAACTTCCTGCGCATTATAATCGAAAAAATTTTTGAAGATATTTAACATTCTATTTAATAAAGTATTCTTGGGGAATAATCAAAATTTTTTCTGCTGAAAAACGATTAAGCTCTTTTTCCTCACCGGTTTTTTTTACTACAAAATGTATCGTGTCCCCCTCTTTGACTTTAGACAATTTTGCTGTTTCAACCTCTTGCGTTTTACTATCCATAAGCTGAATTTTTGTTGATGTCACTAAATCCAGCGTAAAATTATCTTTATCAGTAGTTAAAACTTTTATGAGCTCATCATCAGTATTAACTTCCGTTACCTTTCCTGCTTTTACTAAATACTGTTCATCTTGATAAATAACATTGGCATTAATAGTTTTATCTGCTACAGGACCGCTGACTATAATGTAAGATTTTTTTTCTAGATCAGTTGATTTTATTTCTTTTTTTTGACTACCGGAAATAAGATAAAACTTAGTTAAGTCTGAGTCTGTATTTACTTGATAATCATCTTCAGAAGATGCCGTAATTTTAAAACTGTTTTTAGTTTTCTCTGTAACTGAACCGGCAATTGCCTTTAGATTCTTTTTTCTTAGTTCGGCCACCTTTGTAGCAATTTTTTCTTTTAGATTTTGTATCTCTTTTTCAACTATACTAGCTTCTGTAGAAGCTCCTTTAACTTCGGATAAAGTTGAACTAAGAGTTGCTGTTTTAGTTTGAGCCCCGCTGAGCGGGGTTTGGGCTGTTACTTCAGTCATTTGTATAACAGTTATAAATGTTATAACCGTTATAATAGTTATAATAGTTATTTTTTTCATTACTTTTCGTCAAGATAATAAATTTTTAATTCCTTTTCTTTGGAGTTTATTTGCTGATCTTTAGGATAAACCGTAATATGAATAATATTCTCACCCATGGCTAATGGAAAATCAATCTCAAGTTTCTCTGGAGAATCTTTTATTATCTGCGTTTTTATCTGTGATTGGATAATTACCAAAGATCCTTGAGCTACTTTTCCTTTTATAGTAACTGATTTACTGCTTACTATTTCACCGCTTTGCGGATTATTAATTTCTAATACCTCAACATTAATATTTTTAACTAAAGGAGTTGGGATACTATTTAAAGCGGTAGTTATAGGTTTCGAACGTTTAATCTGAGCGGCTCTATTTTGTATAACTAAAACAACTGCAACAATAACGCCTAAGCCAATTCCTAAAACAATGGCAATAATCGTTTCTTTTTTCATGCTGTTCTATTATAAACTATTTTCTTAAAAATTTGAGGTAATTTTACTATAATGTCGCTTGTTCGATACCATAAACCAGCAGTTGAAAAAAGTTCATCAGCTGTTTTTTTTATAAAGTACGATGATAAAACTGCGGAATTAAGAGCAGAATTCTTAGCAAACAGCGAAGCGCATAATCCTGCCAATACATCCCCTGTCCCTCCTTTTGTCAAACCGGCATTGCCTCCTTCTATTACATAAGTCTTTTCACCATCAGAAACAATATCGACAATTACCTTTACCAAAAGTATGCAGTTATATTTTTTGGCCGTTTTTTCAACTATATGTATTTTTTCTTCCCGTGATAAGTCTTGAAGATGAATACCAAACAATCTTTTAAACTCTACAGGATGAGGTGTAAGAACTGGTTTTTCTTTTAGTAAATACAGCCATTGATGATCCATCATCTGTAAAGCACCGGCATCAAAAACAAATTTTTTATTAGGAAAATTTTCAATAACATATTTAGTTAAATTATGTGTTTCACCAATTCTCATCATGCCGGGACCAATCAAAATACTATCATCTTCCTTAATGTAGTAATCTAAATCACTTCTGTTAATAACAATACCGTTTCTAAATTTCTTTTTTAAAGATAAAAAAATTTCATTGTTCTCTTTAGTCGATGAAAAATGAACCATATCTGCAAAATGTGAAGCCACCTCCGCTGACCAAAGGGATGATGCATGGAAAAGTTCTGACCCACCAATAATTAGTACCTTGCCGTTTTGTCCTTTATGAGAATCCGCAGGAGGAATATATAATTCCTTAAGAAATGGTTCAATAGATTTTAAGTCGGCAGTTTTGATTAATTGCATAGTATTTAGGTCATTGCGAGGAATGTAGTGACGTGGCAATCTCATTCTAGATTGCTTCGCTACGCTCGCAATGACATGAACAGTAATGAAACAATCCGTTCCTGGTGATATAATTTTACATTATGACAATGAATCATACCACCTTACGCCAGTTATTTACGGATTTCTGGAAAGAAAGAGGTCATCAAGAAGTACCTCCTGCTCCTCTTGTATTAAAAGAAGATCCAACCACACTTTTCACCAGTTCAGGCATGCAGCCCCTGGTAATTTACCTTGCAGGTGCGAACCCACACCCTTTAGGAAAAAGATTATTTGATATTCAGCCTTGTATCCGCACTCAAGATATGGATAAAGTCGGAGATAACCGTCATGATACTTTTTTTGAAATGATGGGCAACTGGTCTTTGGGCGATTACTTTAAAAAAGAACAGCTCTCATGGTACTTTGAATTTTTAACAAAAGTTATTAAATTACCAAAAAATAAACTTCACTTCACCATTTTTGAAGGCGATAATATGGTACCTCGTGATGTAGAATCCGCCAAAACCTGGAAGGATTTAGGAGTTGAAGAATCACATATCCATTATTATGGAATTGAAGCTAATTGGTGGTCAAGATCTGGAACACCTGATAAGATGCCTGTAGGGGAAATCGGCGGACCTGACTCTGAAGTGTTTTATGATTTTGGCACTCCTCATGACGAAAGATTTGGAAAAGAATGTCAACCCAATTGTGAATGCGGAAGATTTATGGAAATTGGTAATTCTGTATTTATACAATACAAAAAAATCGGCGACGGTACTTTGCAAGAACTTCCTCAAAAAAATGTTGACTTTGGCGGCGGCATCGAAAGAATGCTTGCCGCAATCAATAATAACCCTGATATCTTTGAAACAGATGTTTTCTCAAAAATAATAAAAGCAGTTGAAGATGTTTCAGGAAAAAAATATTATGAAAATAAATCAGCAATGCGGATTATCGCTGACCACATAAAAGCTTCTACTTTCTTGATTGCGCAGGGAGTAAAACCTTCAAACAAAGAACAAGGATATATCCTCCGCCGTTTGTTAAGAAAAGCTACCATAAAGTTTAAAAACCTAGAGAAAAAAATAAATGAACAAGATATTATGGCAGTTGCTCAAAGTGTTATAGAAACTTATAAAGAAGTTTATTTTGATGACACTACAGGCAAGATTGTTGATAATGAAATTGGTCCAGAAATATTTAAGTTTACTAGTAGTCTGGATAAAGGCTTAAAAGAAATAGAGAAACTGATTCAACTAAAAGGAGAAATAACAGGTAAGATTGCTTTTGATTTATATCAATCTTATGGATTTCCTTTAGAAATAACCGAAGAGATATTAAAAAATAAAGGTCAAAAAATAAACCGCGATGAATTTGTCAGCGAGTTTAACAAACATAAGGAATTATCACGGTCTGCCTCTGCTGGAATGTTTAAAGGAGGACTAGCTGATCAAAGCGTTCAAACAACTCGTTACCACACGGCAACTCACTTAATCAATCAAACATTAACGGATTTACTCGGTTCTGATGTTTCTCAAGTTGGATCAAATATAACTGGTGAACGATTACGTTTCGATTTCACCTCTTCAAGAAAACCAACTGATGAAGAAATTAAGGAAGTTGAGAATATTGTTAATAAAAAAGTTGAAGAAGGACTTGATGTTTATTATAAAGATATTCCCAAAGACGAGGCTTTAAAACTTGGAGCTAAATCTTTTTTCAAACAAAAATATCCAGATATAGTAAAGGTTTATTTTATTGGTAGGGAACGGTTTAAAACCGTTCCTTACGACGTTTATTCAAAAGAGTTTTGCGGAGGCCCTCATGTCAAAAATACCAAAGAAATTGGTAAGATCAGTATTTATAAATTTGAGAAAATAGGAAACAATATTTATAGAATTTATGCAAAAAACAAATAACCAAACAGAATGGGATTTATCATCACTTTATAAAAGAGATAATGATCCTGAGATCAAAAAAAACCGCAAGATTATTGAGGAAAATAGTGAACAGTTTGTAAAAAAATGGCGTAACCGGAAGGATTATCTTGAAAACCCATCTGTTTTAAAGGAAGCGCTAGATGAATATAACGAATTCAATACCAACTATGCTGACGCAGGAAAAGAAGGCTATTACTTCCATTTAAGATATGAAAAAGATCAACTTGATCCTAAATTAAGATCCAAATACAATCAAACCCAAGATTTCAAAAATAAAATCGATAATAAAATGCGTTTCTTTTATCTTTCATTGGCAAAGATTTCACCTGAGAACCAAAAACGATTATTAAAATATGTACGGGACGCAGATCTGCATCCCCTACTTTCACCATATAAACATTTCCTTGAAACAATTTTTAAAGAATCCAAACATCTATTATCAGAGGAAGAGGAAAATATATTGAGTCTCAAATCAGTACCCGCTTATGAAAACTGGGTAAAAATGACAGCGTCTTTCTTGTCAAAAGAGGAAAGAAAAGTTTTGCTTGAAGATGGTACAAAAGTAAAAAAATCATTTTCTGAAATATTAAGTCTTGTTGACAGCACTAATGAAAAAGTACGTGACGAAGCAGCCCGCGCTTTCAATGAGATACTTAAAAAATACAGTGATGTTGCAGTTGAAGAACTTAACTCAATAGTTGAAAATAAAAAGATTGATGATGAACTCCGAAAGATTCCCAGTCCTGATTATTCCCGTCATCTTCATGATGATATTGATACTTCTACGGTTGAAGCACTCATTAAATCTGTCAGCAAACGCTTTGATATTTCCCAAAAATTCTATGAATTGAAAGCAAAACTCTTAAAAGTAAAAAAACTGAAGTATCATGAAAGAAATGTTCCTTATGGAGATATCAACAAAAACTATACATATAATCAATCTGTAGAGTTGATTCATAAAGTTTTTAAAAATTTAGATAAGGAGTTTGATGATATCTTTACAAGATTCAGCGCCAACGGACAGATTGATGTTTATCCAAAAAAAGGAAAAAGAGGTGGAGCTTTTTGCGCTTATCACTTAATCTCAGAACCCACTTTTATTTTGCTTAATTTTGGCGGAAAGCTTGATGATACCCTAACCATTGCTCATGAACTTGGACATGGTATAAACAATGAACTGATAAAAACAAAACAAAATGCTCTTAATTTTGCCACTCCTACATCAACCGCCGAAGTTGCTTCAACTTTTATGGAAGATTTTGTGCTTGAGGAAGTCTTAAAAGAAGCTGATGAGCATGAACGTCTTAATTTGATGATGATGAAATTAAATAGCGATATTTCAACTATATTCAGACAGATTGCACTCTACAAATTTGAACTTGAACTGCACAAACTCTATCGTAATAAAGGTTATTTACCCAAAGATATTATTGGAAAAATTTTTCAAAAAAATATGTCTGATTATATGGGCGAATACGTAGAACAATCGGCAGGCTCGGAAAATTGGTGGCTTTATTGGCAGCATGTCCGATATTTTTTTTACGTTTATTCTTATGCCAGCGGTCTTCTTATCTCAAAGTCACTCCAAAGCTTAGTTAGAAAAGATCCTCAATCTATTGAAAAAGTTAAGGAATTTTTATCGGCAGGTACTTCAGAATCACCTAGAAATATCTTCCTGAAACTAGGCATTGATATCTCTGATAAATTTTTTTGGAACAGAGGTATCAGTGAGGTTGAAAATTTACTTAACGAAACTACTAAGCTCGCCAAAAAATTAAAAAAATATGAAGCTCCCTACAGTTGACAAATCGTCAATAATATTTTATATTTTTCTCTATGCCTGCAAAAAATATTGCTAAAATAAAAGTTTCCTCATCAAGAGAATTAAAAAAAGAAATTGAAGAATCTGTTACACCAACTAAAACTGTTAAAGGACCTTCTAATCTTTTAATCTTCCTTCTTATTGTAATTTCATTTTTTGCCGGTTATCTTTTTTTTAAGGTCAAAAGCTTAGAACAACAGGGAAAACAGCCAACAGCTAATATTCAAAATAATCAAGCCGCCTCTCCCTTATCCGTTGATAATCTTAAAAATTACGCAAAAAACTTAAAACTTGATCAAAATAAGTTTAATGCATGTTTAGATAAAGGACAGAAAAAAGATGCCCTCACTGCTGATCTTAACCAAGGTTCAAATCTTGGCGTCCGTGGAACTCCGGGTTTTTTTGTTAATGGAAAGTTTTTAGGAGGAGCTTTCCCTTTTGAATTTTTTAAAGAAATTATTGACAAAGAAATTAACGGAACCGGCTCAGTAAATTGTAGTGATTACTCTACTGACCTTCAACAATACTGCGGCAGTAGCCCAGATAAACCATTTAATCCAAATCCCAAAAGTGTTGATCTGGGAATACTTCCTCCCAAAGGACCTCCTAATGCTAAAGTTACTTTAGTAGAATTTTCAGATTTTCAGTGCCCATATTGCATCAGAGCTTACCCAACAGTAAAACAAATTTTGCAGACCTATCTTAATGATGTCAAATTTGTCTATAAACAATTTCCTTTAACTAATATCCATCCTTTCGCCCAAAAGGCAGGTGAGGCCTCACTTTGCGCGGCGGACCAAGGAAAATTTTGGGAATACCACGACAAGCTTTTCGAAACACAAACTTCACAATAACTTGTAAACCTTGATAAAATCATCTTAATGATAGAAAATACTCATGCAATCCAAATGATTGGACTAAAAAAAGATCCCAATCCTCCTTTAGATCACCAGTTTAGCTTTTCAGATTTACCTACCATTGACGATGTTCTTTTATCGGCAAAAGGTGATGAGAGATTTCAAGATATTTATAATAATCCTAAAAATCTTCACCCAACTGAAGAGGAAATGAAATTAATAATTGACTCCGCTCGAAAAGAAATCTATGCGCTGGAATGTGCCGCCAGAAACCCTGAGATATGGAATATTGATGAAAATACAGCTAAATCAATAGTATTGATTGTTGACTTTTCTGCTCCTGGAAAATATCGCTATCCGCGGAAACCTGATCAGTATGAAAAATTTTTGTATTCTTGGGGCATGGATAGATTCCGGGCTGATGCGGTGGCTCAAGCAGGCATTTTGATTGCCGGTAAACGCACAGGACACGATCTTTCAGCTTTTGGCAAAGTGAAGTTGCTTAGTGAAAAAAATATAGAACTGGCTAATCTGCGGCCTGAAGCAAGAAAAAGTATTGAAGAATCAGGCTTACGTTTTCTATATTTAGGAACACCTGAAGAAGGAGAAAGCGTACGAAAAGTATTGGTTCACCCTTCATCTTTCGTTCCTGCTGAAAATGTAGATATCATTAATAATCCGAAGATAACAAACACTTTAGATCAAGTCATGGCAATGAAAGATTATCTTTCTCAAAATACAACCGCTATTAAACCTGGAGACAGTATACTTTTTGTTTGTCATTCACCGCAATTAATGCGCACATTACGGCTTATTGAAAAACAAAAAGCTACCCCGCCGGGAATAAATTTAATAGTACTGCCGCTGCCAATACCAACATTGGGAATGAAATTATATCCGGAGATGGAAATAAAAGGTATGTTGGGGCATTATATGACTGGTGTCGGCTCAACCGCTCCCTTTCCTTATAAAATTATTGGGCAGTAACTAAATTTATTTCATCTTCTTAAAAGCATTTCCATTCATATACCATACGGCTGGAGTTCTGTATTCCATAGCGCAAGTTAAAGAACCTTGTGATGATCTGGCTAGGAGAATTTCATTGTTTGCATATATTTCAAATGATCTTGGCCTTTTTGGTCCTGCTGAGTTAATATCATAAAGTACACATCTTTGAGGCTTACTTTTTACAATTTCTTCCAATCTAATTGATAAATCCTTACCTTTTATTCCATCAAAAAAATCAACGCATATTTCATAATTATTTATTACGTTTTTAGAAATTCTTAACTGATCTTTGGGAAAATCGCGGTGGATTTCGACTACTTCTATCTTTTTCCTAATGGAATGAATGCCATAAACAATATCAGATGATCCGTCATTAATTACAATCGTTTCTCCACGTTTTAATCGCTGAGTAATCAGCTCAACTAATTCTTCCGCTTCTTTTTTACCCGGATTATTTAACTCTCTTGGCTCAGGAATATCAGATAACAATCTGACTGGATTGACAACGGAAAATGGATCTAGAGCGCGGCCTCCTTCTATTTTCGACATGGAGGTATTATACCAAATATATTCACCCCGGGAGTGTACTGGAGCATCCCAAAGATCTAGACGAAGAAATTGTGTGCTGCCAGCGGGATTCGAACCCGCGATTTATAGAATGAGAATCTATCGTCCTAGGCCACTAGACGATGGCAGCTTTATTTAGGTTGGCAAGCTAAGCTTGCCTTAACCCCGCTGAGCGGGGTTGACTTCAATTCTTAAATTTAGTATGATATTAAATCTAGAATTAGCTTAATATATTTTATCATCCATGATAAGCAGACTCAAGTTTATAACGAAAATTAATTATGAAAAAAATACAGCTGACACAGGAGGGTTTCGAAAAACTGCAGAAAGAATACCAGGATTTAAAGGAGCGGAAACGCCCAGCGGCAGTTGAAAGACTGCAAAAAGCCCGTGCTATGGGTGATCTTTCAGAAAACAGCGAATACTCTGCAGCCAAAGAAGGACTTGCTTTAGTTGAAGGCAGAATCTTAGAGCTTGAAACAATCTTAAAAAATGTTGAGATAACTAATTATCATACTCATGGTCAAATGGTTGAGATTGGCAATACAGTTGAGGTAGAACACGAAGGTGAGAAATCTCAGTTTTTAATCGTTGGTGAGTTTGAAGCTGATCCTTTAAAACAGAAACTTTCTCAAAATTCTCCAATCGGAAAATCTCTTCTTGGAAAAAAAATCGGTGAAGTAGTGGAAGTACAAACACCTGCAGGAAAAAAAATCTACAAAATCACAAATATTAAATAACTCTGGATTCACGATTCATGAGTTATTTTATTCTTAAATCTTGAATCATAAATCAAATATCTTGTTGCAAATTATTCACAAATAATCAATAATTGTAAAATTCTTATTATTTATTTTTTATTAAAATGATCTGGGTTGATAGAGAAGTTAAAAAATTAAAAGAAAGAAACTTGACGCTTGAACATGTTGATGACATGAAAACTCCTTCAGGAAGAATCCATGTTGGTGCTTTAAGAGGTGTTGTCATTCATGATTTAGTTTATAAAGTACTACTTGAAAATAACGTTAAATCTAGCTTTACTTATGTCTTTCAGGATTTTGATCCGATGGATGCCATTCCTTCTTATCTTGATTATGATAAATGGGAAAAATACGCCGGGATGAGAATGTGCGATGTCCCATCACCTGTTGAAGGATTCAAAAACTTTGCTCAATATTACGCATCAGAATTCAAACAAGTATTTGAATCAATCAATTGTCACCCGGAAATTATTTGGGAATCTGATCTTATTCTGGCTGGAAAAATGAATGAAGTCATCAAAGAAGCTTTAAACAATGCCGATAAAATCAGAGAAATTTACAAAAGAATCTCCAAAGCCGAAAAACCTGCAGATTGGTATCCCTTTCAAGTCGTGTGCGAAAATTGTCGAAAGATCGGCACTACTCAAGTTTATAAATGGGATGGAGAATTTGTTTATTATAAATGCTTACCGCAAATGGTTGCATGGGCAAAAGGCTGCGAACATGAAGGAAAAATTTCACCTTTTAATGGTAATGGCAAACTTCACTGGAAAGTTGACTGGCCAGCGCTTTGGAAAGTTACTGGTATTACTATAGAAGGCGCAGGAAAAGACCATATGTCATCAGGCGGATCTTTTGATGTCGCCAAAGCTCTTTGCGAAGAAGTTTTTAACTATCCACCAGTTTATCCTCTTCCCTATGAATGGTTTATCATTGGTGGAAAAAAAATGTCTTCATCAAAAGGAGTAGGCACATCAGCTTTTGAAGTATCACAAATACTTCCGGCCGATGTCTTGAGATTTTTAATCGTAAGAACTCCCATCGGAACTGCTGTAGATTTTAATCCAAACGGTGATACTATCCCTAATCTTTTTGACGACTATGACCGTTGTTTAAATGCCTATTTTGATAAATTAGAAGAAAAAATTCCTGATGGAAAACCAGGAGAAGTACTTGAGGATTTTGCACGGATTATTGAATTATCTCAAGTAAAACCTTTACCTAAAAAAAGACTATTTATCCCAAGGTTTAGAACAGTCGTCAATTTGATTAAAACACAAGTTGATATCCCTGATTTTTTTGAAAAACAAAAAGGATCGCCTTTAACATCAGAAGAAAAAGAAATGGTTGACGAGAGAATAACTTATGCTCAAATATATCTTAAAGATTATGCTTTAGCCGAAGAAAAAATTGAGTTTATCGAAAAAATTCCTGAAGATTTTACACCAACGGAAAACCAGAAAAAATTTATGCAAAATTTAACTGATAATCTAGAAAATAGGAAACCAGAAACTAGAGACGATATTCAGCAAGTGGTTTTCGAGACTTTAAAGCAAAATAATTTTCAACCGAAAGAAGTTTTTAGCGTTTTTTATAAACTGCTTATTGGACGCGATGCTGGTCCAAAAGCTGCTGACCTGATTTTGAACTTTGGGCTAGATAAAGTAATCAAAAGGTTAAGAGAAGCTGAAAATAAAAAAAGTGATGATTCTCGCACCTCAAAAAATAAAAGCTTATTTTCTAACTTAATAGATAAAAAAATATTTTCAATTAACCCGAACTTTGCCGAAAAATTTCCTTCGGTCATAATCGGCATTGCCATCATTAAAAATGTCAATATCTCTAAAAATAATCCTGAGCTTGAGAAAGAAATTAAAAAATTTATTGATTCTCAAAGTTCACTGACTAACGATATTATTAGTTCTTATCCGGAAATACAAAGTTATCGCAGAATTTATAAAGAAACTGGAATAGACTGGCACTCCCGCCGGCCTTCACCTGAAGCTCTACTTAGAAGAATAGCTCAAAAAAAAGGTCTTTACCAGATTAATACTTGTGTTGATGCTTACAATCTTGTAGTTATGAAAAACCGTGTCTCCTCTGGCGCTTTTGACCTTGATAAAATCATTTTTCCAACAGAACTTCGCTTTGCCAAGACAGGCGAAGAAATTTTGCTTTTAGGAGATAAAGAACCAACTCAATATAAAAAAGGAGAAGCTGCCTACTTTGACCAGCAAGGCGGATATAATATTGACTTTAATTATCGTGATGCTCAAAGAACAGCTGTTACTGAAAATACAAAAAACTTATTGGTTAATATTGACGGCGTTTACGGGATTGATCGATCTTACGTTGAAAAAAATTTAAAAGAGACTATTGAGATTATTCAAAAATATTGCGGAGGTAAAGTAGAGATGGCAGGCATTGTAACAGCTATATGATATTAATTATTGACTTCGGATCGCAGACTACTCACCTTATCTCAAGAAGATTAAGAGAGCTTGGCGCCAAATCAATTATCATTGAGCCTGAAGAAGCTCTTAAAAAAATTAATCACTCCTCATGTAAGGGAATTATCCTCTCAGGAGGACCAGGAAGTGTTTACCAAAAAGATGACCCAACAATTGATAAAAAAATATTTGATGTTGGAATCCCAGTGCTTGGCATATGTTATGGACAGCAACTCATCGCTCAATTATTAGGAGGCGAAGTTATTCCTGGTAAAAGAAAAGAATACGGCCCAGCAGAATTAAAAATTATAAAACCCTCAACCCTTTTACTCTCAACCCCTGAAACTTTTAGTGTCTGGATGTCACATGGAGATGAAGTTGTTACCCTACCATTAGGTTTTGAAATTAGTGCAAAAACTTTAACTATTCCTTGCGCGGCAATTGCTTGCGAAAAAAGAAAAATTTATGGAGTCCAATTTCACCCCGAAGTTATTCACACCCAATTTGGAGAGCAAATTTTGAAAAATTTTCTGACAATTTGTAATATTTCAATTAAAAAACAAACCATTGATCAAGAGTTTGTAAATAACTTAATCGCGGATATAAAAGATTCTATTAAAGATGGAATAGCAATTAGCGCTTTATCTGGAGGAGTTGATTCTTCAATTTCATCTTTACTGGTTCATAAAGCTATTGGTAAAAACTTAACTTCAATTTATATTGACTCAGGTCTGATGAGACTTAATGAAACTGCATCATTAAGAAAAACTTTCAAAGAACATTATCATATGAATGTTAAAATCGTCAACGCTAAAAATATCTTCCTTAAAAATCTAAAAGGCGTAACTGATCCTGAACGGAAAAGAAAAATTATCGGTAAAACTTTTATCCAAGTTTTTGAAAAAGAAGCCAAAAAAGTGGGCGCCAAATATTTTATCCAAGGAACAATTTATCCTGATGTCATAGAAAGCGGAGCATCGCGGAGTCCCTCCGAAGCTTTAGCGAAGGGGGACGCTGGCAAGCATAGTCAAAAAATAAAGAGCCATCACAATGTAGGCGGACTACCTAAAAATATGAAGCTTACATTAGTTGAACCTTTACGCGCATTTTATAAAGACGAAGTAAGGATAATTGGTAATGTATTAAATCTTCCTGAAGAAATTAATCTCCGTCAGCCTTTTCCAGGTCCTGGACTGGCAATAAGAATAATAGGCGAGGTAACCGAAAAAAAATTGAAAATTTTAAAAAAGGCTGATGCTATCATAAGCCAAGAAATTGAAAAAGAAAAATTAACCAATAAACTTTGGCAAGCTTTCGCCGTCTTTACCGGCATTAAAACAACTGGAGTTAGAGGTGACAACCGGGTCTACGGAGAAACTATCGCCATAAGAGTAATTGATGCCAAGGATGCTATGTCAGCTCACTGGGCGCGGCTTCCTTATGATCTTATTGACAAAATCAGCACAAGAATTGTTAACGAAGTGCGTGAAGTTAACCGCGTGGTTTATGATATTACTAATAAACCTCCGGCAACAATGGAATGGGAATAATCCAATGAACACTCTTCTTATCGCCACTCATAATCCTTCAAAATTAAAAGAAATCTCAAATTATTGTAAGGACAGGTCGCGACCTGTCCCTACAATACATATTGAATTATTATCCCTGTTCGATTTAAATATTACTTCTCAACCGGAAGAAACAGGCAAAACTTTTGAGGAAAACTCCCTTCTTAAAGCAAAATACTATGCCAGACTTTGTACGGACAGCACAATGTGCTGTCCCTACATTCTTGCTGATGATGGCGGATTAACTATTGATATATTAAACGGAGAACCGGGAGTCAAATCAAACCGTTGGTTGGGACATGAAGCTAAAGACCAAGAACTTATTGATTTTACTTTAAAGAAACTTCAAGGAATTCCTGAGGAAAAAAGAACTGCTTATTTGGAAACAGTAATTACTTTTTATGATCCCGCAAGCCGAACTTCAGTTTCAGAAACAGAAAAAATAAAAGGCCGCATCGCTGATAAACCTAGTAATAAATGGACACCCGGTTATCCTTACCGAGGACTTTTTATTGTGGAAAAATTTCAAAAATACTATGATGATCTTAATGAGAAAGAACATGAACAAGTAAATCACCGGTTGCTAGCTTTAAAACGATTAATAGTAAAAATAAATAATTATCTGATAGAATAATTAAAACACCCCGTCCTCGGCTTCGCCGGGACACCCCTCTTAAAAGTGGGGATTGAAATTCTCCTCTTCATAAGAGGAGTACCAGGTACTGGACAGTACCTGGGGAGGTGTTTTATAACCATATGTTATCCATCGATTACATTCGAAACAATAAGGAAAAAGTGATTGAAGCGGCCAAAAACAAAAACCGCGAAGTAAATATTGAACAGATATTAGCAAAAGACGATATCAGAAAAGAATTGATTCACAGAATTCAGGAATTGCGAGAAGAAAGAAATCTTTTAGCAAAACAACCTGTAGATGAAAAACATATTCAAAGAGGAAAAGATATCAAAAATGAGTTGAAATATCTTGAACAAAAACTTGACGAGACCGAAAAAGAATTAAACACTCTTCTTTCTTATGTCCCCAATGTCCCGCTTGATGAAGTACCCGTAGGTCCCGATGCTTCCGCAAATATTGAAATTAAAAAATGGGGAGAGGCCACGCAATTTGATTTCACTCCTAAGTCTCACATAGAACTTGGGACTGATCTTGATGTTATTGATCTTGAACGGGGAGTCAAAGTATCAGGCTACCGCGGATATTTTTTGAAAAATGAACTGGCTATTTTACACGTTGCTTTATTATTCTACGTTTTTCAAAAGCTGACTAAAAAAGGCTATACCCCAATGATTGCCCCGGCGATCGTTAAAGCCTTTACCCTTTTTGGTTCAGGTCAGTTTCCATGGGGAGAAGTTGAGGTATATAAATTAAATGATGATGATGCATATCTTGCGGGCACTGCTGAAGTACCAGTCACCGCTTATCATTCCGGTGAAATATTAAGTGAAAAAGATCTACCCAAAAAATTCGTTGCTCTATCCCCTTGTTTTAGAAAGGAAATCGGCTCTTATGGAAAAGACACTAAAGGGCTTTACCGGGTTCATGAATTTTGGAAAATAGAACAGGTAATTATCGGAAATAATAATTTGGTAGAAGCCAAAAAACTTCATGAAGAGTTAGAACAAAACGCCGAAGAAATTTTACAAGATCTTAAACTCCCCTATCATGTGATGTTGATGTCAACCGGAGATATGGGTGAACCGCAAATTAAAAAATATGACGTCGAAACCTGGATGCCATCGCGAAACGCCTACGGAGAGACTATGTCCAACTCAATAATGGGTGATTTTCAAACCAGAAGATTAAATATCAAATACCGGAATCATGAAGGAAAAACTAAGTATTGTTACTCATTTAATAATACTGCTCTAGCATCACCTCGAATCTTAATTGCCATTCTTGAAAATTATCAGCAAAAAGACGGCTCAGTCCAAATCCCCGACGCCCTTCAATCACTAACCGGATTTAAGGAAATAAGAAGAAAATAATCAATCTACTTTAACTAAACCATTATCAAGAACTTTATTAAAACTATTTCTTAGATACCAGAGAGATAATGCTAAATAAATAACATTAAGCAATAGACTTAAATAGATTTTGTTCAAATCTAAATTCCCTGTTTTAAGCACTTCTCTTACTCCCTCAAAAATATACGTTGAAGGAATTAAGGATGAGATTCTTTGAGCCCAATCAGGAAGAATTGATACAGGATAATAAATTGCGGAAAAAGGGGCAAAAACCATAACAAATGCCCAGGCTAAAGACTGAAATTTTGATCCAAATCTTAGGATGATCCCAGCAACGAAAAAACCAACAGCCCAACCAGTCATAATAAGAAGCAAAATAAAAGGAATCAAATATACGCCATAAGCAAAAATCTGAAGTTTATAAAGCAAATAGGCAATCGCAGATGCAAAAACAAAACTAATCATAGCTTTAATCACTCCTAAAATAACAAATGAAATAATCCATTCAGAAAATTTCAATGGCGAAGCAAAGATATTAATCAAATTTCTGTCCCACAATTCGCTTAAAATATTTACAGTAATCTCATATTGACCTCTCCAAACTATTATCCAAAAAATAATTCCTGAAATAATGGAAAAAACAATAAAGTTTGCATTCGTAGTTAATTGGGACCTAAAATATAAGCTCGTCAATCCCCAAAGCAATAAATCAATAGTCGGCCAATAAAATACATCGCTCAATCGATCTAAGCTGTGCCTAAAATAAAAAAGATATCTTAATGAAATTCCGTATATTCTATGTATTTTCATGTTTTTGAGTAATTTTTATTTTTCCTAAAAAATAATCTTCAAGTGTTGGTTTATCAATCGATATTTCATCGTAAATAATTCCACTATTAGTAATCTCTATAAGAAAACTTCCAAGTTTTTTTTCTTTAACATCAACAATAATGTGCCTAGCGTCAATTTTAAAAGCAAGAGACTGCTCTTCGCAATAATCTTCGAGCCTCTTAAGACCATCTTTAATTAGAAGGTTAACATGACAAATCTCGATCGTTTTGGCTAAATTATCTGGAGTATCATCAGCAATAATTTTTCCCTTATCGATAAACAACACCCGGTCACAAATCTCTTCAACCTCTACCATATTATGAGAAGTAATAATGATTGAAACTTGGAATTTTTTTCTTTCTTCCATTAGAAAATCTCTAATGTGTTTTGCGACTTCGGGATCCAAAGATGCTGTAGGCTCATCCAAAAGCAAAACTTTTGGAAAATTAATAAAAGCTTTCGCTAAGTTAACTCTTGTTATCTGACCTGCCGATAAGCTTCTTATTTGTTTATTAAATATTTCGTATAGTCTAAATACTTCAACTATTCTTTTTATTCTTTCCACCCTGTTTTTTATATCATAAAGATAAGATATATAAGTTAAATTTTCTTTAACAGTTAAATTCCAAGGTAAATTAGTGTAAGCTGAAGAGAAATTTACTTCCTCCAAAATTTCTTCCCTATTATTCTGTAAATCTTTTCCGAAATAATTAATAGTGCCAGAAGAAGGTCTTAATACACCAAGAAGCATTTGGATAGTTGTAGTTTTTCCGGCTCCGTTTTGACCCAAAATCCCCAGTATCTCACCCTCTCTTAATGAGAAAGAGATATTATCAACGGCAGTAAAGTTGCCGAAATTTTTTGTCAAATTGTGAACTTCCAAAATATCCATAAAATTTATTATATCAGGAAAAAATATTCACATTAATTATATGGAGGGGGTTGAGTGGAGGGATTGGTGCTTTCGAGAATTTTTTGCCCGCAGTAAACACTGGCTTCAGTTCCTTTCAAAAAGTATTCTTTTTTTCCAAAATAACATGACTTTTCCAAAACATTAGACGGCCTGCTATACCAGCTATTTTTGTTTCCATATTTTGGTAAGACATAATTCATAACTCTGTTCCAAATTGGCGCCGCACCGGTTATGCCTGATGATAAATAAGGATCCATAGGACTTCCGTCATTATTGCCAACCCATACTGCAACCAAAATATCAGGAGTATAACCTATTGTCCAGTTGTCTTTTTTGCTATCGGTTGTTCCTGTTTTAACAGCCACTTTGTAACCTGGTATCTCAAGATAAGACTTTGGTCCAAAAGCCCATTGGCGGGCAACATTATCCGATAAAATATCCGAAATTATATAAGCATTTCCTTGTTCTATAACTTTTGCCATTTCCGCTCTTAGCTTATACAAGTTTTCACCCATTGAGTTTTCAAGATTTAAAATGCTGTTAATATTAGTCTTAAATCCGTTATTGGCTAAAACTGCGTAAGAATTAGCGAGTTCAATCATCTTCACCTCACCTCCACCCAAAGTCAAAGAAAGACCAAAACGGGAAGTGTCTTCCCAGCTGTTAATACCCATATTGCGGGCCCGTGTAATAAATCTCTCTACTCCAACTGCATTTAATACCTTTACTGCCGGAACATTGTAGGAATTGGCTAGGGCATAGCGCAGTGGTATTCTTCCATGAAACCTTCCATCATAATTTAAGGGGCTGTAAGCTTGGCCGTCTGCTGAGGCAAAGGTAATCGGCGTATCATCAATGACTGAGGCAGCTGTAAACCCGGAATCAAGAGCTAAAGAATACATAAGGGGCTTAATCGAACTTCCCGGCTGTCTTAAAGCTGTTGAGACATTAAATGCTCCTGAAGGGGGAGCAAAATAATCCGCAGACCCAACCATTGCCAATATTTCTCCAGTTGAGGGGCGGGTGACTAAAACAGCTCCATTAGTCACATTTAAATTTTTGATTTTATCTAGCTCTTCTCTCAATATTTTTTCAGCCTCATTTTGTATATCCAAATCAAGGGTAGTTGTAACCTTAAGTCCTCCTTTTTCAACCTGTTCTGTGCCATATTTATCCTCTAACTCCTGTTTGACGTAAAAAACAAAATGCGGAGCTTTAATCATAGTTCTTGGAGGACTAATACTTATAGGTTCACTAATAGCGTTTCTCCATTGGATTTCTGTAATAAATTTCTGTTCTTTCATTTTTCTTAAAACTTCATCTCTCCTTGATTTTGCTGCCTCTGGATTTGTATATGGTGAATAAAGTGAAGGAGCTTGCGGAAGGCCGGCCAAAAGTGCAGCTTCTGCCAAACTCAAATCCTTAGCCTGTTTTTTTAAATATGTTTTAGATGCCTCCTCGACTCCATAGGCTAGTCCTCCATAAGGCACCTGATTCAAATACATCTCCAATATTTCGTCTTTGGTAAATAATCTCTCTGTCCATAAGGCTAAGATTATTTCTTTAATCTTTCTTTGAATTGTTCTTTCAGGCGATAGCAAGGCACTTTTAACTAACTGTTGCGTTAGTGTTGATCCTCCCTGCAGATTATGACTTATTACCATATCTTTAATTGATCTTAATATGCCTGAAATTAAAGATATGCCATTATGTTTATAAAAATCTTTATCTTCTATGGCAATTGCTGCAGTTCGTACATAATCTGCCAGTTCCTTTAATTTAACCTGCGTGCGATTTTCATCCCGATATATTTCATATAAAAGTTTCTTATTACGGTCATAGATATGAGTTGTTAAAGAATAATTTACAGTACCTATTCTTTTTGGATTAGGAAGAGATTTAGCAAAAGCATATCCCTGTATTATTACCATTACGCTCATTGTAAAGAAAATCCCTAATACAAAATATTTCAGTGGAGTTATAAACTGAGGCAGTTTTATTTTCACTCTTTTTTTTGGCAGTCTTCTGAATAATATTAAAAAATTGTTTTTGCATTTATTTTTAAGATCAGCTGTTTTAAGTATAAAATTCTTCAAAATAATAATTATATAAATTGCAGCTGTTAAGAAAATCTTTCTTAAATTTAATTTCCCAATAGGATATCTAACAATATCTCCGGTAACTATAAAAAAAAGGATAAAACTGTAAATGACCTTATAGAAAATAAGGAAAATCTTAGTAAAATTCTTATTTACTGGTTTTATTTTTTTTCTTTTTTTAACCATAAACCTGGCAAAATTATACCGGACATTATAGGCTATTTATAGCAAAAATAATAATAGCTTAATGTTTTTTTTGTTATCCGTGTCTTATGTCCTAATAGTTTATTTACCAGGAATAGTATTCATTATTTAAAAAACACTATTTAAAAATTTGTTTTTTTGGTATTCTATTTTCATAATACAAAAGTTACTTAACTTGTCAATACCAATTTGATCAGTGATTAGATTCTATGGGACTAGAAAACATGATTGCTATCATTAGAAAAAACCGGATATCTTTTTTAATTGGTGTTATTTCTGTAATTATAGTTTTGACATTTATATTAAAAGCAATTCTGTTTATAACGCAACTGCCGAATAAAAAAACACAGGTTATCGATAAAGGTGATATAACCGCTGTTTCTCCAAATACTCAAAGAAAAATTGATATATATATAATTAAGGAAGGTGATGAATTATGGCACATTGCTCAAGAAAAATATGGAGATGCTGATTTATGGACAAAAATTGCTCGCGACAATAATCTTACTAATCCTAACATCATTCATTCAGGAAACACACTTAAGATTATTTATTAATTAAATTTTGCTCAACTTCGCTTTTACTACTAATCTATTCCAGTAGGTTCCCGGAGGAACACAGGTGATAAGAGTTAAATAAGCAGCATCATACCTTTGTTCAAGCACTGATACTTGATCTGGTTTTACCACAAACATATCATAAGCTTCATACTCATATTTTATACTGCCTATTTTTATAATGACTTTGTCTCCTTTTTCAATTGATGGAAGGTACGTGAATAATGTTTTATAATCCTTAGAATTGTAAAGCTGCGGTAGACTAGAATGACCGAAAATATTAACATTTCCATACTCACCTGGAAGAGTCGTTGGAATATAGTGAATTAAGCTTTTGGATAAATCGTTACCTCCAACAATAACTTTTGCATCAGCTATATTTAATTTAGGAATTGTCAAATAATATTCTTTTATTTCAATGTTACTTGGAGTATTGGTTTGTGACATTGTTGGAAACCATAGATTAGCCTGAACAAAATCTCTTAAATTGCTTGAATAAATCTGGTAACTTCCCAGTACTGAACCGCCTGTGTTTAAGGAAAATGCCAACTGCGACCGCGGAATAGGACTTAAAACATCACGCTGAATAAATAGACGGGAATAAATTTCAAAAGAAACTATTGGATAAAAAGACCAGAAAAGCAATATCGCACCTGTAACCAAAGAAATATAAGAAATTACTTCCGTCATTCTTTTTTTTACAGAATAATACTCTTTTATATATACATGTTTAATCATATTCATTTAAGTAAATTAAATTGAGGAAATGACTAGATTAATATTTTTCTCAAAAAAAGGTATCCATTCTTTCAAAAAAAATATTGAAGTCTTTGCTTTTACTTCATATCCTGAAGCTTGAAACTTTTCTTTTAATATTTTTTCTACATCTTTAATATTCATTCCTTTCACGTTATGGATAATATCATCTTTTTCAACATCTTTTAACGCCGCCGCTTTAGCAGTAATTTTCATGGATATTTTATTTTCATTTTGCTCAACATCTTTTACCTCAAATGAAATTTGATCATCAGTTAAATGAAAACCAGAAGGAACTTCTCCTTTAAAAGAATCTTTGAGCATATTTTGAACTTCTTTTTTGGAAAGTGTGTAATAAGTCGTATTAGAAGTAGCTTTAGTAGATACTTGTTCAGTTTCTTCTCCAATCTCTTTTGATATTTGAATATTATCGAGTGTGGTATTAGTTAATGAGTCCAATAAAATATTATTGTTTTGCAGTTCAGTTTTTATTTTACTATTTGCCTCTTGTTTTGATTTTTCTAAGATTCTTTTTTTAATATCTTCTACATCCTGCTTAGATACTGTTCTTATCTGTTTTTTACTTCCGCCAGTGAAAGCTGTATTGCTAACTGCGAAAAAATCAGTTAAAGAAAGATCAGCTATTTTTAGCTTTTGTCCTTTAGCTATGTTTCCTTCTGTACCTATTTCCACAGCTGTTGCTTTATCCTTATTTGTTCCTGGCAATCTAGCTGTACTATCATTAATTATTTTTTCTGAGTATGAAGCTACTTTAATCTCATCATCAAGCACAAATTTAATATTGTTAACCTCAAGTATTGTTCCTTTACTAAAAACTCTATCCTTATTGTCAAAACTATTAATAGTTACCTCACCTTTTGCTTTTTCTCCCACATCTCTTTTGCCTGTCGTTGCTTTCTTCTCGTTGTAATCTTGAGAAAATGTAAAAGATTTAATTTCAGTTCCTTTATCTGATTTTTCACCTATTGTAAGGTTTTCTTCAATTGTTTTGCTTAAAGTATGGGAAGGAAATAAAACCGTAAGCTGAACTTTATGAAAAAAGTATTCTGTTAAACCTAAGGCTATCAAGATCAACGCAATACCAGTAACAATAATAATATGACCCGAAGATAATCGAGTTGGAAATTTAATCTGAGAGATTTTTATTTTCAGTTTTGAAAAAAAACTTGCGTGTTGTTCTTTTATTATAACACTCTCAGAGATTTCATTAAAGTCTTCTCTTTCTGCGTTATTCTCTTTAGCTTCTACCTCTTCACCTATGGTGAAACCCATTACTTCTTTTTTTCCCTGGATTATTTCTTTTTCTTCTACATAATAATTTGAGTTTTTTATTTGATCTTCAAAAACAATAACTAAACCCTTATGAAGATCTGTTGGCTTTACAATCTCAACTCGTGGATACTGAACAAAAAGTTCTGTATTCCAGCGGTGGGAAAGAATAGTTGTTGATTCAGAGTCAAGGTCATAAGAATCATATAATATTATTCTTGAAGGAAGAAGCATGTCTCCTTTTACATCAATAAAAACTGATTCTAAATCATCAATAATATTCTGAGTTCTCCCAACTGTTTTAGCAAAAGTTTTGTGCCCTCCCTTGTAAACAAAAACACCAACATTTGATTTATCAAGTTCAATTAAAACAGCCGTTAACGGAGATTGATCTTTTTTCTCATAGTAATTTGCTACTGCTTCATAACACTCGATATAACCTAAAGGTTTTAATTCCAAATGTTTAAGGATATTTTTAAAAACTGTAAGGTAAGACTTTTTAATATCCTTTGTATTTTGATCGATTAAATGGGAGTAAACAAAAAAAATGATTTTTTCTAAATGCTTTTTTGATTTTTGTTCTAAAGAAAAAAGTAACTCATCAACGCATTCAACGATATTATCCCATCCATTAACAAAACTTATTCTCTCCTCAGCTGTTATCTCTAAGTTATGACCGCGTCTCTCAAGCACAAAACCGATAGCCTCTTCTTCTTTCAAAAATAAACCAAAATATACTTCTTCTTTATTATTTTTACTAATAAATGGTAGGGAAAACTGCATAGTTCATTATAACAATGTTAATCGTTATGCGTACTGCGTAAAGCGCTAAACGCCAAACGTTCAACGAATAACTAACTAATTATTGAAACGTCCATAAACTTGTGCTACTCCTTGAGCCGCTACTCTTAAAGCTTCAGCATATGATGTCCCTTGAAGTGTCGCATTAATGGCATTTTCAATGTATTTTGATATTTCATCATTTATTCCAGCATCGTAAGTACGACTAATTAGTGGTAAAGAAACATAAGATTCTGCTTGCTGAATGACTGCTCCTATATACTCATTTTGAATGATAGTCGGTCCAAGATCTTTTCTTGAATAAGGTTCACCAAATATACGATTTTTGCTTTGTTGAGTATATAGTTTAGTTAGGTTATCTTTTTCAACTAAAAATCTTAAAAATTTCCAAGCTTCAACTTGATTTCTGCTGTAACGTGAAACTCCTTCCACCCAATATGATGCCAATGATACAGGCTTGGCTCCAGGAATCTGAGGTACTCCGACTACTCTAAATTTTAAATCAGGATTAGCAATATTTATTGTCAGTATCTCCCAGGAAGGAACAATTACCATAGCCACTTTCTCCTGAATAAAAGCGGCCATAGAGTTAGGCATAGAATCATTCCAAAAATCAGTTGGTGGCTCAGAAAGCTTTCTATAACTCTCAAGAGCACCAGCTGCTTCAGGTTTATCAAGATTTTTTAAATCTCCGCCGTTTTGGATAAGCATTAAACCAAAAATGTCAGAAAAATTTTCAACGTTTGAAGCAGTCCCCAGTGCAATAGGTGAGTTAATTATCTGGCCATTTTTATCCTTCACTGCAAGTTTACTTACATATTCTGTAATTTCCTCCCATGTAACTGGAGCCTTATTAATACCAGCTTTCTTAAATAAACCTTCATTGTAAACTAAAACTAAACCATCTATTTCTAAAGGTAGCCCATAGTAACGTCTACCAGCTTTCTCACCTATGCCTAGGTCACTCGCATGAATCGCGTAAAACGTTTTTTCAAACTCAGTACTGCTCATAATGTTTGAAGGCAAAGGGGTTACAATCTCTTTAATTTGAGGCAGCCATGTATTATGAAACCGAAAAATATCTGGTCCTTGACCATTTTTTCCTCGTGCAATTAACTTTTCTCTATATTGCTGAGGAGACATTTTTTGATAAACTATTTTGACATTAGGATTTTTTGCTTGGTACTGAGCTATCAGAGGTTCCAAGACCTCTTTTTCCTCCCATAACCCCCAGTACTGAAGATTTATTTCTTTGGGTTGTGCCTTACCTCCAAAAAAAAGTTTAATGATAATAAAAAATATTATTAAGAAAAAAACAGCTACACCTCCAATAAAAAGTAACTTTGTTTTATGTTCAAACGGCGGAGGCGGAGGAGAAAAAGCCTCTGGCGGAGATGAAGTCAAAGCATCTTTAGGATTGACCACGTCTGCGGATACTTCCTCTGGTCTTAAATCCTCAGGCTTTGAAGACCCTGGGTCCGGAACCGTTTCAAATATAGGCTGAGGTCTCTCTGAAGCCTTATTTATTTTATCAGGCGGTTTATCAGAATCAGCTTTATAAACCGGAGTCAGATCAACATTAGCCGGCACTTCTCCAGTAGCTAGTTGATTTTCTTCTTGATTTGATTTATTATCAACCATAAGCTTTATGATACCAAAAAAAGAAGACAATCACACTCATTTTTTAAAATATTCAATTCTGCTTTTTGTAAGTTTATTAATTTTTTTTGTCGTTCTGACTCAGTATATTATCAATCAGGAAAAAGGATTAAAAGAAAAAATTTATCCTAATGTTTTTTTAGATGGGAATAATGTTGGCGGAAAACTAAAATCAGAAGTAGCCGCGGAATTTAAAGAAAAAAATCAAAAACTTAAGTCTGTTGACATTATTATTTCCTATAAAGAAAATACAATTGCGACTCTATCCGCCGAAAAACTCAATCTTCATTCCAATGGTGAAGAAATAATTGAGAGAGCTTATCTTATCGGAAGAAGCAGTCATGGAATATCTCGCGTTTATCAAAAAATTACCTCTTTATTCAAGCTTGAAAAGTATAATTTTTATTCGCAGATTGCCTACGATAAAGATCAAGTTGATGATTTTATAAACACGGTTAAAGATCAGTATAACAAACCAGCAAAAAACGCTCTCTTTAAATTTGAAGATGGAAAAGTTTCAAGCTTTAGGCAAGAAGAAAAAGGTTTAAAAATCAACACTGATAAATTTTTTGAAGATTTTGATGAAGCTATAATTAATTTTAATAATAAACCTACAAATAAAACTATTAAGTTAACAGCTGATTTGATCGAGCCTGAAATAACTTTAAAAAACATTAATAATTTTGGAATAGAAGAGCTTATTGCTGAAGGAAAATCAGATTATACTCACTCTATACCTGAAAGAATACATAACCTTACTCTTGCCTCCTCTAAATTTAATGGCGTATTAATTCCTAAAGACAAAGAATTTTCGTTTAATGATGTTCTAGGGGATGTATCAGCGCTCACTGGTTATAAGCCAGCTTATATCATCAAAGAAGGAAAAACTGTTTTAGGTGATGGAGGAGGAGTCTGCCAGGTCTCAACCACTATGTTTAGAGCTGCTCTTAATGCCGGCCTCCCCATACTGGCACGCACAGCTCATGCTTACCGTGTTTCTTATTATGAAAACGACTCAAAACCAGGATTTGACGCAACAGTATTTTCTCCTTCTCCTGATCTGAAAATAAAAAATGACACGCCGGCTGCTATTTTAATAATGACAGAAATTGATAAAGAAAAAAATATATTAAGATTTAAGCTTTTTGGAAAAAAAGATGGAAGAAATATTGAGATCTCATCTGTAAAGGTTACTGATGAGCAGCCTCCCCCACCAGCGCTCTATCAGGACGACCCGACCCAAAAAAAAGGAGTAGTTAAACAGGTAGATTTTCCAGCCTGGGGAGCTTTGGCTACATTTCATTATAAAGTAAGCAAAGGAAGCGAGATAACCTTTGAAAAAGAATTTACATCTTACTTCAAACCCTGGCAAGCCGTTTACCTTGTGGGAACTGCAGATTAGATCACCTAAACCATCTGGCCCGACCAAGCTTGTAGCGAAGTTCTTTATTTTTCCGTTCACCGATAATTTTAGCAGGCACTCCGCCAACAATTGCAAATGGAGGTACATCTTTAGTGACCACGGCACCGGCACCAACTACAGCGCCTTTACTAATTGTAATCCCAGGTAAAATTATTGCCCGCGGTCCGATGAAAACATAATCTTCGATAATAACTGGAGCATTATGAGCAGCAAAACTTTCACTTTCTACATCATGTTCGCTGTTATAAATCATGACATCTGTGGCAATGTCGACATGATTACCTATTTTCAATGTTTCCCGACCATCAAGGACAGCCCCTTCTCCAATGATTGAATCGGCCCCAATTGAAATATTTGAAGGTTCATAAAATCTGGCTCCAATATGAATGGTTGAACCAGAACCAATTTTAATCCCGGCCAAACGGTAAAAAAATCTTCTTGTAAAATGACAGGGAAAAGCAGAAATAAGATGAAGAAGAAAAACTTGAAACTCCAGTAAAATATTTTGAAAGCGGTTTACAATCTTAATAATAACTTGTGAAATAGATAAATTTTTTCCGTCTTTATCCTTTATCGGTAAGTTCATAGATTACATTATAATAAATTTTTCACTCTCATTAGTGTTCTTGAGGCAATAATCCTGGCTGGATAAGCCCGGGCGCTGTTCCATTCGGTCATATTAGTAAAATCAATAGCATCAGCTGGAGAATTGCCTTTAATCAAAGCTTCGACATCTTTATAAGCTTGCTTTGAATTAGCAAACGTGCTCAGGTTATGTTTTATTTCCTGAGCTCTGGATTGAGATTGACCACGACTAGCCACCAAAGCATTTATCAAATTACCATTACCCATATTTACACCCCAAAGAGTTAAACTTTTATCAGGAAATAAATCATATAAATAATCAATATATTCTAAAGTTAAGGTTATATTTGTTTTAGGATCAAATAAGTCAATTTCTTTTTTTTCATTAAATTTTATACCTTTTATTGCTTGAGTTAAGAACTGAGACTTTTTTTTAGATTCTTCATCTGTTCCTTTAGAATATCTCGCCAGTCTATCAGTTAACCGTTTATATATTTCAGCTGCATTATCAGGTTGCATCTGGCACAATCCCGCATCTATTTTATTTGTACCTAATTGTTTAGGATTTCCTGAACTTTCCGCGTAAATTACCCCCGGTAAAAAGTGCAGAACAAAAGAATCTGGCTTGTTATCTAAAAGCGGAGCCACTTCATTGATGATCTTAATCCATTCCCGACTTGATGAATTCTTAAGGTCAGTATCTCTATTAAAGTTTGCTAAGACATGGTAACCCACCTGCTCTAAAGCTTTGGATATATGAGCTTTGTCTTTACCGGCCATAAGGAGATTTACTTCTTCAAGTATGACTTTTTCCATAGATCTTAGTCGATCTATATCCTCTTTTTTTAGTGTATCCAAGAAAGTCTGAGAGAAAGTCGGTTCAACATCGGCTGGTTTAGCTATTTGTTCTGACGTAGTTGGCGAAGCAGTTGCGTTAATGCCACCAACCAATCCAGCTGCGAGATCCCCGAGAAATTTTCGCCCTTCACCATTAATAACTTCTTTAATCGCTAAAGCCGTTCCAGTTGCAGCTAGTGGAGCCTTCCACAAAAAATCTCTTCTTGTAATCCCTCTTCCTCCAGACACTTCCTTTTGTTTTTTTTCATTCTGCAGCTGTTTCCATCCCTTAGCGCCAATGGCTTGTTCTCGGTGAACCATAATTATTTTTCAATAATCTCAACAGATTGAACTGTTACTGGATTTATCGGTTTTGATGGCTCGCCGCTTGAGCTTGACTCAACCGGAGCTTCGGCAATCTTATCAACAACTTCTATGCCTTCAATTACTTTCCCGAAGATAACATAATTTTTAGGCAAAGGATTATCTTGATGCATAATGAAAAACTGACTTCCATTGGTGTTTGGTCCGGCATTAGCCATAGCTACTATACCTCTTGTGTATTCTCCTTCAAAAGGTTCATCAGCAAAACGGTAACCTGGTCCTCCTGTGCCATCACCTTTCGGGTCACCGCCCTGAATCATAAATCCTTTGATTACTCTATGAAAAATAGTATTGTTATAAAAATTCTTTTGCGATAGTGTTACAAAATTTTCTACTGTTTTAGGAGTCTCTTGAGCATTTAACTGAATTGTAATGTCACCTTCGGTTGTTTTTAATACTGCAGTATAAGATTTCGATTTATCAAAGAAACTCTCAGGTAAAGCGGCAAAAGTTTCAACAGGCTTTTGAGCTAAACTGGCTGTCGGAGAAGTTACTTTTTTTTGAGAAGCAGTTTCAAACTTTTTAGTCATGTTTGATTTGGTTAAAAGAAATAATCCGCCAACAAAAAACAGTAAAACAATTCCTGCCAATATTACTTCACTTTTCATATAATGATTATAATAGTTATAACAATTATAACCGTTATAAATTAATTATTTCTATTATAAACCCTTCGCTGAGTTGTGTTTAAGAATTTTTTTCTTATCCTTAAATTTAAAGGAGTAACTTCAAGAAGTTCATCTTCATTAATAAAGTCTAAACACTGCTCAAGGGAAAGAATTGTAGGAGGCGCCACTGATATATTGACACCTTCTCCTGAAGAACGGTTATTAGTCAGTTGTTTTGCTTTACAGATATTAACTTCAACATCCATATCTCGGGCGGCCACTCCCACAACCATTCCTTCATAAACCTCAACTCCAACTCCCACAAAAAGTGTTCCTCTATCTTGGGCATTCTGTAAACCATAAGACAAGGCTTGTCCCGATTTAACTGCTACCAAAGCACCATTTCTTAAAGATTCCATTTTGACTCCTTTTGGCTCGTATCCTAAAAAATAAGTACTCATAATAGCTGTTCCTCTCGTTTTGGTTAACATTACATTGCGGATACCCAATAAGTTTTGGCTGGAGATTTTGTAAATTAAACGGGCATTGCCATTGTGATCAGTTGTCATATCCTGCATAATGGCGCGTCTTTTTCCCATTTCCTCCTGAATTGGTCCCATATAATCCTGATGAACATCAATAGTTACTTCCTCATATGGCTCGCAAACATGCCCATCAATATCTTTATAAATAACCTGTGGTTTTGAAATTTGCATTTCAAATCCTTCCCGTCTCATGGTTTCAATAAGAACAGCCAGATGAAGCTCTCCCCGACCACTGACTATAAAACTTACTCCTTCCGGATCCTCTTTAATCTTTAAACCTAAGTTTGTTTCTTTTTCTTTCATTAATCTTTCTTTAATCTGTCTTGAAGTTGAGTATTTTCCTTCCCTACCTGAAAGCGGACTAGTATTTGGACCAATGGTAACTTTGATTGTCGGTTCTTCAATATCAATTTTTGGTAAACTTATAGGATTTTGAGGATCAGTTACAGTTTGACCAATAGTAAGTTCTGGAATACCTGCAATCGCCACAATGTCTCCTGAAGTTACCTTATCCACTTCTTCTCTTTGCAAACCACGGCTGGTATAAAGTTTCATCACTTTATGATTTCCTAAAACCTGATTCTCATCAACTAAAGACACAGTTTGACCTTTAGACAATACTCCCGCTGAAACTTTACCAATACAAAGTTTGCCTACATAATTATCATAATCCAAAGTTGAAATAAGCATCTGAAAAGGTTTATCATCATTCACGGCAACATTAGGAATTTCTTTAACAACTGTTTCAAATAAAGGAGATAAATCGCCAGGCATAGATGCATCATATTTCTCAGGCAAAGTGTAAAAAGCCTTACCATCTCGGCCTACAGCGTAAAGAGTTGTGAAATGCAAAGCGTTTTCATCATGAGCTAATTCAAGAAAAAGATTTTCCACTTCATGAAGAACTTCTTGAGGTCTGGCATCGCGTTTATCAATTTTGTTGATGATTAAGATTACTTTTAAATGAGCTTCTAAAGCTTTTTTTAAGACAAATCTGGTTTGAGGCAAAGGGCCTTCGGCCGCATCGACCAAAAGCAAAGCGCCGCTGGCCATATTAATCACCCGTTCCACCTCGCCGCCAAAATCTGCGTGCCCAGGAGTATCGATAATGTTAATTTTCTGATCATGGTAGAAAACTGAAGTATTTTTGGCCAATATCGTAATGCCCTTTTCCCGTTCCAAATCATTGGAATCCATGATCAAAGTTTCAGACATTTCCTTCTGATTATCACGGAAAGTGTGGGTTTGTTTGAGTAATCCATCAACCAAGGTAGTTTTACCATGGTCAACGTGGGCAATAATAGCAATATTTCTTATTTCCATAGGTGTTTTATGACTCAAAAAAAACTTCACGCCTTAAACCGTGAAGTATTAAGAATAATATATTTTACCACACATTTAATCGTTTATCCACCTAAAAACCTCAGATCATTGTCCCATAGTAGTTTGATTTAAGGCTAAAAATTTAGTATAATTGCTCATTAACAAAACAAACTTAGGTTTTTGCATACCTATTTTTAATTTGTAGTACTTTGAAAATTCAGTTGTTTACTTTTTGCTTCGTCTCAAGTAAGAAATACGAGGATAATCTTTATCCTTATATCCCTTGCTTGAGTGAAGTAAGGAGAAAGAGAATGAAGAAAATGAACCATATGTATGTCCAAGTGTTAACAACCAATCTTAAGGGTCCAGCCGGAGCAATTATTATTCACGGAGGCCGAATCTGCGTAATTGAAGGAATAAACCGGTGCGATATAGACGTCAGGTTTTTGGACGGAACCAAGAAACACTTGAAGGATCTTGATCGCATCGCCTTACCGACAGCAGAAGACCTATTAACCTTGACACGCGGCGACTACGAGAATCTCAAAATCTCAATACTTACCTGCAAAGGGTAGAAAGGAGGAAAAACGATGTCTTTTATACTGTTCCTGACAGTATGGTTTGCTTTCGGGGTAAGACTTGGCATGGAAGTCATCGAACCTACACCGAAGATGAAACCTGTACTTTTACTTGCCGGAATAGTAATGCTCGTGGTCGGAAAAAGTCTCGTTCCCAACGGATGGCCGTATCTTTTTGCAATAGCAACATTCATTATCGGCACCATATGTGGCTTCTACCTGCCGTACTACGCAACAGAGCTTCGGCTTCGCCGGCAGCAAACAACTGAATGAACCGAAAGGTCAAATGCGCTCGAAAGAGTAAGTTTACCGTGACTTTCACGGCACTTACTTCTACGGGCGCTTTTTTTATAACCCCATAGTAGTTTGATTTAAATTCTCCATTTTGATAAAATGCGTCTGAGTAAGATGAGTTTAGGCTTTTGCTGTCTATCTGTCGTCTTATCCAATGCACTTTAACATATTCAGTTGTTACCTTACTTTTACCTTAGTAAGAAGCATGAGGATAAACTTTTCTCCTTATACTCCTTGCTAAGGATAGAGTAAGGAGAAAGGAGGAAACGAGATGTCTTTTGCACTGTTCCTGGCAGTATGGTTTACTTTCGGGGTAAGACTCGGCATGGAATTCATCGAACCTACACCGAATACAAAACCGGTATTATTCCTCGCCGGAATCGTGATCTTATGGATCGGCCCAAGCCTTGTTCCCGATGGATGGCCGTATCTATTCGCCTTTGTAGTATTTTGCATCGGTCACATCAGCGGCTTCTATCTACCGTACTATGCATCAGAGTTCCGGCTTCGCCAGCGCCGGCATCAACTGATCGGCTAGCCAACGAAAAATCAACTCAAAAAGACTAGAAAGGAGGATTCAAATGTTAGATGAAATTCCACTAGGTACGCGAGTGAAGGCAATACTCGCCATTCACCGTCCTACCTTGGAGACCGTAGAAGGTACACTGACGGATTACTACGATGACGGAATCTGCATCGTTCGCGATGATTACGGCAATAATCATACCTGTTTAGTCAAGGGAATTGAAACCGCCGTTATCGCAAGCGCAGTCAACTAAGAAGGAAATGAGGAGGAAAATGGCAAATCATCCTAGACAAGGCGTTCAGCGCGGAGATCACGTCACAGCACAACTCCACGGTTCCAACAGACCTGTACATGGCATCTACCGAGAGCCATACAACTCCACTTGGTGCCTCGTCGTAGTCAACGGTACACCCACAGTTTGCTTAAACGCTACCATCAAGCCTTTCCCGGCAAACAGCTGAGATCATCTCAAACGAGCGCTCGTAAGGCAGGTCTGTCATGACTTTCATGACTTTCTTTCCTTCCGAGCGCTATTTTTTATCTCCAAAGTTACAAGGCTGTCCCATAGTAGTTTGATTTTGCCCTTTATTTCTGATAAAATTCTTCCCATATCAAATAAACCTAGGCTTTCGCATGCCTATCTTTTGCTTATAGTACTTTGAAAATTCAGTTGTTATGTATCTGTCCTGGCAAGGAATATGAAGATAAACTCTTGTCTTTGTATTCCTTGCTAAGGGCGGAGTAAGGAGAGAGGAATGATATCCGAATGGAACCCACTACCGATTGTGACCACCACGACTTAGCCAAATATCTGGCTAGCCGGGTACCCATGGAGCTTTTTGATCTCATCTGGACAGGGCTGGAACCTACCATAGAACTAAGACTGCGAGAGCTCCGCAAACTGCCGCTTAGCTTGCTCCTACCTCCCAACCTTAGGAAGGTCTTAGAGCAATGTGAAAGTTGCACACAAACATTCTACAGTGCCTTGCATGATAGACTCATGTTTAAAAGGGATTTCTGTCCCTTACCGATTCACTTGGTTGACTTCGCCAAGAACGATACCGGTGATCGAAAGCAAGGTGGAAAGTATAACTCGATTGCAACTCACCTAGATCACTGTGAAATATGCATGAATGTCGTCGAGCAGGCTCGAGCCATCTTAGAGGATGCTGGACTTCTGAGGTAAGTGCGTGGGAGACCGCCCTCTCCACCTTGGTCAGCAATCAAATTTTGTCCTTAGAGGATAGAAAAGAGGTGAACTATTGCCACATATTGATGTCGGGACAGCTGTCATTGTCCAGCCTGAGCCAGACAGCGAGGGCAAGATACCTAAACCCATCGAAGGCACCGTCGCATTTTATTGGAGCACTGATTGCTACGTGAGAACGGGCATTGGGAAAGGCCTGATGGTGCCTCGCAAAAACATCAAGCCTCGACCAACTGAATGACTGAAAGGTCAAACGCCGGAAAGGCAAGTTTGTCAGACTCTTCTGACTTTCTTACCCGACCGGCGCTTTTTTTTTACAGAAATCTTACCTTACTCTCTTATCATGGGGTAATATGCCAATATTTACTCAAGCAGTTAGAGCTCCAGAATTTCCAGCAGATTTAACCTGGCTTAATTCTAAAAGAAAATTAAGCATGAAAAAATTAAAAGGTTATGTTGTTCTTTTGGATTTCTGGACTTACTGCTGCATTAACTGTATTCATGTTCTACCTGATCTAAAATCTATTGAAGAAAAATTTAAAGGCAAACCTGTGGTTGTCATCGGAGCTCACTCACCTAAATTTGAAAATGAGATTGTTCTTGATCATCTTCAATCGGCTATAGAAAGATATGAGATTACTCACCCGGTAATAGCCGATAACAACCATGATATCTGGAATGCCTATGCTGTCAATGCCTGGCCGACAATGATTCTTATTGATCCTGAAGGTTATGTGCGCGAACAAGTCTCTGGTGAAGGACAACGCGGTCACCTTGAAAACGAAATTGAGATTCTGCTGAAAGAAGGAGAAGTTGAAGGTACATTGGCTGATAAACCTTTACGCCTAGAACTTAAAAAAAAGAAATCTAAACAAACTTTATCTTTTCCTGGAAAAATTGAGTTTGATCAAAAAGGCGACACTCTTTTTATCTCAGATTCCAACCACAACCGCATTCTAATTTGTGATTACAAATCTCCCGCCCAAGTTAAGATCAAAAATATTATTAAAGGCAATTTCAATCACCCTCAAGGAATATATCCTTTAGGAAATAATCTTTATGTCTGCGACACTGATAATCATTTGCTTAAAAAAGTTGATCTTAAAACTAAAAAAGTGTCGACGATTGCCGGTACTGGCATTCAAGCTCCTTTTGGACAACCAATAAGCGGAAAAGCCTTGGAGATTGCCCTAAGTTCTCCTTGGGATATAGATTACTTCGATAAATTTTTTTACATTGCTATGGCCGGCTCCCATCAAATCTGGCGCTACGGATTTGAAAACAACGTAATGGAACTTTTTGCCGGAAACGGCTATGAAGGCTTAGTTGATAACCACTGGTCTGACGCCGAACTAGCTCAACCCAGCGGCTTAAGTATTTACGGCAATGATATTTATTTCACTGATAGCGAAAGTTCATCTTTAAGAAAAATAAATATTGATGAAGAAAAGGTTGCTACGCTCATCGGTAAGGGCTTATTTACCTTCGGGCATAAAGACGGCCCTTTTAATAAAGCGTTGCTTCAACATCCATTGGGAGTTTTTGCTAACAGTAAATTTCTATATATTGCCGATACTTATAATAATGCCATCCGGGTTGTGAATTTAAAAACAAAAGATATTGAAACTCTAGTCGGCCGTGAAAAAGGCACTGATATTTGTATGATCGGAGATAAAAAATGTGAACAGCTTGCCCTTTATGAACCCAATGATATTGTTGCCAAAAATGATCTGCTTTTTATTGCCGATACCAACAATCACCTTATCCGAGTCTTTGACCCCAGAACTGAGATATTGGATGATTTGAAAATTAAATAAAGATTTATTGTCATTGCGAGGGATCCTGAGCTTGTCGAAGGAGACCGAAGCAATCTCGTTAGATTGCCACGCCCTGCGGGCTCGCAATGACAATCTTAAACTGTTGCTGGAGTGTTTGTATCCTCAGAGGTTTCTTTTTTCTTCAAACGTACTGCAACTTCAAGACAAATTCTGAGAATAAAAACAAATAAAGCAAAAACAATAATAGCAATTCCTAAAGGAGGTAAACCTTTAAAACCGGTAAACCATTTTTGCCATTGAGTAAGACCGACAAATATAAAATGAGCCGTAGCTAAAGCAAAAGCCACGTAACCAAATCTTAAGACTCTTCTCCACGTTTTACCGCCAAGTTCATGAACCGCATATCTATTGGAAATACTGGCCATGACAGCAAAAATAATTAAAGCCAGTGCGCCAGTAATAAAATAATTAAACCGCTCTTTAGACATGAAGAAATCAACTAAATTAAACTTTTTAGAAAGATTAAATAGAGTCAAGCTTACATGCCCCACAGCAAACCAAAAACCAACCAGTCCTAAATGTTTCCGGTAAATAATATATTTGTCGGCAAAATTCCAAAAAAAACAAAGCCCGCTTAAAGCAAAAGATAAGCCAATAAGGATAACTGATACCCATGCAATTGATTGATTGACGACTCTTATATCAACTGCTCCTTTTCTTAAAAAGAGATAAGCAAATATAAGTAAAAAAACAGACAGACTAAAAATTAAAACACGTTTCAAAAGAACTGCTTCTGGAGGAATTGAGGTTTTACTGATTATTTCCTGATATTTCTTTAAAAACGGCATACCTAATATTAATACCATAATTATTAACTTGTCAATAAGCAATGAAGCAATGCAACAATGAAATAATCTCAATTATCTTAATTTTGTAGATTATTTGCTATATACAATTTAATATTGGTACTATAAACTTTAAACATGGAAAAAACTAAAAAAACTCAAACCCCTGAAAACTGTCCTAAATGCGGATCGGCTCTCGGCTCAGTTATGGAAACTAAATCCGGAAAACAATTCCAGAGGTGTTCTACCGGCTCATGGAATGCTCAAACCCGAAGCGTAGATGGATGTGATTTTATTAAGTGGATTACTCCTGAACCTAAAGCACTTGATGAAAAATGCCCTAAATGCGGCGAAGCTCTAATGCTTACTGTCACTAAGTTTGGCAAAAAACTTAAAAAATGTTCAACCAGCAAATGGGATCCTGACACCCGCACTCAGTCAGGCTGTGATTATGTTGAGTGGATTAAAGGAGTAACTGAACAGTTGAATGAAGAGTGCCCGGATTGCGGATCAGCTTTAGTTATGTACACCTCAGCCGCCGGAAAAAAAATGAAAAAATGCTCGACCAATCAGTGGGATCCTAAAACACGAGCTTCCTCAGGCTGTACCTACATCCAATGGCAGAAATAAAAAAATTTAAGTTTCACGACTTAATCATTGTATTTCTCATTATTGTCTTTACTACTTTAGGTTACACTATTGGAAAAAATGAATATAAGGAAAAACTCACGATAACTGAAAAAAACTTACAAATAGCTCAAGCAGAAGTAAAAAAATTACAAAAACAAAAAATAGTAATACCCCCAATCTCCCTAATTGCCCCAATATCCCCAACTCCCCAAATCACCTCACCTCTCTCTCCGACCCAAACCTCTCCAATATCCCCAACTATCAGACAAATTAACAGTAACAGTATTGTTATTACCCCCACCGAACCATGGGGGACAGCCAAACAGATTGACGAGAAAACCTGGACTATGAATATTGCGCTCGATGACCGGATGGCTTCAGCTCAGGAAGTATTTGAGGCTTTAAATATTTACCGTCAGCGTCATAACAAATCGACCTTAACATGGGATGATAGACTAGCTGAATTTGCGCAAACCAGAGCTAAATATTTTACCGGTCTAGGTAAACTTGACTCTCATGCCGGTTTTGAGGAATATACAAAAGATATAGAAAATGTTAAAAAACTTGGGTTTTGGAGCTTAGGGGAAAACTCAAGTTATGGCTATAAAATGTACGGCGTTCACTTAATTGAATGGATCTTTGCCGGCGATGAACCTCACAACAATAATCAGCTTAACTCAACCTGGTCACATGTAGGTATTGGTATTGACAGCACTCAAGTCGATCTTATTTTTGGAGGCAATAAAATGTAAAAAACACCTCCGAAGTGAGATAGAGCATTAGTACCAGCTGCTTCGCTCGGTATCTTCATCTTCCCCACCTATGAATCTTGATTTCATGGCCTCATTGCGGCGGCCGAAGATAAACCGGCGTTTAGCGTAGGTAATATAAAGTTTTTCCCGGGCGCGGGTTATCCCTACGTAAAACAATCGCCTTTCTTCCTCAAGCTGAAACACATCTGCAGCTGACCGGGAATGAGGCAATATCCCCTCCTCAACTCCAACAATAAAAACATAAGGAAATTCTAAGCCTTTGGCCTGATGCAAAGTCATAAGCCGGACTCCTTCTTTATTTTTCCCTCTCTTTTCCCCTTCAGAATATTCCGATTCAACAAGCGCTACTTGTTCCAAAAACTCAATAAGCTTGGGATAACTAAAAGCTACAGATTTAAGCTCTTTAATGTTCTCAAGTCTCATGAAATCATCCTCGTGCGCTGGATTGTATAACTCAAGATAACCGGTTTCCAAAAACAATAATTCTATAATCTCAGGTGTATTCTTATCCTCAATCTTATCTTTTACAGAATCATAAAATCCTCTAAATTTATTCCATCTTCCTTTACCTAATTTTTTAATTCTATCAGCCGCAACTGTATCCTCAGGATTAATAAGTAACCGAAGGTAAGAAAGAATATCTTTTATTTCTTTTCTTTCATAAAAGCGGGTTCCGCCAATTAAAGTATAAGGAATGCCGCAATGTAAGAATGCTTCCTCAATAGCGCGCGACTGAGCATTAGTCCTATAAAGCACCGCAAACTGTTTATAATCATCATCTTTATTTAGTTTTTCAATCTCGTTGGCCACAAACATCGCTTCCTCTTCCTCATTGGCCATCTGACAAAAACATACTTCCTCTCCCTCGTTATTCTCAGTAAATAACTGAAGGATCGGATGAGTCTGATTTTTGGAAATCACTTCATAAGCAAAATTTAAAATATTTTGAGTTGATCTATAGTTTTGTTCAAGATTAAAAACTTTAGTTTCAGGAAAATCACTGCTGAACTTTTCCAAGTTCCTTATATCTGCACCGCGCCAAGAATAAATGCTTTGGGAAAAATCACCAACCACCGTTACATTTCTATATTTTGCGCCCATTAGGCGGGTTAAAACATACTGAGCATAATTGGTATCCTGAAACTCATCAACTAAGATAAATTGATACTTATCTTGGTACTTCTCTAAAACTTGGCTATGTTTTGTAAAAAGTTCACAGGTTTTCATAATTAAATCATCAAAATCAATAGCCTGGTTTTTATCTAACTCTTTTTGATATTTTCCGTAAACCTCAGCTGCAAGAGATGCCCCATAATCTGAAAATACCTCCAAATAGCGGTCTGGTGAAATCAGCTGATTTTTGGCTGAAGAGATACGGTTTTGAAAATAAGAAGGCGTAAATTTTTTGCTTTCAAGTTTTTTGAGGATAGCTTTGATTAAATCTGATTGATCATCATCATTATAAATCACAAAGTTGCGATCAATTCCCAAATGATGACCGTCACGTCTTAACGCTAAAGCGCAAAAAGAATGAAAGGTACCAACATAACCTAATTTTAAATATACGGGCGCAACGCTATGTACGGGCGTATTGCCATACGCCCCTACGCGATAAATTCTTTCCTTCATCTCAGCTGCTGCCTTATTAGTAAAGGTGATCATTAAAATCAAGGAAGTATCTGTCTTATGGTTAACAACAAGATTAACTACTTTATTAATTAAAACCCTGGTCTTTCCTGATCCGGCACCTGCCAAAATGACCGACGGGCCTGTCGTATTAAATACCGCTTCCTTTTGTTTTTTATTCAAATGATCAAAAGATATTTTTGAATTCATGAACTATAATATTAGCATATTGAATTGAAGGTTTTAGGGTTAAGAGTTCAGAGTTAAAACCCTAGACCATTAACTCTTAACTCATAACCAATTATGAAATATATTGTCGCCAATTGGAAAGCCAATAAAACGCTCCCTGAGGCTCTAAACTGGATTAAAGATTTCAATAATCTCATTGAAAATAACAGCCGCGTTAAAGAAGCCTTAAGCATCGATAAATTATCAGTTATCATCGCTCCTGCTCACCCTTTTATTTATCTTCTAAAGGATCTTATCACCACTAAAAATGTTTGCTTTGGAACTCAAGATATCTCATCTTTTGAAGAAGGAAGCTATACCGGCGAAGTCACAGCCAAAATGATTACTCTTGCAGCTAAGTTTACACTTGTTGGCCACAGCGAAAGAAGGCAAAATTTTCATGAAAATGAAGAAAACATCGGAAGAAAAATTGAACAAGCTCAAAATTATGGTATTGAACCAATATTATGCGTTAGAAATACATCAGATAAAATTTACGACAATGTGAATTTTGTAGCCTACGAGCCTGTTGAAGCCATCGGCACAGGAAAAAATCAGGATTTAAAAGAAATTACAGCTATAAAAAAACAGTTTGCCTTTAAAACACCTGTTAAATTCATTTATGGAGGCAGTGTTAATGAAATAAACAGTAAAGGATATCTTCACGATCAAGAAATCGATGGTTTGTTGATAGGAACAGCTTCTCTTTATCCTCATTCTTTCGTTCAGATTTTAGATCAAGTTTGAAGAATTTATGCTAAAAAAAATAAAAATCATTTTAATTTTTTTTGTTTTGGCAATCATTGTTTCTGTTTATTTCATTATAAAACCGTATTATGAGTTTCTTACTACTGATTTAAGCATTTCTCCTATTAAAATTCTTCTTTCTGATAACTCTCTAAAGAAAGTTGAAGACTCAGTGAATGTTTTAGTTCTTGGTATTGCCGGAGGTCAGCATGATGGACCCAATCTTTCTGACTCAATATTAGTTTTTCGATACAATTTTAAAACAAATCATTTAACAACTATTGGTATACCAAGAGATATCTGGAGCGATACTTTAAAAGATAAAATTAATACTGCCTATGCTTATGGCGAAGCTAAACAGGAAGATGGCGGTCTTAAACTTGCCAAAGCCGAAGTGGGAGCCATTTTAGGAATATCTATACAATACTCAGCCGTCATTAACTTTAATAAATTCAAAGAGCTTATTGACTATCTTGGCGGCATTGATGTTAATGTTGAACACGCTCTTATTGATAAAAAATTTCCGATTGAAGGAAAAGAAAATGACTTATGCGGCGGTGACACAGAATATAAATGCCGTTATGAAACGCTTACCTTTAATGAAGGCACTATGTTTATGGATGGAAAGACAGCTTTAAAATTTACCCGCTCGCGCAACGCCCAAGGCGACGAAGGCAGTGACTTTGCCAGAAGCAGAAGGCAACAACTTGTCATTTCAGCCATTAAATCCAAAGTAATTGAGATTGTAAAAAACAATGATATAGAAAAAATAAAAAAACTTTATCAAAAGGCTGATTCTTTGGTTAACCGCGATGTTTCCAATCAAGAAGTCGCCATAATGTTTAAAGACATCGTATTTAGCAAGAATTATTCGCAAAGAAATGTCTTTTTACCCGAAGATTTATTTATTGTCCCCAACTACGCTGATTACGATAACAAATATGTTCTCATCCCAGCCGAAAATTTTGATGTAATTCATCAATTTGTCCTCTGCCTTTTTGAGAAAGAAGATGAAGATACCTGCCTTAAACTTAATAAAGTAGAGAAAAAAGAATAAGCGAAAACGCAAAAACAAACATCAGATGTAAAGGCTTAATCCACCCAGAATCAGGCAATGTTTTTACCTTAGTTGTTGTTGGAGAAACTGCAGCCGAAACTGTAGAAGTAATCGTCACTTTCGCAAGTAAAACTTCAGTTGGAGTAATTGTTTCCGATAATATCGGTGTCAGAGGCTCTGTAGGAGTTAACTCATTTTTTGCTAAAAGGTTTGATGTTGGAGAAACTGTTGGTAGTGTTGGACTTACTGACGATTGACCATCTTCTATATATTTAGCAGATGTTGGTAATGGAGTAGGCGTAGCAGTCGGCATATTTAAAGCAATCAATTTGGTATAGGTGCGAGCGGCCGCTTTTGTTTTTTTAATAGTAGTTGGGGCAGACTCAGACTCACTTCTTAATAAAAAAGATATATATATTGTCGTTACTAATAAGAATCCCACAATAAACAATAGCACTGCTGTTTTTATTTTATTTTTCATATTAATCACCAAGCCATCCGTCTTTTAAAGAATGCAATTGAGCCTCAATTTTTAACTTAGATTCTTGTGAACCAATTTTATACTCTCTGTAAAAAACATTATAAACTTTATTGGATTGAGTCGTAATGTGATCAAGTTTCCATATATTTTCGTTTATTCTAATTCTAGCACTATCAATATCCGTATCTGATATGATGTCTACTGCCACAGTAATTTCATCACCTTGATTAAGCAATCCTGAATCTAGGTTTTTGATCTCTTTCCAGTCTTTGTCAAAAATTTTTATACCTTTTGACTGTACTTCCTGAATAATTACTTTTGGCCGGTTGTTTTCTGAAGAAGTATTTTTTATTCCTAAAACACTAAAAATCGATATACCCCCCAAGATAAACATCGTAACAAATAAAATAAAAATCAGCATTATGTGTGAGGATTTTCTTAAACCCACTTTTGGTTCAGATACAACAATACTTTTTTTTCCAAGATTTTGGGCTTGTACAGTTGGATTAAACTTTGGAATAGAAGGTGTTTGTTTTTTTCTTTTTTCTTTTAATAAAAGATTTATCTCGTAAGACAAAAAACCAACGGTAATAAAAAAAGCTAAAAGACTAATTTTATTTACAGAAGAAATAAACTGCATTACATCCATAATTTCATTGTATACCCCTTCGCTTTCAAAATAAAGTGGGATAATGCCTAACGAAGTCCCGCTAAGCGGGACGAAGTGGCATATCTATACGTAGCTTAAAAAACAATGAGGAAGCCTGCACCAATAATAATCAAAGCCATACTAGCGTAAGTAAAAATTTTACTATCAAATCCAGTAACTGGCGGAGTCGGTGAAGTAACTGTTTCTATTATGGTTGGAGATATTACTTGAGATGTGGGAATAAGTGTGGCTGTTGGTACAATAGTAGGAGTTAAAGTTCCAGATTCTGTTGCCACACCTTGTATTTGTTCTCCACTTTTGCCTATCTTAAAATTTCTTGTTAAGGTTACTTTTCCTCCTTTTTCGTTCAGAGTATTCATAATTAAAGTATAGGAACCCGGCGACATCGCAACAGGATTATCTATTATCCACTCACCCTGATTATTAGCATTAATTCTTTGTTTAAATGCAGGTATAGAATTTATAGACAACTCAATTTCTTTGCCAGCAATGGCAGTTCCTTTTAGGCGAGGTTTCCGTGTAGTTATTATTGACCCTTCTTTAGGAAGAATTATATCGATGTTAGAAGGCTGGGTAGAGTTAAAAGAAGTGGAAACAGATAAAACATCAGCTGCATTATCTAATTTGTAATCTTTACCAATAATTATCGTTTGAGCAAAAGGATTAGTTTTTTTTACTGGAGCTTCAATTAGTGAAGAAGTTAAATCAGCAGCTAATAACTCCATCTTTACGTTAATTTCTTCATTTATCATTAAAGGTTCACCTGTTTCTTTATCGGTTACTGACTGTAAAGGTATGAGCCACTCTCCGGTTGTCTTAGTCAGTGTAACTAATGTATATGCATTAGGATAATTAAATAGAACAAAAGAGTTTTCTGCCGGCAAACCATTAGCCTGCATTACCTTTCCGTAAGCCGGCTTAATTGATATCAAATTCCCAATATTTCTTGATGTTTTAAAACTAAAAGGATTATTATTTATTGCAACAATCTCGTTATCACTTATGATCTTATAGTAGTAAACTTTATTTCTTTCCAAATTCTTTAAAAGAACATAGTGATAGTATGAAGGATTTTTTTTATCTCCTACATCTCTTTCATCAAAAACTAGATTATTTACTGAATTTTCATTATCACCATAGATAATCCAGCCTATCTCTTTTTTTTCAGTTTGCCAAAAGATTGCTGCTTGATTTACCGTAAGATTAACTATTTCGTGTCGTTTAATAATTTTTTTGGAAGCTCGAGTAGTTGTTGAATTGAAACCGAAAAAAAATATAAGAAAACTAAATATACTTAAACCAGCTAAAATAAATATTATAAACGATATACTATTTTTAGATTTAAAATAAAAATCACTATACATCATAGAATTAGGGTTTTTTTTCGTTCAATATTTTAAAAACTTTATCATCAATTTTAAATTGTACTGCTTCTACAGTTTTAATCTTTTGACTTATTGTGTTTTGATTGCGAATTTGAAAAATATCAATAATCATCCATGCAATAATTGTAAGAAAAACTCCGATAGAAATGATTAGTAACTCTCGTTGATTCATAGATAACTTCCTTCTATCTCTAATTTTATCTGAAGAGACGAACTATTGGTACTTTCTTTTTCATCTTTAGTAATACTAAGATTTTTAACCGCTTTTAAACGCCTCTGTTGGATGACCGTATTAATAAATTTCTCTACACTTTTAAAATCTGAAGTTGTAGAAATATTTATAGAATAAAATTTGTTTTTTGAATTAGGTTTACTTTCTTTTAGGCTAACTTGATTAATATCAGCTTTGCCCAAGATTAAACCTGAGTCAGAAGCCGCTTTTTTAACATCATCTATTACCTGATTGACTAAAGGAGTTGCAGGCAAAGCAAAGTTTAAAAGTGGAAAGGATTCTCTATTCTTTTCCAAGGCTGATTGAACAGATAAAATACCTATTATCGCTCTCTCATATTCGCTATCAACTTTTTTTAACTCTCCCAAATCTTTTTGCAAACTAAAAACAATTGTTAAATTAGGTTTAATAACAAAAAAAGTAAAAAAAGAAAAAATTATGAAAAAAACGATGGTGAAACTATAATCTTTGGTTTTCTTGGTAAACAGCTTGTTAACTATATTAGTATGTGCCATTTATTTAGTGATAACTGGATTTTTTAATGTAAAACTATAACTATAGCCATCTACTTCCTTGATAATATTTTTTAAAGTTATTCTTTCAAAACGCTTATCTTTTTGAAGTCGATTATAAAAAATTCTCAATATGTTAGGATCAGTCGTCCAACCTACTAAATTGTAATTGCCATCATAATCAATTGTTAATTTTTGGAGAAATAGTTTTTCAGGAAAAACACTTAAAAGATACTTTAGAGATAACTCCAGTTTATTTTGTTTCATCATTATTTCATTTATTTGTGTCGTTTTTTTCTCTATTGCACTAATCTCTTTTATCAATGGTAGAGAAACAGTAATGATTTCCTGCTTTTGCATCAAAGCATCTTTTAGATCAACAATTTCCTGATCTATCTTAAAACGATAAAAAAAAACAGCAATGACTATTATTTGTGTTATGACAAGAATATATCGAAGATAGTGAAAAGAAAAATATATTATTTTGTCAATCAAGTTCTCTTCTTTTGCCGGAAACAAATTTATTTTATATTTCATTTTTCCCGTGAAATTAATTTACTAATTCTAGATTTTAATCTTGCCGCCCTATTTTTATGAATAATCTTCTTTTTCATTGCTTTATCAATAATAGAATATGCTTTTTTTAGTTGCTCCGCGCTTATTTTTTTAGCCGTCCTTCCTAAAGATTTAATTAGTTTAGTCATTGATTCTTTATATTTTTTATTAAGGACTGCTCTTTTTTTATCTTGCCTTACTTTTTTTTTTGCTGATTTGATATTTGGCATAATTTACACCCCCTTTATAGTCAAAAAATTATAAATTCAAATGTCAAAATCCAAATTTCAAATCATTTGACCTTTAAGCTTTGGATTTAATTTGACTTTTGTCATTTGGATTTTTATTAAATCTTATATTCCTTCTCAAATATCCTCTCTCCATAAGCTCCAGTGAACTTAAGTTCCACTTTAATGTTCCCAACTACCTGATGATAAACACATGTACCAGAAGAACATGTCCCTAGTTCACGTGAAAGTGTTTTCTTTTTTTCACCATTATTAACTTCAATTGTACCGATTATTCCTTGTAAACCTTGCTGTTTAGTCTCGTAGGAAAGGGAGTACTCAATTGAGGTTGTCAAAGATGGAATGCCATCAATAGTCAAATCAATAGCTTTTTTATTATTTTTAGCTTGAAGATCAACAACAACAGATGTATCAATTGTTGGAATAATCTCTGATTGAGATACAGGCGTTTTAGTTTTAGTTTTATTAACCGAATTACCTTTGAAAACATTGAAAGATAAAGCTATTAAAATAAATACTGCGACTGCCGCGATCATTATATTTTTTTGTTTCATAGTCTCTGGAGAAAATTATTAATTAGACTCCACTTTTTTTATTATATATGTTTTTACACTCTCAAGAGGGATTCTTTCCTGAGAAGCATTATCTCTATTTCTTACTGTAACGGTATTATCTTCCAAAGTTTGAAAATCAATAGTAATGCAGTAAGGTGTACCTATCTCGTCTTGGGAAGCATAACGCTTGCCAATATTACCCCGCTCATCCCAAGCTACCATAAATCCATTTTTTAAACTAAGATAAAGTTTTTTTGCTTTTTCGATTAAATCAAGTTTATTAGCCAAAAGTGGAAATACTGCCGCTTTATAAGGAGCCAGTTTAGGATGCAGTTTTAAAACCACGCCTTTTTCTCCTTCTGAATAAGCATCAGCAAAAAACATAAGTAAAGATCGATCAACACCAGCTGATGTTTCAATATCCCAAGGAATGTATTCTTCCCCAGTTACAGGATTCCTATACGTCATCTTTTGATTACTGTATTCCTGATGTCTCCTTAAATCCCAATCGCTTCGGTGATGAATACCCATAACCTCATCCCAACCCCAGGGAAATTTATATTGAATATCTGTCGCAGCTTTAGCATAAAAAGCTCTTTCTTCAGGAGAATGATCTTTAAATCTTAAATTTTCTTCCTTAATACCTAATCCTAAATACCAATCCATACGATTTTTTTTCCAGGATTCATAAATCTCCATACTTTCTTTTTCATCGGGCTTAACATAATATTGAACTTCCATTTGTTCAAACTCGCGGGACCGGAAAGTGAAATTGCCTGGAGTAATTTCATTTCTAAAAGCTTTACCGATTTGAGCAATACCAAAAGGAATTTTTACTCTTGTTGAGTCAACTACATTTTTAAAATTAACATGAACTCCTTGAGTAATTTCTCCTCGCAAGTATACTTCCTGCTGTTTTCCTTCAATTATTCCAAGATAAGTCTTGACTAGTAAATTAAATTTGCGGGGTTCTGTCCAATCATTTTTATCGGGATGATGATCTTTTACATGTTCTTCAATTTCATCTTGGTGATCAGCTCTGATTCTTTCGTGATCTATCCGGCACTCGACTAATGGATCGGTAAAAGCCTCCAGATGACCTGAAGCTTCCCACACTTTTGGATTCATGAGAATGGCCGCATCAACGCCAACGATATCATCACGAAGCTGAATCATGTCTTTCCACCAAATATCTTTAATGTTTTTTTTAAGCAGGGCGCCCATTGGTCCATAATCCCAAGTACCTCCTAAACCCCCATAGATTTCAGAGCCGGGATAAATGAATCCCCTTCTTTTTGCCAATGCAACAATCTTTTCCATGTCTTCCATAAGAAATTATATAATACTTGAGGGAATTTTTTCATGAATAATTTCTTCAATAGAGCTTAATACATCTGGATAAGATCTTTCACTTTTATAATATCCAAGTGAAGACAAAAGTCGGTTAAGATAATACAATAGTCTCTGTTTGTTAAAATCTTTCTGGCTAAGTTCAACTAAAAAATTTTTTGTAAGAAAGTATATTTCTTTTTCTTTCTGCCGTTCAGGTAGAAGCCTGTCTAAAACAAAAAATAAAAGGTACTGATAATCTATTTTTTGCTGCTTTGATTTAATTGTAGAGAAAGCACTTATCAACTGGCTTTCCTGCAAGTAATATCTTTCATGAAAATTACTTAAGATTACATTAATTAGATTTCCAGTTTGAAGGTGAGGAGCCCGCCGGCTGGTTATCTTTTTTATACCTTTGGCAACAACTACAGTTTTTCCTTCCTCTTTTGTAAATAGGGTTATAATTGTATCTTTCCCCAGCAAACTTTTCTTCTTCATCACCACCCCCTCCGTCTTGATGGTTTTAGTCATATTTTAGCTTGATTTTCAAAAGTTATTAGTATATAATGTTATTACTAAACGTGGAGAGGATATTTCGAATGTCCTCTCCTTTTTTATTTAAATTCAATTCTACTACGAAGCTTGTGAAAGTCTCGAAAATCACTACCTGCGAGTTTTTTGATTTCTCTGGCGCTTCTTTCTCCCCTAGCTAAGATATAAATTCTTTTATTTTTACTTTGTAAGTATAGCAAAGCTCTTACAAAATCTCCATCTCCTGATAATATTAAAGCTTCTTTAAATTCATTGATATACCTAACTAAATCAAGAGTCATGTCAGCATCACAGTTTGCTTTTTTTACTGGTTTATCTTCATCCCAATAGATTTTTGTTGGTTTGAGTTGTAGGAAGTACCCAAATCTTTTTAACTTTAGATAAAATTTCACCCGCCTAATATGCTTACTAATAATTAATATTTCTTCTTCGGTTATATCTTTGTTTTTTAATTTATCTAAAAGATGCTTTAATAATTTTTCTAGATCAAGCGGCTTATTTTCCAGTAAAGAATATTTAAAGCCATGAAGTTCTATCCCTGCATAATAAAATACCTTTTTAATTTTATATTTTTCTTTTAAATACTGTATTAGCTTTCGGTAATCAATCTTCCAGCCTAAACTTTTTTCTCCTCCGTAAAATAAATTTGCAGCATCAATAAAAGCATACGTAGTTTTCATCTTATGATTATAATCATATCAGAATTAAGTTAATTAGTTGATCTCTTCTTTTTTTAATCACTACCGCCTCCATCTTAATACTTTTATTCATAATATGATTATGATTTATTATAGATTGCTATTACAATCTCTCTCACTTCGGAGGTGTATTAGAAGCATTCTTTTTTGTTAATTCTTCTGCGATAAAATTTAAAGCAGCAACTCACGTTATAACATCCTCATTTGAAGCTCTTGTATTAAACTCGTTTCTTATAATTGTTTCACCTACTCTTGGCGGATTATAAATGTTTGAAAAAGTCTTACCTACACTAAATAGAAAATCTTGTCAATCTATTTGCTAAACTCTCTGTCTTTATCAAAAATTCCGTCAAAGATTTTATTGCCGTCGATGTTGACTTTAAGGTTATCTTTTTCTGTACCAGACTGTTTTTGGATCATAAGTTTATAGGATTTGGGATCAATTGATGCAGGCAAAGTATATTTCACAATTACATTTGATTTTCCCTGGGGAGTAACTTGTAAGAATCCTTCAAACACAGTTTTGCCAAGTTCATCATAGGTTAAGACTTTACTTTGCGAACCTAAGAAACTAACTAATTTTGACCCTTTTGGTACATAAACTCTTATCCAGTCTCTTAAGGTTGCGTTAAGACACAATCCACCTCTTTCTAAATTACAGTCGGAATGAGGATAAGGATTTCTATACTCAAGATTTACTTCCCTTTCTACCTGACCTGAATTAAAGTTTGTTTTTGAAACTATAGTTTGAGTAACAAAAAGGTTAGCTTTCGCGCCGGCAAAGTTGACATTATTAACATGAAGATAATCTGAAGTAGAATCGTTTATTTTTCCGCCATAATTAAGCTTTTCTATTGAAGTTTGGATTGTCGGATCAACAAAATACAAAAGAATGTGTTTTTCTTCCAGATTTTTAAACATGGTTTGAGCCAAAGTTCCCCAATACTTTGACGGCGAAAAACCTATGGCTTTATAAAAAAGGGCATACATAAGATCTCCTAAGATTCCTTTTCTATTGGTTTTGACATAACCGACAGGCCTGTCAACCATATCAAATAACTGGTAGATGACTTGGGGACAATCGCAGCGTTTATCGCTGTTGGACGAAAACCTGATACCATCGGCTTCCGTATCTCCAAAAATAGTTAACATATCAACCAATATTTTCGTATCTATAGCAATAATGCCGTCATAATTTTTCCTGACACTGCTTTTTTTATACAATGATTCAAACAGTCTTATTGATTCAACAAAATCCGGTGATAAATTACTGTCTCTGATATAAAACTGCGAAACACCTTTATGATAACTTAAAATTTTATCAGGAGCGACCGGATGACCAGATATACTATTATCTAAGGAGTAAATATCCTCAGATTTCTCAATTCTTATTTTGCCATCCTTAATATTAAACACGGCATAGGCAGTAAGAAATCCTCCAGTCGCTCTTAACTCTTTATCATTTTGAAAAAGAAGTAGATAAGTTTTCTCTTTATCTTTTCCGAAAATATCAGGAATTTTTTTAAGCATTGGCTTTGAATCAACAAAAAGTGAAGCCAAACCTTCAAATCCAGTTTTGAGAGTGATAATTTGCGATCTTAGCTCAAGATTGCCGATCTTTTCCGGATATCGGTTAGAATCAATTCTGCTTATTCTTATTTCTGCCTGGTTTACATTGTCGGCGATCGAATCAATTTTGACTAAAACCTTGTCAAGTGTCGCCACTGCCGTCTGCAGCCTATCTTCTGCAGAACGTTCAACAAATGAGGCTGTGCCTTTCTTGAAACCAATAAGATCGGCATAAGGATAAATTGCATCCAAAGATTCTTCTCCAGCTTTTATAAGATAGTTTCCGGCCTCAACCCCATTTTTAAAATCAGCAACATAAGGTATAAAAAATAACCAATAAACTGATTTAGCGCTTTTTTCAAAATCCTGATATTTAAGCTTAAAATCTTTAAGTTCGACTCTAGCCAAATCAATATCGTTTTTCAAAAAAGCTGATTTTAAACTTTTAGCCGAAGAAACAAGTATTTTTCCTTTTGCCTGTATAATTTGAGCTGGTCTAAAAATAAAGAAATACGCAAAAATTAATAAAAATACTACCACTAATAGAAACAATTTTCTTCGATTCTTTTTTTTAAAAATTTTCATATTAGTTATACTGCTCCTTTACCAGAAATCATAACTAAAGGAGTTTTTAAAATTATATTAATGTCGTTGAATAACGATATATCATCTACGTAATTAGCATCAATTGCAATCCTCTTATCAAAATTAATCTCTGACCTTCCTGAAACCTGCCACAAGCCGGTAACGCCTGGTTTAACTGACAATACTTTTTTTACTAATTTCTGTGTTTCAGGATATTTTTTTTGCTGATTTTCAAGTTCATCTGGATAATAAGCTCTTGGACCTACCAAACTCATATCTCCTTTTATTACATTAATTAACTGAGGAATCTCATCTAGCGAGTGCTTCCTAATAAATTTCCCCACTCTGGTTATCCGAGGATCACTTTTTAATTTGTAACTTCCTTTCTTATACTCCTCCAAAAGTTCTGTAAACTTGGGATCAGTACGCAAAAGATAATGAGCATTAACAATCATTGATCTAAATTTATACATCTTAAACTTTTTACCATCTTGACCCACTCTTTCAGGAACATCTGCTAATATAGGCCCTTTAGAGTCAAGTTTAATCGCAATCAATGTAAGAAGACATATTGGATAAAATATTATCAAAAGCATTAAGGCCAATACGATATCAAAAAATCTCTTTACATATACCTTATAAGTCGATCCTTTGCAGATTAAACGTAAATTTAGCATGGTAAATTTTTAGGTGAGTCCTTCATTTTCTGTTCCTTGAAAGCTTTCCACTAAACGTTTAATTTTAGGAACTGAAGTCTTTTTAGCAACTAAAAGGACATCATTAGTATTTATAATAAGAAGATCCTCTAAATCTATGCCTACAATTAATTTTTTTGAATCGTAATTGTAAGCTAAATTATCAACAGAATCTTCAAGCAACACTCGGCCTTTTGTAATATTGTCTTGTCTCTTTTCTTCTAATGCTTCTTTCAGAGCCTCCCAAGCTCCAACATCACTCCAACCAATATCTTCAACAACTACATAGGCATAATTTTTATCCAGATGCTCTAAAACAGCTTTATCAAAATTAATCTCCGGCATTAAAATGTAATTTTTTTTAAGCACCTCTCCATAATCATCCTTATTCAAATGATCAGAAATCTTTTCTGTTAATTCATGAATCTCAGGTGTATATTTCTTAAACAGGTTATCTATAAACCGGGGAGTCGAAACAAAGTAGCCAAGATTCCAGCAAAAACGGTCATCTTTAAAGTATCTTTGAGCGCATTCCTTATCAGGCCTATACTTAAAGCTTCTAAATTTTCTAAACTTCACGCCTCCTTTTTCTACGCATTCTTTCTCAACCTCTATCCAACCTAAATTTTCAGAAGCAAAACGGGGTTTCTGCCCAATAAAGATTATTTTTTCTTTTTCACTTCTTATCAGAGAATCTGCTTCTTTAAGAATCTTTTTGAATCTGTCTTGGTTTTTAACTAAGTGATCACTCCATAAGATAACCACTGATTCATCAGCAAACTTCCGGGCAAGATGCGAGATAACAAGGGCTACAGCCGGACCCACATCTTTTTTATCCGGTTCTCCAACTATATTTTCTTTAGGAATTATACGCAGCTGATCTTTTATTAAAGAAACATACTGCTGTCCTGTAGAAATAAATATATCTTTAGGAGAAAACTCTGGAAGGAGTCTTTCTACTGCAAGCTGAAGCGTTGATTTATCTCCAATTATTTTTTCAAATTGTTTTGGTGATTTTTTTCTTGATAATGGCCACAGTCTCGTCCCCACACCTCCAGCAAAAATTACTGCTTTCATTATTAAAGTAAAAATTTATATCTAATCATTGATTACCTTTAGCATTAATACCTTAAACTTAATCAAAGAGAATTTCCTTGATTGTTCTACCCCAAATGTCTTTGTTGATTTCTTTAAATTGTATGATAATGAAGCAAATCTTGCAATAGCATCACTTAGCGCCTCTGGACTCTGTTTTTTAAAAAAAACTGCAGTCTTATTTTCTATTAAAGTTTCTTCTGCTCCTCCTTTATTAAAAGCAATTACCGGACATCCCAAAAATTGAGCTTCAATGGCTACATAACCAAAATCTTCCTCCTGCGGCATGATTAATGCCTGAGCATTTTTATATAAGGAAACTAGTTCTTCGTCAGAGATATTTTGTAAAAAAGCGATGTTTTTTCCAGCTTTTGATTTAAGTAAGTTAAACTGAGTTCCTTGTCCTATAATTACTAAATTTTGATCTGGTAAATTATTAAAAGTGTCAATAATAAGATCAACTTTTTTATATGGTTCCAAACGGGAAACGACAAGGAAATAGTTTTGAGTAGGGAACGGTTTGAAATCGTTCCCTACTGTTGAATGCATTCGTGATGACAATGAAGACCAATATTCTTCATCAAACGGCGGATAAATAACTTCTGAACTTTGTCGATAATATTTTTGACAGCGATTAGCCACATTTTTAGAAATAGAAACATATTTGTCAGGTCTTTGAGCGGCTAGATAATCCCACTCCCTTAACTTTTCAGAGAAATATGATGATACAGGCGTGATTATCTTATTCTGTTCATAAATCTCCGGATAAACCCATAAAAATCTCGTCGGTGTAAGCAAATAACAGATATGTTTGGTTGTTGGCTTAGTAATAATGCCTTTAGCAAATGATGATGTCACAGACAAAACTACATCGTAAGCGGAAAGATCAAAAGATTCAAAAGCGTAAGGATAGAAAGGAAGTGAAAATATTCTGTTTTTTTTTATGAATGAAGGAAATTTGGCTATAAATGATGTTCTTATATTTAAATCTTCAGCCCAACCCGCCGACTGATAATCAACATATGAAGTATAGTAATCCGCTTCCGGAAACATTTCGTGCAAAGCTAAAAGAACTCTTTCTACTCCCCCCCATTTGTCAATCCAATCATATACAATAGCTATTTTCATAACTCAGAACCCATAACTCATAACGAGTTTTTATATATTTTGAGTGTTTCCTCAGCCATCTTTTGAAATGAATAGCGGGCTACTAACTTTTTATAATCAAACTGAGGCTTCTCAGAAAGGAATTTATGGATTTTTTGAGTAATATCATTTACATCATTAGGATTAAAAAAAATATACTGGCTATCCAAAATTTCTTTAAAAACCTCAATATCAGAGGCAATAATGGGAAGATTATAGTAAGCAGCCTCCATAATGGGTAAACCAAATCCCTCTGAAAGTGAAGGATGTATTAATGCTGAGGCGTTCTTGTAGAAAAAAATTACATCCTCACGAGTTGATGGAGTAAAAAGAACAATCCTATCCTCTTGATGTAACTGCCGAATTAAAGCTAATATCTCTGAAGCAAAATAATCTTGCGGTCCTACTAAAACCAAACGTATGGATTCTTTAATATTGGAGAAAGCTTTTATCAAATTTTTAACATTTTTATGAGGATAAAAAGTACCGACATAAATAAAGAATGGTCGTTTAAACTTATCCGCCAAAGCTGCATTGCCTTCTTTTTCTATCAAAGCACTATCTACTCCTTCATAAAGCGATGTCACTTTACTTTTTAGCTGGACACCATATACTTCTAAAATTTGTTTTTTAACAGTTTTTGTCGGTGTAATAATATGTAAAGCCTTTTTAACTTGGTTGTACAAAATATATTTAAAGACCAAATATTTTAATTCATATACAAATGGATTTTGAGTTGAAGCTTTTCCTGTTTTAAACAAAAGCGGCGTTAAATCATGAATTGTAGCGATAAATTTTTTATCATATAGTACTGGATAACTAAAATAAGTAAAATGCATTAAATCCAGATTATCCTTATCTAAATCTTTTTTAAAACTAATCTGTTCAGATAAACTATGCCATCTTGAAGTAACTTCTCTTTTAATAAAGTTCTTATTCTCAAAGTGAATATTATCACTATCGCTTTTCAAGATATAAATGTTGAACCTTAGATCATTAAGGCGTATTTTTTGCAGATAATAGATAAGATTGCGAAGATAAACGCCTACGCCGGTCTGAAAGTATAATCTTGCATCAATTCCTACTGTCTTCATGAAAAGTGTTTTTTTAAATTAATTAAGAAATAGATTAAACTATTTATGGGCACTGGATATTTCTTTTCGTAGTGCTTTTTGTAAAATATTTTCATCGCCTCATAAAAATGCTCCTGAATTTTATTTCTAATAGCATCATTATCATTACTAAGACCACTTCTATATTTAAGATGAGTTACACAGTAGGAAGGTTCATACTTAATCTTGTATCCTAATTCCTTTATACGAAAAGATAAATCTAAATCCTCCCCATACATAAAAAACTCTTCATCAAATCCTTTTAGTTTTTCAAATATTTCTCTTCTTATTAAAAAAAAGGCACCGCTTGGTGAATCTATTTCATGCGGAATATTTAAACTATAACTTAATAAATGATATCCGCCGAATAATTTGTTGGCGATTGGTAATTTTGCTGATAATTTTTCTAAACCAGAAAAATAACATAAAGAACGCCATAAGGTAGGAAAACCACGATGCGAAGCAGGATCTATCTGGCCATTAGGAAGATTAACCCTTACAGTCAAACCTCCTACTTCAGACGATGAATTCATATACTCCATTAAAACATCAAAATTAACATTATCAACAATCACATCTGAGTTTAGAAAAAGAAGATACTTGCCTGTTGAATGAAGCAAAGATTTATTATTTGCTTTTGAATAACCAAAATTATCTTTAAAAAAAATCGGTTTAAAAAGAAATTTATCTGACTTAGTTAAATATTTCTTTGCTAAGTGTTGAAGCATCTCTACCGATCCATCAATCGAAGCATTATCGATAACTAGTATTTCAACACCTAAAACTGCTGATGTCAAACTCTTAACCAATGATTTTATACATTGTGAAGTAATTTCCTTAGTATTATAGGAAAGGATAACGATTGATAGATCTTTCATAAAAGGTTGCAATAATCATTATAACAGCCTGAAAAAAAGAATATTATCGTTTTGGAGATTGTTTTTTGCGTCTGGCTTTTCCACCCATGCCAACCTTTCTTCTTTCTCTTACACGAGCGTCCCGTGTAAGTAAACCTTCATGACGCAATGTTGGTTTGCAAGCATCTTCATCAACAAGAGAGAGAGCTCTGGCTAGTCCGTGTCTTATAGCATCCAGCTGACCTGTTTTTCCGCCTCCTTTAACTAAAACAGAAATAGTAAATCTATCACGATTATCAGTTATATTTAAAGGAAAAAGAAATTTTTGTCTTTCAACTTCTCTTTTAAACACCTCATTAAAAAGTTTATTGTTTACTATAATTTCACCTTGTGAAAGTTTCTTACCATTTACAGTTATGTTTTTATTCTTATCAGCTATATAGAGTCTTACTCGGGCAACCGATCCTTTTCTTCTACCTACAGCTTCATAGTATTGTAAATTTATTGTTTTTTTTACCATAATAACACTTATTTTTTTAATTTATCCTCATAAGGATGATGTTCATCCGCAAAAATAAATAATCTTGCTAATCTTCTATCTCTAAGTTTATTTTTAGGCAGCATTCCAGAAACCGCATGACGGATGACTTCCTCAGGCTTTTTTTCAATTAATTCTTTAAAACTTACTTTTTTCAAACCTCCAGGATAGCCTGAATAATAAGAATATACTTTCGTATCTGTTTTTTTACCTGATAAGGTAACTTTTTTTGCATTAATAATTACAACATAATCACCTGAATCAATATAAGGTGCGTAGGTTGTCTTACGTTTCCCCTGTAAAAGATTGGCTATCTCGTTAGTAACTCTTCCTAATCTTTCTTTAGCCATATTCACTAAATGCCATTCTCTTTTAATTTGTTTTTCTGAAACCGGTTTTGTTGATTTGGTAATTTGTTTCATACAAGCTTATTTCAATTTTTCACTTTTTACTGGATTCTTTTTTATTATCTCCTTATTTTGGCCTTCAAAAACTACTGGACTACTCCATATAAGCCTAACCATTAAAGCTCCATCTGATTCTCTTTCGGAAAGCTTCTCTATCTTAACATAGCCTCCTACTCTTTCTTCAAATGCTTTCCCTACATTTAGAAATAAAAGTTCTACTAACTTAGGATTCGCCAATTTTTTTAATAAATGATTTTTATTAGATTCTGTTCGCGCTTTAGATTTTTCAACTATTTTTTCTATAATTGGTTTTAAAATCTTGGCTTTTTTTTCAGTGGTCGTAATCCTGCCGACTTTTAGGAAATTTACTATCAATTTCCTCACCAGCATTTTGTTGGCGTCGTATCCTTTCTGAATTTTAATTTTTCTTAACTGATGCCTCATGTGTGTATTTCAAAGATCTAAGATCTTAGATCTTGGATCTTAGATTATTTATAATTATTTGAGCTCTATTCCCATTTTTTTCAATTCTTCATCTATTAAATCAATAGATTTGCGTCCTACACCTTTTAAACCTACAAGCTTATCTCTGCCTTTTTCTTTAAGATCAGCTACTGTTTCTATATTTTCTCTTAAAAGTGCATTAATAACTCTTGATGGAAGATTTAACTCATCAATGATGATCTCATCAAGTTTAACTCCTTTGCCTTCGATTTGTGTTTCTTCAGTTACTTCAGGAATTGCTTGCTTTGGAACACTTTGCTCAGCAAGAATATGGTTAAACTGTTTAGCCAGAATATTTGATGCCTGACGCAGTGCTTCCTCCGGCGTAATACTATTATCAGTCCATATTTCCATAATTAATCTATCAAAGTTTGTTTTTCTTCCAACTCGAGCTTCTTCAACCTTTAAATTAACTTTTATTACTGGCGAAAAAGCCGCATCAATAGCAATAAAACCATTCTCTTTTTTTTCTCTTTCCTCAGATGGTACAAACCCATAACCTATCTCAACAATCATTTTAATATCAATCTTACTTTTATCATCTGTAATCTCACCTAAATATAAATCTTTATTGACTATTTTCACTTCTCCTTCTACATCTTTTCCGTAAATTTTTCCTTTACCTTTGACTGTAAGATTCATTTTAAATGACCCTTCAGATGGTATTTCAAAACGTAACTGTTTAAGATTAAGGACCAAATCCAAAACAGATTCCTTAACCCCTTTCAGAGTTGTAAAAAGATGCGAAGCTCCTTCTACTTTAACAGATGTTACGGCTGCGCCAGGAAGAGAAGAAAGCAAGGTTCTTCGTAAAGAGTTTCCAAGACTCTGACCAAAACTTGGGTTAAGCGGCTCAAAAACAAAACGCGTATAACCTTCTGACTCTTCTTGTTTTTGTGTGTAAAACGTTGGTTCTATCATAGATATTTAAATTTTTAACTTTTAAATTAACGTGAATAAAACTCAATTACTGATCTTAAATTAATTTGTTTCTCAATATTTTCGGCTGATGGAGTTGAAATCATCTTACCGACTGTACCCTTTTTTTCTAACCAATCAGGAATAATAATTTCTTTTTTTGATAATAAATTCTCAATATAAGGTATTTTTTCCGACCTACTATTAGTAAATGCAATAACATTACTTGTTTTAACTTGATAAGAAGAAACCGTAACTATATGTTCATTAACCTTAATGTGACCATGAGACACTAGCTGCCGAGCAGAAGCTCGAGTTGGCGCGAAACCTAATTTATAAACCACGTTATCTAATCTCTGTTCAAGATACTGAGAAAGGTATAAACCTGTATTTCCAAGTTTAGATTTTGCTTTTTTGAAATAATTTTTCATTTGACTTTCAGTTACACCAAAAATATATCTTAATTTCTGTTTTTCACGAAGCTGTTTTCCGTGCTCAGAAATTTTTCTTCTTCTTATTGACTGTTGACCAGGTAAAACATTTAATCTTCTAAGTAAAGATGCATGAGATTTTGTTCCTGGTGTTTTTAAACCAAGATCCATAGCTTCACGTCTAGCTATTCTATTTTTAGGTCCTGTATATCTCATATATTAAACTCTCCTAATTTTTGGCGGACGAACACCATTGTGCGGTATTGGCGTAACATCAACAATTTTATCTAACTCAACCTCTGATCCTTTGATTACACGAAGAGAAGCTTCTCTCCCTGGTCCTATTCCTTTTATAAAAACATCTACTCTTTTAATACCATATTCTGACATTGCTTTTTTCAAGGCTGAATCAATTGTAATAGTGGCAGCATAAGGCGTAGATTTTCTTGTTCCGCTAAATCCATGCATCCCACATGAACCAATCACTAATGGATTACCTTTTTCATCTGAAATAGTAATTATCGTATTATTGAACGTTGCGGTAATGTAAATTTTTGCTTTTTCTACTGTTTTTGCTGTTTTTTTCTTTTTCATGGTTTTAATAAAAATTAAAATATTATTTTTTAGCTTCTGCCGCTACTGCCGGTTTACCCTGCTCTAACTTCGCCCATACTTCTTTCTTTAATGCTCCTATTGTTTTTCTTTTTCCTCTTTTCGTTCGAGCGTTAGATCTTGTTCTTTGCCCTCTTACCGGCAATCCTTTTTCATGCCGGCTTCCTCTATAGCTTGCAATTTCTCTTAATCTTTTTAAGTTTTCATTAAGTTCTTCTCTTAAATCACCTTCTACTTTATAGTTTTTTTCAATTATCGTCGTTATTTTTTTTAAGTCATCTTCAGTTAAATCTTTGACGCGTTTTTTTTTATCTACCTTCGCTTGATCAATAATCTTGCCAGACAATGTCCACCCTATTCCATAAAATAGGGTTAAAGCATACTCAACCTTATGATTGTCTGATAAATTAACTCCCAAAATGCGTGCCATATTTATTGCGTTTTGCGTTAAAGCGTTAAGCGCTAAACGCTAATCTTATAACTATTTATCCCTGTCGCTGTTTATGCTTGGGATTAGTACAGGTAATGTATAACTTTCCTCTCCTTTTAACCATTTTACATTGAGGACATATTTTTTTAATAGATGACTGAATATGCATATTTTATATTCTATAAATTATTCTGCCTCGGTTAAGATCGTAAGGAGTAATTTCCACTCTAACCTTATCGCCCGGCAAAATTTTAATATAATTTTTTCTCATTTTTCCTGAAAGATAACATAAAATTATTCTTCCTTCACTTAAACGCACCTTAAACAAAGTATTCGGAAGATTCTCCACAACTTCCCCTTCCACAATCACATTCCCACTATTATCCTTCATAAGCTTCTTATTTTATCATAAATCTACGTCAAAATAAAGGTCTTCTTATCTGATAAAGCTACTGTACTTTCAAAGCAAGCAGATATGCTTCCATCTTTCGTTACAATTGACCAATTTTCCCCAGGTTCATAAATCATTTCCTCAGTTCCTTCAGAATAAATTACTTCTATGGCCATTGTTAATCCTGACTTCATAATTGGTGTTTGTTTGACAGATTTATCCAAAAAACCTGGAATATAAGGTTCTTCGTGCAACTTACAGCCAATACCATGTCCAGTCAACTCTTTAACTACAAAATAGCCATTGCCTTCTATCTCTTTTTGAATAAGTGCTGAGATTTCGCCTAAATGCCTGCCTATTTTAGCTTTTTCAATTGCTTTTTTTAAAGTGCTTTTTCCTACTTCTAAAAATTTCTTATGTTTTTCGTCTTTTTTTTGTCCAACTATAAGCGTAGTTGCCCAATCAGTATGATAACCCTTATAGTAAACGCCTATGTCAATTGACAAAACATCTCCCTCTTTTAGTATTCTTTTTGAAGGGGGCGTATGGACAATCTGTTCATTGATTGGCAAACAAGTTGTCCAGTAATATCCTTCAACCTCTTTAAAAGAAGGTAAAGCCCCTTGTTTTTTTATCAATCTTTCCGCTTCATTATCAATATCCTCTGTTTTAATTCCCGGTTTTATATTGGGAATTACCTGACTAACTACACTTTTTAAGATATCCCCGCCTTGCTTCATTATCTCCAACTCTTCTTTCGTTTTTAAATGGATCATTTTGGCAATAATTACTTGAAATATACGCTTCGATAAACATGCTCTAATTTATCTTCAAGATCTTCTTTAGAAAAATTATTCTTAATTAAAAAATCTGCAAAGGCAATAGTCGGTCCCATATTGGTTCCTATAAGTTCATTAATATCTCTTTGTTCACCATATAATTTAAAACGAGATCTTCTTTTTGAAATTCTTTTATATCTGATATCTTTGTCAGCAAATAAAGTAAGAATATAGATATCTACTTCTGGAAATTTATTCTTTAAATACAAATATTCTTTCCATGATCTTAAACCATCAATAACAACAATTGTATTTTTTTCCAAAGTTTCTTTGATCTCTTTTTCACTTAAAATAGCTAAGGCTTCCTCACCATGCTGTTCTCTTAAACCCATTCTGATTTTTTTATGTACTTCTTCTGTATGAGTAAGATTTTGTTGATCAATGCAATCATTAATAATTTTCCCGAAAGAAATAATTGGTAAGCCTTTTTTCTTAAAAAAATTAGCGGCTTCTGTTTTTCCCGCTCCTGGTAAACCCGCAATAGCAATCATTGCTTTATTTTTTTGTTCCCATTCTTTAATCTGATTCTTAATAAGCTGTTTGCCTAAACTTTTTAAAATAGCTTTATTTACGTCTTTTATTGATTGGGTTCCGTCAATAACTGCCAGTTTACCTTCTTTTTCATAGTAATCTAGAACTGGTACCGTATGCCTATTAAATAGCTCTATTCTTTTCCTTAAAGCCGGTAAAGTTTCATCAGTTCGTGTTTGATCATTTCTGTAAGCAATACGCCACAAAGCTTCTTTTTCTGGAATATCTAAATAAATAACCTTATCAACATTATTTTTAAACTCTTCTGCCTGTCTAACTGTTCTTGGAAATCCGTCAATAATGTAACCTCGCTTATATTCTGGACGCGAAATATAATTGTTAACAATTTCAATTGTTTTTTGGTCAGGTATAAGCATACCCGCGCTCATAGTCAATTTAAGATATTTACCTAATTCTGTCTTCTCTTTGGCAATTTCTCTAAAAATATGGCCAGTTGAAAGATAAGGAATATGCAGTTGTTTTGACAAAAGATTTCCTTGCGTTGATTTTCCTGATCCCTGAATACCAATTAAAACAAGTTTCATATATTTTTGTTCTGGGTTGTGGGTTTTGGGTTATTGGCCCAAAACTCAGAACTCATAACCCATAACTTAATCCAGTTTTTTCTTCTCTTTGTGAGCAGTATGCTTTTTACACTTATTGCAATACTTTTTAAGCGTTAAAGCTTCTGGTGTATTGATTTTGCTTTTCTCAATTACATAATTTTGCTTTTTACACACTTCACAAGTTAAGCCCAAAAGTATCCGTGAACTTTTTTTTGCCATATTTTGTATTTATAAATTTGATAATTTTTATCTAGCAAATTTATCATAGCTTCTCATCATAAGCTGAGCTTCAACTGATTTGAATGTTTCCAGAATAACTGATACCACAATAAGAATACCCGTCCCTCCAATAACTAAATTATTAATACCTGTTACGCTTGAAACAATTGCCGGCAAAATAGCTATTATACCTAAAAAAATAGCTCCGGCAGTAGTAATTTTGTATAAAATCTTCTCCAAAAATTCTTTTGTAGCTATGCCAGGTCGGATACCGGGAATAAATCCTCCATGCTTTTGGATTTCTTCAGTTATTTTTTTGGGATTAAAAACAATAACTGTATAGAAAAAAGTAAACCCAATGACAAGAATAAAATAGAAAAAATTATAAAAAAAACCGTTAGGATTAAATGCACTAACTAAGAAAGTAGCAATCTTTGAAAGAACTGAGTTTGAGGAATATATGAAAAAATTACCTAAAAGCTGTGGAAATAAAACAAATGCTACCGCAAAAATAATGGGTATTACACCTGCCTGATTAAGCTTCAACGGTAAATAATTGGTAGCAGCTTGATACATCCTATTCCCCTTTATCCTTTTTGCATAATAAACTGGTATTCTTCTTACTGATTGATTAATAAACACAACTGCCGCAATAACTAATACTCCAACTACTAAAAATATAAGTACATTTATTATTAGTTCTTGATTGACTATAGCGAATGTTTGACCAATAATAACGTGAAGTCTGCCGACAATTCCAGCGAATATTAACAAAGATATGCCATTTCCCAAACCAAACTCAGAAATCAGTTCTCCAAACCAAACTAAAATAAATGTTCCTGCCGCCAAAGTAACAATAATCGAAAAAAATTCTAATGGATTAATTGCACCGATTATATTTTGGTTCTTCAGAAAAACGTAAATTCCTATCGATTGAATAATAGTTACAGGTACTGTTAATAAACGTGTATACTGATTTATTTTATATCGTCCCTGTTCGCCCTCTTTAGCTAACTGCTCAAGCTTAGGAAATACCATAGTTAAAAGCTGGATAATTATTGATGAGGTAATGTAAGGATTTAATCCTAAAGCCATAACTGAAAAATTAAGTAATGTACCTCCTGAAAAAATATCTAAAAGAGAAAGAAACTGGCTTTGAGCAAAAAGAGTACGTAGTTTTTCTAGATCTATTGTTGGGACAGGAAGAAAAGCAAATAACCTGAAAACGAAAAATATCATGAGCGTAAAAATTAGTTTTCGCCTAAGCTGGTTATCTTTTAGAAGAAGTTTTAGTTTCTCAGTTATTTCTTTCATACAGGTTGCACTTCGCCACCCGCCTTTTCAACAATAGATTTAACAGACTGGGAAACTGGTAACTTTACTCTCAATTTCTTATTTAAATCTCCTTTTGCTAATATTTTTACCTTAATTTTTTTATTTTTTGTTTTGATTATTTTTTTCTCTATTAATGATTTTACATCAACTATCTCTCCTTCGGCAAATTGATTTAAGTCTTTGAGAAATATAATTAGCGGTTTTTTTCTTACAGATTTATTTTTTCCTTTACCACGAAGTAACGGAAATTTTTTTGTCAATTTTGCCTGACCGCCTTCAAAATGAAGAGGAATTTTTTCTCTTGCTTTTTGATGTCGAGTTCCTCCTCGAGTTGACTTAGCTCCTTTTCCACTTCCCAAACCCCTTCCTAATCTTTTTTTTCTATTAGTGATTATTTTTGGCAATGAGGATAATATTATTTCCATAATTTATTATCTTTTTTTTAATTTTTTTAAAGCTTCAACTACAGCATAAGCATTAGCAATCTTATTTCTCGATCCAATAATTTTACCTGAAGCATCACTTACTCCAGCCAAATCTAAAATTATTCTAACTACGCTTCCAACTTTAAGTCCTGTACCCTCTGGAGCTGGCTTTAATAATAATAAAGCTGATTTATATTTTAGTTTAATCACGTGAGGAATAGTCGTCTTATTCATAGAAACAGTTATTAAACTTTTTTTTGCTTTATTAATTGCTTTTTGAATAGCTGGAGGCACTTCCAAACCGCGGCCTAAACCTACACCAACTTTACCTTTTCTATCTCCAACAACCACTAAAGCAGAAAACGATACATAATTGCCTCCAGTTGTCTTTTTTGATACCCGCCTTATAAGCAAAACTTTTTCTTCTAATGTTTGTTCTTTATTATTTTCCATTATTTATTTTTACTAGTAATTAAATTATAATTCCGCCTTCTCTTAAACCTTCAGCAAGTTCTTTTACTCTACCTAAATAGGCATAAACTCCTCTATCCAATAGTGCCTGTGTCACTTTCTTTTCTTTTAATTTCTTTGCCAGCTCTATACCAACTTGTTTTGCTATAACCGATTTACCTGCTTTTTCTTGCGGCTTTTGTTTAATTAACTGCAAACTAGAAAATGCGGCAACAGTCTTTTTGGATTCATCATCAATAGCTTGTGCATAAGTATAACTGTTAGATCTGAATATAGAAATTCTAGGTCTTTCTTTTGTCCCTTTTATTCTCATACTTATTCTTTTTTTTCTTCTTAGAATTCGATCAAAAGTTATGTTTTTCATATTATTAATTAAGCTGTTTTAGCTTTTTTCCCTGGCTTAATTCTTAATTTTTCGCCTTCAAACCGGATACCTTTACCTTTATAAACATCAGGTTTCCTCAAGACTTTAATCTGATGAGCTACTTGACCAACAAGCTGTTTATCAGCACCTGCTACTACTACTTTATTATTACCTTCAACCTGAAAAGTGATTCCTGGAACCTTTTTATAAACTACAGGATGGGAATAACCTAATTTAAAAACAAGATCTTCCCCCTGCATTTTAACGTTAAATCCAGTACCCATAACTTCCAGCTGTTTCTTCCAAGGTTCATCAACACCCGAAACTGCATTAAATATAAGATTTCGATACAAACCGTGCAATGATTTTACCTTTTTATTCTCTGATTTTCTCTTTAACTTAATTGTATTATCTCCTTTTTCAATCACAAGTTCGCTGGGCACCTTAACACTCAATTCGCCTGCTTTTCCTTTAGCTTGCACCTCATCTCCTATAATTTCTACGTGAACCTGTGATGGAATTTCAATCACTTTTTCACCAATTTTTGACATATTACCAGAAAGAAAATAATAACTCTCCACCTAATTTTTTATTTCTTGCTTCAATGTTATTCATAACACCCTGGGGAGTTGATATCAAAGAATATCCAAGTCCTCCCAATACCGGCTTTATATCCTTAACGGATACATACCAACGCCTACCTGGTTTTGAATATATCTTAACATCAGTTAAAGCTGGCTCTGAATCTTTATATAAAAGATCGATAGTCATTTTTTTTACCTTATCCCCTGTTACGCGGTAACCTTTTAAATATTTCATTTCTATAAGTTTTTTTATGACGTTTTCTTTAAAGACGGAATATGGAACATCGATAGTTTGCCGTCCTGCCATATACCCATTTTTTATTCTTATCATTAAATCTGTTATCGGATTTGACATTTTTATTTTAATCCGCCAGCTGGCGAAAATTATTAAGTTTTTTCAGTTACTCTCTTAGTGACTTTTCCATGGCTTCTAAATGTTCTAGTTGGAGCAAATTCTCCAAGTCTATGACCAATCATAGTCTCAGAAACTAGTATTTCAATAAATTTTCTTCCGTTATGAATACCAAACTTATGACCAACAAATTCAGGCGAAATTTGTGATGCTCTAGCCCATGTCCTTATAGTTGAATGATCACCTGTTTCTTTTTGTTTTAAAACTTTCTTTAAAAGTTTTTCGTCAATGTATGGTCCTTTTTTCGTTGATCTTGACATATGTATTTACCAAGAAACTTTTTTAACTCCAGGAATTTCACCCTGTAATGCTTTTTCTCTAAAACAAATTCTGCATAAATTAAATCTTCTTAAATATCCACGAGCGCGGCCGCAAATCGGACAGCGGTTACGATGTCTCACTTTATATTTTTGTTTTCTTTGAAATTTAACTTCATCAGATCTTTTTGCCATATTTATATTGATTTAAACGGAACTCCTAAAATTTGAAATAACTTTTTCCCTTTTTCTCTGTCTTTTGCGTTAGTCACTACTGTTACTTCCAAACCTCTTATTCTATCAATTTTGTCGAACTCTATCTCAGGGAAAATAGTTTGTTCATAAAACCCTATATTTAAGTTTCCATGAGGATCAACACTTTTTTCGCTAATACCTCTAAAATCTCTAATCCTTGGAATAACAATCTTAATTAACTTTTCTAAGAAATTCATCATTTTTTTTTCCCTTAGAGTTACTTTAACTCCAATTGGAACTCCTTTTCTTAATTTAAAAGCTGAGACTGATTTCCTAGCTTTAGTAATTACTGATTTTTGACCGCTTATTAACTCTAACTGTTCTTGAATTTTTTCAATAGCATTTTTATTTGTTAAGGCTTCTCCTGCTCCAACATTAACTACTATTTTAATTATTTTAGGAATAGCCATCGGATTTTTGATCCCCAGCTCCCGCATTAGTTTCTGTTTGTCTTCTTTGTTATAAAAATCTGCCATAGTTATATTGCGCTTTCGCACTTTTTACATATTCTAATTCGTTTATTTTTTTCAACTCTGTAACCTATTTTCGATGTTTTATTGCATTTTGGACAAACTATAATTACATTTGATACATCGATTGGTCGTGGTATTTCTACCACTCCTCCTTGAGGCATCTTCTCATTTTTTTTCACATGTTTTTTGTAAATATTTACCTTAGGTATAACTACACTTGATTGTTTTTTGTATACTTTTTCAACTATACCTTCTCTACCTTTATCTTTTCCTGCAATGATTTTTACTTTATCTCCCTTTTTTATTTTCATAGTTAATACATTTCCTCAGCTAAACTAGCAATTTTATTAAAACCTAGATCCTTAATCTCTTTTGCTATAGGACCAAAAACTCTTGTCCCTCGCGGATCTTTGCTGTCTTTTAATTGCAAAATAACGCATGCATTATCATCAAATCTGATATAACTACCGTCATTTCTTTTCTTTTCTTTTCTAGTTCTAACAATCACTGCATAAATAATCTCTCCTTTTTTAATTTGTCCAAAAGGCAAAGCTTCTTTAACAACACCAGTGATTACATCTCCAATAATAGCTCGTTTCTTATTACCTTTTTTAGGAATACCAATCATCTCTACTTTTTTTGCTCCGGTATTGTCAGCCACATTCAGTATGCTTCTTAGTTGCAACATATAACTTTTATAATTTTGATAACCGTTATAACGATTAAATTTTTTTTATTACTATAAAATTTTTATTCTTAGAAATTGGTTTTATTTCTTTAATATTAACTACGTCACCTTCTTTAATACCCTCAATCTCATTGTGAGCTTTTAACTTATTATGTCTGGTTATAACTTTTTTATAAAACGGGTGTCTTAATTTTCTTTCCACGCTGACAACAACTGTTTTGTTCATTTTGTTTGAAACCACAGTACCTGTAAAAATTCTGCTCATAATAATAAAATAACTTTTATTTACTTATTTAATTTTTCTAACTCTACTTTTTGCTGTAGTACAGTTAAAATTTGCGACAATTTTTTTTTCTTTTTTATTAAAATATTGGTATCTTTAGGCTGATTAGCTGTCCAATCCAACTTAGTTTTAGCTATCTCTTCTCTGAGAGATTGTGCTTCTTTATCTAATTCTTTAATATTTTTTTGATTTAGTTCTTTAATAACATTTTTCATATAGATTTGCTTACAAATTTTGTTTTAAGTGCTAACTTAGCTGAAACATTTTTTAACACTTTTCTTGATGTTTCTTCATTTAAACCATCTATTTCAAAAAGCACTCTACCAGGGACTACAGGTGCCACAAAATAAGCTACATCTCCTTTTCCGGCTCCCATGGTTACCTCAGGGGGCTTTTTAGTAAATGGTTTATCAGGAAAAACTCTTATCCAAAATTTTCCATTTTTTCTTGTCGCTCTTGCTAAAACAACTCGTGCTGATTCTATCTGCTTATCTTTTATCCAACCCGCCTGAACTGATATTAATCCGTAACTGGCAAAATTAAGTTTTTCACCCTTTATAGCAATCCTTCTCCAAATTCCTCTAAATTGTTTGCGATGTTTTTGTCTTTTAGGTGCTAACATATTTGTATTGCGATTCAAGATTTAAGATTCATGAATCCTGAATCATAAATCGTAAATCAAATTATTTACAGATCCATACCTTAACTCCAATATATCCTGATCTTGTTAAAGATGGATATTTTGCAAAGTCTACATCTTCTCTAATGGTAGATGTAGGAATAGTACCCTGAAAATATTTTTCTCTTCTTGAAATATCCGCGCCTCCTATTCTTCCACCAAGCTGTATTTTTACACCTTTAGCTCCTGCCTCCATCACTCGATTCATTGCATTATGAACCGCAGATCGATGAGGAAAATTGCGGATTAATTTATCTGCTATAGATTGTGCTACGTAATAAGCACTAAGATAAGGTTTTTTTACTGGCTCAATTTTAATATCAATTTTGTTCTCTTTACCTTTAGTTCCAATCTTCTTTATGTAAAAAAGGACAAGATTTTTAACATCTTCTAAACCCTTACCGCCTCTTCCGATTATCATTCCAGGTTTTACTGAATAAAGAATAACCGTAATTTTATTGATTGCTCTTTCAATATCCACTTGAGTTACTGAGGCAAAACTAAATTTTTTCATTAAAGTTTCTCTGATACGGATATCAGAAATAAGAGCTTCTCTATAAGCTTTTTTATTAGAGAAAAACCACCGAGAATTCCAGTTGTATAAAACTCCTAAACGTAAACCTTTTGGATGTACTTTTTGTCCCATATTTATATCAATTATTTATTAACAGTTTTCTTTGTAATTCTTACCTTAGCCTGTCTTTTAACTTTAACTGCTTTCTCCTTGACTTGAAGTGCTTGCCCATTCGTAGTCTCGACCGAAGGTCGTGGACGAAGAGGAGCCTTCACTACAGGAATAACTGTCTTTGCCTGTAAAACTATTTTTATGTGAGCGAACCTTTTTTTATAAGGCATGGCACTTCCGCGGCTACCAGGATTATATCTTCTTAACACATGCCCTTGATCAATACTTAAAACTTTAAATTGTAGCAAATTTTCAGTTACTTTTAAAGTCTGTTTAGCATTAGAAACCGCTGATTTTATTGCTTTATAAAGTACTCTTGCCGGTTTTTGGTGCATAAAGGCTAATACTCCTAAGGCTTGCGCCGGGCTCACTTTTCTAATTTGAGGTAAAATGAACCTCAATTTTTTTGGTGAAATTTTTTGATTTTTAAGATAAGTTACAGATTCCATATTATTTTCTTCTTTTGACTATTAATTTATTAGTCCATTTATTTTTATTGCGTGTCCTTTTGCCTCTTGCTGGCTTACCCCAAGGTGTTTTAGGATGCATACCCTCTCCCGACCGGCCTTCTCCACCTCCATGTGGATGACTTCGAGGATTTTGAGCTGTTCCTCTTACTGTTGGTCTTATACCCATTAATATCTTTCTTCCAGCTTTTCCAATAATTTCTTCTTTATGTCCGATATTACCGATTGTGCCAATGGTTGCCCAATTATCTCTCATAAATTTTTTCACTTCGCCTGATGGCAATTTGAGATGAACATATTTATCCTCTTTAGCTACCACCTGAGCGGAAGTACCAGCTCCCCTAACTATTTTTCCTCCTTGACCAGGTTGAATCTCAACATTGTGAACTGGCATACCAATAGGAACATTCCCTAAAGGCAAAGCGTTACCGATTTTAATTTCTACATTTTCGCCAGCAATAATTTTATCTCCGACTTTTAAATCTTTTGGATGTAAAATATATCGTTTCTCACCATCCTCATATTTAATAAGTGCAATATCGGCATTTCTGTTTGGATCATACTCAATTCCTTCTACCACTCCTTCTATGTTCCTTTTATTTCTAGTAAAATCTATTATTCGGTAATACCTTTTTTGTCTTCCTCCTTGATGTCTTGTTGAAATTGATCCGCTATTATCCCTGCCTGAATGTTTTTTTAGGATGACAATCAAACTCTTTTCAGGTTCAACTCTATTTGAAAATATTCTTTTTTTTATTAATCTTTTCATATTTGCTAACTCGTTCTGAGTTATTGGTTCTGGGTTTTTGGCCCAAAACTCACAACTCATAACCCATAACTAACTAGCTTTTTGGGAAAAAATCAAAACTGCCGGATATAAGCTGCACATAAGCAATTTTCCGATTAGCAGATTTTTTTTCTTGCATTTTCCGGCCAACTTTTTTTAATTTTCCTACTCTATTTAAAATTCTTACTTCTTTTACTTTAACTTTATAAAGTTTCTCTAAAAAATTAGCTATTTGAGTTTTACTAGCTTTTGGATTAACCTCAAAAGCGTAAGTATTATCTTTTACAGCCTGAGAAACTTTTTCAGTCAAAACTGGTTTTATTAAAATATTATTAACTTTCATTTTCTTTTAAGAAATGCTTTGTAAGTCTTTCTATCGATTTTTCTGTAAATAAAACTTTTTCGTGTTTCATTACTGAATAAGCGTTGATACTTTCAACCGGTAATATAGCTAAATTTTTTAAATTTCTAGAAGCTAAAAATAAATCGCCCTTCTTTTCCGGAAGAACTAAAAGAATTTTTTTATTTTTTAAATCTACGGAATTTAAAAAATTGGACATAAGCTTTGTTTTAGGTTTTATTTCCAAAGCGTTGTTGACTAAACCTAAGACAGAATTATTTTTTAATTTCTGACTCAAAGAATAAAAGAGTGCTTTTCTTTTCTGCTTTTTATTCATCTTTAATGAGTAATCTTTTGGTTTTGGTCCGCCGGTAACCCCTCCTCCGATAAATATTGGTGCCTTTTTTGCTCCGTGTCTAGCTCTTCCAGTACCTTTTTGCTTATAAATTTTTTTGGTTGTTCCCGCTACCTCTCCTCTTGTTTTGGTTGAAGCTGTCCCTTGTCTTTGATTGGAGAGATAAACTCTCACATATTGAGACAATAATTTAGAATTGCCATCAACAGCAAAAATCTTCTCAGTTAAATCTAAATTTTTCTCAACTTTACCATTTAAATCATAAACTGGAATGCTTAAAGTAGATTTTTTTGTTTCTTTTATCGATTTTTTGGGCATTTTGTATATATAACTTTTATAAAGTTTATAATTGTTATAACGATTATATTGATCCTCTAATCTCTAATAATCCATTTACTCCTCCAGGTACAAGTCCTTTAATAATTAAACCTTCATCATTTGCCTCAATAACAATAAGATTTGCTACGGTTACTCTTTCTCCTCCCATTCGTCCGGCCATTCTTTTTCCTTTGTACACTCTTCCTGGAGTGGTTGTTTGACCAATTGAACCTGGTGCACGATGACGGTCAGATTGACCGTGTGTTTTAGGTCCACCGGCAAATCCATGTCTTTTGACTACTCCTTGAAAACCTTTACCCTTAGAAGTACCACTTACAGTCACTTTATCATCCTTTTTAAAAAGTAAAGAAGTTTTTATTTCGTCACCAATAAATATTTTTTTATCATCTAACGCCAATCCTTTTTTTCCTTCTTCCTCAATTAAACTTGTTTCATTTTTTTCAGGATCAATCCTTATCTCTTTTAAAAAGCGAAGCGGGGTTTTTATCCCCGCTTTCTCTAATTGGCCTTTTATTGATTTTTTAATATTTTTGGTAAGACCAAATCCTAAAGTAACTGCAAAATAATTAGGCTGGTGCCATTGAATATTGACTAAATAACATGGCCTAGTTTTAATAAACGTCGTGGGAATTCTCATCCCTTCTTGCGTAAATATCTGAGACTGATGTGATTTTTTTCCTAAGCTAAAGCCTGACATAAATATATATTAAATAATCAACCCATTCGACCTTGCTCAGGGTTGATGCTGAGGTAATCGAATGTACCAAAAAAAATAGCCCCAGATTGGGGCATCTAAAACCAATCCGAAATTAAGCACTAAAACATTATTTCCTCAATAAGGAAATATAACATTAAGAACAATTATATAATAAGAATTCACGAAGATCAACAAGAATTATTACATCTTTACTTCAACCTCAACACCGGCTGGAAGTTCAAGGTGCATAAGAGAGTCTATTGTTTGGTTTGTGGGATTAACAATATCAAGGAGTCTTTTGTGAATTTTTAAGCCAAAGTGATCACGGGCATCTTTTTCTATAAAGGGTGATTTATTTATCGCCCAAACCTCGCTTTTAGTTGGAAGCGGTATTGGACCTTTTACTGAAGCGCCAGTTTTTATTGCCGAATCTACTATTTTTTGACACGTTTCATCAACCAATCGATGATCGTATGCTTTCAGTTTAATTCTAATTCTTCCTTTTGGCATATTTAAAAGTGCAAACTTAATTTTTCGACAATTATAACAGTTATAATTGTTATAACCATTATACCCGTTATATGATTACTTAATTACCTTGGTGACTACTCCTGCTCCAACGGTATGACCGCCTTCTCGAACGGCAAACTTAAGCCCTTCTTCCAAGGCAATTGGGTAAATTAATTTAGCTGAAATTTTTACATCGTCACCAGGCATCACCATCTCAACACCTTCAGGTAAATTAAGTTCTCCTGTTACATCAGTTGTTCTTATGTAAAATTGAGGACGATAACCTTTGAAAAATGGCGTGTGTCTTCCACCTTCTTCTTTTGTTAAAACATAAATTTGTGCATCAAACTCTGTATGTGGAGTAACTGAACCTGGTTTGGCAATAACCTGACCTCTTTCAACATCAGTCTTTTCTACTCCTCTTAAAAGCAAACCAGTGTTGTCTCCGGCTCGAGCTTCATCTAATGTTTTTCTAAACATCTCAATACCAGTAACAACCGTTTTTTTTGTTGCTTTTACTCCAACAATCTCAATCTCTTCGTTTACTTTAAGAACTCCTCTTTCAACTCTACCTGTGACAACAGTACCTCTTCCTTGAATGGTGAAGACATCCTCAACAGGCATTAAAAATGGTTTATCAACCGGACGAACTGGTTCTGGAATATATTCATCAACGGCTTTCATAAGATCTTCAATGGCTTTTATTGATTCGGGATCATCTTGTAAGGCCTTAAGAGAAGACCCTTTGATGACAGGAACATCATCTCCAGGATATCCGTATTTCTTCAAGAGATCTCTTACTTCCATCTCAACAAGTTCAACGATTTCTTTATCCTGAACCATATCTATTTTGTTTAGGTAAACAACTATAGCGGGCACATTAACCTGTCTTGCCAATAAAATATGTTCTCTTGTCTGAGGCATTGGACCATCAGGAGCAGATACTACTAGTATAGCTCCATCCATTTGAGCGGCTCCTGTAATCATATTTTTTATGTAATCAGCATGTCCTGGAGCATCAATATGTGCATAATGTCTTTTATCAGTTTCGTATTCTGAATGATGGATATTAATAGTGACTCCTCTTGCTTTTTCCTCAGGAGCTTTATCAATTTCTTCATATTTTAAGAATTTAGCTGTTCCTTTTTTTGAAAGAACATAATGAATTGCTGAAGTTGTCGTAGTTTTACCATGATCGACATGACCAATAGTACCAATATTTATATGAGGTTTAGTTCTCTTGAATACACCTTCTGCCATAATAAAAAATATAACTTTTAAATAATAGGGAAAATGCTACTAAAAAAATAACTAACTCCAATATTTTTAATGGAGTAAATACTGTTGATATTTTTCCTCTACCTACATATCATAATTCTAAATATGAAAAAAGTCAAGACCTTTTTTTACGTATTTAGAAGCAGTCTATTGCCGCATCAACCTTTTTATCATAAACTGATTAAAACAAAATTTAGCTTTTCTTTAAAATATTTTTTGTTTCTTTCAATTATTGTTTATTTAGTTTTTGTTTGCATCTACGCTTTCAAATTTAATCTTTTTCAAAATTTTTCTCTTGCCAGCACCAATTTTTATAAAAGCTTAGCTGCTTTTCCAGATGATTTAATCATTTCCATAAAAAATGGCAAATTAACTACGAACTACAACCGGCCTTATTTTATGTGGATGGATAACAATCAAAAGAAAATACTTCTATTAGTCATTGACGAAAATGGCACTCAAACTTCCATAAAGGATTATAACGCACTAACTCTATTAACTCATGAAGCTGTAATTTCAAGAAGTCTATTTGATAAAAATAAATATATTATTAACTCATTCGATAAGGATTCGATAATTATCGATAAGGCAAAGGTCGAGGAAATTAATGATATTCTCAAAAATGTAATATCAACTATCTATTTACTTATGCCTTTTGTCTTTATTATTTTATTGCCTCTGATTGTAATAATTGTTAATTTTTTATATTTACTGCTTGCCAGCATTGTCGTTCACTTTTTTGCAAAATACTATTTTAAAGGAATCACCTTAAGAAAAACTTTACAAATCGCATTTCACGCTTTTACTCTACCTCTTCTTGTTAATTACATACTAGGAATAATTGATCCTAGGATTGCGATATTACCCATAACTTTTTTTGCCCTGACATTTCTATTTTTAAGCTTCGCCATCCACGAATGTCACTATGTCGTTTCCCCCCATCATAAAAGAGGCTTCTTTTAAATATTAATTAAAGTCGCTGAGTTTATATGTTAAAATACGCCAATGTCAGGGGAAAAACTAAGTGGGGGTTTTGATAAAGATCTAGCTGATGATATGAGATTAGGAAATACGCCTGAAGAAAACCTGCTTATTAGATTAACTGGTGATCCTCAAGTAAACGGAACAATGTATGCATGGGGCAAAACTGCCCGCTTAGTCACCCAAAAAGATTTTCTTAAAGCTGTTGATAATACCTGTGGTGATTTTTTTATGTTAGATGTTTGTTCTTCCTACCCTACTTACGCTCAGATGATACGAGAAAGAAGAAAACAAGCTTGTTATGATGATGCACGAAAGATTATTGGAGAAGTTGTGGTTTCTGTACAAAAAAACAATCGCGTCTTCCTTTAGAGAATCAAATTCCAGCAATGGGTAAACTTGACGAATTGCAAATAAGAAAAGTCAGAGATTTAATCTCTCCCCATAATTCTAATCCCAGAAAGTTAATGCAGGCAGTACTGCAAGATTTATTATATGATCCGCCAACTGTTCCTGTAGGTAACACTGAATTTGCAATAATTAATAAAGATGTTGAAAGTATTAGAGATTTATTAAACTCTCAGTTTAAAACTTCCGTTGTTATATTTAATGAAAGGTATGAACGGGAAAAGCTGATTGGACGAGGACGCTGGCAAATTATACTACCAAAAGATGCCCGTCAAACTTTAAAAGATGAATTATTAACGATAGTTGAAGAAGAAGTTGCAGGTGAATTAATCGCTGATTTGGCTACATTTTTTGCCGCAAAATTAGCTCCAAAACTTCGTAAGTTTCGAATATTTAGCTTGGATATAGAAGATCCTAAAGAAATAGAACGCCGCGCAGAAAGTAGCTTTCCTGCAGAATATAGAGATACTATATTTTTTTGGAAAGCAGGTGAAATGAAAGATCATGTAAGAGCAAATTTGCTTGATTATCCATTTCAACCTAATTCTTTGGCATTTATTAGTGGTATTGAAGCCTATCCTTTCTATTTTGATGGATTTCCACTTAAAACACATATAGAATTTGCCGACAAAGTAGCTGCAAGTTTAAAACCAGGAGGACGCGCAGTATTTTTTCCCTGGCTTATAAATTCTGAAAAAAGAAATAATAGAGAAACCTTAGATGAAGTAAAAAAGCACTGGAGCCAAAAAGGGCTAACTATTCAAGAAAAAAAATATTCATACAGTGACCTTACTAATCAAATGGGCGATCGGGAAATCTCACTTACAATGCATTCTCCTGTTTTCAATAAATATAGACCTTACATGGTAGCACTTACTTTGATAAAACCCGAATAATTACAAAAAAACACTTCACTTTGCAAAATCAGAATACAGTAGTATACAATTGATAGACTATGCAGCTGGCGCCTAATAATTTATTAAATGATGAACAGAAAAAAGCAGTTGCTGTAAATTCAGGACCGCTGCTTATTATCGCCGGGGCAGGAACTGGAAAAACTACAGTAATTATTGAAAAGATTAAGGATATTATTGCTAACAAACTAGCCAAACCTGACGAAATTTTAGCTCTGACATTCACTGAGAAAGCTAGTGCTGAGATGGAAGAAAGAGTAGATCGTGAAATGCCTTATGGATATTTTCAGATGTGGATCTCAACCTTCCACTCTTTTGCCGATCAGATTTTAAGAGATGAAATCAGCCATATTGGCTTAAATGCAGGATACAAACTTTTAACTCAAGCGGAAACTATAATGTTTTTGAAAAATAATTTGTTTTTATTTAATCTTAAATACTTCCGGCCTTTAGGCAACCCCCACAAATTTTTAGGAGCCATGTTACAGCATTTTTCAAGATTAAGGGACGAAGATATTTCACCCGAGCAATATTTAACCTGGGTTAATAACAAACCACATAACTCCGATTTAAGCGAGGAAGAAAAAGAAAAAATACTAGAACTGGCGAATGCTTACAAAACTTATCAGGAATTAAAAATTAAAGAAGGATTTTTTGATTTTTCAGATCTAATTTTCTATCTTTTGAAGCTTTTCCGCAGCCGCCTTTCAATCTTAAAAAAATATCAGCAGCAGTTTAAATATGTGCTGGTTGATGAGTTCCAAGACACAAATATTGCCCAGTATCTTTTGCTTAAGCTCCTTTGTCCCACAGACTCCAACCCTAATCTAACAGTTGTCGGCGATGACTCTCAAGCTATCTATAAATTCAGGGGCGCTTCAATCTCCAATATACTAACCTTTATGAAAGATTACCCTCAAGCTATGCAGGTAACCCTAAAAACTAATTATCGTTCTTATCAGCATATCCTTGATTCTTCCTACAAGCTCATTCAAAATAATAATCCTGATACCTTGGAAACTCAGCTTGGAATATCAAAAAGATTAACTGCCCAAAGAGGACAGAATAAAACGACTGTCCAATTTTATGGAGCAGATAATATCAACCGCGAATCAGAGTTTGTCTCAAGAGAGATAATAAAGCTTAAACAAAAAAAAAATTATAAATATTCCAACTTTGCCCTTTTAGTTAGAGCCAATAACCATGCTGATCCATTTGTTGCCGAGTTTATACGTCAAGGCATTCCTTATAAATTTTTTGGACCGGGAATGCTTTTTAAACAGCCTGAAGTAAAAGATCTTATCGCTTATCTTAAAGTTCTTTATAACATTGAAGATTCTATATCTCTTTACCGGGTTTTAAGTATGGATATTTTTAATATTGACACGAGGGATATTAATCTATTAATTACTTTTTCAAAAAAAACCAATCTCCCTCTTTTATTGGCTATTGAAGTTTATCTGTTTCTTATCTCTGTCATTCCGATCCGCCAGTCTTCGACCCTAAGGGGCTCAGACCCGAATGGGCTGGCGGAGAAGGAATCTAATGCGGAGATTGCTTCGGCTATGCCTCGCAATGACAATTTGCAGATTTATAAAAAGTTTCTTCCTCTTTTGCATGAAGATACAAAAGTTGCATTAGATAAAATCTATAAAATGATTCATCGTCATCTTGAACTGGTTAAAAAAGACTCAGCAGGACAAATATTGTATTACTTTTTGGAAGATACCGGCTACATAAAACAAATCGTTACTTATCAATCGCAAAAACAGGAAAAAATCGCTCTTAATATTAGTAAGTTTTTCAGCAAACTGAAATCCTACGAAAACGGACATTCTGATGCCTCAGTTTACGCAGTCGTTGATTACCTTGATATGAGTATGGAGGTGGGTGAATCACCGATTGTAGCTGAAGATGATGTTGCTGACTATGACGCTGTCAATATTATGACTGCTCATGCTGCTAAAGGTTTAGAATTTCCAATTGTTTTTTTAGTTAATTTAAGCCGGGGGCGCTTTCCCACCTATGAAAAAAAAGAACCCATACCAATTCCCAATGAACTTATAAAAGAAATCCTTCCTCAAGGCGATTATCATATGCAGGAGGAACGGAGATTGTTTTATGTTGGCATGACCCGGGCTAAAGACAACCTATACTTATCTTTGTCTCAAAGTTATGGAGAGGGAAAAAGGGAAAGAAAAATCTCTCCTTTTGTCATTGAAGCCTTGGGAGAAGACATCATGAAACAAATTGAGTCTAAGAAAAAAGAAGAGAAACTTCAGCTTTCAATTTTTGATTTTAAAAAACCAGAAGAGAACATTATTAAAGAAAAATTCATGCTAACTAACTTCTCTTTTTCCCAGCTTGAATGTTTTGACAAATGTCCTTTGCAGTATAAATATCAATATATATTAAAGATTCCAACTCTTTCTTCGTCTGCCGCCTCTTTTGGAGATACTATACATAAAACTTTGCAAAGATTTTATCAAGAATATATTAATGATAAAAAAATTGGTTTACCAAGGTTAAGGGAAATTTATCATGAACAATGGGTCCCGATCGGTTATGCCTCAGCCGAACATCAGGAAAAAATGAAACAAGAAGGGGAAAAAATAATTGATGAATATTTTAAAAACTACCACAATCCCGACATTGAAATTATGGCGCTTGAAAAATTATTCAAAATAAAACTTGTTGATGATATCTTCCTAACCGGCAAAATTGACAGAGTTGATAAAACAGAAAATGGAGGAATCGAGATTATTGATTATAAAACCGGAAGTATGCCTGATGACAAGGAACTTGCAAAAAGTCTTCAGCTTTCAATTTATGCTTTGGCGGCAACCGATAAAGGACTTTATGGAAAAAAATTGGAACAAGTCGGACTTGCTTTTTATTACTTAAAAGATATGCAAAAAAAATTAATTAAACGAACTGATGAAGATATGAGTGAAGTGAAAAATGAAATCGTTGAGATAGTCACGAAAATACGAAGTGATGATTTTAAACCAAAGGTAAGCGCCCTCTGTTCCTTCTGCTCTTTTAAGATGATTTGTGAGGCGTGGTAATTAAGGCTTAAGTTCTGGGTTATGAGTTCTGGGTTGTGAGTTAAAATACTCAACTTTGTTGTTTATATTCTATAGAAATAGAATACATAGAAAAGTAAAGTGTTTGATATGTTTACTTTTGAAAAATTAAGAGTTTATCAAGAAGCATTAACATTTATAAATAAAGTTTATTCATTTACAAATTCTTTTCCAGATAATGAAATGTTTGGAATTACATCCCAATTCAGACGTGCAGCCGTATCAATAGCTTTGAATATTGCCGAAGGAACAAGTCGTACAAGAAAAGATTTCAATCACTTTCTTGATTTATCAAAGGGATCATGTTTTGAATGTGTAGCAATTATCTCAATATCACTTAAAAGAAAATATATAAATCAAATACAATATGAAATACTTTATAGCAGCTGCAGTAGCTTAAGCAGAATGATCGCCAATCTCAAAAAATCCCTACTCAAAACCCACAACCCAGAGCCCATAACTATATAATGTTTGGAACCCAGAACCCAGAACCCACAACCCATAACTCATAACTTATTTGCGGTATAATATCCACATGTCGGAACGGTTTATAAAATCAAATTTTTTCAATAGAATCGGGGAGTCGGCTGTGCCTTTTTTGACCTGGGTAATTATTACTTTTCCTCTTTGGTTCTCTCCATTTCATCCGGCAATCGTTGCTTATTTTATAATTTTATTTGACCTTTATTTTTTGTATAAATCGCTTCTTACCGCCTACTACGCCACTGTTTCTTATTTAAAAATCATTCAACATGAAAAAATTCCTTATTTTAAAAAAATTGCAAACAATAAAAAAAGTCAGGAGATTCAGCATTTTATTATTATCCCCAACTATAAGGAACCTTTAAATAAAATCGAATCAACCATAGAATCAATTGTTAAAAATGACTATCCTTATCAAAATCTTTTTTTAATTATGGCTTTCGAAAAAAGAGAAGAAGAAGCAATAGAAAAAGCTAATTATTTCCAAGCAAAATATCAAAGCAAATTTAAAGATATAATCACTTCTTATCATATCTTAGAAACTAATGAAGAACCTGGAAAAGCCAGTAATCAAACATTTGCGGCCAGGGCAGTTGATGAATATGTTCAAAAGAATAACTTTCCGGAAAAAAATGTTTTGATCACCATCTGCGATGCTGACAGCTTACTGCCTAAAAATTATTTCTCCTACGTCACTTATGAATATTTAAAAGATAAGGAAGGCGCTTATCATTTTTACTGGGCTCCGGTTTTGCTTTATAACAACTTTGCGAAACTACCATTTTTTGTCCGTATGCAGGCTACTTTGTCCTCGCTTTTGCGTTTGGCCTTTTTATCTCAAACTAATAGCCTAATTCAAATTTCAACCTACACTACTAATCTATGGCTTTTGAAACAGATTGATTTTTGGGATGTTGATATCATACCTGAAGACTGGCATGTTTTTTTCCAGGCATTTTTTACATTTGGGGAAAAAATAAAAACCATTCCTCTTTATACGATCATCAACGGTGATGCTGTTTATTCAGGCAGTTTGTTAAAAACCTTAAAAAATAGATATGAACAGGAAAAACGCTGGGCTTGGGGAGTAAGCGATATGGGCTATGCCTGGCGGAAACTTTTTACTACTCCTCATATTCCTTTATTGCCAAAATTAAAAAGAATAATTTTTTTAGCTGAAACTCATCTTCTGTGGCCAACCTCATTTTTTATCCTCACTATAAGTGCCTCTGTTCCCCCTTTAATTAATCCTGTTTTTAAAAGAACAGTTTTAGGATTTTTGCTCCCCAATCTTTCAGGGCTTATTTTAACTATTGCTTCAGCAATGCTTGTCCTATACATTTATCTTGATATTCAGCTTAGAAAAAAGGTTGATATTAAAACGCGGCCTATTAATGTTCCTTTCCTTTTGATACAATGGTATCTTTTACCAGTTATATCTTTTGCGCTTTCATCCTTACCGGCCTTGGAAGCGCATACGAGATTATTACTCGGAAAGAAGATTACCTATAAAGTAACTGAAAAGGTATAATACGTTATGAGTTATGAGTTTTGGGTTGTGGGTTTTTACTAATAACTCAGAACCCATAACCCAGAACTAGTCAACTAATGATGAATTTCATTTTCCAGAACACACATCTTAAACTCTTAGTCCAAAGCTTCTGGCGGGATGAAGCCTTTTCCTATATTTTGGCTTCGCAAAATATTTTTCAGCTACTTATTGCAACGGCTAAAGATTTTAACCCTCCGCTTTATTATATTATCCTTAAATTTTGGATGCTAATATTTGGTTCTTCAGAAATAGCTTTAAGAAGTCTTTCAATTATTTTTTATTGGGCAACTCTTTACACAGTATATTTGTTCCTTAACGAAATCATGAAGCTTAACACAAGAAAAAGCGTAATATATCTAATTTTTTTTATTTTTAATCCTCTTTTAATATATTATGCTTTTGAAGCCAGAATGTATACTATGTTTGCTTTTTTGGCAACACTCTCTTTTTATGCTTTTCATCAAAGAAAAATAACTTTATATAAAGTCATAACTACGCTTGGCCTCTATACTCACTATTTTATGATCCTGGCGGTGCTCGCCCAGTTTGTTTATGCCTTTATTATGGAACGTGGCAAAATACATTTTCGTTATCTTTTGAAACAAATGCTTTTTCCTCTTATCTTTTTTCTTCCTTGGGTCTTATTCGTCTTTACTCAAAAAAAAATACTTGCAGAATCTTTTTGGATTACCACTCCTAAACTGGGTGATATTTTATTAATACCTTCACAGATTTTTACCGGCTATGAAAAAGATTTTGGATTTCTTTCATCGAAGTTTCCCAGTACCTCATTTTTATTACTAATCTCCATGTTTTTAATCGGTTTACTTCTGTTAGGTTATAAAAAAATTAAAAGCGACAGATATGAAAATGTTTATTCATTATTTATTCTCTTTTTTTACTGGACTTTTATACCCTCACTCTTAATATTTGTCATTTCTTTTTTTAAACCTCTGTTTCTGCCCAGATACTTAATATTTACTAATATTGGCTTATATCTTCTCATCATTCTTGCTCTTGAACAAATAAAAATAAAACCGCGCTTACTCTTAATTTTTATTTTGCTTTTAATGTGTTTTGTATATAACAGTATGGAATTAAAATACAGGGTTAAATCTGATTACGCTAAAACCTTTAAAGAAATAAAATCCTTGTCTCAAAAAAATGATGTTGTTTATGTAACCAGTGAACTGGATTTTTTCACCGCCCAGTATTACTTTGATAAAAACCGAGTTTATATTTTTGAAAAACCTTATGAAGAAATTCCACCCTATGTCGGCAAAGCTTTAATACCTAAGGAAAAAGTTGTTAATCAACTGCCTCTTTATCCCAAAAAAGCCTTCATTTTAAAACCCGACCTCTCCTATACCATCCAATCTCTTTATTGAGCGAATTTGCTAGTAGTGAGCTCGTCGAACCTAAAGGTTGAGAGGATTTGGTCAAGAATTAAAGGATTGACATTAGTTACTAACGGTAGTGTAATTTTAATTGCTTTATTCTCCAAATTGACAAATGCACCTATTTCTGGTTGCGCGTCAGTTTGACTTCCAGACATAACTTCCTGTTTATAACGGAAACCAGATTTTCCATCTAAATTAATATTTTGTACTTTTGTAACAAAAATTTTATCTCCAGTTTCTTTACGTGTTCCTATTGGGTCTTTAGAATTTACATTCAATTCCATTAATTCTTTTTCTAAATTTACCACACTGAAAATGCCTCCAGGACCTCCACGATCCGCAAAAGCCTGATTAAGATAAAAGTTTTGTACTTCATCATCGGGTTTTGATAATATCCAGTTTTCAGGATATTTAAAGGAATATCCATACTTTGAACTTTTATACTTTTTCCAGCTGGAGGTTTCATCTGTATTTTCGATAGTAATTGATGAACCTTTTTTTATTGTCGGGGAAACTGTTGAATTAGTAGAGACATTTTCTTTTGTGACTTTAACAGACCTCTGACCAAAATAATAACTTCCTGCTCCAACTACCAAAACTAAAACCAAACCGGCAATGATTAAAGGTAACTTAGATGATGGTTGAGGAGAAACGGTGGGTTCAGGATTAATCTGTGGTTGAGTTTGAGGATCCATTTAATTTATTTTTTCAGATTAATGAATAAATGTCAAATCTCAAAAATCTCATTAGCGTGTTAGTAATCTTTGTATTTGTCGTGTTTTCCGATATCAGTAAATAAGACCGTTGTTTTATTTTTCCAAATAAAAAATATTCTGTCTCCTTTGTTTAACCTTAAAGTATAAATATTACCACCTTTTAACTTCTCCATATTCAAACTCGGGTGAGAAGGATCACTAACAAAAAGACGAAGCGTTTTTGCATAATCATTGAATCTTTTACGATTATTACGGACAAATTTTTTACGTTCTGCTTGAAAGTGAGTTGAGTACTCAATCTTTATCATTAATATACTTTTCTAATTCTTCTAAATCTTTCTTGAGTTTTTCTGGAGTATCAATTACCTTTGTTTTGCCTGATTTAGACTCTTTTAACGCTTCCGCAAATACTTTTTCGAGCCTAGACTGACTAGTCATTTTTTCAAAAAATTTATAAGTAATAATCACCCCTACCGGCTTTTTCTTGCTTAGGATAATCGCTGGTTTTTTGGTTTTATTAACCTCCTCTAGAATTTTTTTTGAACTTCTTTGCAAATCGCGGGGAGAAATAAAGTTTGTCATATAAATAAATCTTAACACATGTATGTCAAAAGTGTCAAATAATTTTACTGTTGATTTTTAATAAAACTATTACTAATATAACCCTTATGAAATATCTTGGCAAAGCTGACCCGCAGATGGAACGCCTCATAAAACTTGAGCAAAAAAGACAGGCAGAGACTCTGATGATGATTCCTTCGGAAAATATTGTTTCAAAAGCGGTTGAGGAAGCCGCCGGTTCATGTTTGGGCAATAAATATGCTGAAGGCTATCCTGGACGGCGTTATTATCAGGGTCAAGAAATTATTGATCAAGTGGAAACTTTGGTAATTGAACGAGCTAAAAAACTTTTCGGAGTTCCTGCCGTAAATGTACAGCCTCACTCCGGTTCACCAGCCAACTTTGCAGTCTACACGGCTTTACTTAACCCAGGAGATACTCTTATGGGTTTTTCATTAAAATTTGGCGGCCATTTAACTCATGGAGCAGATCTTAATGCCAGCAGCAGATATTTCCGTTCAGTTCCTTACGAAACTGACAAAAACGGCTATCTTGATTATGACGCCATTGAAAAACTTGCCAAAAAAGAAAAACCAAAAATTATTATTGCCGGGTTTACTGCTTATTCAAGAATACTTGACTGGAAACGTTTTAGCCAAATTGCCGATGAAGTTGGAGCTTATCTTTTAGCTGATATTTCCCATGTCGCCGGACTTATTGCCGCCGGAGTTTATCCCAGCCCAGTACCTTATGCCCATATTGTAACAACCACCACTCATAAAACCCTCAGAGCTCCAAGAGGGGCAATGATTATGGTTACTGATATAGGTTTAAAAAAAGATCCTGACTTAGCAAAAAAAATAGACAAAGCCATAATTCCAGGCATTCAAGGCGGACCTCACATGAATACTATTGCTGCTATTGGAGTTGCCTTAAAAGAAGACTCAACAAAAAAATTTGTTAAATATGCTAAACAAATAATTGCCAACGCTAAAGTTTTGTCAGAAGAACTGAAAAAATATGGCTTTTATCTTTCAACGGGCGGCACTGATTCCCACCTTATATTAATTGATTTAAGAAATAAAAATTTGCTGGGTAATACTGTTGCGGAAGCTTATGAAAAAGCCGGCATTGTAACCAACCGCAATAGTGTTCCTTTTGATCCTAATCCTCCTTTTTATCCTTCAGGATTAAGACTGGGCACTCCTGGTTTAACCAGTAGAGGAATGAAAGAACGCGAAATGAAAAAAATTGCCGTTTGGATGAATCAAATCGTTGAGGAACTGATGAAAATAAAAGAGAAGAAAAAATATACTATGGATGAGGAAAAGAAAAAAGAAGTTAGAAAGGAAATTATCTCACAGTCTAAAATTATTCCCAATATAAAAAAGGAAGTTTTGGCCCTCTGCAAAAAATTCCACCTCAAAACCTCCTATTAAATATCCCATAGTTGTTGCTTTTATCTGCTTTTTTTGATATAATTGGCCTTGCAAAAAGAATGGATTTAGGCTTTTGCGTGCCTTTTTTCATTCCAAGCACTTTAACATACTGCGGAAAACTCGAGCACATGCTCTTTTTGGCTATAATAAATTTATTGCTAGAAAGAGCAGTGTGCTCAAAAATAAAATGGCTAAAAGCTAAAGGAGGAAAGCAAATGGCACTACTCAAAATTCATTTCCAGGAAGAACTCGAGGATCAGGAGGGTTATCTTCAAAGAACGCTTGCACACTCACAACAGGTAGCGGCAATCGAAGCTGGCATAGATGCGGCTTTGGTCGCGAACTACAAAGGAGGAGAGACCGTAAGATACGCTGTCGTAGAACTACCCTACGATACCAATGCCATCAACACGATCATTGAACTGAAGGATCGATATGTAATGGCGGGCTGGAACTTTGTTCTCGCCAACGACGGCACCCACTGGGTGGTCGAGCTGAACTAACACACACTGCAAAGTAACTTACTCAATTTGAAAGGAGAAGGAAAAAATGGTCACCTACATTCTAACGAAGGAACTCGCTCAGAAAGCCCTCGCCATGATCAGGCCATCAATTGAAGCTATTTTGGGCACGGAACTAGTTGGCGGCAGGAAGGATTTCTATATTGCTGTTTTTGATCTTGGCACCGATGACATTCTCGCCGACGACGTATACGGCGATCGACCAAGATGGGAATATCCCTACGACAAGATCGCCGGATCCAAAGGAACCATTGCCACTCGCACTGGCCTAACAACTAGAGATGTTCAAGTCAACGCACCTTGGCTTTACCAGAAGAGTGACACACGATACGTCGGTTCTGTCACTGAGCATGGCCTCGTGGTCGCCGGCTCTGGATTGGCAAACCATTGGGATGAAACCATTGGCTGGTGGGTTCTTTCAGCCATCCAGGGTCTCTGTCGGGAGTTCATCGCCAAGATTGACGACGACACCGCCCCTGACTTCTTCGAATAGATTTCCGCAGCACCAAAAACACCCCGGTCCCGACAATGATGTCGGGGCTCCCCGCTTTGCGGGGTTTCTTAAAAAGTTAGTGGGTGTTTTTTTTCATGGCTTAAATGTAGTGCTATAATATATCAATGATCATTGCTCTTATCATAGCTGATGTATTGATGGCGGGGGCTTTTGCTTTGAAATTCACTTCCCTTCCTCCTCAAATTCCTCTTATTTATTCCAATATCTGGGGAGAAGAACAGCTGGTTGATTACTGGTTTATTTTTATACTGCCATTAAGCCTTCACCTTTTCTTTTTTCTAAATATTTATCTTTATAATAAATTCTTTTTTCCAGATCATGTCTTAAGAAAAGTCGTTTTCATACTAAACTCATCTTTAACTGTCGCTTTTACATTAATATTTTTAAAGATAATTTTTTATATATCTTAAAATAAAATGAAGCGAAAATGTTTGTTTCGAGCAATCGCCTGGGTTCCCTTCCAGGGTGAGGCGGCGAGAAACAAATATTGAGCGAAATAATATTATGTTAACCGTTTTTATCGTTGCGCTGGTTTTATCTTTCATCTTAACAATCCCAACCATCTACTTTGCCAAAAAATACAATCTGGTAACAGATAAGGAAAAAAGAATGCACCCCGCCCACACTCATAAAGGCATCATACCAAGAGGAGGCGGCATACCGATATTCATTGCTATCTTAATCACTGTCTTAATTTTTTTGCCTCTAAATAAAATAATGTTCGGCATACTTCTTGCCAGCTTTCTTCTTATCCTTATGGGAGTTTTGGATGATTATCTGGATCTTTCACCTTATTCCCGTTTTGTCGGTAATTTAATTATTTCTATAATAGTTGTTTCTTTCGGACTGGGAATTCCCTACATTTCTAACCCCTTTGGCGATCCCATCCGCCTTGACCAATGGCAACTGTCATTTGATATTTTAGGTAAGCATAATGTTTTAGTATTGGCTGATATTGTGGCTGTTATCTGGCTGACTGCTATTATGAACATGATTAACTGGAGCAAGGGCGTTGACGGTCAGATGCCGGGATTTGTTGGCATAGCCGCCATATTTTTAGGGTTTCTTTCTCAAAGGTTTACCGGCCATGATATCAGTATCCAAACAGTAACTCTTTTTTCATTTATTATTGCCGGCTCTTTCTTAGGCTTTTTGCCTTTTAATTTTTATCCTCAAAAAATAATGCCAGGCTATGGCGGTGGAGCTTTGGCTGGATTTTTGCTGGGAATTCTATCGATTCTTTCTTTCGGAAAAGTCGGCACTGCAGTTTTTATTTTAGCTATTCCCATGATTGATGCCTTCTACACAATTGTCCGAAGAATCATAAAAAAACAGTCGCCTTTTAGGGCTGACTGGGGACACCTTCACCATAAACTTTTGGAGATAAGATGGGGAAAAAGAAGAATTGCTGTTTTTTACTATTTAATTACTTTTATCTTAGGACTAGTCAGCCTCCGTTTACAAGGAATCGAAAAATTAATTGGATTTATTAGTATTGCCATTATGCTTTTAATCTTCATTTTCCTACTTGAAAAAATAAAAAAAACAGACGTGGTAAAATACTCAAACAACGTAGAATGAAATACTTCATCAAAACCTTTGGGTGTCAGCAAAACTTAACTGACTCGGGCCGGATTGAAAATGCTTTTCAAGCCCGCGGGATGACTAAAGCTTCATCAATTAAAGAGGCCGATTATGTGATTATTAATACTTGCATGGTCCGCCGGTCAGCTGAAGACCGGGTCTATGGAATGGTAATAAACTTAAATAAAATTAAAAAAAAACGGTCTCTTAAAATAATTGTCACCGGCTGTATGGTTGGGATAGCAGCAAGAGATACCACCGGAAAATATTTACAGAAACTAAAAGAACGCATGCCGGAAGTCGATGAATTTATGCCCATTGAAGAAGTTGGCTTTGATAATCCAGCAGTTCAAACCGACCCCAATACAGGTTTTGTAGTTATTTCCAATGGCTGTAATAACTTTTGCACTTATTGTGTCGTGCCTTTTTCCCGGGGAAAAGAAGTCAGCCGGCCATACAAAGATATTATTAACGAGTGCCTTGAACTAAAAAAAAGAGGTTACCGAATGGTAACCCTCCTGGGGCAAAACGTGAACTCCTACGGATCAGATCTCTTATTAAACGGAGCGAAGATACCCGTTTTGAACGACTTGGGAGGGAACCCGATTAACCGAAAAGGGAAGGGCTCCCACGGAGTGAAAAACGCGGTATCGAGCGAAGTTAAAGATTTTAAACCTGTCTATGTTAAGCATCTTGGCAAACACCGTATCCCCACTCTTTTCCCTCACCTTTTAGAAGAAGTTGCCAAAATGGGTTTTGAAAAAGTTGACTTTATGTCTTCTAACCCATGGGATTTTTCTGATGAACTTATTGGTGTTATTGCTAAATACCCCAACATCACAAGAACAATTCACCTGCCTATCCAATCAGGAGATGATGAAGTTTTAAAACGCATGAACCGCTGGTACACCACCAAAGAGTATCTTGATCTAATATCTAAGATCAAAGATCAAATTTCAAATGTCAAATTCACAACCGACATCATAGTCGGCTTCTGCGGAGAAACTGATGAAGAATTTGAGAATACCTATAAACTTTGCAAAAAAGTCGGTTTTGAAAAAGCCTATGTTGCCCGCTATTCTCCCCGTCCCCAAACCGCCGCCACTAAAAATCTAATAGATGATGTCCCACCTGCTGTGAAGAAAAAACGCTGGCTGAAATTAGATAGCCTCATCTTCAAACCAATCAGAAATCAAAAGTAACTATTTTCTTAGAAGTTGACTAGTTATTAACACGCCATTTAGAAAAGACATCCATTGCGGGTCTGAAACTTTCTGATCTTTAAGTAGATTTAAAATCATTGAAACTGCGCCAAAAAAAGGCTTATCAAGCTTATCCCCTTCTCCTTTTATCTGTTGAATTCTTTTTAACTCAAAATCTTTACCTACATAAAACTCTGAATCAATTGTACGTTGCCTGCGACGTTCTTGTCTTTCTTTTTGCACCCTCTCAATATCTTCTTTTGTAACAATTTTTATCTGTTCATGAAACTCTTCTGCAACTTCAATTTCATATAAAAAAGACACTGCGACACCTCTCATAAAGAAATCTCCTACTTCTTTTCCTTGTTTTGTTCTAACAGCTTCAGCCAATTTCGTTATTCTACCTAAAAGTAATTGATTTCCTGATGAAAGCATCATTACTTCAGCTGCATCTTCAAGTTCAACAGGATTTTCTTTATACCATAGTACTATCGAAGAAGCGATAATTCCACGAACTCTATTTTCGGAACCTCTTTGAGGATTTTCTGACATGGCGGAATTATAGCAAGAATGAATAGATAAATCAAACTATAGGATAATCTGCAAATTTAGAAAAAACGCTGGCTCCGCCTGGACAATCTCATCTACAAACCAAAGAAATATTGAAAATAATTGTCAATAATTGTCAACCGCGTAGGTTATTTAGCCGTAAATTGGAAGTGTTCTCCAACATCAATTCTAATTTAGCCCTGCCTGCTCCTCGAGTCTGAGCAACCTCGGAGTCGAAGACCGGCAGGCAAACTCAATCCACGTACGGGGCGCCAGAAAAAAACGATTGTCAAACTCGACCACCTCATCTTCAAACCCCACTTCAATAAGTAATTACGTTTTAAATATCTGAGCTGTTCCATGCCATTTCTCATTGTTAAGCATTACTTCTTGATAGTTATCATCGATATACTCCTTAATTACTTTTCTCCAAAATATTTGTCCTTGAGGATTTGAATGTAGCTGTCTTATTTCCCATTTTCCTGGAAATAAATCAAATACTTTTTTTGCAGCTTCCTTTCCTACTCCTTGTTTTCTATATTTCTGTTCTACAAAAAACTCGCCAATGCTTTTAGCACCCTTCGCTACAATTGAGTAATTATTGACTAGTACAAACCCTGCCACATTACCATCTACTTTTATAAAAAAAGGATAGCGATCTTTTTCTTCAAAATAACTATCCAGATATTTATATCTACCAAGATTACCAGTAAGTTCCTTTTTATATTTAATGAGCAAATTGTTTAAGTGTTCTTTTTCTTGTAGTCCAATAGGAACCAACGTAATGTTCATGAAAAAAGTATAGCAAAATGTTCTGTATAAACATCATTTCCACCTTAGACTCAATCCACGTACGGGGTTGAATAACTTTGCTACACCAAGCTGTCCTCCTGATATAATAGGTAAAGCTATGAATCTCAATTACCCAATACGAAATAGTGTCAGAATTATTCTTTTAAATGATCAGAATGAACTGCTTTTAATGTGCATTGATGATCCCCGGACAAAACAGATTGGTGAAGAATACAAAGGCCGGTTTTGGACACTTGCCGGCGGAGAAATAGAAAACGGGGAAGATATTGAAAAAACTGCAATCCGGGAATTAGCTGAAGAAACAGGATTGAGTGAAAAAGATATTGAATTGGGGCCGGTTGTTTGGACTGGAGAACTAGATCTTATATTGTATGGCAAACCAACTCATATTAAGGAAAAGTATATTGTGGCAAGGACGAAAAAGAAAGATGTTTCTATCACCAACTTGACTGAAGAAGAAATCGGAGTAGTTAAAGAGCTTGCATGGTTTTCTCTTAACCAAATTACAAACAGTAAAGAAACAATATTTCCTACTCTACTGTCTCAGTATCTTCCGGATATAATAAAAGGTGATTATCCAAAAAAGCCGTTAGAAATTGTAAAAGAAGCTTAATAAATTTTACAAAATAAAGTCTTTCACGTTGCTAGAAAGCGATGTTCAACCTCTCGGGTTGGAAAGGTTGTTGTAAAGCTCCAGAATTGAATTAAATCATAATTTTGGTTTTTAAGACTTTATCAGTTATAATTTAAGACATGAAACTGATTGTTACGGGTGGGGCGGGATTTATTGGGTCTAACTTCGTTTTATATTGGTTAAAAAAATATCCCCAGGACCAGATTGTGAATGTTGACAAACTCACCTACGCCGGCAACTTGGAAAATCTTAAAAGTATTGAAGGAAACTCTAATTATTCTTTTGAACATGCCGATATTTGTGATAGAGAAAAGATGAATGAACTGATGAAGGGCGTAGACACAGTCGTTCATTTTGCAGCTGAATCGCATGTTGACCGCTCGATTCTTGACCCGGCTCCTTTTATTAAAACTAATGTTGAAGGCACAGGCGTTCTTCTTAACGCCGCTTTGCAAAACAAGGTCAAAAGATTTCATCATGTATCAACCGATGAAGTTTTTGGAGCTTTGCCTTTAAATACAACCGAAAAATTTAATGATAAAACGCCCTACAACCCCCGCAGTCCCTACTCAGCATCAAAAGCGGGATCTGATTTTTTAGTCCGAGCTTATGCGGAAACTTACGGACTGCCAATGACAATTTCCAACTGTTCCAACAATTACGGTCCTTACCAATTTCCTGAAAAACTGATTCCTTTGGCAATCACAAATCTTTTGGAAGGAAAAAAAGTGCCGGTTTATGGTGATGGCCTTTATGTCCGTGACTGGCTTTATGTTGAAGATCACTGCGAAGCCATTGATGTCATTTTGCAAAAAGGAAAAGTCGGCGAGACATATCTTATCGGCGGACTGACCGAAGATATCCCTAACATTGAGGTCATTAAAAAAATCTTAAAGATTATGGGAAAAGATGAAGAGATGATGGAGACTGTTAAAGACAGACCAGGACATGACCGCCGCTATGCTATAGACTGGTCACGCATGAAACAGGAATTTGGCTGGCAGCCAAAATACAGCTTTGATGAATATTTGAATAAAACTATTGAATGGTATAAAGATAATCAAGAGTGGTGGCAGAAAATTAAATATCGTTCTGAGTTCAACCCACAACCCAAAACTCATCACCCATAACTAATATGATGAAAATAGCAATTACAGGAGCTAGCGGTTTAATAGGTTCGCGAATCGTTGAACTTCTTCAAAATGATTTTGAGTTCCTTTCCCTTTCTATCGAAGATATGGATATTACCGATCCTGACTCAGTTGAATCAAACCTTGCCAACTTAGACTTTGATTTATTTCTTCACCTAGCAGGCTACACCAATGTTGATGGGGCAGAAAACCAAAAAGAACTTGCTCACAAAATAAATGTTGAGGGAACAAAAAATGTTTTCGATTTTGTTTCCAAAAAAAATAAAAAATTTATCTATATCTCAACCGACTTTATTTTTGACGGAAAAAATCCTCCTTATTTTGAAGACAGCACGCCTGACCCTACTGGCTATTATGCGCAAACTAAGTATGAAGGAGAAAAGATTGTTAACAACAATGCCATGATTGTCCGGCTTTCTTATCCTTACCGCGCCAATTATGAAATAAAAAAAGATTTAGTCAGAAAATTAATTGATTATTTAAAACAAGGAACTCAGCTTAAGATGATTACCGACTCTTTAATCACTCCGACATTTGTTGACGATATCGCCTACTCGCTAAAATATTTAATGAATAACTACTCTCCTGAGATTTACCATGTGGTTGGAGCTGATAGCCTTTCACCTTATGATGCTGCCAACTTAATCGCTAAAACATTTAATTTAGATGAGTCGCTTATTGTCCCGACTACTTTTGAGGAATATTCAAAAGATAAAGCTGTCAGATCTCAATATTCTCAAATAAAAAGTAAAAAAAATAATTTCCACTCCATGAAAACATTTGAAGAAGGACTCAATGAAATAAAAATCCAAATGACAAAGCTCTAATTTTAAACCTGCCTGCCGGCAGGCAGGTCAAATCCAAAATTTAAAATCCGAACCTTAAAACATTCATTTGACATTTGAACTTGAAATTTGATTTGACATTTGTAATTTGAATTTTGATATTTAGACTTTTGATTGAATTTTCGGTTTTAATTTTATATTATTATTCCTTATGACAATTACTGTTGTGGGTCATGGCTACGTAGGACTAGTTACAGCCTGCGTTTTTTCAGATTTTGGCAACAAAGTATGGGTAGTAGGACACACTCCTGAAAAAATAGACCGGTTAAAAAAAGGCGACCCCATAATTTATGAACCTGGGCTAAAAGAATTTTTGGGGAAAAATCTCGCGGCTCAAAGACTTCATTTTACCCTAGATTACAAACAGGCAGTCTCGGAATCCGATATTGTATTTATTACTGTGGGCACCCCACCAACTCACAATGGAGAAGCTGACCTTTCCGCGGTTTTTGATGTGGCAACTAATATCGGCAAAAATTTGAAAAAAGGTTTTACAGTTGTATCCTGCAAAAGCACAGTTTTGGTAGGCACTAATAAAAAGGTTGAAGAAATTTTAAACAAAAACAAAAGAAAAGATGCTCAAGTCGCGGTAGCTTCCTGTCCTGAGTTTTTGCGGGAAGGAACAGCTTTGCATGATACGATCAATCCCGACCGCATAGTTATTGGTTCAGACAGCAATAAAGCAATTGATCGGCTTTTGGAACTTCATGAACCTCTTACTGGAGACCGGGTCATTACTGATTTGGCATCAGCTGAGCTTATCAAATATACATCCAATGCAATGCTTGCGACCAAAATTTCATTTGCCAATCTTATAGCTTTTTATTGTGAAAAAACTGGAGCTGATGTTGAAACTGTACTTAATGCTGTCGGGCTTGATAAAAGAATCGGCAGAGTATTTTTATACCCGGGTGTGGGCTACGGCGGCTCTTGTTTGCCAAAAGATGTTAATGCTTTAGTTCATACCGGGCGGAACTTTGGAATTGATGTTAAATTTTTGGATGCAGTTGAGAAAATAAACGCTGATTCCAGAAATAATTATTTAGATAAAGTATTGAAACATTGTAAAGGTAAACATATTGCCATATGGGGACTGGGATTTAAACCTGATACTGATGATATCCGCGCCGCCCCTTCTGTATTTTTAATAAAAGCCTTGCTTGAACAAGGTTTTAAGCTAACAGTCTATGACCCTGAGGCTACAAAAAATATTAGAAAAATGTTTGGCGACAAAATTACTTACGCGCAAAACGCTTATGATGCTGTCAAAGACGCTTGTACCCTTTGCATTCTTACTGAGTGGAATGAGTTTAAACAGGCTGATTTAAAAAAAGTGAAAAGTCTGATGAAAAATCCTGTCATTATTGACGGAAGGAATATTTATCAGTTGGAGTTTATTAAAAAGCTCGGATTTACATATATCTCCACGGGAAGACAACCTATTTTATAAATAGTATGAATATTTTAATTACTGGAGGAGCCGGTTTTATAGGCTCAAATCTTACTCAATATCATCTTAATTTAAATGACGACATCTACATAATTGATAATCTCGTAACCGGAAACAAAAAAAATATTGAAGAGCTTACTAATAAAAAAAAACTTACATTTATAGAAGCTGACATCACCTCTTTTGATTTTCTTAAACTGCCGGTATTTGATGTTATCTATCATCTTGCTTCCCCTGCTTCGCCTGTTCAGTATAAAAAATACAATATCGAAACCATGATGACTAATTCTTTAGGTACTTATAAAATGCTTGAGTTTTTCAAGTCATCTGGAAGTAAAACTTTTGTCATTTCTTCAACCTCAGAAACTTATGGCGACCCCCTAGTTCACCCTCAAACTGAAGATTACTGGGGTAATGTCAATCCTGTAGGAGTCCGCTCATGTTATGATGAGGCCAAAAGATTTTCTGAAGCTTTAGTCATGTCTTATTACCGGCGCTATGATTTAAATGTCCGCATCGCCAGAATTTTCAATACTTATGGACACAATATGGAAAAAAATGATGGCCGTGTGGTTTCTAATTTTATTATGCAATCGATTACTAATGAGCCTTTAACTGTTTATGGAAAGGGCGATCAAACAAGATCTTTTTGCTTTGTATCCGATATGATTGAAGGTTTATATGCTTTAGGAAAAACTGATAATATAAAAGGAGAAGTCATAAATTTAGGCAATCCTAATGAAATGACAGTTTTGAAATTAGCTAACTTAGTTAAAAAAATGACCGATACAAAATCGGAAATTGTTTTTAAACCGCTGGATGAGGATGATCCTAAAAAAAGAAAACCTGATATTTCCAAAGCAAAAAAACTTTTAAATTGGCAACCTTCCGTTAGTATTGAAGAAGGAATGCGAAAAACTATTGTGTATTTTAAGCAAAGATTTTTATGAAAAAAGCGGCAATAGTAGTACCGACATATAATGAAGCAGGAACAATAGAAACTCTTATTATAGATATTTTTGAGCAAAATAAAAAAACTCCTAACTGGGAACTTCATATTGTTGTTGTTGACAGTGATTCCGAAGATAAAACTCAGGAAATTGTAACTAATCTGATTAAAAAATATCCGAGACTTCACTTGATTAAGACTAAAAAAGAGGGTTTAGGTAAAGCTTATATTGAAGGCTTTACTGTTTCCATAGAAAAATTAAATCCTTATCTTATTTTTGAGATGGATGCAGATCTTTCCCATGACCCGGCTAGTATCCCCAACTTTCTTCATAAAATCGAAAAAGGCGCTGATTTTGTCATTGGTTCAAGATATATCAAAGGAGGATCAATTCCCGAAAATTGGGGAATTCATAGAAAAATTCTTTCGGTTGTCGGCAATCTTATAATTAAAGTAGGTTTTATGAAACCAAGAATTACTGATTGGACATCAGGATACCGCGCCATAAAATCGTGGATTGTCAAAGAAGCCTCTCCTCACATCAAAAATTACAGCGGCTATGTATTTCAAGTAGCTTTCTTAGATTATGCGCTTAAAAAACATGCTATAGTCGCCGAAACTCCTATTAATTTTAAAGATAGAAATTATGGTGTATCCAAACTTAACTCTTTCCAAACCATTTTTCAAACTCTTCTTTATGTTTTCACAAATTCATCGTTTGTAAAATTTGTGATTGTCGGCGCAATCGGTTTTGTCATTGATTTTGGAATATTTTACTTTCTAACAAAATTTGCTCATCTTGTAAGCTGGAAAGCTAATTTGATAAGTACCGAAACTGCTGTTTTATCAAATTTTATGCTTAACAATTTTTGGAGTTTTGCTCACAAGAAAGTCGACCATAATAAAAAATCTTATATAAAAGGTTTCTTTAAGTTTAATCTTGTATCCTCTGGAAATATTATTATTCAAACTGTAGGAGTCGAGATCCTTAAAGCATTATTTGGAATCAAACTATTATACATTTACAAAGTCGCAGTCATCGTCTTCATCGTCATACCCTACTCTTACTTCTTCTACAACAAAGTCATCTGGAAACACAAACGATAATTTATTATCTTTGAGGAGTATTTATCCTTTCAAATCTCAACTGATTTTCTCCGGAGAAAGTTAATTTTCCCCTATCTCCATGAACAAGACCTAATACCCTTGCTACAGCTGTAGGAGATTTTATTTGTTCATTTGTCTCAAGATCTCTTAACTCACGAATCAACACATTATCTCCTCCTTTTGCTGTTCCAAAAGGAAGTATTCCAGCTCTGTAACCATATACTTCTATATCTCCAGGTTTACTTGCTTTTATTTCATCAAGTCTTTTACCCTTCCATACTCTATTTGGATTCGCTGCAGAATAAGGTTCTGCCACTGCGATAACGTATTGTTTCTGACCCTCTGTAGTACTAACTTGAAGAATTTTAGCTCGGCCTTCTCTGTATGTTACTTTATCCTCTATCCGTTCATATACTCTTTCTGCCATATCTTCAGCAACATCTGCAGCTGAACGATCAAAGAAAGCATGGGTTCGAGCTTCATTTGGAACTATAGGTCTTTCCATATTGAAACATATTCTATAACTTTTATCTTATAATAACAACCCCATTGTTATTCTGAAGTTTTTTAAACAAAACGTATTTATTAGCTATAAGAACACGAGCATATCCATTTTGGATTATATCATCTCTTGGGATATATTTAACCCCGCCGTACATATTTCTTAGCTGTTCTCCTTCTGTCATTATGGTTGTTTCTTCTTCCAAAACAGCCTGATCGCTATCATTGAATTTAACTGGATGATTTACTCCATTTACCACAAATGCTCTTACAATCTTGCGGGGATTTTTTAACCCGCAACTTCCTTTTGGCATTTTTAATCCATCATAAGCTTCTTTATCTATGTTACTAATAACCACATTAATATCTGGATCTATATCTTGAATCTTTTCTAATGTAATAATTCGTGACTGATATTGTGTACCTACTATAACATTATCCGTATATTCTTCATCAATTTTAAAACCAAGTGCTTCGACAATTGTCTTAAACTTTTCAAAACTTTTTAGATCTGCATTATACATGAGATTAAGAACTGTTTTACCTCCAATCTTTAAAACTCTATTCATCTCAGCCAAAACCTTTAATCTTTCATATTCTCCTTTACTTGGTACAAACCTTGAATAATGTAAAGCTAAAGAGAGATTAGCATAATCGATAGAACCACTCTCAACCGGCAAAGCAGTAAAACTCCCCACAATTCTGTTTCCTCCTTCACCTTTAAAATGCAAAGCATTAATATCAAGGCTTATTATTCTATCTTGATATTTATCTGTAATGTGTTTTCTTAACATTTCAGGTCCTGACGCAATATCAAGTATCCTCAAGCCTACTAGATCTTGACCATGTTTCTCAATCATCTCAGCAATAATAGTTCCGTTTATCCGGCAAGCATTTGATTGATAGTTTCGGCTACCCAAATCGCTATAGCACTCTGCATAATCCTCACCATATCTTTCCAAAAATTTTATGAATGCTTCCTCACCTAATTCTCTAACGTGGCCAAAAATTTTCATCATCCTATCTAATGATGAAAAATAATAATCGGCAAGTTCTCGATTAACCTCTAGGTTTGAACCCTCAACTTTCTCATCTTTTTCAAGTAACTCTTTGTCCATCTTGGATAGTTCTATCCCTCTAAGAAGTTTTTCTATTGCATTTTGCTTCATTTGGATATATATGCTTATTCCATCTTCAATTGTTCCATTAGTTATAAATGTCATACTTCTAACAGGATGTTTTACGCCCTCTCTATGCACTCTTGCCAACTGTTGTTGTTTATCATAAAGTGACCAAGGTTCATTGTAGAAAACAACTTCTTCTCCTCCTGATAAATCAATTCCAACATCAGCAGTCTGTCCGCTGACAACAAGTAGTATTTTTTTATCAGAGTTATTAAATTCAGATTGTATTCTTTCACGTTCGATATTTCCCATATCTTCACCATGAATTACTTTTATCTCAACATCATCAGGTAAACCCATTCTGCCTAAAATTATTTTTTCCTTATCGCCTCTTATTATTCCTTGAACGTAACCATTAACAAACATTACTACTTTATTTTTATTTTGAAAAACATTATTAAGATGTTGACCTACTGCTTTAATTTTTGAGCCTTCCATATTCGGAGTCATATCAAGAAGCTTTGGATTCATTAAAAACTGTCTCAACACCTGAATTTTTTCCGTTGCTTCCATTTCGTCATTTTCCATAAGTACCTCATACACTTCTTTTTCTTCAGGAGACATATCAACTTTAATAACATCTTGTGTAAGTTCAGGCAAATTAAGACTTTCTTTACCTTTCATCTGCATTCGTGGTATAAGTAAACTTCTCAAATCTAGAAGATCTCCATTAATGATTTTTTTAACAAGATCTTTGTTAGAAGCTTCACCAAATCTTTCCGGATATAGCAATTTTAATATCATAGCGACGTCCTGAATTTTATTTGGGACTGGTGTTCCTGATAAAATTCCTAAGTAGGCATTACGTCTTTCTGCGGCTTGCGCAATTTTAATTAAATTACCTGCTCTTACTCCTTTTTGTAGATTTTTTAGTTTATGTACCTCATCAACAATTACCATTTCAAAAGGCACTTGCTCTAAAACTGGGGTATAAGAATCATTTAATCGTTCATGAGAAATCAGAACATAATCAGCTTGAGAAAAATCAGATTCATGTAAAGCTAAAGGATTATCAATAATAACTACTTTGGGAGCCATCCCTTCTTTAAAATATCCCATCTGTTTACCATCTACTTTTTGATCAGATAAATAACGTTGCCAAGTTGAAATAACATTAGCTGGTGCTGCAACCAAAGCACATTTAAGATGTAGCATTTCTTTTGTCAGTATCATTGAAGCACTTTTACCAAGTCCCATGTCATCAGCAATAGCAACTCTTCTTTTATCTACCACTTCCTTCATATTAATAAGCTGATTCAAGTCAGGAAAAGATCTTCCTTCTTTAAGCTCGCCAATAATTTGAGGTGGTTTAGGCAAGTCTTCGTAAAGTGACGTATAATATTGCCTTGCTCTTTGTAAAATCTGATCCAGATGAGGGTTCTTAAAACCTTGTATTTCCATATCGGCAATATCAAAATATTCATTAGTTAATTCTCTATCTGATTCTGCCGAACCTGCTTTTTTTTGGAAGTTATAAAATTGAAGGCAATTATCTTTTATTGTTTCATACAATCCTTCCTGAAATGTTGCCTCTGATAAATATTTTATTCCAACCTCAATATCGTCAGGATTAAAACCGCCTTTTTTAACTAAGAAATCACCCAAAAAATCAGCAATAATGCTTTTCACTTTTTCAACTGGCATTCCTCGAAATTCCGGCCGAGTCCGATAGAGAATATCAACAACACGGGAACCTCCAAAAAGATGCACAAGTTTTCTAAACTCTTGAGCGTCAAGTGTTTTACCCTCATCTACTTCTTGAGTAAAATTTCTCATATCTTCTTCCACTTCTGCCGTTACTTTTTTATCTCCTCTTTTCAATAGTTCTTCCCTTACTCTCACATGAAGATCATCTTTTAAAGCCTGTACTTGAGGAGGAACTTCTTCTCCTTGAGGAATAAAAGCAGTATCGAGAAATCTTATATTCCCATATCTTCCATCTGCAATAAGTGCTCTTGCAAGAGTATATTTACGTGCATAAACTCCAGGATCATCTGAGACCATTCCTGCATAATGCTTGTCAAAAGGTTGAGAAAAAGGATAATCAGGGTTTTTTGGATTAAGAGTTATGATTTTTTCAATCAAAGCTTTAGCGTTTGATCCTAGGACAGGTAATTCTTGCGGTTCGTTTAATCCAGCTCTTTGATTAGCTGATGCTATAATTTCTTCATTTTCCTTTCCCATAATATTCCTGTAATTTTATCAAATGGATATCAATTATCAAAAAACATACCTAATACTCTTAAAGCTTCTTCTCGAGAAATAAGTGGTAAAGCTTGAACATCCCTTATAGGTTCTTGATAAAATTTCATTGTTTGAGATTCATATATATATCGCCCCAATACTACTCCATTTTTGACGAATGCAAATATTGCTTGACCTTCATTTTCTTCTTGTGGAATAAGTTCCACCTCATCCTCTGGAACTAAACCAAAGGATTTAGAAGGCGTTATGTAAATACGAACTTTCCCTTTTGAAAGAATATCAATCATCCCAGGATCTTTTTTTACTGTTAAATGAATCGTTTTTAATTCTGTAAATCCAATTTTACCTTGCGAATAATCTAGCAAATAATCTCTTGGTTGAAGAATAATATTTCGAAAATCATGAAATTCAATAACGCTAAATTTTTTAGTTTTTCTATCAAAACTATAAGAACCTAATTCTGTTTGTCCACGTACCATTTTATAAACAATAGTATCCTCTAATTCCTTGTCGGGAATAAGTTCAATACTATCACCACTTTTTAAACCAGATTTTACTGAAAGGGTTAACCAAACATGTTCATTTTTCGTACCCCATACATCAAGCATTTTAGTGTTTGCACCAACTTTCAAAGTTATTGGCAAAAGGTCATTGAACATTCTTACCTCACTGGAATAATCAATTAGACTTTGTATTCCAGCTCCAAGCCAGCCAAGTTTTTCAAATCCCACACCTCGTGTCATTCTTACAGAAGTTATGGCTTCACCAATAGGCTCTCCTGTCTCAGGATCAAATTCATAAGCTTCAACCCATTGATACAACCCTTTAGGATCTTGCTTCGGAATTAAAATTACCTCATCTACCTCAAACTTATGGATAGAAATTAAAAATTTTTTTTTGTTGTTTGCTTCTAAACCAACATATGTTTGACCAAGATGTTCAGGAAGTTTTAAACGTAATGGACGTAAGTTGTTGAAAGTAACTTTAGGATCTCCTGATAAATAATCAACCAAATATTGAGTTTCAGGATTTTTCCAACCAATGCTTATAAGTTTTTTTTCTTCTTGCGATATTCGATGTGTTGAAATTTTTATAAGTTCTTCTCCTGTTTTTGTCTGTTTATATATGTCTATCCATGAATAAAGATTCTGTGAATCGGTTCGCGGAACTATAAGCAGTTCGTCTCCACCATTAATCTTGGAATTGGCAGTTAGACAAAGTTTCAGATCCTGAATTCCTCCAAACGAGTAAGGATCCTTAGAATGTAATTTAATTCGAAATGGCCTTAAGTCTGAAGTTGTAATGTTATTTTCCCCTCGAATAAAATCTACGAGTAATTGCTCTTCAAAACCTCTCCAGTAAACAGAGTCGATCTTAGATGTCGATTGATCAGGTCTTAGACGACAGGAAGTAAAAGCTGGCTTTATGATACCATCGATAAGTTCGTCTGTAAATTCAACCCAGTAGTATGGTTTTTTTCCAACATGAGCTATTCGAGGAACAACAAATAACAATTCTGGCATGTGTCCCAAATAATAAGCAGGATTTATACTAAGATAATACGGATTTTTGGAGCTTTCTTCCAATCTACCCAAATAGAATTGACAATTACCCGATTTTTTTTTGTATTTTTCTCCATTTAAATCTATTACAAATATCCCTAAGGAATCAAAACCAGCTTTTCTTTGGAGAAACCTATTTAGTGCACTTAACCCCTCTTGTTGCGATAGAACAGCCGAATCTAAATGATTATTCCTATTATCATACGTATTAGCGCCGTTAGATCCTTCTTGAAGATTATTTGTTATTACCTTAGATGGTAATGGAGTACCTTCTCCCATATAGTAAATTTTATCAAAATCAATTAATTAGTATTATTTAAGTTTTATGCTCTTATAGAATTATTCTTCTAAAAAATTTCCTCTTTCTAATTCTTCTTTCACCATTTGGACATCTGGAAAATATTCATTAAAAGGAGAAACAGTATTTGCAAAATTGAGTAAAGTCTGTCGCGCGTGTCTTAATTTTGATCCAAATTCATATTCTCTGGACTTAATCATTTCATAAAGCCAGTTAAAAGCCAATATGAGTACTTGTGTATGAGTCCTAGAATCTTGTAAATCTAAATACTCTAATCGTGGTTCAATATCTACAAAATATATTCTCTTTTGTTTCTCTCCTTTCTTCTTCCCATAAACAAGTTGGGAATCATCTTTTACTAGATCACTTAAATACCATCCGCCTTCTTGATAAGTATCCCAAAGATATTGGGCAATTGAACCGTACAATTCATCTACTAACTTTTTTACATGCTTCATTTCCCGAGGTTTAATTGAACAATATTCTAAATCTTTACCTGAGATTTTGTCGACTATTGTGTAATAGGTTACTTGCTGATCATTCCCTGACCCGATAACGATATCAAAATCAGGTACAGGAATATGATAATGATCATTTAATCTTTGAAGAATTTTACGGCCTTCAATGTATTCATATTGAGTTGATTTAAGTTGATTTTTTAATGAACCTAGAGGACGATTATCATAAGTTCCTTCTGTTATTCTTACCACTTTGTGCGGAAAATGTTTTAATCGCTTTATCTCTGTACTATCTGCATAAAAATCAGTATCAAGAAGAGGGTATTTAAAAGGAGTTGCAGGTTCGTAAAAATTGGGGGTTTCAGTCATATATGAATTATACTAAAATCCTGGCGAGAAATCAAATACTATAGGTTACACCCCTAATAATGCCCGCTCTTTTATTCAGGCTCTTGTTTTGTCGCTTATTAGGGAGCATCGTCATTTTAACTTTTTTTTAATGAGGCGGTACGTCTCTTTTCTAAAACATTCTTTTACTTCTTCCCAATTGACCTCAAGTATCATTTTTGGCATTTGACTTTCTTGTTCCGCATCCTCAAAATAATCAAGAGCGCGAAGAATTGAATATAAATGATCTTCTAAAACAGAATATTTTTTTTGATAAAAACTAATCATTTCTTCAAAAGTATACTTTTTCAAAAGAAAATAAATATCTACAAAATCCCGTCTAGTCCCTCTATCTTCAATCGCATGGATTTTCATGGCGACAATATCAGAGAGACTTGCCAGTTGAATCCCTTCAAATGGCAAAGTTTTTTCAAGTAATGGATATTTATAGTAGAATATACTAAATTTCGTTTGGCCAACTTTTCCCCATATCGTCCATTTTGAGGTACCATCTTGTGAGAATTCTGATAAAGAGGAAAATTTCTCAGATAATTCAGTTACATTGAATTCCTCTTGAGTGAAGAAATCAAGATCCACGGAAATTCTATGTCCAATCTGAAGCGCTAAAGCAGTACCTCCAGCAAGATAACCTTTTTTTATCTCGGAAATGCCTGAAATTAACTGGATAGCCCGAAATGTATCGGGAAGTAAGGTTTTTGTAAACATGGTATTTTACTTTTATCAAGATCTAAAACATCTGCCCAAAAATTACAGGTGGGGCGGGCTAAATCTCGTGTTTTCATAACCACTTCTTTGATTGCGTCTTTTCCATATGTTTTTACTAACCAACGTATGTCACGAAGATTCCCTCTATCGAGTACTCGTTTTATGACTAAAGAAGAGTGTGTTTTAGTTTTCAGCTTATTAAACTCTATATCCCAAAAATAGGAGCGAAAAAAATTAGGAAGTTTTAGATTTTTCTCCTGTTTCATACTGATATTATCGCATATCTGACTAAACAAATCTATGGTAAATCGTTATTGAGATTCTTGCTTTAACGCATATTGTGAGTAGACCCAGCCCTGTTTGCCTTTTTCGTACTCTATCTTATACCACCCTTCATCCTCATCAAGAAGTTCAAACTTGTCTCCGGCGTTTACCCGAGCAGATTCTGAAGCGCTTATTGATGCCTCCTCTCTTACTCTTAGGGCACCAATAGGTGTATCTCTAACCGAGTCGCTTATGACCACTATCGTCTTTGTTACTTTGGCACTATCGGTTGCTTCTTTTTTTTCTTCTTTCGGTAGTAATTGCTGATTGGGATCAATGGCTAATTTAAAATGAGCATTAAGACGATATCCTGAATCAACATTAATTTTTTCAGTCCTTCTTAAAAATCCCGGCATATAAACTGATATTTCATGATCACCCCGCACAACATCAGCCAATATCAATGGAGCCACTCCTTTTTCATCATTGTCTAAGTGAACTATTGCTCCGCTGGGTTCTGTTTCTACATAAATTTCTCCCAGTTTTTTGTCTTTAGTTTTCTCCATTTTGCCGATTGTTAAAATCTCACCGGCTGAAGCAATATCGGTACTCCCCAATTCCCGATTGACGTAAGAAAGAGCATTTTTATAAATCTTGACTTTCCCCTGCCAGGAAGCAGTTTGGCTGGCTTCAGGTATCAGTTTCAGCAAATACTCTCCGACCTTGTATTTTTCCTCAAATGGAGTCTTCCCCACCGCCACATTATTTATAAAGACATTTGATGAAGGTGAAGTAACTATCCTTATCTTGCCATTTACATTTTGAGTGTTTAGTAAAATATATCTGCCGCCAACAAAAGCTCCAAATAAAATTATTAAAAAAAGAAGAAGCAATAATTTTCTTTTCATAAAGTATCTAAATTTTAACATATTTGTGCTATCATATAAACCAATGGTAAGAAATAAAATTTTAGAAACTTTACAGGCGGCATTAGCCAAAATGGGCATTGAAGAAAAACCGGATCTTGAACACCCGGCCAATTCTGATTTTGGAGATTACTCATCAAGCATTGCTTTAAAAATTTCCAAAAATCTCAAAAAAAATCCCATGGACGTGGCTGAAGAAATTGTAAAAAATCTTGAATCAAATGATCTTATTGAAAAAGCTGAGGTCCTTAAACCGGGTTTCATCAATTTTTGGATCACCCCTTCATATCTTTTTTCTTTAAATAAAGATTTAGCTCAAGGAAAAATTGAGTACTTTCCTTACTCCTTAGGAAAAATAAAAAAAATCATGGTGGAGTATGCCCACCCTAACCCTCTCAAACTTTTTCATATCGGTCATTTAAGAACATTATTCATTGGTGAATCAATCGCGCGGATTTTTGAAGCTTTAGGAAACAAAGTTGTAAGAGCCAATTATGAAGGTGATATCGGCTTGCATGTAGCCAAATGCCTTTGGCGGTTAAAACAAATTATCAAAGAAAAAGGAGATGTTATTTTTGCTCAAATGACTCTTAGAGAAAAGATCTCTTTTCTTGGAAAAGCATATTCTGAAGGTAACAAAGTTTATGAAGAAGGCGGAAAAGGTAAAGAAGAGATTATTGAAGTTAACCGGATGATTTATGAAAATAACTCTGAAATTATTCCTTTATGGGAAGAAACTAGAGAGTTAAGTTTAAATTATTTTAATGAAATATATAAACGGGCATACACTCAGTTTGACCGCCTTTATTTTGAAAGCGAAATGCACAAACGGGGAGTTGAGATATCTCAACAAGCTCTTGAAAAAGGTATCTTGGAAGAAAGCGAAGGAGCCATCGTTTTTAATGGAAAAAAATACGGAATTGATACGCGTGTTTTTATCAATGCTTTAGGTTTACCTACTTATGAAGGTAAAGAACTGGCCTTAGCCGAGATGGAATTTTCAGAGTTTGGAGAACTTGATAAATGTATTCATGTAGTCGGACCCGAGCAAAGCAGTTTTTTTAAAGTTACCTTTAAAGTAGAAGAAATTTTAAATCCCGAGAAATACAGGGGTAAACAGATGCATCTTGATTATGGATGGGTTACTCTAAAATCAGGTAAAATGTCATCGCGCCAAGGAAACGTAATTGAGGGCGAATGGCTCTTAAACAAATCTAAAGAAGTGATAGTAAACTCATATAAATGTGAGGAAAAAACTGCTGAAAGTTTAGCTATAGCCGCAGTTAAATATTCCTACCTTAAAAATGGTTTAAAAAGCAATATCGCTTTTGATTTTGACGAATCAATCTCTCTTGAAGGAAACTCAGGCCCCTATCTTATCTATACTTATGTCCGGTGTCAAAGCGTTCTTGCTAAAACCAGTTGTTCAAACGATGGCATAATAATTAAAAGCATTTCTAAAGAAGAAAAAGATTTGTTAAGAAGTTTTTATCAGTTTACCGAAGTAGTTGAAAAAGCAGGTATAAGTTTCTCACCTCATCTTATCGCCACTTATTTATTTGACCTTGCTCAAAAATTCAATATTTTTTATCAGAAACATCAGATATTAAAAGCTGATGATGAGACTAAAAATTTTAGGCTGCTTTTAACAAAAGCCACAGCTCAAGTAATTAAAAACGGACTTTATCTTTTGGGAATAGAGACAGTAGAAAAAATGTAAATTTAATTTGATTCAAGATTCATGATTTATGATTCATGAAGATGAAGCAAATGTTTTATTCTTGAATCGTGAATCTTTAATCATGAATCAACCTTTATGATGTATATTTGTTCAAACTGCGGTTATGGAACAGCCTCTTGGATGGGGCGTTGCCCTGAGTGCGCTCAGTGGAAAACCTTCAAAAAACAAAGAGATATGAAAGATGGGAAAACAAAAGAAAGAACCGCCCGCCTTAACGCCATCGCTTTATCAACCATTAAACCTTTAAATAAGATCAGGAAAAAAACCGGCATTTTTGAGTTTGACCGGGTCTTGGGCGGCGGATTTATTCCTGGAGAAGTAGTCTTTTTAACCGGTGAACCCGGTGTAGGGAAATCTACCTTACTTCTTCAAGCTTTAACTAATTTTAAAACCCTTTACATCTCAGGAGAAGAAGCTGCTGAACAAATAAAACACCGGGCCGAGAGATTAAAGATAAACCTTAGTAGTTTTCTTTTTTCAGATACTTTGCAGGTCGAAGGAATTGTTGTGGGAATTGATGAACTAAAAGATAAAATCGATATAATTGTTATTGATTCCATTCAAACAATTTATTCCAATACAGTTGAAAGTCCGGCAGGAAGCGTAACACAGCTTAAAGAATGTTTGAGCCAGCTTACAAGAATCGCTAAAACTAAAAAAATTCCCATTATTGTAGTGGGCCATGTAACAAAGGAAGGGGATATCGCCGGCCCTAAAACTTTGGAACATATGACTGATGCAGTACTCTCATTTGAAGGAGAAAGAGTTTCAAACTTTAGGATTTTAAGATCGCCTAAAAACCGCTTTGGCCCCACAGATGAGATTGGCATTTTTGAGATGGCTCAAAGCGGATTGGTTGAGGTCAACAACCCTCTAGCGTTCCTTGAAAATCAGGATGAAGAAGTGCCTGGTAAAGCAATTGTCGGTGTCGCTGAAGGCAAAAGATCATTATTTTTCGAAATACAAACTCTCGCTTCTCCAACCATGCTTCCTGTTCCCCGAAGAGTAGTTAAAGGAGTTGATTACAATAAAGTCCTTCTGCTTTTGGCTGTTTTAAGAAAACACATCAATTTGCCGCTGGACACCTTTGATATTTACGTTAATGTTGTAGGCGGAGTTGATATTAAATCGACTGCCGCTGATTTAGGTATCATTGCTTCTCTTATTTCTTCAATAAAAAATATTCCCGTTCCCAAAAAAACACTGTTTGTTGGAGAAGTCGGATTATTGGGTGAAGTCAGAAAAACTGCTTTTGAAGATAAAATTGTCAACGAAGCCGGCAGACTAAGTTTTAAAAAAATTATATCCCAAAAAAATATGAAGTCTATAAAGGAACTAAAGAGTTTATTTAAATAAATGTCATTGCGAACGAAGTCAGGTACAGTCCTGTACCTGATGAAGTGAAGCAATCTCGTTCTGATTAGATTGCCACGTCTCCGCCAGCCCATTCGGGTCTGAGCCCCTCAGGGTCGAAGACTGGCGGATCCTCGCAATGACAATATCAATCCTTAAAATAGTCTTTTTTTAACACTGCTTTTTTTCCATTGGCTCCAATAACCTCAATGACAAGCTCATTTCTCCCCATTTTTATCGGAAAATCATACTGAAAAGTGCCGTCTTTTGAAGGATAAATTTTTTCACCATAAATAATAATACTGGCTTCTTTTTCTGTTTGGCCGGTAATTTTAAGAATGTCTACTGAGCGGAAACGATCTCCTTGGGGGGAAACTATAGCTACTTTAGGAGGAGATAAAAATTGTTTTAACTGATAACCAAAGTAGCTTGAGAAAACAGCAATTATCAAAATTACACCGCCTAAAACTATTCTTCTTGACTGAGATGTTAAATAATGGGAAGCTACTCTTCTTTTAAAATGAATATCATCTTTTTGCTCATAATCTCGTCTAAAAAGAGCTACAATTTTTTGGGATTCTAATCCCAGTACTTTAGAATAGTTTTTAATGACACCTATTATATAAATGCGTGACGAAAAAATTTCCCATTTATTCTCCTCAATCGCAGCCAAATATTTTTCTCTTATTTTTATTTCTTTTTCTATTTGACGAAGCGTTAGTCCTTTTTTTTCTCTCTCTTTTTTAATAATTTCACCAACTGAAGCCATATAGTTTAAAATTAAGATCTTAGATGTTAGATCTTGGATCTTAGAAATAAAAGTATTAATATTGAAAATATAATATCTAAGATCTCAGATCAAAGATCTATTAGACTCTCCCCGTATAATCTCCAGTTTCGGGGTTAATTGTAATTTCATCGCCGGCTTTGACAAAAAGCGGTACCATCACAGTGGCGCCTGTTTCAACTTTGGCCGTTTTTTTAGCGCCAGATACTGTATCACCTTTGGCTGCATCTTCTGTTTCAATAATCTTTAACCTCACACTCATAGGCGGCCTTATAGAGATAGCTTTTTCATTGTAAACAAAAATGTAATATTTATCTCCTTCTTTAAAAAAACGCCCAACGTCTCCGACAACTGAAGAGGCAACCGAATACTGTTCATAAGATCGCTCGTCCATGAAGTAATAATTTTCGGCATCTTTATAAAGATACTGCATCTCAATACTTGTAACATCTACAGTTTCTACATCTTCGTTTGATTTATAAGTGTAATCAAGATTTTTCCCCGATAAAACATTTTTAATGCGGGCTTTCATGAGAGCTGAACCTTTTCCTGGAGAATAGAACTCGGCTTTTTGCACCTGCCAAATTTCATTTTGGTGGCGGACAAACTCGCCTTTTTTTAAATTTCCTGCATTAGTTCTCATAAGTAAATCAAACCATCATTTTAATGTTTATGGATACAATTTGCAATTGAAAAAACCTCCATGTCATCCCGAGCGAAGCCACGCCAAAGGCGGGCGAAGTCGAGGGATCTCTTAAATTGATATTATTTCCACCATGTGTAATAATTTAAATTAATGGACCCTCAAACTCAACCATCAACAATTCCCCAACCGCCCCAATCATCCTCATCTCTCCAATCTCCCTCAAAACTACCTTTAATCATTGGAGGAGTGATTTTAACATTGGTAATTGGAGCCGTGAGTTATTATTTAGGTAGTCAGTCAAATAAAGTTAATAAAGAGGCGGCAGTAATTTCTCCAACCAAAGTTCTTCCATCTCCAACCATCACAACTGATGAAACTATCAACTGGAAAGTTTATTCTGCTGGCAGCTTTTATGAATTTAAATATCCAATTGATAAATTTTCAGTTCATAGTGGTGGAGACAACATATTTAACATATGGCCTGGTGAGACATTGGTTAAACCGAATGATTTGTATCTTAGTCAAAATATTGAAGACACTTCAGATCTATCTATCTCGGCTATGGAAAATAAAGATAATTTAACACTCAATGATGCTTCTAAACTCTTAAGTCTTTCTAATTTTGCTTCAACAAAAATGATTCAAAAACAAATCTCCTTTAGCGGATTAAATGGTATTAGATTTGATAACATAGAAGGACAAGGCGGTTATACAACCTTAATATTTGTTATCAAACCGAAAGATAAGATTTATAAAAGCGGGCTTATATATAAATTTAAAATATCAAATACCCCAGCGGCAGATAATCCCAAACGTCCTTTAGCTGAACAAATCCTCTCCACCTTTAGATTCATCTATCAAAATGAGGAAAGTAGTGAAGGGAAGTTTTGTGGAGGAATTGCTGGAATTCTATGTCCTGATGGATATGAATGTAAATATGATGGAAATTATCCTGACGCAGGAGGAAAGTGTGTAAAGAAATAAAATTGTTCTCGACTACGCTTGAATAATAAAAATTCCTCCCCCCGCTCAGCGGGGTACTCCTCTTAGAAAGAGGAGAATTTATCCCCTCTTCATAAGAGGAGTGGCTAAAGGCCGGGGTGTTTTACTACAATTCTTTCTCCAACTCCTCCAATAATTTTTTTGCTTTTGAGGAGATTCTTTCAGGGACATCGAGGTTAAAGACTACATATTGATCGCCTCTTCTTGATGAGTTGGGATAAGGCACTCCTTGGCCTCTTAACCGCACTGCTGTACCTGACTTTGTTCCAGGCCGTATTTTCAATTTTACCGGCTTATCAATTGTCGGCACTTCGACTACGCCACCTAAAACCGCCAAGGTATAAGGAATATTTTTTTCTACGTAGATATCCTGGCCTTCTCTCTTAAAAAATGAGTGAGACCTGACTTGAATAAGAAGATCAAAATCTGAAAAACGTATCCGCATGCCGTTATCAACACCTGCTGGTATTTTTATTTCTTTTTCTTTTCTATCTATGCTTACTTTTTTCTCTGTTCCTTTTACAGCTTCCTCAAAAGAAATCTCAATTTGATAAATTTTTCTGTGTTGCCTTTGTCTTTGTTGATTAAAAGGAGATTTAAAACCAAAAAACTGTTCAAATATTTCAAAAGGGTCTGAGAAACCGCCAAAATCTACTTCCTCAAAAGGATTGCCGCCATTACCTGAGGTTGTATAAGTGTAGGAAAAGGGTCCTTGTCCATAACCACCAACACCATGCCCGCCATGACCTCCTCTTTCAAAAGCGGAAGATCCATACTGGTCATACATTTCCCGTTTTTTAGCATCGGCTAATACTTCATAAGCTTTATTTATCTCTTTAAATTTTGCCTCAGCGCCCGCCTCTTTATTGCGGTCTGGATGCCACTTTAAAGCCTGCTTGCGGTAAGCTGATTTTATCTCATCAGCCGATGCTTTTTTATCAACTCCCAAAATTTCATAAAAATCTTTCATAAAGATTAAAAATTAGAACGGGTGGCGCGAGTTAAGGGTTCCCATCAGCGTGGAGCGGACTTTGAGCCGCGAACCCTGATGGGAAAAAACGAGCGACAGGCCTCCGTTCTAATTTCGTTAACTTACAACCTCTCCCTCTTCTACATCCTTTCTATCTTTTTTATCACCCTTATCCTCCTTGTCCGCCGTAGCTCCGTCATTTGGAGCAGAGGATTCTCCACCATCTTTTCCTTCAGTCTTTGGCTGATTATACATAGCCTGTCCAATCTTTTGAAGAGTGTCGGAGAGGTCTTTAGTTTTGCTTTCAAGCTCCTCTTTTGTTCCTTTATCTAAAACCTCTTTTAGTTCTTTAATTTTTTTCTCAACGTCCTCTTTGACATCCTTGGGAGCTTTATCGCCTGCATCTTTTAAGGATTTTTCCGCCACATAAATCATGTTATCGGCTTTATTTCTTACCTCAATCTTTTCTTTTACTTCTTTATCTTCATCAGCATGCTTTTCCGCTTCCTCCCTCATTTTCTCAACCTCATCTTTACTTAAACCAGTTGAGCCGGTGATTTTTATGCTTTGTGATTTACCGGTGGCTTTATCTTTGGCAGTTACGGTTAAAATTCCATTGGCATCAATATCAAAACTTACCTCAACTTGAGGTACTCCACGGGGCGCCGGGGGAATTCCTTCCAAAATAAATCTTCCTAAAGATTTATTATCGCGGGCCATTGGCCGCTCTCCCTGAAGGATATGTATCTCAACCTGAGTCTGATTGTCGCCTGCAGTTGAAAAAACCTCCGCTTTTGAAGTTGGCACGGTAGTGTTTCTTTGAATCAAAGGCGTCATTACTCCGCCTAATGTCTCAACTCCCAAAGTAAGAGGAGTCACATCAAGCAAAACGACATCTTTTGTTTCTCCGGTTAAAACGCCTGCCTGAATTGCCGCGCCTATGGCAACAACTTCATCAGGATTAACAGAACGGTTAGGTTCCTTACCAAAAAATTTCTTTACTTCTTCTATAATCTTTGGCATACGAGTCATACCTCCAACTAAAACTACCTCATCAACTTTTGAAACCTCAACCTTTGAATCTTTAAGAGCGGACTTTACCGGTTGAAATGTTTTATTGATAAGATCACTAACTAATGATTCCAATTTTGACCGGGTCAGTTTTAAAACCAGATGTAAAGGCTGATTATCTTTAACCGTTACAAAAGGAAGATTAATCTCGGTTTCCAGTGATGAGGAAAGCTCAATTTTTGCTTTTTCAGCGGCATCTTTTAACCTTTGCAATGCTTGAGCGTCTTTTCTTAAATCAATACCATTCTCTTTCTTAAACTCATCAGCAATATAGTCTACGATAACACGGTCAAAATCATCGCCTCCTAAATGAGTATCACCATTGGTAGCTTTTACCTCAAATACCCCATCCCCAAGTTCAAGAATGGTAATATCAAAAGTTCCGCCTCCCAAATCATATACCGCAATTGTATGAGAATGTTTTTTATCCAAGCCGTATGCTAAAGCGGCAGCAGTTGGCTCATTTAAAATTCTTACCACCTCAAGTCCGGCGATCTCTCCGGCTTGTTTAGTAGCCTGACGTTGAGCATCATCAAAATAGGCAGGAACAGTAATAACGGCTTTATCAACTTTTTCACCCAAGTATGCTTCAGCATCAGCTTTTATCTTTTGCAAAATCATTGCTGAAATTTCCTGAGGAGTAAAAGTTTTACCTTCAGCTTCAACCACAGCTCTCTTATCTTTTCCTTCCTTAACAGTGTAAGGCAGCCATTTAACATCATATTTAACTTCTTCATCATCAGAATGCCTTCCAATCAACCTTTTGATAGAAAAAATTGTTCTTTTTGGGTTCATGACCATCTGTCTTTTGGCCACATCTCCAACAATTCTTTTTATAGGATCGACCACAGAAGGAATCACATTGCGGCCTTCCTGAGAATGAATAATTTTTGGTTTTCCGCCTTCCATAACTGCTACGGCGGAATTAGTTGTTCCTAGATCAATACCAATGATTTTACTCATATTATTTAAAGTAAACTTTTAATTTAAAAAATCCAAATGTCAAAACTCAAATTCCAAATCAAATCCAAATTTCAAAATCCAAAGCATAAAAATTCTTTGACATTTGAAATTTAGATTTTGTCATTTTTTCCTAGAGACTTTCACCTGTGCCGGTCTTAATAATTGTCCTTCAAAAAGATATCCTTTTTGTAAAACTTCAACTACTATATTATCTTTATCTCCCTCAACGACCTCAACCGCTTCGGCATACTGTGGATCAAACTCTTTATTTTGCAAATCAAGTTCTTCTACTCCCGATTGTTTTAGCGCTTGAATCAACTGATCTTTAATCATCTTTAGTCCTTGATCTTTAATAAAAATTTCAGCCTTTTCAAGATTATCTAAAAAAGGCAAAAATTTTAAAATAATCCGAGCCTCTGCCATTTTGGCAACATATTCTTTTTCCTGCCTGACTCTTTTTTCAAAGTTTTGATAATCAGCTAATGCTCTTAAATACTTATCTTTATAATCTTCTGCATCCTTAATATCTTTTTTAACTTTTTTATCGTTCATAAATTATTTATGAAAACTTTAATTATTTTATTATTCCTTATTATTGATCAATTTTTCAATAAGATCAGAAAAATATCTGATTTGAGGAGTTATCACCTCATAGTACATTCTTTTAGGCCCAACCACGCCGATGATTCCTTTTATGTTACCTGATTCAAACTCAGCAAAAACTGAGGCGCATGGTTCAAATAAAGGATCATTAAAATCTTCCTCACCAAGCATATATAAAATGTCTTCATCTACCTTAACGCAACGGTTAAGAACTTTTTCCCAATAATTAAGTTCATCAAGAAGTCCGAAAAGACTTCGCGATAAGTTTAAGTTTAAAAATTCCTGTTTATCAAGTAAATTAGAAACTCCTGAGTAATATAAATCTCCGGCCACTGTGGCAGTAAGTGAAAGCAAACCTGTGCGGGCAGCTAAGACTTTTGTTGCTTGAGAAAGCAAGCGATGCGTCTCATTGCGTTCATCCCAAACACTGTTTTTGTAAGCCACCTCATCAACTGTTGACATCTCTTTTTCTTTCATTAAGTGCTTTATATAGAATCTGAATCCTTTGGCCGACGGCACTCTTCCTGAAGAAAAATGAGTTTTTTTAAGATAACCTTTTTTTGACAGTTCAACCATCTCATTTCTGACAGTTGCCGGCGAAACACCCAGTTTATATTTTTTCTCTAATATCTCTGAACCTACCGGCTCGCCGCCTAAAGTATATTCTTGAATTATAGAACGTAATATCTCAATCTGCCTTTGTGTCAAATCTTCCATATTTTATCCCTCCGTAGTCTCAAACTAATTGAGACGAAGGGGGATTAGCAATATGATAACAACTCTGCTAAGAGTTGTCAAGGAGTATTTAAGTAGTATAATGATTAAATTGATGGCAAAACTAGGAGCACATCTCTCCATATCAGGAGGTTATGTTAAAGCAATAGAGAAAGTTAAGGCTATTGGAGGCAACTGCCTTCAAATTTTTTCGTCTTCTCCGCGAAGCTGGAATAGCCACCACCTGAATCAGGATGAGATTGATCTTTTTAAAACTAAAAAAGCAACATATAAAATTAATCCGATTTATTTCCACGGTTCCTATCTAATTAATCTTGCTGATAGAAATCATGTTGGACGCGCTTCTAAAAAATCTCTAATCAGAGATATGCAAACTGCTTTCCAGCTTGGAATTAAAGGCTGTGTTATTCATCTTGGATCATATAAAGATAATGAAGCAGTACCCGAAATTCCTCCTGAGATTATCTTAAAATCATATGATATTTTAATTGAAAATATGCGTCACGTACTAGCTGAGACTCCTTCTGAGACTCTTTTTATAATCGAAAATTCCGGAATAAAAAAAATAGGATTAACAATTGATGAGCTTGCTAAAATTCTTACAGATATTGATAATAAACGTGTTCGTGTTTGTTTTGATACTTGCCATTTGCATGCCGGCGGATATAACCTTTCCACTCAAGAACTTTTGGATCAATTTTTAAACATTTTTAACTCTTTTATAGGACTTGATAAGCTTGAACTGTGGCACTTGAATGACAGCAAAGATCCTTTTAGTACTCACCGCGACCGCCATGAAAATATCGGTCAAGGACATATAGGTACTGAAGTTTTCCGTTTGCTTCTTAATCATCCTTTAACTAAGGATATGCCTTTCATCATCGAAACTCCAGGTTTTGACGGTAAAGGACCTGATAAAGAAAATCTTGATATCTTAAAAAATATGATCGGCCTGGAGACAGCCAAAGTAATTGCTGATATAACTCCAGAGGAAAAAGTACCTCAAATCGCTGTCTAATACCCAACGTAGCCTATACAACATCACGGCGAAGTGGTATATAATAGTAAGCATGTTTACTTTACCTGAAGAAGTTAAGGACTTCATGGATAATCTTAATAAAAAAGGCTATCAAATATATGTAGTCGGAGGCGCTGTTCGTGATTTGCTGCTGAAAAATGAAACCAGTAACTGGGACTTCACCACAAATGCCACACCTGACGAAGTATTAAAGCTTTATCCTAATGGATTTTACAATAACCAGTTTGGAACAGTTGGTATCGAGATAGAAATAAATGGCAATAAAAATATTTTTGAAGTTACTACCTATAGAAAAGAAGAAAATTATACAAACTTGAGACATCCTTCAAAAATAGAATGGGCTAAAACTCTTGAAGAAGATCTCGCCCGACGTGACTTTACCATTAATGCCATAGCCTATGATGGAGAAAAGATAACTGATCCGTATAGCGGTCAAAAACATTTAAAAGATAAATTGATAACGGCAGTCGGGGATCCCGACAAAAGATTTAATGAAGATGCGCTTCGCTTAATAAGAGCAATCAGACTTGCGTCTCAACTGGGGTTTCAGATTGAGGAGAAAACAAGAGAGGCTATAAAAAAAGACGCCCACTTAATAAAGCATATTTCTGGAGAAAGAATACGTGATGAACTATTTAAAATCCTACGATCAGATAATGCTGCCGAGGGCATTCTTTTTTTGAAAAATACCGGTCTTTTAAAATATATTCTGCCTGAACTTGACGAAGCTTTTTTGGTAGGCCAAAAAAGTCCTAAAAGACATCATATTTATGATGTTGGCACTCATTCTATAATGTCTTTAAAAAATAGTCCGTCAAAAGATGCTATCACCCGATTGGCAATCCTTCTCCACGATATCGGTAAAGTAAAAGCGTATCGCAAAGATCAAACAGGACTAATAACTTTTTACAACCATGAAGTTATAGGAGCAAAACAAGTTGAGCAAATCGCTGATCGCTTGCGGCTATCCAATAAACAAAAAGAGAAATTAGTTACCTTAATCCGCCATCACCAATTTTCTGTAACCGAGATGCAAACTGATAAAGCAGTTCGAAGATTTATTAGGGATGTCGGAAAAGAAAACGTTCAGGATATGCTTGATCTTCGCGTTGCCGACCGCAGTGGCTCAGGAGCTACACCCACATCATGGAGGCTGGAACTTTTCAAAAAAAGAATTGAGGAAGTCCAAAAAGAACCGTTCAAAGTAACTGATCTTAAGATTAACGGCAATGATGTGATGAAAATTCTCAATCTTAAACCTGGACCTAAAATTGGCGAAACTTTAAATCAGATTTTTAATGAAGTTATTGAAGGAAAACTTAAAAATGAAAGAGAGGAACTATTGAAAAAGATCTTAGATCTTAGGTTTTAGATGTTATATTTACTTTTCCGCTCCAATCATTGTATCTTCTCCGTGTCCCGGATAAACAATAGTATCCTGAGGCAAAGCCGATAAACGATTTATGGATTTCTTTAAATCTTCACGACTGCTGTAAGATAAATCAGTTCGTCCAACTGCACCTTTAAACAAAGTATCACCGGTAAAGACCGCATTCTCTTCTTTAAAGTAAAAACAACATCCGCCTGGAGTATGTCCTGGAGTTTTGATAACCTCAAACTTAAATGGACATATCTCCATTTCTCCCTCTGCTAACTCATGAATGATTGATGGTTGAACTGTATAAGGTTCATGACCTAAAAAATATTTAGCTGTTTCTTTTAATCGTTTTACTAAAAATAAATCTTCTTTAAAGATATATAAAGGTACTTTAAAACTCAGCTGGATTTCGCCGGCAGCTAACACATGATCAAAATGGCCGTGAGTTGCCAGAAGTCCTAATAATTTAAGGTTTTTCTTTTGTAATTCTTCAAGAATAAAATCAGCAGAATCTGCAGGATCAATTATTAAACACTCTTTATTCTTGATCAAAAAATAACAATTGGCCTGCAACTCACCAAGAGGATAAGACTTAATAAGCAAAGTAGATTCACGATTCATGATTCAGGATTCAAGAAGTTTTATTCATGAATCATTAATCTTGAATCAAAAATTACTTCTTCCTCAATTTTTCCAGCCAAACGACTACGGGAGTCGCCACAAACGGAGATGAATAAGTACCGGTAATTGTACCAATAAGCAAAGTTATAACAAAAAATTTAATAGTTGCTCCTCCAAGAAGAACAAGAGCCAAAAGCATGAAGATAATTGTCATTGAGTTATTAACTGATCTAACTAATGTTTCAGTTAATGCTTTATTGGCATAATGCTCTATATCACCACTGCCGATATTTTTTTTATATTCCCTGATTTTATCAAAAATGACAATCGTGTCATGAACAGAAAAAGACATAGTAATCAATACTGCCGTTACAAACAAAGTATCCACCTGAGCTCCAAAAAAATGAGACAAAAGGGAGTATGATCCAATAACCACCAGAAAATCGTGGAACAATGCTATAACTGCGGCTAGAGCAAAGTTTAATCCTTTAAAAGCAAAACTCATATATAAAAGGATTATTACAACAGCCATTAATGAAGCTATAATTGTTTTTCTTATTAACTCTTTCCCTAAAACTGGTCCTACTGTTTCTGATTTAAGCACCGTCAGCTTTATACTTAATTTTTTCTCTAAATCATTTTTAATCTGAGCTTCTTTTTTTTCATCAATAGTTTTTGCTCTAACGATGATAGTATTATTTTTCACCTCAAAATCAATTAAACTAATCTCATTAGCTTCAAAAATTTGCTTTACCTCATTTTGATTAATATTTTTGCTTGTCTGATACTGAAGATTAGTACCTCCAACAAAATCAATGGAGTAAATAAACCCCCACCTAATGATTGAAAACAATCCCAAAGCAATAACCGCAAACGATATAGTGTAGTAAATCCAACGGTATTTTAAAAAGTTAATCATATTATTTTTTATAAAAAATATTAATCAGTCTTTTTGTGATAACAACTCCTGTAAATAAACTAGTAATCACTCCAATAGCTAAAGTTAAAGCAAAACCGCGCACCAGACCAAACTGAGGTAAGAAATCCCAGTTTAAGGGATTAAAAAGAATAAAAGCTACCAAAAGAGTGGTAATATTAGCATCTTTTATCGCATCAATCGCCCGTCCAAATCCCAAACGTATCGCAATATCAAAATCTCTACCTTTTCTTAACTCTTCTTTAATCCTTTCAAATATTAATATATTGGAATCAACTGCCATACCGATAGATAAAATAAAACCAGCTACTCCAGGTAAAGTTAAAACCACGGGAATTGTTTTAAATATTGCCAAAGAAATAAGTCCGTAAATAAGAAGAGCCATACAAGCAATTAGACCCAACCTTTTGTAATAAAGAATCATAAAAATCATAACCATAGTCAGTCCTGCCACTCCCGCATAAACACTTTTTTTGACTTCAAGTGAGCCAAGGGTAGGGCCGATACTTCTTTGTTCCACCATTTTTATAGGAATAGGCAAAGCTCCACTGTTTATAGCTACTGCCAATTTTTTTGCTTCCTCAACTGTAAAATTACCAGTAATCACCGCGTTGCCATCAGTTATAGGCTGTTGAACTACAGGAGCTGAAATTGGGAACTGGTCAATAAATATAGAAATCTGTTTACCGACATTTCTTGAAGTAATATTTCCAAATTTTTTGGTTCCTTCACTTGTGAAATCGAGTTTCACCTGAGGTTTTCCTGTTTGAGGATCAAATGCGACTGTTGCTTTTTTGACATCTCGGCCAGTAAGCCCTGTCTCTTTTGTTAACCTAAAAATTGCCGGAGCTGTAGCTAATTTTGCGTCACCTGTTGCCTCTTCTTTAAACGAAAGCTGGGCTATCTGCCCAATTACTTGCACTGCTTCGCTAGTATTGGTTATTCCGGGCAAATCAACAGAAATTCGGTAGTTTTTTTCTGATTTTATAGTCTGTACTGACGGTTCTGAAACTCCAAAAAAATTGACTCTTTTTTCAATAATATCTCTTGCTGAGTTTAGCGCATCATTAATATCATTGGCTTTAACTTTTGACATATCCGTATCAAAAACAAGATGACTTCCGCCTTTTAAATCAAGCCCTAAATGCGTTTTAAACTCTTTCCTAAAATTAATACCGATTGAAGTAGTATCAATAGTTAAGGAAGGAATTTTATTATTTTCGGGTAAATCTATCCAAATTATCAATAGTAGAAGTAACAACGGGATTAATACTTTAAGTATTCTCATTTAAGAAGATCTTCCTCTATTCCAACTAACATAATTTTCGGATGTTTTAAAAATCGCCAAAGAAATGGATCATTGTTTTTTTTCCTGAAAACAAACTCATCATCAGTCATCATAGTATAGTTTATCTCACGGCCAAAATCTTCCTCAACGCTGTGAATAATATTTTCTATTTCAGGCAACACAACTATTCCTACCATCAACAAATATACTTCATCTTCCTTAACTGGGATTTTTTTTGCAAATTTAGTAGATAAAGCAGCATATTTAACTTTACCTATTTTAGATAAATTTTTATGCATAAGGGTGACAAATTTGCTTGTTTTAGTAAAAATCCGTAAAAACTCATCATAGAAAGCAAAATTTTTATTAAGAGTGTAAAAAACTTTGTTAAGTCTTTTTTCTTTATGTAATACTTTTTCTTCAGAAAGAATATCAAGTTCGCGCTTTACAGCATTTACCTCCTCGCTTACATCACGTACTATTTTTCTTAAATAAAAACTGTCATGAGGATGATGGAAAAAGAGTTCCAATATTTTTCTTCTGGTTTTTGAGGGAATTATATGCTCCAACATAATTACGTTATGGGTTATGGGTGATGGGTTATGAGTCTACAGGAAAAGAACCCACAACCCAAAACCCACAACTCATCACTAACTTAATAGGTAACCTGGTTTCCAGTTGGCAATATCTCTACAAATATCTGTCCTCTTACAAATGACATCTCTTTTCCACTGTTATCAGTAATTTTCATACGTGTTGTTTCTTTTTTCTTGCTCCACTTAGCTTTTATTGCTTCACCGTTTTGAAAAACAATTGCCTTCCCTTCACCTAGAATATCATATAATAAATGACCGCCAGGATAACCGTCATTTGCAGAAGATTCGTCAGCAAACATAATTACTACATTTTTGGTTTCCATCTGTTTATTACTATTTTTATCAATATGCGGCTTACCACCATTTTCTCTTTTATAACTGTTAGTAATCTGATCATAAGTCCAAGTTACGGCAAAATCCGATGCAAAAGAATCCCAAAAACCAAAGCTTATTTTTGCACCTGTTTCACCTCTGTCCTTTAACTTAGCTTCATCTTTAAAACTCCATTTGGTAAAAGATGAATCCCAAGACTTTCCTTTTTTATCGACATTGCTTAGGTTCCTTTTTGTTTTGGAAAAATCCCAGAGTTTAGAAGTAGATGTATAGACCGTATGTTCTGTATCCCTATTTGGTAATCTATCATAATCTCTCCAGAAATTTGGAAAGGGAACTGAGAACTGGTTAAGATCATTGTACTGAGCCCACCCTAAATTCTCTATCTTTCCTAAAGCATCAGCCGGACCATCAGTATTAGCACCACCAACATGGGCATAAAGCGGACTTTCACCATACTCTCTAAGCATATTTAAGAAATAGATTCTAGCTGATCTTACCGGCCCTACAAATTTAGCATCTTGACAATAAAATATACTTAAAAATCTGGTAATTCCGCCTTCAGCCACTGCCTCATAAATAATATCAGCCGATGATAATCCTGACTGAGGCCTGGCATCAACATGGTTTTCTATCATTATCCCCATTGGTCTTCTTTTTTCCCACTTTCCTTTCTGTGTTTTTGAGTAAAAAGCTCCATTTAATGGACATTCCTCTGTCTTTGGCTCATTATCAATGACTGCTTCAGTCACTAATTTAGAGTTTGAAGAAGAAGCTTTTTCCTTTGTTAAGGGCGAAAGAAGATTGACTCCCGAACTATTTAAAAAATAAGAATAAGAACCATAAAAAGCAGTAGCAAAAATAACAAAAGTAATTAGATAAGCTATTTTTTTATTAAACATGTTTGGGTTTAAATTATAAATGATTTTTATTAAAAATCGTGTTTAATTTGCATTTTTCACAGCGTGTTTTTCCTCATCAGATAATTCATATTCTTCACCTTTTCCTTTTTTAACTTTTTTTGTGTAAACTCTAATCCCTTCGTGAGTATAAATAAAGTTAATTATAACTCCACTATCTTCATTGTTAAGTAAAGATAACACAAAACTTTGATCACTGCTTGTCCTTCCAAAAGGATTAAACCGTACAATCCCTATTTTTTGGAAATAGCCGTAAGAGTCTAAGGTCAACTTATGCAACTCTTTTTTTATTGTATCTAATTCTTTATGAAATACACTGTCGTTTTCAACCAATTTGTCTAAAATTTCCTCTATATTCTTTCCTTTAGTGTGCTTAATAAGCTTATGATAATGGTTTTTTGCTCTAAAAACAAAATAAGACAATATCACCAGCCATATAAAAAAAAAGCCTGCCACAATGTAAGCAACCATTTTAAAACATTTTATACCCCTTTGCTTTCAAAATGCAAGGGGTATATACCCAACGAAGTCCCTTCGAAACACAGTGAAGAGGGACAAAGTGGCATACTCACTTGAAAATTTCAATTAAGGTAGTATACAATTATAAGATTCTTATGCCTCATAAAACTAAAAAAACAAAAATTCTATCTGAGCAAAGAAAAAAACTTAAACTTCTTGAATTAAATCAGGTTACTCAAAAAGAAGAAAGTAAAACTGAGCTTCAAGACAAGAAAACTGTAATTGATTACAGTTTAACTGATGAAGAAATTAAGATCAAAAGATATTTTCTACAGGACTTTAAAAAAAGTTTACTGATTATCGGCCTGATTTTCTCTCTTGAAATTATTCTTTATTTTGCTAGTATGAGTAATTACGTTTCCGAATTATTAAAATTTTAATTAAAATAATTAAGATTAGGAGGGGAGGTGAAAATATAATATGACATCCATGTATTGTGTTAAATGCAGAGCAAAAAAAGAAGTTAGCGAAACAACAAAAAAAGTTGCAAAAAACGGTAAACCAATGTTGCAATCAAAATGTCCAGATTGTTCAACCGGCATGACAAAATTTGTTGCAGCCTAATAACAAAAGAATCATGTTCTCAATAAATAATCTCTCTATAAAAGGAGAGATTATTTATTTTAAGCCATGAAAAAAGGCATGGGTGTAAAAAGGAGTAACTGACTCCTAATCAGGGACCCACGCCAACACACCGTATTCAGTTTTGCGGAATATTTCGGCCATCTAGCTCATCGATAGCCGATCCAATTTGATCCATCAGACGATCGATGATCTCAAGCTTACAACGAGATTCTAGTTCTTCTCTCACGTAGCGAAGCACCCACGATCGCATCGACAAACCGGTACCAGACATCTCTCCTATCGTAAAGGATTTGAAATCCAAGATACCATAGGGTAATACGAAAACAATCGAGATCTTACCTTTCTCGTTTTGGCTGACCACGACCTTTGGCAGCACTACGAGGTTAACGTCAATTTCCACCTTTACCGTGCAGGAAGCAATAGATGTTTTTGCCGGGAACATGTGATCTCTCCTTCTTATTTGCTATTGATTGAACTCGTTTAGGGCAGTTCGTTCCCTTCTTGGACGTACCACCAAAGCGAGCCGATCGTTGCTAGCGTTACTGCAAAGACTATAATTATGTAGAATGTTGCAATCGCCTCTCTCCGATCAATAGGAAGAGTGTAAAACACTTCCGGAACTACCCCAAAATACGCAAGCAGCAACCAACCAGGACCACCGACTATGAGTAGCACCAAGATTACCGCTGCGACGAGCAGTACTGTAAAACTCATCCGATGAACAACCTTGATTCCAAACATGTTTACTCTCCTCGTAAAAGATTTCGTTTAGTGAAGATTACCAAGCAAAAAATAAAATCGCTTATTTTCTATTTGGTAACCTTCACTTGAGATACAAACGTTTTCCGCAAACTGTCAAAGTGCAAATTAAATCAAGACAAAAATCAGGCACGCAAAATGGCCGCTTTTATCTTATTTATAAGATCTAATTGTAGCACAATTTGAAGAAGAATTCAACAACTATGGGATAAATTCCAGAATCATGGCTAGTCAACCTAGTCAACCTACGCGGTTGTTTGAAGCTAAATTGGAATTTATCTTTCCAATTTAAACTCATGGAGGTTTTTGTAAATGAGTCTTTTTCCGGAGGGTATACTTTCAAATAGTGTAAAAGTGTCTGCTCCAAACTCCAAATCGGGGCTGAAATTTTCCATTTTCTTTTTAAGCAAAAGATACTGCTGTTTAGATGGCACTTTGTAGCGGGCAACAGTTAAATGAGGAACAAATTTTACGCTTTCTGGCATATTAAATTCTTGCCTTAACTTCTCCACTAATTTCTCCAAACTTTTGTCTCTTTTAAACTTCACATACAAAGTAATTTTATTTTGGATAAAAATACTAGAGCTTAATGAAAACAAATAAACTGGCCTGACATCAAACACATTCTCTTCAATTCGTCTGACTATTTCATCTTTATCTTCCACTTCTCCAAGAAAAAGAAGACTGATATGAAAATTCTCCGGTTCCACCCAAGTTAGATAAGGATATTCTTTTTTAAGAGGCTGAAGCTGCAACTCCAAATTTTGCTTTATTTCTGCCGGTAAATCAATTGCCAAAAAAAGTCGCATATTCAATAATTTTGCTGGTTGAGGACACTGAAGCGAGGGAGCAAACAACTTTTAACTGAGCTTTAACAACTTTCGCCATCTGATTTTTTTCATAATATCTTTCATCTCCTTCAGTCACGGCAATAACTGAAGGTTTAAGCATTCGAACTAATTTTAAATAATCATCATAACCCTTAAAGAGAGGCAGTAAAATGATTTTATCAACGATATCCAAGTTACTAAGAATCTGCGCCCGTTGAAACTGATTGTGAATCGGTTCTCTCTTTTTATATTTCAAGATAAATTCATCCGACTCTAAGACGATGACTAATTTATCTCCTTGTTTTTTAGCTTCAGTTAAAAAGGTAAGATGTCCAAAATGAAAAATATCAAAACACCCGCCCACTAACACTATCTTTTTTTTAGCATACTTTCTTTTCAAATCCGGGATTTCTGAAAAATTTACTATCTTATTTTTAACCTTCCTCTCCTTCTTTATCATAATACTATTATACTATATGATACTATGCGGCTAGAAACTGAGTATGGGCAAGATAAACAGCAAATCCTTATTGTCAATAAATCTACTTCAGCTTTGACCGATATCTTAAAATCTCATCTTAAAAAATATGACAATGACGTCTTTATTTCACCAAAACTTCCGACTGATGTCGCCCGTTTTGATCTTTGTTTTATCGTTAACGAATCTAAAATTTTGGAGGAACTTATTTACACCTCAAACAAAAAAATTGTTTTTATTTTCATTAATAAAAAAAAGACTGCTAACACTTGCCACTCATTAGTCACCAAAGCAAGGAAAAAGAATATTAAAATCATTAACTTAGAAAACTATCATGAATTCTCGGACGAAGATATTGAAAAAGTGCTTTGGTTCTCTTTCTCAAGAAGCCATGAGTTATATCTTCATCTTCAATCATTTAAAATCAAAAGTGATGTTAAAACTCATTCAGCATCAAATATATCTTTCCCCAAATTTAAGATGAATTTATCACTTAAACCTAGAAAGATAGCTATTTTATTTATCATTTTTATTATTTCAATACATTTTCTTTTTATCTTGCCTTTGGCCGCCTCAACTTTCTTTCATTACTCAGCAGTTAATTCATTAAAATCATCTGACACCAAGAAAACTCGCGGATATACACTGGCCGCAGGTAAACTCTTGCCTCTAAGTAAAAACCTTTACGCTTTAGCTAGACCTACTTTTCTTTTGTTTAATATTGTTATCTATCCCGATACCTTATTTACATTAAACGAAAAAGTCAATAATACCCTAAACATCAGTTTGAATCTTTATGAGGAAGGATCCGCTTTTATCTCACTTTTAATAAAAAAGGATAAAACCGAGCAAGACAGACTATTTTTTAATGTTCGCTTAAAGAAACTTGAAAAAGATATCGAGCTTCTGGAAGAAGATCTATCAATAATTTATCAAAAAATTCCAACCTGGACTAGCAACTTAAAAGAAATTAAAGAAAAGATTAAAGAAGCTTTAAAGATGATTGATTCTTATCAAGAGATACTGCCTCACACCGAAAGTATATTAGCTAAAGATACGCAAAGAAAATATATTATCCTTTTTGCCAACAATATGGAGCTAAGGCCGGGCGGAGGATTTATAGGCTCATTTGGTATTCTTACGCTAAAAGATTTATCTATACATGAACTTAAAGTTTATGATGTCTATGATGCCGACGGTCAGCTTTCGGCACATGTCCCTCCGCCAAAACCTATTCAAAAATATCTGCAGCAGCCTCACTGGTTTTTAAGAGACTCTGCTTTTTCACCAGATTTTGCTGAAAATTACAAACAGGCTCTTTATTTTCTTGATAAGGAATTGAATATGACTGATTTTGATGGCGGAATGATTATAACTACAACAGCCATACAAAATCTTCTTTCTTCAATGGGTAACCTTTATATTCCTGATTTTAAAGAAATAGTTAACAAAGATAATTTTTATCTTAAAGCTCAAATCTACGCTGAAAAAGGTTTTTTTCCCGGCTCATTGCAAAAAAAACGTTTCCTTTCTGCGATTATGGATCAGATACTTATCAATGCCCAAAACGCTTCTTTACCAGATTTACTGCAGATGATTAAAAAATCTCTAGATGAAAAACAAGCTGCTATTTACTTAGATAATGCACAGGAACAAAACTCTATAGATGCTCTTTACTGGTCAGGCCGATTACTTGCTCCCGTTTGCGCCGCCAAAAATACTAGCAGTTGTATTGTTGATTATATTTTCCCTGTTGATGCTAATTTAGGTGTTAATAAAGCCAATTTTTTTATCAGTAAATCTTACACTTTAGATATAAGAATTAATACAGAAGGAATTATTACCAATAACCTCAACATAAAAATTAAAAATGATTCAGCCAATGAAGTGTTCCCTGGCGGCACTTATAAAAATTACTTCCAAGTTTTATTACCTAAAAATACTACTATTAAAACTATAACCAAAAATGATACTTTGATTGAAGATTATGACGAAAAAGATGATCAATATAAAAATGTCGGATTTTACGTTGAAATCAAACCTCAGTCTATTATCAATTTAGATATAAAATATCAGTTTAATGAAAATCTTGCCTCTGGACAAGGTGCCTATCAGTTAATTATCCAAAAGCAGATTGGTTCGCCAAACTCTGATCTCAATTTAAGAATCTCTTTTCCTAAAAATATTTATATGGTTAATCAAAATTTCTCTGCGCTTGTTAAAAACAATAATATCGTCTATAATACTACCTTAACATCTGACAAAATATTTTTCATGGATTTAATTAAAGAATGATATGAAAAAAAATTCACAAACTAAAACTTTACTGGAAGCACAAAAAAGAACTGTCACTGGGAAAAAAGTTAAACAGCTTCGAAAAACAGGAGTAATCCCAGCCAATGTTTTCGGCCCGGCTTTTAATTCTTTATCTATAAGCGTCAACCATAAAGATTTCTTAAGCGCCTACAAAGTAGCTCACGAAACAGGAATTGTTTATATCAATGTAGATAAAGAAAGCATTCCTACTCTCATTAAAGGTGTGCAAAGACACCCGGTAAATCACGACATTCTTCATGTTGATTTCAGGAAGATTGATTTAAAGCAAAAAATTGAAACCACAGTACCAATTGAGATTATTGGTGAATCAATCGCCGTTAACCAACTGGGTGGCGTACTTCTTAAACAACATGATCATCTAATTGTTGAAGCCTTACCTCAAGATATTCCTCAACATATTGCTGTTGATATCAGTCAAATTAAAGAAATTGGACAGGAAATTAAGGTGGCTGACCTTGTAAAATCCGCTCAATATACTATCAAGGAAGAACCGGAAGCAGTTATTGTCTCAGTCATTGCTCATAAGGAAGAAAGCGTTACTCCAGAAACCGCAACTGTAGCTCCTGAAGTAATTGGTGAAGCCGAAAAAGCTGAAGAAGGAACAGCTGAAGGCGAAGAAGCCCCAGCTCCCGCCTCCGCTAAAGCGCCGGCTAGTAAGGAAGAAAAGAAAGAGTAATTACTCCTCATTGTCATCCTGAGCACATTCGACAAGCTCAGTGTAAGCTCCGTCGAAGGATCTCTTTATTGAAAAAACTCCATTTCTATGCTATACTATAGGTTGAAGAATTTTCCCTAAAGATGGTAAAGCTTCCATCTATCATGGGAAAATTTATAGTCTTAACCGACTGCACCTTAACAAAAAGGCGGTTTATGCCTAACGTCGTTCCGACGTAGTCGTGAACGAAGTGGCATTTAAATTTTTTTGGGATCACTTTAGGGAAAAATTATTTTCCTTAGTGCGGTCCCAAAAAAACAAAAAAGGAGAAGAAGATGGACATTGAGACAAAAGCGGTTTACGAAGGAGGAAAGGAAGCTTCTTTCAATAGAAGTTTCCCTCAAGGAACGGCCATAACCATATCTGTTCTAGTGGAGGGCAAGCCAACCTTGATAATCGAAGTCTTCCCCGAAGGGAAGGAGGCTAAAGTTACAAAACTTTAGTTTTTTCCAACAACTGAATCTCGGCCGTGGGAAGCAACACGCAGATTGGGAAACTGTGTCTGACATTGCCACGATCCATGAGCCGACTAATCTTGTCCCAAAGAATCAACCCATTTTAGTAAAAGGAGAAAACCACAAATGAAACGGCGACAATCTGGCGCTCTAGAGGCGGTGTTGTTGGCGATAATAATCCTACTTGGGGCGGGGGCGTACTCACTGGGAAATGTCTTTGGAATCTCGATCTCCGGAGGCAAATCCACCACCAACAACTCAGTACCATCAGTACCAGCGACAGCGACACCGGTACCTCAGGCGACAACACCTCGTGTTACCATCCCTAGGTTTGAGATAGGGTTTTTAAACCCTCTCGGATGGATCGTCGATCCGCGCTACCGGGCAATCGGCGACCAAGTGGTAATGATCCCCAGTGGTTATCGCAAAACCGCTTGGGGAGAACTTTCGTTGCGTTCCCTCGCCTCGCGGGCTACTGACCTGAATAATGACGGGTTCGTAGACTATGAGATCCTCTATTACCCCCTAGATTACAAGCCGGACACTAACCCCAACCGGATCTTTGAGATAGTAGATGGACAAACCGGAAAAACAATTTTTCAGGAGATATACCCCCAGGCAGGGGCGTTGTTCATAGACGCGAACCGTCTATGGGAACTCACCTACAGTCAATTGACCAACGGCAGGTACCTTTGCAAGAGGTACACGCCCTATGATTTCTCTTTCAACGCATTTGATGCTAACGCAGCAGAGGAGTATTGCAAAACATCGAGTCTAAGCAATTAACCGCCAACATCGTGCAGTCGACCCTCACTTTGATGAGAATTACTTTCCCCCGACTTTAGTCGTGGGAGCGTTCCGTAAGGGACGTATAAAGTGATTTTTAAAGAAGTGAGGTGTTGATCCATGAAAACTAAAAGTTATGAGTTATGGGTTCTGGGTTAGGAACCCAATAAACAAACTTTTTAGTATTCAGTGATTAACACTCAAAACCCACAACTCACAACCCATAACCATTAACGACTTTCTCCTGTGGAAATCCGCCTCTTTTGTGATAGAATTATCACATGAGTATCATTAAAAGTGAGTTTGCTTTGGCCTTAAATCAAGTGGCCACAGAACGCGGTATCTCTGCTGATGAAGTTCTCCAATCAATTGAAGCTGCAGTTTTAGCTGCTTTTAAAAAAGAATATCCTGATCTTTATGAAGAAACTATAACCGTACGTCTTAACCGCGAAACAGGAGAAACCAAAATTCTTAAAGACAGCAAAGACATTACTCCTCCTGGATTTGGACGTATTGCCGCTCAAACTGCCCGCCAGGTTGTTTTACAAAAAATCCGCGAAGCTGAAAAGAAAACTGTTATCTCCCATTATAAAGCTCAGATTGGAGCTTTAATAAGAGGCAGAATCATACGTTATGACGGCCACAATGCATACGTTGATATCGGTAAAACCGAAGCTGTCTTGCCCCGGGAGGAACAGATGAGAAATGAGAAGTATGCTGTTAATACTTCTCTTATTTTCCTTTTGAAAGAAATCTCAGAAGATAACCATGGCTACTCAAGAATTATTGTTTCACGATCTGCCCCTCAGCTTATTGCCGAACTTTTCAAACGAGAAGTACCTGAGATAAGTAACGGAACAGTAGAAATAAAAGAAATTGTCAGGGAACCAGGAGAAAGAGCTAAAATCGCAGTCTTTAGCAGTCAAAATGGTGTTGACCCTGTTGGAGCCTGTGTCGGCCAAAAAGGAGTTAGAGTTCAAACTGTAACAGATGAACTTGGAGGAAGCGAAAAAATTGATATTATTCAGTGGAACAGTGACCCAAAAATTTTCTTAATCTCAGCTTTGTCTCCGGCAAAAATCATTGACGTTGCCATTCAGGATAAAAAAGCTAAAGTAACTGTTGATGAAACACAAACTCCCTTGGCCATAGGAAAAAACGGCGTTAATGTCAATCTTGCGGCCAGACTTACCGGCTTTGAGATTGATATTGTCCAAACCGCGACCCAAAAAGAACCAACCCCAACAGCAAACACACAAACAGAAGCTGAAAATAAGTAATTATTAATTATGGTTATGGGTTATGAGTTCTGAGTTTTGGGCCCATCACCCACAACCCATCACTCATAACATTTCTCATTTATGAAACCAAGACCACCGGTCGTTACTATCTTAGGTCATGTTGATCATGGAAAAACCACATTGTTAGACTATATACGCAAAAGCCGTATTGCCCAGAAAGAACATGGAGGTATAACCCAAAAAATAGGAGCTTATGAAATTTCTTTACCTATTAAAGGCTACACAACCAATAAAATTACTTTTATAGATACTCCAGGACACGAAGCCTTCTCCCAACTTAGAGCCAGAGGCGCCAACGTAGCCGATATTGCCATTCTTATTATCGACGCCAAAGACTCTATCATGCCTCAAACTGTAGAGTCTATATCTCACATTAAGAATGCCCAGATTCCTTTCATTGTAGCGCTTAACAAAGTTGATCTGCCTGAAGCTAATCCCAATCGGGTGAAAAATGATTTAATGAAGTATGAGATTATCACTGAAGATAAAGGTGGAAAAGTACCGGCTGTTGAGATCTCCGCCAAAACCGGAAAAGGAGTTGATGAGCTTCTGGAAACAATTCTATTTGTAGCCTCAGACCTAAACCTTCAATATGATCCTACAGCTGCAGCTGAAGCTTACATTATTGAAACGAAAAAAGATAAACGTGGTATTGCCGCCAGCTCTATTATTAAAAACGGCACCCTTAAAGTAGGCCAGGACATTTACATTTATGATAAAAAAACTAAAATAAGATCTTTGATAAATGATTTAGGAAAAACAATAAATGAAGTTATTCCTTCTATGCCTTTTGAATTTTTAGGACTTCCAGAAATGCCTGACGTTGGATCAGAGATCAGTACGATTTCTACTCAACCTCAAGCAGAAGAAATTAAAAAACCGGAAGTTATAGAAACTCTTAATATGGCTGAACTGCTTCGTCCTGAGAAAGAAAAAGAGGAAAAAATCTCTATTATTCTTAAAACTGAGTCTCAAGGATCGCTTGAGGCTATAATTAATACCTTAGGCAAGAATGAAAATATAAACATTATTCTTAGCGCTATAGGAAATATCCACCGTTCAGATGTTTTTTTAGCCAAAACAACTAAATCAATAATTGTAGGCTTTAATGCTGAAGTAAATAATGAAATAAAAGAGTTAGCTAAACAGGAAAAAATAATCATTAAAACCTATAGTATCATTTACGAATTACTGGAAGAACTCGGAGAAGTGGCTGATCTTCTTAAAGAAAAAGAAGTGAAGGAACGTATTTTAAAAGGAGAAGCAAAAAACATCGCTACTTTTATCATTGAAGGAGAAAAGATATACGGCGTTAAAATAACTAAAGGAAAAATAAACCTCGAAGACAATATTGAAGTGTTAAGAAGCGGTTCTTTAATAGGAAAAACCAAACTAATCTCTCTTAAACATAGAGCTAAAGCAGTAACAGAAATAAAAAAAGATCAGGAAGCAGGCATGATATTTAATCCTCCCCTTGACATTAAAGTAGGTGATATGATACAATCTATCTTATAGTAATATGAATTCAGCTAATCACGACCAATCAGATATTAATGAAATTATCCAAAAAGGCACCTCAGGCGCTATAGTTTTACCTGTAAATCCTTCCCAAGACGCCGTAGCCGCCGCCTGCACCTTATATTTAGCCTTAACTAAGCTTGGAAAAACCATATCTTTATCCTGCGAAGTTACCCCAAAAAGTGATGTTATTGCCGCAGATAAAATCCATCAGGAAATTATAACCTCAGGGGACAATCTTGTTATCTCATTTCCCTATGTTGAAGGATCAATTGACAAAGTGGATTACAATATTCAGGGAGAGACTTTTAACCTCATTATCTCACCTCGCGCTGATAATCCAAAACTTGATCCAACTAAAGTAAGCTACTCGTATACAGGAGGCATTCTTGACTTCATTATTACTATTGATTCCCCAAATTTAAACAGTTTAGGAAAAGTTTATCAGGAAAATAAAGCTCAGTTTCAAGGAAAAACAATAATTAATATTGACCGTCATCTGGTAAATGATTTTTACGGTACTGTCAATATAGTTAATAAAACCAGTTCATCAACATCAGAACTTGTACTTCGACTGTTAAAAGATATCGGTAGTGAAATAGATAGAGATATGTCAACTAACCTTTATTCAGGTTTAGTGATCGCAACCAACGGTTTTACATCTTATTCTGTTAATGCCGATACTTTTGAAGCCGCAGCTGCCCTTTTGAAACTTGGTGCTGTAAAGAAACAAATAAAAAAACCAAATCCTGTTCAAAATCAGCCTTTCCGCCAGTCTTCGACCATGAGGGGCTCAGACCCGAATGGGCCAGCGGATCAGCCCTTAAATCCTCAAAAAAAACCTAATTTACCTCAAAGTAAACCATCTTTCGGATGGAAACCTGATCAACAAATCAAACCAATAGAAGATGTCGAACAAGAAGCTCAAAAAGAAACCAAAGAATCTCCTCAAGACTGGCTCAAACCCAAAATCTTCCGCGGCACAGGCCTAGTATAATAAAACTAAATGACAAAGCTCAAATGTCAAATCAAATCCCAAGTCCAAATGAGAAATGTTGAATAAATGTTTGAAATTAGGATTTTAAATTTGATTTGTAATTTGGATTTTGACATTTGGATTTACTTCGAACGTAGTATATACTTAAACAGTGTCACTTTATACTCTCATAATCATCTCTGTCTTTATCATTGCTGTTATTCTTCTTATCGTGCGTCTTTGGCTTAATAAGCTTGAACAAAACATGAAAACTTCAGGCGACTTGGTAGAATGGCTAAAAGATCTGGGAAGACGAGTTGAAACCTCAACTCAGATTGTTGATGAAAAACTTTCCAAAAACATGGACATGTTTAATACTAGGCTGGATAATGCCGCTGTGGTTATCTCTCATGTGCAAAAAAGTATCGGAGAATTTTCAGAAATCGGCCGGTCTATGCAGGAACTGCAGCAATTTCTTTCCTCACCTAAATTGAGAGGCAATATCGGTGAACAAATCTTAAAACAGCTTTTAGCCCAATACTTTCCCCCTGACTCTTACGTTTTGCAATATTCATTTAAAAACGGAGAGAGGGTTGACGCTGTCATAAAAACCACTCATGGAATAATTCCAATAGACTCAAAATTCCCAATTGATAATTTTAAAAAACTGCTTGAAACCACCAATCCCGAAGAAAAAACAAAATTTAGAAAAATGTTTGAGAACGATGTTAAAAAACACATCCAGGATATTTCTAAAAAATATATTTTGGTTTCCGAGGGAACAGTTGATTATGCGCTAATTTACATTCCCTCCGAATCTATATATTATGAAATAATCAGCAGTCCCGAGCTTCACGAATTTGCCTCATCCAAACATATCCTCCCTGTTTCCCCGATGAGTTTTTATGCCTATATGAAAGCCATACTAATGTCTTTTGAAGGGCAAAGAATACAGACTCAAGCTAAAGAAATTCTCAATATCCTTCAGGCAATAAAAAAAGACTATGAAAAAACAGACGAAGCTTTTTCAGTACTAAACAAACACATTACCAATGCCTATAACCAAACCACTCAGGTATCAAAAACATTTGATTCTTTAGGCCAAAAACTTTCCTCCACTCACCTCCTCCCGCAAAAAGAACAGGAAAAACTAGAGTAAGGAACGGTTTTAAAACCGTTCCCTACATTTTGTATAATGTATTGGCCATGAAAATTAACTTCAAAAAAGAAATCATCGATAAAAAAACGACTGATGAAGAGATTGTTAATCATATTTTAAAAGACCGGGGAATTAATAATCCTTATGAGTTTCTCAATCCACCACTTCCTGAAACCATTAAAATCACAGATTTTGGTTTTGAAAAAGAGTTAAAAAAAACCCTGAAAATATTTGAAGAAATTAAAAAGGAAAATAAAACGGTTATTGTTTATACCGACTATGATGCTGATGGAATAACAGGAGGTGCTATTCTTTGGGAGACTTTAAAACTTCTGGGATTCACCACTCATGCTTATGTCCCCCACCGCGTCAATGAAGGCTATGGTTTTTCAAAAGCCGGGATAGATAATGTCAACAAACTTTATCATCCCTCTCTTATTATCAGTGTCGATCATGGAATAACAGCTAAAGATAAAATTGAGTATGCTAAATCTTTGGGAATAAAAGTGGTAGTCACTGACCATCATTTAAAACCGGAAAATCTTCCTGAGTGCGAAGCTATATTTCATATTCCAGAGCTGTCGGGTTCAGGAGTGGCGTATTTTTTTGCCAAGGCCGTGTTTGAACATTTTGCCAAAAATTTAGGGGACGCAGATCTGCGTCCCTTACGAGAGCATTTCCAAACCGATTACCTTGCCTTAGCCTCAATCGGCACTATTGCCGATCTTGTTCCATTAGTGGGTCAGTCACGAAGCATTGCCAAATACGGGCTGAAAGCTTTTGGCAAAACAAAAAGAAATGGAATTAACTGCATTATTAAAGAAGCCGGCATTCAAGACAAACCAATTACTCCTTATGAAGTAGGTTTTATCATTGCACCCCGCATCAATGCTGTAGGCAGACTTGAACATGCCATTGATGCTTTAGACCTTCTTTGTACTGAGGATAAAGAAAAAGGCACCAAACTTGCCCAAAGCGTTGGCAGAACCAATCAGGAAAGGCAAGAACTAGTCAAAAAAGCAGTTGAGGAGGCCCGCCTCCGCATCTTGGATGCTTCGGCGAGGCAAGCTCAAGAACTTCCTAAAATAATTACTTTAGTTTCAGATGATTGGCATGAAGGCATTATCGGACTTATTGCCTCAAAAATTGCTGAGGAGTTTTATCGTCCAACAATAGTCATGACCAAAAGCGGTAATTTCTTGAAAGGTTCTGCCCGTTCGATTCCAACATTTCACGTCACTGATTTTTTAAGAAGCTTAAAAGAACATCTTATTGATGTTGGCGGACACACTCAAGCGGCCGGGTTTACCCTTGAAGCTGATAAATTAAAAGCATTTATTGAGGCCATAAATAAAACTTCCCATGACTTAATCAAAGATAAAGATCTAGAGAAAGTTATGAATGCTGATATAAAAATACCTGTATCCAGGATTTCTATAAGACTGGCCGAGTTAATCGAGAACTTAAATCCTTTTGGCGTAGGTAATCCTCAACCCGTATTTTTTAGTCAGGTTAAAGTAATTGACGCCCGGATATTTGGTAAAAATAACGATCATCTGAAAATAATTGTCGGCGATAAAGATAGTCAATCTTTCCCATTAGAACTTATTGCTTTTTCTAAAGCTGACGATTTTAATAAACTTTCTCCCTATCAAAATATTGATATCGTTTATCGAATTGAAATTGATAGATGGAATGGCAATGAAAGACTGCACGGCCGCCTCATCTACTGGCAGTAAACTTAAGCTTGTCTCCAAGAGTAAAGAATAATATAATATGTCATCCTGAGTGCAGGGATCTATTCAATGTCATTGCGAGGAGTGAAACGACGAAGCAATCTAAAAAAAGATTGCCGCGCTCTCTGCCAATTGGCGGATCGCTCGCAATGACACAAAACAAAATATGGAAAGAACTTATGTGGCTGATACAGTAAATAAAATTGGAGAAAAAATTAATCTTTACGGGTGGGTTGATAGTAAAAGAGATCATAAAAAAATTGTCTTCATTGACCTCCGTGATAGAACAGGGATTGTTCAGGTTGTAGGCGGTGAAGAGTTTAAAGAACTTTCTTCCGAGGATGTTATACACATTGAAGGCACGGTGAAAGAACGACCAAATAACTTAATAAATTCAAAAATAAAAACCGGGACTGTTGAGATTGAAGCTCATACACTGCAAATATTATCCAAAGCTCAAAGTTTGCCTATACCTATAAACTCACATGGCTATGAAATTGATGAGGAACTACGACTTAAATACCGCTATCTTGATATCCGCCGGGAGAGAATGACCCAAAATTTAAGAATAAGATCAAAGGTAATTTTGTTTATCAGTAATTATTTAGCTTCCCAAGGATTTATTGAAGTGGAAACGCCAATATTGACTAAAACAACTCCTGAGGGTGCCCGAGATTTTCTGGTACCATCACGTCTTCAAAAAGGCAAGTTTTATGCTTTGCCTCAATCGCCTCAGCAGTATAAACAGCTTTTGATGGTAGCTGGCATTGAACGATATTTTCAGATTACCCGTTGTTTCCGTGATGAGGACCCAAGAAAAGACAGAGCCTATGGCGAATTCACTCAGCTTGACCTTGAAATGTCTTTTGTAACTCAAGAAGATATCCTTAAGTTAACTGAAGAATTATTTACCAATCTTGTGAAAGAGATTTTTCCTGAAAAACATATTAGTCAAACTCCATGGCCTCGACTCTCCCATAAAGAAACCGTGGAAAAATATGGCAGTGATCGTCCTGATTTGCGCAAAAATAAAAATGATAAAAATGAGCTGGCTTTTTGCTGGACTCTTGATTTTCCTCTTTTTACACAACAGTCTGAAGAAGATTTTTTCTATGGATCGGGTAAAGCTAAGTTTGCTCCCTCTCATCACATGTTTACTGCACCTCACCCTGATGATATACCTCTTTTAGATACTGACCCTTTAAAAGTCCGCGGTCTTCAGCATGATTTAGTTTTAAACGGCTATGAGGTAGGCGGCGGAAGTATAAGGATAAATAATCCCCTAATTCAGGCGAAAATCTTTGAACTTATTGGTTTTACAGATAAACAAAAAGAAGAGTTTAAACATATGCTTGAAGCTTTTACCTATGGCGTTCCACCTCACGGCGGAATTGCTCCAGGTATTGACCGGTTGCTGTTCTCTTTACTGGGCGAGACATCAGTAAGAGAAGTCATTGCCTTTCCTGCTTCATCTGGCGGAAAAACATCTGTTATGAACGCCCCATCTGAAGCCACTGAAGAACAACTTAAAGAGTTAGGAATTTGTGTTAAGGAAAAAGTGTAAACCGCATAAGGCGGGTGGCGCGAGTTTAGGTTCAAGATATAAAGCGAGTCCGATTTCGAGCGTTGACGTAGGACGAGCTATATCGGAAATAAACGAGCGACAGGCCCCGCATGAACAGTTACTCTAACATTATGAAACTTAGGGGATATTTGCTTTTAATATTTTTCTCTCTCCTCTTTCTTTTTTATCCGGGAGACTCTGAATATTTTAAAACCTTTGCTTACAACAAAGAACTCTTCTCAAAAAATAATACACCTACTGATATAAAAATCCTGCCCGTACCATATATTAAAGCTCCTTATTATCCTAATATAACAGCCGAAGGAGCTTATATTTTAGATTTACTTTCCTTTACGCCTGTCTTTGAAAAAAATGTCCAAACGACTTTTTTTCCGGCCTCAACTACTAAGATCATTACCGCTTTGGTTGCCTACGACATATTCAAATCTGATGATAATGTAACTATCAAAAGAATTATTAACGAAGGACAATCAATGGGTTTGGTAACCGGAGAAAAAATCTCAGTAGAAAATCTTCTTTACGGAGTTCTCGTTCATTCCGGCAACGATGCCGCTTTTGCTTTGGCCGATTACTACGAATATGACAAATTTGTGAAACTTATGAATAAAAAAGCCCAAAGTTTAGGAATGAAAAACTCATATTTTAAAAACCCAGCCGGACTTGACGAGACAGGTCAAATAACTACTGCTTATGATCTGTCTTTAGCGGCAAGAGAGCTTTTGAAAAATAAATATTTGAGTAAGATTACCTCAACTAAAGAAATCGTTATTTCAGATGCTGATTTCAATTATTTTCATAAATTAGTCAATGTTAATAAACTGCTGGGAGAAGTACAGGGAATTGGAGGATTAAAAACCGGCTACACAGAAAGCGCCGGAGAAAATCTCATCAGTTTTTACAAAAAAAACGGCCATCAGTTTATCATTATCGTCCTAAAAAGCTCCGACAGATTTAAGGATACCAAGGAAATAGTTAAATGGATTGGAGAGAATGTTGACTACCTTAATTTATAGATTCAAGACTCATGATTTATGATTCATGAATAAAACTTCTTGAACCGTGAATCTTGAATCCTGAATCACTCCAGTAAATATTCATTCCTTACCGCCGGAACATAAGCTGCAAAATTATTCTTCTCATTTATGAAAACATAAACCGGTTCTAAATAATTTTGCTGAGTCTCAGGATCAGCGTAACCTAAAAACATCTTATTAATTGAAATATTTGTTGCGTCTTGGGGTAGAGAAACTACCATCCCTTTCCCCTCTTGCAGTTCTTTGAAAGCTTCCGCTCCCGTTTTTAATGGATACACGCCTTCAACTGTCTCTGATTTTTCAAAAAATCTAACCTGCGCTTTAATAACTTTAAATCCGGCTTCATTAAATACCATAATGACATAGTTTTGGCTGGAAAAATATTTTGGCGTAGCAACAGGATAACTTTGAGGACTAGCCTCAATATCAGGACGGTAAAAATTAACTTCAACTACATTAGCCTCCTGAGGCCTACTGGCAGGCATTAAACGGTTGCTTGTGGGATTATAAACATAATATTTAATATCCGGCTTAGCTTTAGTAAGTTCTTCAGGATAACGACCCACTGCTCTTAAAAAATCTGTTGCTTTTTGCTCTACTGCTTCTCGCGTTGGCAAACTAATGTTTTGAAATAATGAGGAATTATTTTTTACATCATACTCATAAGTAAAATTAAAGTTAGTGATATCAATAGACAATTTTTGATTATCTTCCGTAAATACGGCTTCCGTATTCATAAGTTTGTGTTTCGTAATATCAGTGTTAAATCCTAGATTTTTAGCCATAACGTAAATTTTTTCTCTAAAGCCAAACCGTGTGGTTGATGAAGGCAATAAAAAAATTTTTGCGCTCCCTGTAGCTGTAACCGGCTCTCCTTCAACAGTATCAAGAGTAAACTGCAGTTTAGCAGATGTTGAAGCTGTTTTAATTTCAGGTTTTTTAATTTGTCCAAATACTGGATTTATATAAACGTTTTTAGGAGTATTGCTTGATAAATAAAGAAAAAATACCTGAATTGCATAATAAAATATCAAAAGCATTAAGAAAACAATTATGCCAAAAGGAAGAAGCTTGCGGCTGTAATAGGACATCTCAGTCAGCGTCATATCTATTAATCTTAGCAGAAAGAATTAAGAGAAGATAATTATATGAAGAGATCAATGTCATTTTTAACCAAAATATAGTCTTTTTGATCGTCATGCTTTGCTGCGATCACTATAGAAGTGATACCGATAAAAATTTTGTAGCAGCGGAACCTTTTTTCATAATTTTTGAAATCTTTATCCTTATTTTTGTAGCCAACTTTAAGAATATCGCCGTAATTCACTTCACTCTTCCAAAAATCTAGCCAAGCAAGATCCAAAACAAAATCTCCATATCTGCTTTCTCCCCAATCAATCACCGCAGTAATTTTTTTGCCATCAGAAATAAGATTATTGTAACAATAATCTCCATTTGCCATAATCTTTTGTACCACCAATATCAATCCTGTAAATTTCCTCAAGGAGGGAAATTAGTTCAGGTAATAAAGATCTATTTATCGACTCAGAGTATTCAGATAAATCTTCAAGTTTCCCCACCTCGAGAATCTTTGGAATAGGAATCTTATGTTAGTCATTGAGTGGTCGCCGTTAGCGTAATATTTTTTCGCCTCATCATCTTATTTCTTACTAAATTCTTACTTTCTATTTAATGTTTTCTTACATTCATTAAAGAAAATTAATCTAATGAAAGGAGGTAATATGCCAAGAGTAGAGTATAACCAAGATAACGCTCAAAAATGCCAGTGCGGAGTTTGTCCTGTTCAAACCCAAAGTGAATGCGTTAAAAATCTGATGATGAAAATGAAGCAGATGAAAGCACAAATGGAACAAACACCGGAAAATAAAATGCCTGAACCAAAAGATATGCCTGGATTATATTGCGCAATTGGAAAAGCCTACTGTCAAGATCTGGACCCTACAAAGGGATGTGTATGCCCTACATGTGACGTTTGGAAAGAAAATAATCTTAAGTCAAAATACTACTGCCAAAAAGGAAATGCAGAAGTAATTGGTTGATAAAATATCTTTAGAATTTCTTTTTAAATAATTAGTTTGGCGGCGGAGATGACTAAGAATATTCCAATGCTGTTGAGGATAAAAGAAAGTAGAATAAACTCAGGTGTTTTCATTTTTGAGATTCCCATAAGACTGACTCCAATCTCATCTGGCAGGGGAGAAGCAATAATCAATGCTCCGATAACCGGTAATGACCAGCTGAAATATTTACTGTGGATTATATGCGACAATCTGGCACCACCGCATTGATTAAAAAAATGTTTTAATTCGTGAGAAAAGCTTTTCGTTCGGATAAGTTTAAAAATGGTTAAATCACCAAAAACTGCACCAACCCCGGCAATCAAGCCTATCTCAACCGGATTCAATGTTCCCGCAAGAAATAATAAAATTACTGTCCCTATAGACACTGTAAATGTTGAGACAAACAAGACCCCGCCTATAAAAGCACCAAGATAACCATAACTTCCTAAATGCAAAAGAAAATCTTTGAAGGCTGGGTTTTTAAATAAAAAGAATGCCAATAAAAAACTAAATATTAGGTAAGTTATATTCTTGGACGAATACCTATGCCAGCTCTTTTTCAATCTATCCATAATTCAAATAGTAGTTAATTTATTGTCCCATCATTTTTCCCATACCGCTTCCTCTCTCCATCATGGCGCCGCCCTTCTGCTGCATCATTGATCCATTAATCTCAAGGTCTTTACCCTTTTGCATCATCTCTGAATCATTATAAGTTTTACTCTTTTCCTGCATCATCTGGCCGCTATCGATCATCATCCTTCCCATTTGCATCATGCCTGAGCCGTTATCTTTCATCATTGAAGCAGTTTCATTCATGTAGCCTCGTGAAAAAGGGCTGCTGTTTTGACCAATTATGTAGCCAGCTAGCCCTCCAACCAAAAGAGCAATTATTAAATAGATAGTAAATTTGTTACTATTAGTTTTAGCTGTCATACTTAATAATACACTATTTCTCCCCAACTCATGCTATTTGATCAAATGCAAGTTTTCCAGGTATAATTTTTATATGAGTAAGGTTATTGTAATTGGACCGCCCGGCTCGGGAAAAACATATTTATCTGAAAAACTTAAAGAAAAAGGTTATCCAGCTTATGATTCTGATAAGGTTGAAGGATTATTTTACTGGAGCACAAAAGATGGAAAACAGATTATAAAACCAGATAACTCAAACATCGATTGGTATAAAAACCATAAATTTATGTGGCATAGAAACTTTTTAGAAGATTTTTTAGCTGATAAAAAAGATTTATTTTTATTTGGATTTTCGGAAAATGTTTATGAAATGATTGATCTTTTTGACAAAGCATTTTATTTATATTTGCCTGAAGAAAAAGTTAATGAACGATTAGTAAATCCAGCAAGAAATAATGATTTTGGAAAAAAATCGGATGAAAGAGATGAAGTTGCTAAATGGCTCCCTTCAGTACATGAGGAGGCCAAACAACATGGATTAACTTTTATTGATTCTACCCTGACAGTTGAACAAATTGAGAAGAAAATAGTGGGTTAAAATGCTATAATATTAGTTCAAACCAGAGGTGGCGGAGCGGCCAATCGCACTAGACTGTAAATCTAGCGGGGTAACCCTACGGAGGTTCGAATCCTCCCCTCTGGACACTGAAGCAGAGCGGAGCTCGCTTCAGTGTGGTGAAGTGATCTTCGATCTACTTCACCACCTAAATGTCTCTTTATGAGTCAATTATATTTTGCTTCAGAGCTTTGCTCTACTACAGGGCACATAATGTCTCTTAGAATCAAAGATCCAATTTAGTAAACTTTGTTGCTTATACTCCATTCACTTATAAAGTATTTACTTTTAACCTTAGGCTTATGAAGAAACTTCTGTACTGCGTTTACGTCCTTTATTCCTTAAAAGATTTAAACTTTTATATTGGTTACACCACTAATCTTAATCAACGATTAACTTCTTATATCCACGGAAACTCTCTAGCAACAGAAATGCGAAGACCTTTCACTTTATTATTTTGTGAATATTTTCTATCTAAACACGATGCCACACGACGTGAAAAATATTTCAAAACAACAGCTGGTAAAAAAACTTTAAGGATTGTGTTAAAGGAAAGCTTAGAAGAAATAAATTTAATAGTATAATAACCTTTAATGCATAATGGGTTTCGAATATTTTTCGTATTCCTTTTGTTAATTTTCTCTTATCATCTCATAAGAGACCTCTTTCAAATATTTAATATCTATAATCCTCTTACCGATATTTTGCATAGACCTCATCTTTGGTGCAAACCTTATTGTAATTATGTGACTATTCCTCCGGAAATATTTGGTATTATCGCTTCTATTATTATTTTGAAAAGAAATAAGATAGGTTTACTTGGAGTAATTCTTATTATTACTCTTCCTTTTTGGCCTTTAGCAACATTTATCCAATAACTTAAAAAATCCTAACATATTTAATCAACAGGATCCGCTTCGTAACGATCCGATCTACATAAGGCCCGTGTGAACTTATGATGATATAATTTATATGTGAAGGGAAACCAATTAACCACTTTTTATATTGTCCGTCATGGACAAACAGAATGGAATGTTTTACATAAGATTCAAGGTCATCTTGATTCTCCATTAACAAAGCAGGGTAAACAAGAAGCAAAACAAACTGCTCAAAAACTTAAAGACGTTCATTTTGACGCCGTTTATTCATCTGATCTTTTGCGAGCAAAACATACTGCTAAGATCATTGCACTTGAGAAAAAGTTAGAAGTTATGACAAGCAAAGCCTTAAGAGAAAGAACATTTGGGGAACATGATGGCAGCATGGGTAATGAATATACTGAAAAAACAAAACATCTCCTTGAAAAATATAAAAAGCTTGCCACAGATCAGAAATGGAAATTTAAATTTGCCAAAGGATACGAAAGCGATGAAGGATTAGTAATCCGCTTTATAACTTTTCTTCGTGAAATAGCAATAGCCTATCAAGGAAAAACAATCCTAATCGTAACTCATGGCGGAAATATTAGAACATTTCTAACGAAGCTTGGCTACGCAGAACATGGAAAACTGACTCCAGGCACATTTAAAAATGCTGGATATATTATTATTGAATCAGATGGCGTTGATTTTTTTTTGAAAGAAGTTGAAGGCATAGATTATATATAATGTATGAATGGTAGAAATGGAAGCAACATCCGAAAGAAAAGGTCTCCCACCTTGTAAAATTTTAATCAAGGGTAGATTTGCTCCAGAACAAATTTCAGTCGTCAGTCTTCCTGTTCCAATCACCTTTTCACTAGAAGAAACTACTTTTATTGACGAAAATTGGAGAAAACAATCTGATAAGAATCCGGAATTATTTAACGGATCACTTGTAAATTTAAAAAATTTTGAATTAAAAGAAAACGGTTTATTACAGCTTAGTGTATCTCCAACTGATTTCAAAACTCATATTGGAGTAAGGCTGTTATATCTTAAAAAAAGAGGATAAGAAGTGAAAGGGTTAGGCACCGCTTTTGGTATATGTGGTGTCCTTTTATCTGTCGATAATCAAGTAATTTTAGCCCAAAGAAAAGCCGGTAATTTACATCCTGGAAACATGGTCTCTGTACCTGTCGGTTTTATTGACCCGACTGATGCAAGAGATGGAATTATTGACCCTTTTATGACATTTGAGAGAGAGCTTAAAGAGGAAGCTGGATTAACTCCAAATGATTTATCCGAATATTATTGTGCTGGTTTGGTAAGGGAAAATTATACTGGCGCTTCGGCTTTGGTTGTTTTGGCCAAAAGTAAACTTAAAGCTGAAGAAATAATCAAAGGAGGAGTAAATGAAGAAGTTCGTTTAAGCGCCTTACCCAATGATCCTGAAAAAATTGCCAAATTTGTAGCAGAATATACCTTAATTGATACAATTCTCTCGATTGGTGCTTTGGAACTTGCGCTTGATGAAATGGACAACAGACCTAGTTTAGTAGATTGGGTTCAAAAAAGAACAGAAAGACGAAATACTTTTTATGAAGAAAAATTAACACCTGAACAGCGATCAGAATTAGCAAGAAGAAAAAGACAAAGACTGACATCGAAATTATAAAATATTTTATTTTGTTTAACGTTTTTTAAAAAAAACAAGCTACAGTTAAGATAACATATTCAATCCTTCGGCTACGCTCATGGTAAACCAGCCTGGACTTGATTCACAACAGTTAGAACGTACGTCTACAGCTTCGCTTTGTTATAATATAACAGGGCTTGAAGATAAGGAAATTAATCTATGGAAATATTTTTTATTCTATTACTTATAGTATTGAATGGTATTTTTGCTATGGCTGAAATAGCTATAGTTACAGCAAGAAAAAGCCGCCTTCAACACAAGGCAAATGAGGGAGATAAAAATGCAAAAATCGCTCTTGATCTGGCAAATAATCCCATCCGCTTATTATCTACTATACAAATAGGCATTACATCTATAGGTATTTTTGCCGGAGTATTTGGAGGAGCAACAATCGCAGAATCTTTATCCAAACAATTTGATGTTTTTCCTTTTCTTGATCCTTACAGTGATGCTTTAGCACTTACTATAGTAGTTGCCGTTATTACTTATCTCACGCTTGTAATTGGAGAGATTGTTCCTAAACGATTGGCTTTAAGTAATCCTGAAAAAGTAGCATCATTTATAGCCGGACCTATGAACTTTTTATCTAATTTTTCTTCACCTCTAGTTACTCTTTTAAGTATATCTACTGATTGGATAATGAAATTACTCAGAATAAAATCATTAAAAGAAGCGCCAATTAGCGAAGAAGAAATCAGAGCGCTTATAAAAGAAGGAGCAAGAATAGGAATATTAAAGTTAGCTGAAAAGGATATCTTGGAAAGGATATTCAAAGTTGCGGATAAAAAAGTTAATAAACTTATGACGCCTCGAAATGATATTGTCTGGATAGATATTGATGACACATTTGAGAGTATCAGAAATAAGATCGTATCTGATACTCACTCTTATTATCCCGTCTGCCGCGGTTCTCTGGATAAAGTAATAGGTCTTATCAGAACAGAAGACATTCTATCTGATTTTCTGGTTGAAGGGAAAATAAATTTAAATAATGTTTTGCTTAAACCACTTTTTGTTCCTGAAAGTACGGACACTTTGCATGTCCTGGAACAGTTTAAAAAAACAGGTGTCCATATGGCACTAATAGTTGATGAATATGGCAGTATCCAAGGTTTAGTTTGGCTGCAGGATATCCTTGAAGCAATTGTAGGAGAGATACCAAAAGCAGAAAAAGAAGAAGAAAAAGATATTGTAAAACGGGAAGATGGCTCATATCTCGTGGATGGCTTGGTTACCATAGATGAGTTTAAAGATTACTTTAAAATTAAAAAAATACCTGGTGAGAAGTCTAATAATTTCCACTCAATTGGAGGATTGGTAATGACTAAAGTAGGCAGAATACCAGTTGCTGGTGACAGTTTTGAAATGGAACCGTTTCGTTTTGAGGTGATAGATATGGATGCTAATAGAGTAGATAAAGTCTTAGTAATACCTTTAAGTAAAATCAGGAAAAAGCATTAAACAATATATATCCTTCCTTGTAATAAATTCCAACATATTTAATCCTTCGGCTTCGCTCAGGGTAAACTAGCCTTGATACAATTTTACTAAAACGCCTCTTTTTAAAGAATAATTAGCAGCACTTTAGAGGAAAAAAAGAGTATACTTGTGAAAAGAAAGATCAATGAAAAAATTATCAAAAAATAACCATTTAAAATATCATTGCCCGTTTTGTAAGAAAGAAATCATTTCCTCAAAAAAAACTGAAGTATTTTATCGCAATCAATGGATAGACGGCTGTTATGATTGCTTTGCTTTATCAATTAACGAACTGACAAGAATTAATTTTCAAAAAAACAACTACTAACGCCTAGCCTTTTTTTAATGCTTTTTCTGCATCTTTAGTTATTCTTCTATCTATTGCTCTTTGTTCACTTCTTAATTTCAGGGCAATATATTTATCTTGTTGTTTTTTATTATCTGAATTTACTTTTTTTTGGCACTCACGATTAGGACAAACTGTTTCTGTATTAATGACTGTGGAATCATATATTTTCTCTTTCCAAGTTTTTAATATTATTCGTTCGGTTCCGCAACGAATACATGGATTGCTATATGCTTTTTTCATATTTGTTATTTATTGATTAAAATCTGCGTTTTTTCCAATAAGGATGCTCTTGTTTTTCTTTATCTAAAAAATGCGCTTCCATAACTTTAATGCGGCTTCCTTCAAGTAGTGAATTATTTAATGTTTTTATTGCTTTATTTGAATTATCATCGGTATCCATTTGTACATAACCATAGTTCATATTATCTTGGAAGCTAATAACTTTAATAATTTTGAGAGATATAACTCTTCCGATTTTTGAAAAAATATCAGATAGTTGTTTATCGGTAATCTTGTCTGGCAGTTTTCCTATGTATATTTTTTTTGACATATAAGTATTTAATTTCAACTGCTTAGTAAGAAGTATTATTGAGTAGGAAGAAATATATTTTTTCTTTTACTAATCAGCATGAATTCAAACTATTTAGTTATTATCAATTATACCATTAAAATTACTACTTTGCTCTAGTAATAAGGTTCTGCTTCGCTCACCATAAATCCACAAGACTGACTATTTCTCTAAACCCTATATTGACAGTAGATAAATACTATTGTTTACTTATAGTAAATATAAGAGATTCTAAAGGAGGTGAGAAATAAATGTTGAATGTAAAAGCATTTGCAAATGCCACCACAGTAGTAATTGCAGCATATTACGTCATCTGTGTGGTTTTATCTTATGTAGCCCCTGATTTTTTGTTTAGTATAGGCCAATCTTGGGTACACAGTTTAAATTTAAATGTATTAAAAACTGAAACCTCAATTTCGCTGACATCGTCAGTATGGGGTCTTATTACAATAAGCGTAGTTACTTGGATTACGACTTATGCAGTCATCTGGCTATATAATAAGTGGCACAAAAATAAATAAAGATATGCTATAATTTTTGTCCATGAATAACTCGATAAATGATTTTATGTCTCGTGATCATGATAGATTGGAGCTTATCTTTAAGAAGTATGAGAAGCTTAGGCAAAATAAATCTTCTTCAGCGACAAAGTCATTTTCGCAGTTTAAACGTGGGCTTGAACAACATATTGTTTGGGAAGAAGAGATACTTTTTCCATTATTCGAAGATAAAACAGGAATAAAACAAGATGGACCGATTCAAGTTATGTGTCAGGAACATAAAGATATTAAAAATTATTTGGCAAAAATTATCAATAAAATTGAAAAAGAAGACTTTAAAACTGAAGAACTGGAAAATCAGTTGATAGCCATTTTATCAGATCATAATCATAAAGAAGAAATGATTTTATACCCATGGATAGATGAATCAGTAAATGAAGAAGAAAGAGAACAAAGTTTAGCCAAAATCAAAAAATTAAGCTGACTTAATCATAATAAGCAGCATTTTAAACTGTTTTTCTGATTTTAAAGCATGAGTAACATTGGCTGGCATGTGAATCATATCTCCCCTTTTGAGTTTATTTTCTTTATTATCAATCGTTATTTTAATTTCTCCATCTAAAACATAAACTAAAGCTTCATAAGGAGTTTTATGAGCGCTTAAACCTTGATTCTTATCAAAAGCAAATAAAGTAGCAGATCCGTTATTATTTTTAAATATTTCACGGCTCACCACTGACCCCTCATGATAATTAATGGCTTCCTCCAAATTAGTTGGGTTATCAAGAACTGTTTGAGACATAGATATATGTTAACACAGCCCCTTAATTATTCACATTCAAATTGCTATACTTTCTTCATGAAACTGATGAGTTACAATATTTTGGATGGGGGAAAAGAACGGCTGCCTTTGATCATAGAAGTAATAAAAAAAGAAGCTCCTGATTATTTGACAATAAATGAAGCTAATACTTTTGCCGAAAATGATAGCGCTATTCTTAAACAGATTGCTGAAGAAATAGGTTTCCCTTATTATGATATATCATTGTCGGGAGAGTATGATTACCATGTCGCAGTCTTTTCTAAGTATCCCTTCTTAAGCATTAATAAGCTGCAGCCTTTAATGAGGGCATGCATTGTGGCTTTAGTGGAAACTGAACTTGGAAAAATCTCTATTGCAAGCTTGCATTTAACTCCTTACTCAGAAAACCAACGGCATCCTGAAATTAATCTTATTTTAGACTTTCAAAAACAATATAAAAATCGTGTACTTATGGGAGATATGAACTCACTTTCGAAATATGATGACTACAATCATAAAATTATTGAAGGCTTTGATGAAATCCAAACTAAAAAATTTACTACTGACGGTCAGCTTCGTTTTGACGCCATTAATAAAATGATGGCTGTTGGATATGTTGATTCTGCCTTAATAATGAAACGAAATAAAGATGCTACTGCGCCTACCTCTTTAAATGATTATTTATCGCAGACTCCAATGAGATTAGACTATATTTTCATTTCTCCTTCTTTATTATCACACCACGCACATTACTCTGTTATAAAAAATGATCTCACTCATAAAGCTTCCGATCACTTCCCCATCATTGTTGAACTAAAATAAATTATTTTTTGTGATAAACCTTGTTCCAAACCATTCCCACAACCCAACCAACCAAATAACCAACAGCAGTTGCCACTACAACAGCCACTACAGCATTAGTTATATCGAAAGGTTGAATAGTAAAAGGATTATCTAAGAAGTGGATTTGGAATACAAAATCTTGGAGCGGCTTTGCCCATCCTAAAGCCACAAGGGTTGACCAAATAACACGGACTCCTCCTGAGATTACTGCAAAAACTAAAGCTAATTTTTGTTCATTAACTTTCATCTCTATCACCTCCCATCTAATATCAATATAATCCTTTATCCGGCAAAATTCAATCTCCGGTAGTATTATTTATTGCGGGCTGCAAAATTAAAGTAGTAAAAATATTTATTCCATACTTCATCAGTAGAGTGGTAAATATTATCTCCCATAAAATAATCTACTAGCATCTCTCTTGCACGTAAAACCTCTTTCAAAGAATTTTTATTTTTTGAATCGCCAATTGTAAAGTCTAAAAGCTCAAGTGCCCGGTAAAAAGCGTTTTTACTCATTTCATGATTATTTCTATTACGCCAGTTTATTGCTCTACCGACTTCCGCTCCTATATTTGCCATCTGTTCGAAAATGGAAAAATTAGTCCACCGCGAAACTAATTCTGTATGAAATACTTTCATTTTTTAACTAATTTATTAACAATATCTATTATTTTTTTTCTTATCATCTCATCTTCAATCCCTCTCGTTAGATTATTTAATCTCGGTCTCACATTAATTAAAGAATCGAATTCAATAAAATCATCACCTTTTAAATCAGGATAAAAATTTATTCCCCATAGATCATCCTGTTTAGATCCTTGATCTATCAAATATTTTTCTTCATCAGCGTGCATTGCCGCATCCACAACCATTATTCCTTTTTCAATATCGACTACAGCTTTCACTAATCCTCCAAACATTCGTGAAGACATTTTATTAAGTTCTTCAATAGAAATAAAACTATCAATAAGTTTCATAACTTCAATTATAACATCTGATACAATTTGCTTATGGAAATGCAAGTAAGATCAAAAACAGAAAAAGATACAGAATGGATTAAAAAATTATTTATTAATGAATGGGGATCAGAAGTAGTCTTAAGCAACAATAAAATTTATAAACCTGAAGAAGTATTAGGAATAATAGTAGAGCATGATAATAAAAAAGTAGGGCTTTTAACTTTTATTATTGATGCTGAAAAAATAGAAATAATTACTTTAAATAGCTTAGAAAAAAACAGAGGAATAGGAACCTTATTGATAGATGAATTAAAGAAAATTGCTCAAGAAGAAAGATGTAAAAGAATAATTTTAGAAACCACCAATGAGAATATCAGTGCTTTAAGCTTTTATCAAAAAAGAGGTTTCCAGATAATTGCGGTTTATCCCAATGCAATTAATGAGGCTCGTAAAACAAAACCCGAGATACCACTTGTCGGAGAAAACGGAATTCCAATAAGAGACGCCCTCGAACTTGAACTAAAATTAGCATGATATCTATGCCGCATATTCATGAAAGAATAGATTTTACAGTTGAAGTTTTTATAATCTTTAAAAACAAAGTCCTTCTAAGAAAACATGATAAATATAAAAAATGGTTAAGTGTGGGCGGACATATTGAACTTCATGAGGATCCAGTTGAGGCGGCCATAAGAGAAGTTAAAGAAGAAGTTGGACTGGATATCAAGCTTGATGATAGTTTAAAAAGGTTTCGAGAAAAAGATGAAACCATTGAGTTAATTCCCCCTTATTTTTTAAACAGAAACCGGATTAATAAAACTCATGAACACATAACTTTTATATATTTTGCGAGGTCAAAAACAGACATAATTAATCAATCTGAGAATGAAAAAAGTGAAGAATGCAGATGGTTCACAAGAAAAGAAATAGAAGAAAATAAAGATATTATCCCCAACATTAAATTCTATGCATTTAAAGCTCTTGATATAATTTCTTCATGATACCAAAGATTAATTTTATAGAGGCAAAATCAGTATTCACCAAATCCGGCCTTCCTGGGGCAGATTGGGTCATCAACCCTTACAACGGCTGTCTATTTGCTTGCATGTACTGTTATGCCGCTCAAATTGCCCGGTGGAAACACCCGGATGAAGAATGGGGCACTTATGTTGATGTTAAGATTAATGCTCCTGAAATTTTAAAAAAAGAGTTAGAAAGATTACATAAAAAACTAAACACTAAAAAATTCGGCACTGTATTTTTTAGCTCAGTTACTGATCCTTATGTTGGTATAGAAACTAAATACCGTTTAACCAGAAAATGTTTGGAAGTATTAGCTGAGTTTAGATATGAGGGAAACATTTCAATACAAACTAAATCACCTTTGGTAACAAATGATATTGATGTTTTAAAAAAGTTAAAAGATGTAACTGTAGGATTTACCATTACCTCACTTGATGATAAAATTTCAAGATTTTTAGAAGTAAGAGCGCCATCAATATCATCACGGCTTGAAGCTCTTGATAAATTAAATAAATCAGGAATCAAAACTTATGCTTTTATTGGTCCTATCCTTCCCCACTTTATAAACAACGATGAAAAAATAAACGATCTTTTAGATAAATTACAAAAAGTCGGAGTTAAAGAAGTCTGGTTTGAACATATTAACCTAAGTCCTAAAATCAAGTCAAGACTTTATGAATATTTAAAAAAAGAAGACTCAAAATTAATAACAGACTTTGAAAACTCAGACACTCAAGAGTACAGAGACAATCTTGAAAAAATAATTAAAAAAGCGATGCAAGGAAGAGGAATGAAAATGGGGCTAGGAAAAGTCATCTACCACAAAACCCTCCCCAAGAAAAAATGATAAAATATATCTGCAATGGATAAAATCGTGAATGATTATCTTAATAACTGCTTTCAAATAAATCCTTATCAGTTAACGGAAGACGATCAAAATATTTTCAAACAAGATAAATCTTTATTTATCCAAAAAAAGATTGCAAGAAAAAGATTTAGAAAACAAAAAATGTCTGATAATCTAAAAAAACAAATAAAGAAAAAAGTAGATTTAAGTCTTAGAGAAAATCGGTCATTGCATTTTACAATTCCTTTTGGCGGATATAAACATTTTTGGAATCCATCTCATCCTGAACCAGATTGGGCTGAAATTTTCAATTTACTTTTTCTTACTGAATATACTTCGCCTATTCTTGCCGTTCATAAACCAGGAGTTATCGTCGAGTATATTTCTGAAGACATCATTCTTAGCCGAATGGATAACTATCCTAAAAAAAGTTTAGACATTTACTCAGAAAAATTTAGAAAACTTTTAGAATGGTTCTCAAAATATATCCCTTCAAATCTTCAGTTCCGCTATAATCGGCTTGCCGATAAGCTGGATCAAACGAAAATAATAGCACAAATTGAAAAAATATTACCTGAACGAAGAAAAGCTTTTGATAAATTATCTGAAACTGAAAAATCAAAAGAACTACATCGAAGTTACAGGTCTTTGATGTGGAAAGGTGAAAAAGATTTAACTTCTTTAAGCGAAAAAGAGAAACAAGATCGAATAATTGAATCGCGGCTTATTGAACTAGCCTATTATGAAATAGAGGCTCAACCAGAATGTATTGGCGATTATTTAGGAGGAGATAATCATATTTGTATAGACTTCTCCTTTGGATTGTCGCCTGATAATGTCTTTCGAGATCTTACCTTAGGTTCAACTTTCTCATCAACTGTTGATTACTGGATAGGTAGAGGAATTTTGGAATATAGGAATAATAAATTGACTCCGCGAATACTTTCCAAAAAACAATATGAACAAGTTGAAAAAGATTTAAAAAAGATTGAGATAAAACCCGCTCTTCTCCCTTTCCAAAACTATAGTTTTATTGAAATCAGTTAAAAACATCCGTCAATAAATTTTTCTATTCTTGAAACTTCATCACTAACTAACATTGTATTAGCGTTAAGTATAAGATAAAGGATATTTTTATCTTTATTTAGTTCTTCAACAGTTTTATTAATAAATTCAGACTCTTCATTTTGTAATCCGGCAATACCTTCTTTTGCAACTCCTTTAATCGGTTTCTCCATAACTATAATTCCATTTATTTCTCTTAAAAAATCGTTATAAATTTTTTCAGTTAGCTTTCTTAATTCTTCATTTAACTTGGCTCCGCCGACTAAAGAATAATGAGCAAAAAAAGAAATTACCGAGCGGTTTAAAAAAACTTTCATTCCTTTTTTTTTAAGATCAACTGCCTCCTTTTGCTGTGACTCCATTATTTTTATATAGCGGTTAAATATATCCAAAGGATCAGCCTTCATGGTATGAATATTAATCCTGGCTCCATCTAAAATTTCCTGAGATTCTTGATTAAGCAAACTGTTTTCAGGAGGATTTTGTGAAGGAATACCGCGGATAATTTTATATCCTTTTTCAGCTAAAGCCTCAAGTAAAGTATTTTTGCCACTTCCCGACCCTCCCTCAACTGCGTATAATTTGCCTTTTATATCAATCTTAATCATGTCATAATAAACTAAAAACATTATATTTACTATTTTCTTTTAAGAGCAACAGGATCAGTCTGGGGAATAGCAAAAGGTAGTCGTTCACTAGCTAAAGCATCATCCTTTAATATTGAAAAAGCATATTGAAGCACATTTTCGCTACTAATAGGTTTACCTTCTCCTGTTATCATCATTTGACTCCAAGGACTTATCAACCATGATGTTAATCTCAATTTTTCTTGGTTATCAGTAAGATGGAATATCTCTGGTTGCTGTGGAGCATAAGAATCAATGATAGATAAATTATTACCTTCTAAAACAGCCACCACTCTATGAAGAACATGAATATCTCTTTTAAATCTCACAATTGGCTGAATCTCTCTGTCCCTTTTTGAAAGCACAGTGGAAATATCTAATAATATCGGTCCTTCTCGTAAAGATTGTATATAATAATTCAACATGCCTTGAACATTCACCATTGCTTCCTCAGGAAAAGGTAATAATTTTACATCTTTAAGCCCATATCTATTTATAAATGCTTTTATTTCTTCTTCGTTAAGTTCTTTGTCGGTTTGCATAAATTTATCTAATGCATTCTGAATAAAATCATTAGCTTCATTTTCTGGAATATCCACACCTAATAATTGCGAAGCATTTAAAACTGCACACGGTGTACAAGTAGCTTGTATATCTGAAGGTTGTTGATATAAAGTAAAACCATTATCAAAAACTTTTCTTACACCGCCTAACCTTTTTAAGGCATTCTGACCTTCATCCTTAGGAAAAGACAGAATAGGAAACCGATCTTTACCAACTACATCTTGCATAAGATATAATATACCACATCAATTAGTATAATAATTACATGAACTACCTGGTAAAAATAGTAATCGAAACAATTAAAAAAACTCACCCTTATGAAGAAGCCGTCTTTGATGTTTATCCTCTAGTGTTACTATAAAATTTCAAAATTAAGGTCTCCATCCTTCATAGGCATAATAATATCCATTAGAGGCAACACAAACATAAGGAGTATCTTTTTGCATATTCTCGGCATGAGTGGGCGAGTTAATCCAAAGATCAACTACTTTTTTATAATCATCAATCATAGCCAGATTCTCGGTAACCTGAGAATAACTCGGGTAAGGAAGAGTATTGTTATTTCCCATATTATAAAAATTTTCATGATTGAAATTATCAACAATCTCTCCGGATCTTATTCTGGCTAAGTTACAGGTATTAGGATCAGGGCTGACTGATGATAAACCTTTAGATCTTCTATAATCATTAATCGCATTCATTATGTACCCTATCGGATCATCAATGGATACGCTTGGAGAAGAAGTTGGAGCTGCAGTTGGCACAGCTGTTGGAGCAATTGTAGGTTGCAGAGTTGGTGTAACTGGTGGATTAATTGGGATTATTGGAGTAACTGTCGGCACACTTGTTGGCGCTGGCGTTAAATCATGCTCAGATTTAACTTCAGTTCCAAATATTTTTATGGGTGGATTAACTGACATTTTTTTAGTTTTGGTTTCAAACCACGAAAATATCTTTTGACCTGCAAAAACTTTTTGCGTCAAGGCTATTAAAGTCAAAAAAGAAAAAATGGTGATAAGCAAGAAACGAATAAATTTAAACATGAAGAGCTATAAATATACACTAAAAAAAAAGCTGTGTCAAAAGAAGATTCTTACTTTTTTATTACACGGTTATTACAATCTTTTTAACCCAAAAAGTTACTATAAACCTATGCAGGTTTTTCAGTCTTTTCACTATCCTCAAACTTTTTTTAAAGACAGGAAAGACGCAGGACGGAAACTTGCGGAAAAATTAATAACGTACTGTAGGGACAGAACATTGTTATGTCCCTACTCCATTGTCTTAGCTCTACCTAGAGGTGGAGTAATAGTCGGCTATGAGATCGCTCAAAAACTAAATGTTCCTTTAGATGTTATCATTGTTAGAAAAATCGGCGCCCCAGAACAACCTGAATTAGGGGTGGGCGCCATATCCGAAAACAATACTTTAGTGCTTAATGAAAACAAAATATCAACACTTGGATACTCAAAAAATCAAATTGATGAAGTGATCGAAAAGGAAAAAAAAGAGATGAAAAGACGTATTGAATTATATAGAAGTAACCGCCCGCTCCCTGACCTTAAAGATAAAACGGTAATTTTGGTTGATGATGGACTGGCAACCGGAGTCACTGCCTTAGCCGCTATAACTGCTCTTTCAAAATTAAAACCAAAACAGTTAATCATAGCATTACCTGTTTGCTCCAATACAGCCTCCCGAAGCTTTAACCTGAAAGTTGATGATTTTATCTGTCTTCACTCTCTCTTTGATTTTCAGGCCATTGGCCTTTATTATGAAAATTTTGAGCAGACAACCGATGAAGAAGTAATTAATTTATTAAAAAAAAGTAGGGACAGGTCGCGACCTGTCCCTACAAAAAATCATTGACAAAATTATACTTAATATTCAGGCATCTGAGGCATTGCCGGTCCTTCTTTTTTAGGTTCTGGAATATCAGCAATCAAAGCTTCAGTAGTTAAAATCATAGTTGCTACTGAAACTGCGTTTTGGACAGCAGAACGCACAACCTTCAAAGGATCAATAATCCCTGACTTTACCATATCAGTCATTGCCTGTTCTTTTCCGGCTTCAATCTCCAAAACATTGAACCCCATACCGGTTTTAGAGCCTTTTCTTGCTTTGGCAAGAAGCTCTCCCGGATCAACTCCGGCATTAGAAACCAATTTCATAAATGGAGCTTCCAAGGCTTTTTGCATGATAAAAAATCCAATTTTTTCATCGGAATCAGTAGCATTACCTTCATATTTAAAGCCCTGACTAACGCTAAGAAGAGCAATCTCTCCTCCAGGGACGATTCCTTCCTCCAAAGCTGCTTTTGTTGCAGCCACAGCATCGATGACTCTTTCTTTTTTATCTTTCATCTCAACCTCTGTTGCGGCCCCAACGTTAATAACAGCCACTCCTCCTGAAAGTTTGGCTAATCTTTCCTGAAGTTTTTCACGGTCAAACTCTGAAGTTGTCTCGGTAAGCTGTCTTTTAATCTGAGCAATTCGGGCATCAATATTTCTTTTAGTACCTTTTCCACCAATGATGCTGGTATTTTCTTTATCTGACTTTACCTTATCAGCCCGGCCTAGGTCTTCAATCTCAACATTTTCCAGTTTTTTTCCAACATCCTCCGAAATTACTGTTCCGCCAGTCAAAATAGCAATATCCTCAAGCATTTCTTTTCTTCTGTCTCCAAATCCAGGAGCTTTAACAACTAAGGCATTAAAAGTTCCGCGAAGTTTGTTAACCACTAATGTTGCCAAAGCTTCACCCTCAACTTCATCAGCAATAATGACTAAATTTTTGGAAACTTTGACAAATTTTTCAAGAAAAGGTAAGAGATCTGAGATCGCAGTAACTTTTTTATCAGTGATTAAGATATAAGGATCATCAATTTCAGCCACCATCTTATCAGGATCTGTTGCAAAATAAGCTGAAGCAAACCCTTTATCAAACTGCATTCCTTCCTTATGATCAACTTCCGTTTCTAAACCTTTACCTTCTTCAACGGTAACGACTCCATCTTTACCGCCGACTTTTTTGAGAGCATCAGCAATAAGTTTTCCCAGTTCTGCATCTCCGGCTGAGATTGTAGCTACATCTGAGGCTTCTTTTAAAGTAATAGGTTTAGCAATTGATTTAAGTTCACTAACTACATACTCACTAGCTTTCATAAGTCCACGCCGCATAATCATTGGGTTAGCGCCGGCAGTAATCATTTTTATTCCTTCAGCCACAATAGCTCGGGCTAAAACTGTAGCTGTAGTAGTACCATCCCCGGCTACATCTGCAGTTTTTGAGGCCGCTTCCTTAACAAGCTGTGCGCCCATATTTTCATAAGGATCCTGAAGTTCAATCTCTTTGGCTACTGTTACACCGTCATGAACAACATTGGGTGCACCCCATTTGCGGTCAATAGCCACATTTCGTCCTTTTGGACCAAGAGTTGTAGCTACTGCATCAGCTAATTTATTAACACCTGCAAGCAGTTTTTGTCGAGCTTCTGCTCCATAAGCAATTTGTTTTGCCATATTTTTTTAAATTTTTAATAGTAAATTCCAAAATCTAACATCCAGGATCTAAGATTAAAGATCTCATTCAACAACAGCCATAACGTCTTCCTGTTTAAGCAAAAGCCATTCTTCTTGACCAACTTTTACTTCATTACCTCCCCATTTCTTATAAAGCACTTTTTGACCTACCTTAACGGTTAAAGGAAATACTTTTCCTTCGTCATTGTGCCATCCTGGTCCAACAGCCATAATCTCACCAACCTGAGGTTTTTCTTTGGCTGTATCTGGTAAAAGTATACCTGATGGAGTTTTTGTTTCACCTTGAAGTGGTCGAACCAATACGTAGTCAAAAAGAGGTTTAATACTGGTTTTTTGTTTTGCCATAGACTTTTAATTTTTTAACTTATAAAATGAAAATTAACAGGAAAACAGGAATATCATATTAAAAAACTTGACTTTTGTCAAGTGGATGAGTTATCTGCTAATCAAATGGACAATCAAAATAGCTTGTCTGAAATAGAAAAAATACGCGCCCGTTTACACCAAGCGCAACTGCCTGCTAACCTAATGGAGAAAGCTACTCAACAAATTGAACGGATTACCTTGGCCTTTAAATACGGAGGCAATTTATCGCAGCTTGATATTACTGAAAAATATATTGACTGGATTGTTAATCTTCCTTGGACTGCAAAAACTCAGGATAATCTAAATATTACCAATACCAAACAGATACTTGATAAAAACCATTTTGGTCTTGAAAAAATTAAAACCAGAGTGCTTGAATATCTTTCAGTTTTAATTGTCCAGAAACAAAGACTGCAAACCAACGTTTTTCATGCCCCCTCATTATTTTTTATCGGTTTAGCCGGTACTGGAAAAACAACCTTTGCCATGTCTGTTGCTGAAAGTTTAGGGCGGAAGTTTGTCCGCATTCCTTTTGGCGGACTCTCATCAGCCCTTGACCTTCGCGGACAATCTAAAACCTCACCAGAAGCTGAACCTGGCATGATTATTAGAGCTTTAAGGCGAGCCGGGACTAAAAATCCCGTCATTCTTCTGGATGAACTTGACAGGATAACTCCTGAGTCAAAATCAGCTATTATGGGAGTTCTTATTGAACTTTTAGATCCAGGTCAAAATCAAAATTTCAACGATTATTTTATTGATTTTCCTTTTGATCTATCAGAAGTTTTATTTATCGCCACTGCTAACAATACTAACACTATTTCAACCGCTGTCATGGATAGGCTTGAGGTAATTCAGATGCCTTCTTACTCAGATGATGAGAAAATCGCCATTGCCAAAACTTATGTCCTGCCAAAATATCTGAAAGATTCCGGATTAACTGCAGAAAATATCGTCATTGACGATACCGTGTGGACTAAAATCGCAAGACCATTAGGCTTTGATGCCGGTATTAGGACTTTAGAAAGAACAATTGAAGGAATAGTCAGAAAAGCCGCATACAAAATGGTAAGTGGCCAGGGAACAAAATTTGTCATTAATGAAGGAAATATCAAAGAATTCCTAGATTAAGTATATTTATCCGCAACTTTTGAAGCACCAAATGAATCAGGCTTAATTTTGATATCATAACCGCTACCTCTGATCATGCCGACTACTTCATTAATCATCTCTCTTGTTTGGCCGTTGTGGCCAATATCTACATGAATTTGGATATCGTATTTTGAAATACCGTTAAGTTTAAAAAAAGAGACGAAGTTTTCGGAGGCTTGAAGGGAATTAGTAGCCTCAAGATAAATTCTTTCTTTTAAACCCATTTTTTTATCAATTACATCTCTTTTCCAAAAATATATGCCACCATTTCCTATCCGGTGGACTATCAGCGCCGTCACAAAATCATAGGCCCCTGACTTGGTTTTCTGGGAATCGCTTCCCACGATCACCTGATACTTAGCTTTTTTGTCTTTGGCCATATATTCGGAGATAATCTTTTCCAATTGTTCAAGCGTCACTTTGCCATGTGTCGGGCTTTGATACATATTATTACTATATTTTACCACTTTTTGTTACCATTTGAGCCTTAAATAAGGTAAAATATAGATCATAAGTTATATATCGAAGATCTAATATCCAAGATCTAAGATCTGAAATAGGCGCGTTGGCGAAGTGGTAACGCAGTTGTCTGCAAAACAACTATTGCGCCAGTTCGATTCTGGCACGCGCCTCCATTAGAACCTGTTTCCGAGGAACGAGGATTACAGGTTCTTATGTCCTCCGATAAACGCTCTTCAACACGACGAGCGGATAGCGATGAGTTAAGTGTTGAAGTAAGTTAAGGAGGAAAAATTAACTAGGAGGGTTGGCCGAGCGGCCTATGGCGCAAGTCTTGAAAACTTGTGGGCGAAAGCCCTCACAGGTTCGAATCCTGTACCCTCCGCACAAAATTTACTCAACAATTTCGCTTATAGTCTACTGACTTCTTTCCAAAAAGCTACTAATCTAGTTTAATGTTCTATGTTTACATACTAACCGCGAAAGATAATCAGACGTTTATTGGCTGTACTGATGATTTAAGATATACAATCAAAAAACATTTTCTTGGTTTTGTAAGGGAAACTAAAAATCAAATGCCTTTAAAACTTCTCGCCTATTTTGCTTTTCTTAATGAACAAACTGCCTATAACTTTGAAAAATATCTCAAATCATCATCCGGAAGAATATTTATGAAAAAAAATGCGTTTATTTAATAATATTTTTATCTTGTATAATGTATCTGATATGTTTGTAAAATCTGCTTATGCTACTTGTCCTGTATGTATAGTTACTGTCGGCGGAGGTTTATTTATCGCTAAAAAATTAGGGATTGATGATTTACTCGTTTCTATCTGGATCTCAGGACTAAACACTACTTTAGGTTTCTGGATTGCTTCCCGTACCAAACGGTTTATTTTCCGTAACCCTGTAATCACCTCTTTAATCCTTTATGGTTTAACTGTCGGTTATTTAATTTATAGTAAACAAATCGGACATGCCGGTAACACATTTTGGAATATTGATAAAATCCTTTTAGGTATGTCTCTCGGTATGTTTATATTTTTTTTGGCCATATTTATTGATAAATTTTTACGCTATAAAAATGGCGGTAAAGTTGTTTTCTTTTATCAAAAAGTAATTATTCCTGTTTTAATGTTAGTCGTCACCACTGTTCTTTTTAGTTTTCTTTTAAAAATTAAGTAGGGACAGCCCTAGGGTTGTCCGTACAAAATTTGCATATGAAAGATAATAAAGTTCAGCAATTTATAGAAAAAATAAAATCTTTGGAAAAGGGAGAAAAACTGGATTTATCTTCAGATGAGGATCTTTCCATTGCCGTCATGAATTTAATTTCTATTGAAGAACATTTATTTTTTTCAGGCGGAAAAACCGGAAAAACTAAGTATTTTGATCTATTACACCAGATAAGGGAAATGCGAAAAAATCTTCTTAAAATGCTTATCAAAGATTATGAAGGCGAAGTCTGGTGCATAAGCAAACATTTACTGGCCGCCTCAATGAGACTCATGGAGGTTGCCACTAAAGCTCAAACCAAAGGAGATAATAAAAAAGCAGAAGAATTATTTAAGAAATCTTATGATCTTTATAATCTATTTTGGGGATTAAATTTAGGAATGGTTGAGAAATCCGAAATTAAAACTGTAGGGAACGGTTTGAAACCGTTCCTTACAAATAATGAAACATCCGCTGACAACGTTATCGATTACGGAAAAAATAATTTTTTTGGAAAAATCAGCGGCACCATTGGAAAAATTTTAGACTGTTGTAAAGAATAATCCTCCCCTTTGTCATTCCGAGCGAAGTTGAGGAATCTATTTTTAATTATGAAGTACAAAACTGAAACATCAGCCGGCGGAATTGTCTACAAAAAAGAAAACGGAAAAATCCTTTGGCTTATTACTCAACATTCACAAAACAAGGGCTGGAGCTTCCCCAAAGGCTTGATCGGCGATACAAAACAAAATGAACCTATGGAAGAAGCCGCTCTAAGGGAAGTTGGAGAGGAAGGCGGAATCAAAGCTAAAATAGTCAATCCTCAACCAGTAGAAACAAAATACAAGTACCGCTTTCAAGATACATTAGTTGATAAAACCGTCAATTACTTCTTAATGGAATATATATCAGGTGATCCTGCTGATCATGATTGGGAAGTCTCCGAAGCTTTATTTTTAACTGAAGAGGAAGTCAAAAAAACTCTTACCTTTAAAGCCGACCAGGAAGCATTCAAAAAGATTCTTAAACAATTTAAAAGTAAAAATTAAACGGCTGCTTTTAACAGTTGCATTTGTCCGCTGGCAATAATTTGTTTAAATTCTTCCGGTACTTTTCGTAAATCACGTTTTCTAATAACATTTGGGGAAAGTTCAAGTTTTCCCCGCTTAAGAACCCACACGCTTGAAGACAAAGTTTCTTTCATCACTACCCAAACTCTATTGGATTGACCTGTTCTTTGAGCCTCCTCAATTCCCAATCGGGCAATAGCCTCGGCAGCCTTCGGATCATCCTCAAAATGGATAAGGATCTGTTCCTGATCTTCTTTCATAAATTTTTTAAACCTTCTTACTTTGAATTTTGAAGAACTCTTCTCATCACTTAAATGAAATTCTGAAACCAATCCACCTATTCTAGATTTTTTAAGTTTACGAATAGTCATCTCATGAATAAACGATTCTCTTCCAGATAATGCCACTACTTTTGTTTCTGCTCCTCTTTCTTGAAATAAAGTGCAGGTATTAATTAATCCTTCATTCCCTCTTTTATCATCTGGTCTAATTTCATGGAATAAAGTTTTAAATCCCATCAAAGCTATACCTATTAATCCTGTTGGGTTAGAAGACGGCACACGTTCGCTGTCTGAACCTGGGATTTTAATTTGCCCTTTTAAAATAGCATCTTTGAATGTCCCAAAAGGAAAAGGAGCATGTTCCTGAATTCCATCGATATCGGTACTGATTAAAACTCTTCTTGCTTCAGCTGACATGAATTTAAGGATTCTATCAATTTAAGAAAACACTGTCAAGCTGGCGTTTTATTTTTCTTATATGTTAACGCTAATATTAGGATTATAGATATTACAAACCAGAAGATAACATCTAACACAAGACCACTCACAATCAACTTATCTTCTTGTATTCCCATGAAACCTCCACTACCTCCGTAAAATGGAAAAGGCCATCCTGCTTGAAATATCTGATCACAACATGTACCGTTATTATTAACAAAGTAAGAAAATGCTGTTAGAACTAACGCTATAAAAATAGCTAATAAAGCTCCTCTCATAATTAATATTATACTTAATGTAGAATATAGAAAACGTATTGTCATTTTCTGTATATAAAGTCAATTGGAGCGGCATAGGGGATTTGCTCAACTGTCCGTTTACGATCCGCGAAGCGGGTGTATTACGGACAGTTAGTCCCGCAAAACATAAGTGAAGCGGGAAACCGGCGACCTTCCCGCCTTTGGCGGGGCATTCTACCGCTGAACTGTAAGAGCGGTGGAGGGGATTTGAACCCCTGACCTTCTCCTTGGCAAGGAGACATTCTACCGCTGAACTACCACCGCACTTCGTAGCACTGAAAAGGATAAATGTGCTCCTCAGTGTAAACTATTTATTAATTTTCTTTTTTTTATTCTACTCCAGCCCTTTATTTCCTTTTCTCGCCGAGCCGCTTCTATTCTTGTAGAATACTTCTCAAAATATACAAGTTCAACAGGAACTTTACTTTTTTGTAAACAACTTTTCATTCTGCTGTTATGTTCTTTTATCCTTCGTTCAAGATCAGATGTAATACCTGTATAGAATGATCCATCCTTACATTTAATAATGTATAGATATATCATTAGTTTACCCTGAATCTCGATGTAATCGAGATGAAGGGTGCTGAGGGTCAGAGTCGAACTGACATCTGGGGTTTTTCAGACCTCCGCCGTGACCACCTTGGCTACCTCAGCTTATAAATTATTACTTAAAAGTTCTCATCAAGTGAACACGTATCTGGCCCTCCGATTCGGAGGGCTTGCCTACCTTTGCATATGTGGATCAGGAAGGAGTCGAACCTTCTACTGGACTTTATAAGAGTCCCGTTATAACCGTTTAACTACAGATCCTCATAACGTTAAAGTATATCAAACTTCCTCAACTTTTTCTCCATAAAAATCGGCAATTACTTTAATTGCCATTATGATGTTATCTTTTAATACCGTGTTTGACACTCTTAAACCACACGTACCATGACCATAACCCTTTTGATCTAAGTCTATTCGCTTGCTTTTTTTTATATATGGTTTATCAAAATACCCAACCGGCATATTTAGAGTTTTCGCCCAAAATTGAATTTCTTTTTTAACATCCATATCACTATATAAATGTAAATAAACTCTAATTCTTTCTTTCGGGATATTAATAATTTTCCTTAACCAAACTAATGTAAATTTTATTACCTGGGGATCTGTATTATTTAAACTAATAATATGTCTAACCGCTTTATTTCCTTCCCCCCAATAAAGAAAAAGACCAGCTAATAATAATTCTTTTTTCGATAAAGGTAAAATTTTTTTCCTTTGCTCTTTATAATAAGAGGCTAATAACTTTTCTCTTTTTTTTAGCATTGTTTGCCTAAATTTTTCTATACGTTGCTGATTATTATCTCTTAATGCTCGGATCCGTTCTTTACTTAAAGGATAATCTTTTAGCCATCGACTTAAAGTACTCTTGCTAATCTTTATTTTCTTCTTTATTTGACTATAACTTTCCCCTTCTTTTCTCAGAGAAACTGCAATTCGTCTAATGTCAGCTTTTGTCATAGTGGAACCATTGAATTGTTATTGTTAAACAATGTTCCAATGGTACGAAAATTGTATATTTAAGTCAAGAAATAAATAAATAATCTTAAGAAATGTATACTACAATCAATCTATGCAAAAAATATTAATAATAATATTAACCTCAGGAATCATCATACTCCAGATAATATGGACCATAACAGCGCCAAAAAGATATTGGAATATTAAAAGGCACCTGAACTTGGAAAGGTTAAAGACTCCTTTTATCGTATTTATCTCTTTGATTTTTGCCATTTTAAGCGCCTTTTTCTTTCCTTTACCCCAAACTTCTGCAGATGGCGTCCTTAAAATTATAGGAATCTTACTCTATGTATTAGGATTTTTCATAAGTGCCTGGGCAAAACTGGAAATGAGATCAATCTGGGGTCTGCCGGGACAGCATGAAATAAAAGAACAAAATAGAATCATCAAAAGCGGCCCTTTCGCTTTTTCCCGTAACCCAATTTATCTGGGATTAATGCTTGTTTTTGGAGGTTACTGCCTAGCTATAAAAAGTTACGCGGTCTTTCTTATGATCATCCATCTGCTAATTATTAATAAAATTGTTAAGAAGGAAGAACAACTTTTAGAGAAACACTTTGGAAAAGATTATATTAAGTATAAAAACCGCGTCCCAAGATTTATCTAAAAGTGGACTCGAGGGGAGTCGAACCCCTGATCTCCGCAATGCGAATGCGGCGCTCTACCAACTAAGCTACGAGCCCTGTCCCCGACAGGAATTGAACCCGTATCCTAGGCTCCGGAAGCCCATGTTCTATCCGTTGAACTACGGGGACATTTAAAACAAATATAGCAGTAATATTATAGCAAGAATTATCCTATAAACTCCAAAAGGAATAAGAGTGTTGCTTTTTAAAAATCCAATAAACCACTTAACTATAAAGTAAGAAGAGATAAAAGCTGTGACAAATCCGATTATTAAAACTAAAAAATTATTAGAATAAGCGAAGGCCACATCTCTCATTTTATAAAGATCATAAAAAGAAGCGGCAAAAATGGTTGGAATCGCCAGCATAAAAGAGTACTTAGCTGCCTCATCGCGATTGTATCGCATAAACATCATGCCCAACATTACAGCTCCAGCCCGCGAGACTCCGGGTAAAATTGCTAAAGCTTGAATTAAACCGACAATAATAGCCTGCCCGACTGAAAGATCACTTATTTTTTTTGACAGTTTGATCCTATCTTTTTTTATTAAGTACTCAAAGACTATAAAAAATATCCCTAATCCCCCAAACACACCCAACATTAAAAAATCTGATTCAAAAAATACATTTTTGATGACTTTATAAAGAAGAAGCCCGACTACTGCAGTTGGCACAAAAGAAAATAACAATTTTTTTAGCAGTTCTTTATTTGACCAAATATCTTTAAAGTAAAGAAAAAGCACCGAAAGAATGGCACCGGCTTGAATAAAAACTTCAAATAGTTTGATAAAATCCGATTGAGGAATTCCTAATAATTTTGAAGTAAAAATGAGATGAAAAGTGGAAGATACTGGTAAAAACTCTGTCGCTCCCTCAACTACACCTAAGATTATTGCCTGAACTACATTCATATCTTAAAGTATAATATAAACAATGAAAGTTGCGATAATCCATGATCAGCTTCAGGAATTTGGGGGAGCCGAAAGAGTATTAGTATCTCTTAAAAAAATCTTTCCAGAAACAGATATTTACACTTCTTTTTACAATCCGCAGACTTTAGGAATTCACCGGGATAATTTTGAAGGATGGAATATTAAAACATCCTGGGCTGAAAAAGTACCATTTTTAAAAAGACTCTATTCTCCCTTACGTTTCATAACTCCATTGATCTGGGAAAGTTTAGACCTGAAAGATTACGACTTGGTCATCTCTTCCTCAGGCTCCTATATGTGTAAAGGAATAATAACGCGACCGGAAACCTTACACATTTGCTATCTCCATCACCCTCCCCGTTATCTTTATTATTATGAAACCGCAGTTGAGTGGCAAAAATACTGGCCTATTAAAATCTACGGTAATCTAATCAATCATAATCTTCGTCTTTGGGATTATTTATCTTCTCAACGTGTTGATTATTTCATTGCCAACTCTCAAGAAACTAAAAAAAGAGTTGAAAAATTTTACCGCCGTGATGCGCAAGTCATTTATCCGCCGGTTGAGATACCTCAAGAACTAGATCTTAGATCTTCGATCTTAGATGTTAGAGATTATTACTTGACTGTCTCAAGATTAGCAAGGGCAAAACACGTTGATATTCTTATTGAAGCAGCCAATAAACATGGATTTAAACTCAAAATAGTTGGCAGCGGACGTGATGAAAAATATCTGCGGTCAATTGCAGGACCAAATGTTGAACTTTTAGGAGCAGTCGACGATAAAGAAAAAGCAGATTTATACAAAAATTCCAAAGCCTTTCTTTTTTCCGCAGTTGATGAAGAGTTTGGCATTGCTCCAATTGAAGCTATGGGTTATGGTTTACCAGTTATTGCTTATTCTGATGGCGGCTTAAAAGAAACTGTAAATGAAGGAAAAAACGGTTATTTGTTTAATGAATTTAATAAAGATAGTTTAATAAAAAAAATAAAAGAATTGGAAAATCTTTCTTCTGAAGAATACCAAAAAATGAGCCACGCCGCCCGCCAATCCGCTGAACAATATTCTGAAGAGAAATTCAAAGAAAAAATTTTAAATTTTGTTAATCATGCCCGAACTTCCAGAAGTTGAAACTATCCGTCTATCGCTTGCCAAAAATATTATTGGAAAAACAATAAAAGAGGTTTCCGTAATTGAAGAAAAACAGTTCCATGGCCAAAAAAAGGATATTCTTGGAAAAAAAGTCATTGGTCTTAACCGAACAGGAAAAATATTAGCTATTGAGTTGAGCGGAGGACTATTCATAAACATTCATCTTAAACTAACCGGACAGCTTCTTTTTCATAAAGATAAAAATAATGCAGTTTTTAAAACTAACATCCCTTTTTCCTCAACTAATAAAATGCCTGGCAAAACTACCAGGATTATTTTTTATTTTAACGACAACTCGGCCTTATTTTTTAATGATATGCGCAAGTTCGGCTGGATTAAGGTAGCAAAAAAAGCTGAAGAACCTAAGTCTTTGGATGTTTTGTCGCCTGATTTTACTTTAGATTATTTTTCAAAAGCGATAAGTAAAACTGCTCGCCCGATAAAAATCGCCCTGATGGATCAAGATAAACTCGCCGGCGTAGGGAATATTTACGCTAATGAAGCTTTATTCAGAGCCCGCATTAATCCATTTAAACCTGCTAAAAACTTGAACTATAAAGAAGTAAAAGTTCTTTACCAGAAAGTTATTGAAACCATTAAAGACGGCATCAAACATAAAGGCACAACCGCCGGAGATGAAGCTTATATTGCGCCCCTTGGAGACCGGGGCGATTTTCAAACCATAGCTCAAGTTTATCAAAAAGAAGGAAAACCTTGCCAAGGATGCAAAGGCACGGTCAAAAGAATTAAACAAGGCGGACGCAGCACCTTCTACTGTCCCACGTGTCAAAAATAAACCTTAAATTACAAAAATGGGCTCCAGTCAGAAATCGGCATGATATTATAAACCAAAAAATTCCAGCCGTAAAAAAATATTGCCGGCAAAATTATAAGACATGCTAAGACAAATTTCTTATTTGTAAAAAATTTCTCAAAAGCTATTGCGGCAAAAGGCCATAAAGGCAGACTGTAACGGGATATATCACGGTGCTGAACGAAAACAGTAGCTATAAAGAAAATTAAAATGAAATAGAAAAAACTCCGGTACTTTGTATCTTTAAGATAAAATACTGCCAAAAGATACATCACAAAATAAAAAATTATTTCTTCAAGCCAAGCTGTTCCCACCCATTTGGCTTGAAAATTAAAAACAGAAAAAGGAAATAACATTGGAACAACTCCCCCAGTATGGAAAAAAGCAAAAAAATCTCTATATTGAATAAGATATATTGTAAAAACTGTTAACAAACCTACAGGAATAAATACTATTCCCCAGGCTCTCCAGTTAATTTTTTTCAGTCTTATATATTGTTCCGCTAAAACCACAAAATAAGCTATAAAAAGTAAAATACCAGGTATTTTAACCATAGTAGCCAACCCTCCAGCAATTCCTGCCAACAGATATCTCTTTTTTTCAAAAAAGAATAATGATAGAAGAATAAAAAAAATAAACATACTCTCAGGCGCACCAACTGATCTTATTACTAAAAACCTTGGCAAAAACAAAAATACAGCTGTCAGTAAGAGCGGGTTTTCCGACAATTTAAAAGATTTAATCAAATAATAAAAAAAACAGGCTAAAAGAACTGTAAAAAGAATATTAACTATGACCGTAGACTGTAAAAAACCAGTTAATTGAGCAAAAAGATTAATAAATACCGGATAAAGAGGCAGATGTGCGGCAAAATATTGAGGTCTTATTGGCAAAGAAACAATTAAACCTTTTCCCGGAACATCTATTTTAGTTAACTCATAAAATGTTTTTGCAGGGATTATGTAAAGGGGCCCGTCAAACTGGCCATAAACATATCTCATGCCAGGTTTATCAACTCTTAGTCCAAACCAATTGTCTGTCTTTAAAATAAAAGGCAACCATAAAATAAAACTACTGGCTAAAACGATTAAAGTTACGGTAAAATATGCATATATGCCCTTTGGAAAAGTCTTGAAGAACATTTTAAATATTGTATCAAAAAATAAGGTTTTATTTATCTTAATTTTCATTGCTGCGGTTTTAAGACTTTATCAGCTTGATAAGCTAACTATTTTTTTAAGCGACCAAGGAAGAGATGCCATCATTGTTGAAAGGATTCTTACTTTTAAAAATTTTCCTCTCATAGGTGCCCCTACCTCAATCGGACAAGTTTTTTTAGGCCCTTTTTATTATTATCTTATTGCTCCTTTCTTATTTATTTTTCAGTTTAATCCGGCCGGTATGGCCTATGGAGTAGCTTTTTTATCCTTAATCGGTATTGTTTTAAGCTACCTGGCTGTTAAAAAAAAACTGGGAAAATTAACGGCTATATTCTTTACTCTCTTAGTTGTTTTCTCTTTTACTCAAATTGAATTTAGCCGTTTCTCTTGGAATCCTAATTTACTGCCTATTTTTTCTTTTGCCTCACTTTATTTTTTTTATAAATCTTTAACTACTAAAAATTATTTCACCTCATTTATTTTTGGCGCTCTACTTTCTTTTTCCATTCAGCTTCATTATCTGGCTATTTTCTTATTTATTCCTCTGGGAATTCTTTTCCTTGAGTCTTTAATAAAAGATAAACATAAAATTTTAATATTAAAAAATATTTTTGTGACTGCGCTTTCTTTCATTTTATTTTCGTCAACCTTAATTCTTTTTGATCTAAGACATGGTTTTTTAAATAGCAAAAATTTCTTAAAGCTTTTCTCTCAAAAGGAACTTGTTTCCAATTCTTCGTTCTTTTCGAGATTTTCAGATACTGTCCAAGCGTTTATTAACCATATTTTTAAAACAGATCTGAACCAAAATGGAGCTATAGCCGTTTTATTAATATTTATTGTCCTTTATTTCTTGCTATTCAAAAAAAATAATGCCGGATTATTTTTAAAAATTAATTTTTATGCTGTCTGCTTATATCTTTTATCTTTTAGTTTACTTTCAAGTGCCCGTCATCCTCATTATTTCGCCTCAATCTACTATAGTTTCTTTTTAATCTTAGGCTATTTATTAAGCAATTTATTTAAGTTGCAAAGAGTCAAATATATAATTCCTGTCTTATTTTTAATTATTTATATATTTTTAAACGCAAAAAATTATTATTTTTTTAAAAATGCCGATCCTTACTGGAGTCAAATTAATCAAGCCAAAAGGGTAGCTAATTCTCTATCAAAAGAAATTGGCAATAAACCATTTAACTTTGCGACCTGGCCGATATCTTTTGGCGAGGATAATTTTTTATATTTCCTGGAATTAAAAGGACAGATCGCGGCCAACCGTGAAAAACTGGAGATTACCGATCAAATGTTTGTTTTATGCAAAGAGGAACCTTGTCTTGTCATTAACTCACCTTCATGGAATATTTCCATGTTTGGTAAAGCAAAAATTGATAAAATATGGGATTTCGAAGGTATTAAAATATATAAACTGATACATGAAAAATAACAGCATTGTTTCTCTCATTGTTCCATGTTACAACGAAGAAGCTAATATACAAAAAGGCGTATTGGATAAAATAGGCAACTATACTAAAAATAATAATCGTTTTATCGAAGTTATTATTGTAGATGACGGATCAAGTGATTCATCAAAAAAAATAATAAAAGAAAGATATCTTCCTCAGTTTCCAAAATTTAAACTTGTGGAAAACTCCCATCAGGGAAAAGCTATTGCAGTTATAACTGGAATAAAAGAATCTAAAGGCAATTATGTAATGTTTTCAGACATTGATTTGGCCACTCCAATTGAAGAAGTAGAAAGACTGATTAAAGCTGTAAACGAAGGCTATGATATTATTATCGGCTCTCGAACTAGCACAAGAGAAGGCGCTCCTCTTTCACGAAAAATACTTACCTTGGGCTCAATAGTAGTCCGAAGTTATGCCATAGGACTGAGAGGTATCCATGATACTCAATGCGGATTTAAAATATTTAAAAAAGATGTCGCTTTAAAAATTATAAGTAAATTGAAAGTATTTCGACCAAACCATAAAGTAAATGGCCCTTCAGTATCTGCCGGATTTGATCTTGAGTTTTTATTTTTAGCTACTAAATTAAACTATAAAATCAAAGAAGTCCCAGTAATCTGGCGGCATGTAGAAACTAAAAATGTAAATTTCATTCATGATGCCATAGAAAGCTTAAAAGATATTGCCCAGATTAAGTATTATCATATGACCGGCAAATATGATCTTTAAAAAAAATTCTTTTCCCCTGCTTCTATTATTTTGTTCTTTAATTATTTTTTTTGAGTTTACAAAAATTCCCAAATATTTATTTTTTGATGAAGTCGAGTTTGCCAGACTGGCGCTTTCTTTAAACACTATTCCTTATACTCCTTATAGTGAACTGGCAACCGGACATGCCACTTTGTATTTTTACGTTATCCTTATTTTTTTTAAAGTATTAGGCATTAGCACTTTTGCACTAAGATTACCTGCAGCAGTTTTTGGAGTGCTTTGCGCCCTTATATTTTATCTTATTATCCAAAGAATATTTCATAAACCTTATTTTTTAGCATTAATTTTATTTTTTGTCTTTGTTACCCAACGGTGGTTTTTTAATTTTGCCCGTTTTTCATTTGAAACTACCTTTCTCTTATTTTTGGAGTTGACCTCTTTATATTTCTTCTTCCTCTTTAAAGAAAAGAAAAAACTGATTTATATTATTCTTTGCGGATTATTTGCCGGTTTGGCTTTTCATTCCTATTATCCGGGACGGATATTTTTTCTCTTACCGCTAGTCTTTTTAATAATTGAACAAAGAAAATATATCCTTTCCTATCTCTTTATCTTTTTGCTCGTAAGTTCTCCTTTAATCATTTATTTGTTGGGACACCCTGACAAGCGTCTGGATCAACAATTATATTTAAAACATCCCAAACTTACAGTCGTACAAAAAGCCGGCCTTACAATAGAGAATATCTCTAAAACAGCTTTGATGTTTTCTTTCAAAGGCGATATGAATGGCCGTCATAACTATACAGGCAAACCCGCGCTAAATCCGATTATTGGCGTTTTTTTCATTTTGGGAATTATTGTAACTATTTCAAATAGAAAAAATTTTTATAATCAATTTTTTCTTGGGTATTTTGTTATTTCGATTATCCCCGCTTTACTTACTTTTCCTTCAGAAAACCCAAATATGCTCCGCACTTATACTGTTATTCCTTCAATCATTTATTTTATCGGCAATGCTGTCAGTTATCTTTTAAAAATAAAAAGAAATCATCTGGTAAAAATACTTATCTTACTTTTTGTAATCTCGGCAATTTATGAAATAAGAACTTATTTTATGTTTCAATCACTGGTCTTTGAAGACGACGCCTTCAAAGTCAAAAAACCCCTCGAAAAAGTTGTGAAGTTTTGAAAACAAATATAATGTAAACATTTGTCATACAAATGTAATACGATTACATGTAGTCTCATTTATGAAAAAGAAAAAAATTCCTAAATTTAAATCAATGTCAGAAGAAGCCAAGTTTTGGGATACACATAGTTTGGCGGATTATTGGAGTAGTTTTAAAAAGATTGATTTATCAGTGGAACTTCAAAAACCAAAAGAGGAAACATTGATCGTTCGACTTCAAAAAGGAATAAAAAATAGATTGGAACGCATTGCAAAAAGTAAAGGCATTAGTGTTTCCTCTCTCGCCCGCCTTTGGATAACCGAAAAACTTCAATCTGTAAAATAGCACCCCCGAGTGTTAACCTATAGTAGTTTGCTTCTTAAGTCTCTTCGTGGTATAATAGTGCCATGAAAATAAGCTCAATTTAGCCATAAAATGGCCATTTTTGCGGCTTATTTCCAATTTAGAGCACTTTAACAGTTTGCGGAAACACTGTGGGTGGCTATTTACGTAAGAATATGATTCGTGCGTATTTAGCCACCTGCAATTATGGTGAGTACTTAGCTTACATGGAGAAAAAGATGGATAAAGTTACAGTCAAGATTCAGTGTAAATCGTGTAGTGGAACTGGAGTTTACAGAGGTTATCAGGAACCAAAGGGAGTAGCGGTTGTTTGTCATGACTGCAAAGGGACAGGAGGTGTAGACTTCTCTTATGAGCCATTTACTGGACTTAAGAGACAAGACGGTGTGGACATAGTCCGAATAAGCGGAGGAGCTTTCGGGGCTGGACCGCAAGGAACAACTGTCTCCTATGAAGATTTCCTAGAAGGGAAACTACCTCGCAGGGAAGAAAACTAGAGAAGGAGAATTGCAATGAATAGCAGTAAAATAGGTGACCCGCGATTCTTAAAGCGATAGTATCAATCTGGTGCCGTTGCTCAACCGACGTATCCGACAGGTGCACTCACTATCGAGGCGATTGGAAAATTCCTACATGGTGAAAACGCCGGCCACATGACTCTCACTCTGGGTAGTCGACTACTAGGTTGGTCTTTCAGAGTACCCCTTTGCGCTGTCGTAGTTCCTGCCAGTGAGAAGTATCATTTGAAGACCAAGTTAAACCGGCTGCCAAGAAATGCCGTGCCCGTCGACGTGTTTTTTCCAGGCAAGCAATAGACTTTCCGCAACTGAATAGTGCTAGAAGGCATGTGGTCCCTGATGGGAGATTTTCCCATTTACACCCCATGCCTTTTTGCTTTTTATACATTAACTACTTGTGATAGAATTTGATTCTGATGAGACGGATTATTGCTCTCTTTAAACAAAACTCGCTTTTGGCCGGATTTTTAATCTTTTATTTCTTAATAATTTTTTACAAACTAGCCGCTTTCCCTATGCCGTTTTTCGACTGGGATGAATCAATATACGCTCAAGTGGGAAAAGAGATGGTAGCTCAAAAATCATTTGTCCCTTTATGGCAAGGTCAAGCCTGGCTTGAGAAACCTCCTCTTGTGCCTTTTATCAATGGAATTTTAATAAATAATGTCCCAATTACGCCTGAAATAAGCACAAGAGTTTTAAGTTTAATCTTGTCTGTGATCGCTTTACTTTTAATTTATGCCTGGTCAAATAAAATTTTTAAAAGTAAAAAGATTTCCTTATTTGCTGTTATTTTAACTGCTTTTAACCCCATATTTTTGCAAAGGGCACAAACTTTAAATACTGATATTTTCTTGCTTATCGGCTGGTTTGGTTATTTTTTGTATTTTTCTAATTTTTGGCTAGGCTTATTTTTCTTATTTTTAGGCGTCTTTAGTAAATCTCTTTTAGGATTTTATCCATTAATAATTTTAGGATTGTTTTATGTTTATCAACTTATTGGAAAGAAAATAAGTAAAAATCAGTTTCTTAAATTTGCAAAAAAATCAGTCTTGCAAGTTTTTATTCTTTCAATATGGTTTTTTTTAATGCTTTTTGTCTACAAAGAAACATTTATTAAAGTCCATTTTACCGACCATCTTTTAAGAAGAGTTACTAGTTCAATTGAATCTCATTTTGGAAAGAGAACCTTTTATATTGATGTATTTATATCACAGTACTCTTATTTCCTACTAGCTGCTTTAGCCAGTTTAATTATAATCTTCAAAGATTATATTTCTAAAAAAATTAAAGACGATAAATTATTTTTAAGCCTTTTTTTACTGCCTTGGTTTCTGTTTCTTAACTTAACCAAAACAAAAATCAGCTGGTACCTTTACCCAGCTATACCTCAAGTAACTTTTCTTTTAGCCTATCCTTTAGTTTTAATAAAAAAACATAAATATTTACTAAATTTTCTTGTTTTAACTTTATTTTTATCATTAAGCTATAGAGTTATCTTTACTGATAATTTTTTCAACAGCTTTTACTCCGCTTATGACGCGATATACAAAGTATCGTGGCTAGCTAAAGAAAAATGCAGCTCACTTTATGTCTTAATATCACCGACTGACCGCAACACCTACGATACTTTACGCTCAATGAATTTATTAATCTCAACTTCAGAGATGTATGGTCCTCATCCTTCGATCATTTATTACTTCGAGAAAAAGGTATCGCTTATTTATAATAAAAATAAATTTATAAGTAAGATCCCTTCAATTAAGAAAACTGCCTGTTTAACTTTAGAAAAAGTTGATCTTGATTTTAACCCTCAAAAATATAATTTAAATTTGATCAAAAACTTTGATTCTCAGTATCTCTTTCAAAAAAGATCGCTCTAAAATTGTATAATTAATGGATATCAAATATGTTTGACTTAAGCTTAATTTATTCTTTCCTCAAAAAAACCTTTAAACGTAAAGATATTTTGTTGATTACTGTACTAATTATTTTATACCTGGCAACAAGATTGATTAATCTTGATAAGTTCCCTATTTTCTCCGATGAAGGCATTTACATCCGCTGGGCAAAAGTAGCCTGGCATGACGCCAGCTGGCGTTTTATCTCCCTTACTGATGGAAAACAGCCACTGCAAACTTGGGCAACTATACCTTTTTTAAAGCTTTTCCCCGATAACGCTTTGTTTGGAGCTCGCCTGTTTGCCGTAACCACAGGTTTTTTTGCATTGACTGGAATTTTTAGTTTACTTGCGTATCTTTTCGGCAAAAAAGCAGCTTTTTTAGGAGCTTTTTTCTATATCTTTACTCCATTCTTCCTTTTTTATGACCGCTTGGCTTTAATTGATTCAGGTGTAAATGCATTTTTTATCTGGATATTGTTTTTATCTATAATTTTTGCAAAAATGCGGCGTATTGATGTAGCTTTTCTTTTTGGATTACTTGGGGGATTAGCTTTGCTTAGTAAATCATCAGTGAGGATTTTTATCGGTTTGGCTGGCCTGGCTCCAGTTTTATTTCTTGAAAAAAATATAGAAAGATTCACAAAGCATCTAGGTAATTTTATATTTCTTTATATTATGGCTAGTTTATTAGCCATAGTCATTTATAATATTCAGCGCCTTTCTCCTTTTTTTCACTATGTTTCTCAAAAAAATACCACCTTCGTAATGACCTTTGATGAATTTTTTCAAAATCCTTTTGCAGTATTTTTCAGCAATATTAAACTTATACCTTTATACATTTCCTGGGAAATGGGTTTCTTTCTTAGTGTTTTCGGTATTGTTGGTTTATTTATTCTTTATAAAAGAGATAAAAGATTATTTGTATATTTTATTTTGTGGCTAGTTATTCCTTTTTTTATTGTTTCTTTCCTCTCTAAAGTCCTCTTTCCAAGGTATATTATCTTTTTTGGCAGTCTTTTGCTCATCTCGTCAGTTTACTTTTTTACTCATATTAAAAATAAAAAAATATTCAATTTTTTAATCTTAGGTTTTGTGCTATCAGCTTTTTATTACAACTATGCAATTTTGTTTAAACCTCAGTATCTTCCCTTTCCTCCCATTGATCGCGGACAGTATATTGAAGGCTGGACAGCTGGGTGGGGTATGAAAGAAATTATTGATTTTGCCCGCGAAAAATCAAAAGAAAAACCAGTTGTCATTGTGGCTGAAGGAAACTTCGGACTGGCCGCTGATGTCTTGGATGTTTTTTTGAAAAAAGATGACCGAATCTACATTAGAGGCTACTGGCCTATCGGCGAGAAGGAACTCCTGGATCATCAAAAGGATCTTAAATCAAATTACGTTTTTGTTGTCCTTGCCCACCAGTTTGATTATCCTGCCAATTGGCCTCTTAAACTTATAAAAAAAATAGAAAAACCAGGTAACGAATCAGTCACGTATTTACTGGAATTAAAAGAGAAATAGCGTTCGTAGTTCGTCGTTCACAGTTCGTTGCAAATAGTATTGCGGGTGGCGCGAGTTCAGGGATCCCACAAACGCGCAACGAAGAGAGCATTTGTGGGAAAAAACGAGCGACAGGCCCCGCTTTAACAATATGAAAATTCGCATTTTATTATTCTTAATTATTTTAAGCGTCTCAATATTTTTATGGTCAAAGAACTTGAATCCTTTTAGCGACCGAATGTTTAGCTTTCATGACATTACCCAATTTGCCCGAGTCAGCGAGTTTACATATGCCCTTCAAACCTTTCAAATTCCTCCGCGAATGGCTCCCCATTTTTCCTATAACTTAGGCTACCCTGTTTTTAATTTCTACGCTCCCTTCTCCTACTGGATAACCAGCCTGATTCACCTTACCGGATTTGATGTTGCCTCAAGCATTAAATTTTCTTTCCTGCTTTCATTGATATTGGCTTTCATCTTTATGTATAAATTTCTAAAATTATTCTTTCATTTTCATTCTTCTTTGTTGGGTGCCGCTCTTTACTCGTTCTCACCTTATTTTGCAGTTGAGATATTTGTCCGCGGAAGTTTGGGAGAATCATGGTTCTTAACGCTTTTGCCTTTAGCTTTTTATCTGATTTATCGTAATAGTCGTTCACACTCAGTTATTTTATTTATAATTACTGCTTTTACCTTATCTTTTACCTTAACCTCTCACAACGCACTCTCTCTTTTATTTTTAATTCCTCTCTTTTTTTATATCTTCACGCTTTCCAACATTAAAAAAAATCTTTTCGTTTTATTTTCCGCTTTGCTTTTATCCTCCTATTTCCTTTTACCGTTTTTAACGGAAATGAGTCTAACATACGCTAAGGAAGTGGCAAAACTGACTGTATACAATCAGCATTTTTTATGCTGGAATCAGCTATGGTATAGTCCTTGGGGATATGCAGGATCAGCTCCAGGATGCAACGGTGACGGCATGTCTTTTATGATTGGGAAAACTCAGATAATTGCAGGATTTCTTGGGATTTTACTTTTTTTTTATAATCTTATCCGCAAAAAACAAAACTATTATTTTAAGATTTTCTTTTTCATTTTTCTTTTAGGTCTAGGCAGTATTTTTTTATCAACTTATTCCTCCACAGCAGTTTGGGAAATATTGAAACCTTTTTTTTCTATTCTGCAGTTTCCTTGGCGTTTTTTGGTTTTTGGCATATTTGCAGTTTCTTTTTTTGGAGCTTATGTAATACAAAGCAAATCTTTTTTTATTAAAGTTTTAACTTTTGTTCTTATAATTACAGCTATCTTTTACAATGCTAAATTCTTTACTAAAACTGATTTAAAAAAAGAAGAGATAAATAAATCCTTATTAAGTGAAATTTATATTCAGCAAGCTGCCTATAATATCCCTGAATACCTGCCAAAAACTGCCAGCCGAGAAGAATGGCTTAAATTTTCACCGGAAAAAAATAATTTCAGTTCGCTTTTGAATCAAAAATTTATTCAAGCTAATGATAATCAAAAAGTTACAGTTATGAAGGATCATGACTATATAAAATCAGCTAAAACCTCATCTTCTAACCTCCGATTAAACATTCATTATTTCCCTTACTGGAAAATTTTTATTAATAATGTTTCTTATATACCAAAAGAGTTTGACCGTTTAGGCCGTCCAATAATAAAATCAGACAAAAATGAAAAAACTATCCTGTTAAAATATGAACAAACCCCAGTAGAAAATTTAGGTAATCTTTTAGGCATAGGCGCCATAGGAATATTTATTCTATTGACGTTAAATAGAAAATTATGGAAAACAATGAGTTAAAAAGAAGAACAGTTATAAGCGCCATAAGTCTTTTTTTTCAAAGCGGTTATACCGCTATGCTTGGATTTGGCGCTAATATTATTCTAACTATCCTCCTTTCTCCGAAAATATTTGGAATATTTATTACTGTTTTATCTTTAATATCTTTGCTTAATTATTTCTCTGATATTGGGCTAGCCGCTTCATTAATTCAAAAAAAAGAGATCGATAAGGAAGATATTAAAAGTACTTTTACCATACAGCAAATTTTAATTATTACTCTTGTTACATTGGGATTTTTAGCCACTCCTTTTATTAAAAGTTTTTACAATCTTCCTCTTGAGGGTGTGTATCTCTATTGGGCATTGCTTATATCGTTTTTTTTGTCTTCTTTAAAGACAATTCCTTCAATTTTTCTTGAAAGAAAGATTCAGTTTCAAAAAATTGTTTTTGTTCAGGTAATCGAAAATAGCACGTTTTATTTCATAGTAACAATTTTAGCTTTATTAAATTATGGGTTACATAGTTTTACTATTGCCGTTGTCGCGCGGGCTTTAGTTGGGCTCGTAGCCATTTATATCATCTCTCCTTGGGTTCCCAAAATCGGTATTTCTTTTAAACATTTGAAACATCTTTTGTCATTTGGCGTTCCTTTTCAAACCAGTTCGTTTTTGGCTTTGTTTAAAGATGATCTAATCATATTGTTTTTAGGAAAAGCCTTGGGATTTGAAGGTGTAGGCTATATTGGGTGGGCTAAAAAATGGGCAGAAGCCCCGATAAGAATTATTATGGATAATCTAAGCCGGGTTCTTTTCCCAGTCTTTGCCCGAATTCAAGCTGATAAGGAAAAGACTTCCCGTTTGGTAGAAAAAATACTTCATTATCAGACTATATTACTGGCTCCGTTCTTAATGGGTTTAAGCATAATTATGCCTTTTATGATTGAGTTTATCCCCAAATATACCAAGTGGTCGCCGGCTCTACCCATATTTTATTTATTCATTGTAGCCGCATTTTTTTCATCCTACTCTACGCCTTTTATAAATTTATTCAACGCTTTAGGAAAGGTGAAAATATCATTTTCTTTTATGCTTATCTGGACTATAATTACCTGGATTTTTACACCTCTATTTGTTACCAAATTCGGCCTTTACGGGTTTCCCTTAGTTCAGCTTATACTTTCTTTAACCTCAGTAGCTGTTGTTTATAAAGCACGCAAAATGTTATATTTCCGTTTCTTTAATTATGTTTATAAACCTTTACTGTCGTCAGGTGTCATGCTTATTATGACAGTATTAATAATTAATTTGACTACCGCATCTTTTTTTTCTATCCTACTTTTGATCACTGTCGGATCTATTAGTTACATATCTTCATTATTTTTGCTTAAAATAAATTTAGTAACCGAGTTCAAGTTGCTATTTCATAATGAATAATATCTCAGCCATTATTGTTGTTCAAAATAATCCTTCACATCTTAAGGAGACATTAGACTCTATAGAAGATTTTGTGTCTGAAATCATTATTGCCGATATTGGGATAGATAAGGAAACACTCAATTTTCTAGACAGCTTTAAAAAGGTAAAAGTTATTAAGATAGAAAAATCAGTTCCTTATGTTGAGCTTATAAGAGAAGAGTTAAAACAAAAAACTAAAGGGGAATATATTTTATTTATTGATCCTGATGAAGTTATACCTCAAGATCTTAAAAATCTGATTTTAAAAAATCTTTCAGATTATGATTATTTTTCAATCCCCAGAAAAAATATTATTTTTTCAAAATGGATTAAAAATTCCCGCTGGTGGCCGGATTATCAAGTAAGATTTTTTAAAAAGAATAAAGTAATCTGGCCAACTAAAATCCATCAACAACCAAAAGTTGAAGGAATAGGACTTATCATTGAACCTCAGGAAAATATAGCCATAATTCATTACAACTACCTTAATCTTGACGAATACATTGAAAAATCAAGAAGATATGCTAAAGCAGAAGCCAGTGAATTCATTAAAGATAACAAAGAGTTTACCCTAGCTGAGACAATTAAAAAGTCATTATCGGAGTTTGTCAGCCGCTTTTTTGCCAATAAAGGGTATGAGGACGGAATGCACGGCTTTGTTCTTTCAATCTTGCAGATGTTTTATTATTTTTTGGTTTATTTCTATTATTGGGAACAAAAAAAATACTTTGAAGTCAAAGAAAATGAGATTCTTTATAATTCACAGAATTTATTCCAGCAAGGGTTTTATGAAATAAATCACTGGATCGATAAAAGAATCTCTAAAAATTGGATAAACAGGATAAAGGGAAAACTTCGAAATTTTTTAATCAAAACTATCTTAAAATAATTATGAAAAAAGCTTTTCTCTTTCTTATTTTAATTACTTTTTTTGGTTTTTGGATAAGAATTTATAATGTAGGTACTGCACCTTCAGGCATGCTTATTGATGAAGTCAGCCATGGATATAACGCTTATTCTATTTTAAAAACAGGTAAAGATGAGTTTGGGACAGCTTATCCTTTAACTTTTAAAGCCTTCGGTGATTACAAGCTGCCGGCTTATATTTATTCATCTATCCCTTTTATAAAAACATTCGGATTAAATAGTTTTTCTGTCAGGTTACCTTCAGTTATCGCAGGAACACTATTGATAATTGCTGTTTATTTTTTATTTCGTAGTTTAAGTTTTAGTTTTAAAAATAGCTTAATTGCCGCTCTTATAACTGCTGGTAGCCCTTGGACAATTATACTTAGCCGCTTTGCCTGGGAATCTAATTTAGCATTGTTATTTTTTACAACTGGCATTATTTTTTTACTTAGATCACTTTCAAAAAATAATATTTACTATTTGATTTTGACGGGATTTTTTTTTGGTTTAACCTGGTATAGCTATATTACCTATCGGTTAATTACAATGCTTTTGATTATCCCGTTCACTATCTATCTTATAAAGACCAGATATATAAAAATTCCATCTTTATTAATAATTGCTACTGCTTTTTTAATTGTTATCTCACCTTTAATACCTTCTCTTTTTTCAACATCTGGAACAGCAAGATTAAAACAAACTAGTATTCTGTCCAAAACAAATACTACAGGCGCCTTAGAAGAAATTAATGAAAGCCGTATTTACTGTACTGAAAAATCTCCTAAAATTTTGTGCTACTTAAACTCCAATAAAATATTAGTTATTCCAAGAATTATTACTGAACGCTATTTTGAAATGTTTTCTCTTAATTTTCTTTTTGTAAAGGGAGAGGAAGCCAGATATCTGAGTATCGCAAATTTTGGTCTTTTACCAATATTTCTTGTACCTTTTTTTCTTTTTGGTTTTGTAAAATTAATTGATAAATCCGCTATTAATGGTAAAGACTATATAAAAATATTTTTAGTATTGGGCTTATTAATCTCAGGGTTACCTTCATCTCTTGCTGGCGCACCTCAAAGAGTGCAATTGTCGGCTCTTTATCCTTTTGTTTTAATCTTAATGATGTTAGGCTTTATTTTTTTGAAAGAGAAAATTAAAATAAATTTTATTCGTAATATTTATGGTAGTTTAACAACAATCTTATTAATTTTTTTTGCTCTTTTCTTTTTGTTCAATTACACTCATGTTCATTTAAGAAAATTTGAGATAACTTACAATAATTATATTGCCGAACTTATGCAATATATTTCAAAACAAAATAAAGAAACTCAAATTTATATCAAAGATTTCTTTCCACATCCAATCATGTACTATGCTTTTTACTCAAAACTTGATCCCAAAATTTATCAACAATCGGTTAATTTTGGATTGGCAGCAGAGGACGGATTTTTTAAGGCCGTAAAGCTAGGAAATATTAATATCCAGAAAGAGCCTCTTGCTGTAATTTCCTGTAAAGCAAAACAAAATAATACACCTACGTTAATTATCACTGATGAAAAAATACCAGCTAAAACATTATATATAGGTATGAATACCGATAAAGTTCTTGGACTTTTTTATGCTTATGATTCAGAAAGTTTGATTAACAATCAGGTAAGCTGTAACAATCTGCTAAAAACTAACTAAAATTCGGATATTTAAAAATTCTCTGCAGATAACGAAATCTTTTTTGTAAATAAACTGCTATCAAAAATCCGTCAAGTGAGACAACCGAGATTATATTTCCCAGTGTGCGGACTTTCGTGTCTTCAAATTTAACAAGAATATCATGTTTGCCGGCAGGAACATTGTAAGTTATGACGCCTCGGTAATCAGGATCCTGAAACTCGATATTGGTTTTTACTCCGTCAACATATACAGTCCAGCCGGGGAAATAAAAAGTATAATCGGCCATGCGAATATCACTTTCAGCCTCAACTTTATATTTTCTCGAGGAATTCTTTTTGGCATAAGATGTAATCTTACCCTTACCTCTTATTATCTCTCCTTTATTTTTCTTAATAGGATAATCATCTGTCTCGCCTGTCCAAACCGTGTTCATATTAGTTGAATGGATATTAATTGTTGTGAATAAATAGCGGCTCATAGGATGATCTGTATTATTTTTACTGTAAAGCTGAGGAAATCTCATCAATGCTACTACCAGGACAAAGATAATCATCAAAACTTTCCAATTAAATTTTTCAAAAATATAAGCAAAAATAATCGGCGGCAAAAAAATGAATAAAGAAAGCATTCTCCAAGGAAACTGAATATTGCTTAATAGATTAATTTTTTGATATAGAAACAGAGAATACTTGGTAGTTAAAAACAAAACCAGTAAACTTAAAAAAAGTGTTAACTCCAAGATTGTAAACTGCCATTTTTTCCTATTCCTTAAACGCCATATAACTAACAACAAACCTATGACAACACCTATCAGTTCTATCTCACCTACTTTTACAAAGTGTCCCCTATTAATGATATCTCCTTGGGATAAAAGAAAGTAATACCAATTGGGATCGATAAAGTTTTTAAGACTTAAGTACTGACCGGGAGTTAAGTGATTACCAATACCATAATAAAAATATTTGATCTCAACTTGAAGGGGAATAATGTAATAAGCGGCAATTAAGATTCCCCAAGCCATAAGGGTTCCTGATAATATTAAAAGTTTTAATCTTGATTTTTCATCTTTTAAAAGAAAGATTAAATATGAAATAAAGAAAAAAGCGCTAACCACAAGTAACATTGGATGGTTAAGAGTAAACAATGCCGTAGCTATAGTAAGAGCAGGTATTGCCCAAAACTTTCTCTTTTTTATTAGATAATATAAACATAAGGGTATCAATGGAAAAAAAAGTGAAGCAAAAAATTCAGGAAGTGCTTCTCTCACATAAAGATTTAATATTCTATAAGGAGCCACGTTATAAAGAAAAACTGCCAGCAAAGAGGATACTGGCGAAAAATAAATTCTTAAGAAGAAGTAAAAGAAGAGATTTGATAAAAGGGCTCCAATAAGTGCAATTATTTTCCAGGAGGTAAGAACATCATTAGTCAAAAATGTTACAAAAGCTCCAAGATAAGATATTAACTGATGACCAACAAATCCAAACGGCATACCATAGTTAGCAATACCGTCAAGCCACGTAACTTTAAAATCACCATCTTTTATAGCCAAAAAAAACTGGGTAATGGTGGTTATATGAACTCTACCATCCATCCAAGCGGAGTGACCTTTATTAAAGAAGAGGTCAAAAACTACAAGAACTGATATAATAACAATAAATAATATACAAATTCTATCTAATTTGCTTTTTGTCATATCAATAGATTATATATAATTTGTTTCTAAAATGAACAAGGTAAAATATAGCAGCGGTTTTTTCATCATCCTTTTTTTAGCAATAGTAGGCAGTTTTCTTATATTCCAGCCTAAACTTTCTACATGGCTTTTTTCTTTTAAGCGTCAAAGCATATTTAATAACTTTATGGCTGATGTTCAAAAAAATAAGGCTATAAATGCCCGCACGTTTTGGGAGTTTAGGGAATTTTTTAACCCTGGCTATTTCACCTTTGAAAGAGACGGCTTATCAAAGAAACAAACTGCTGAAGCTTTAAAAAAAGTTAGAATCTCTTTAAACAGCAATGTTTACTACCATCCTTTCTTAATCTATAACTCCGATAAATTAAACAGCATAGAATTTTTAGTTCAAACTAATGAATTAAACAAAATTATTAATAATGTTAATGACTTAACTCTTAATGTAAAAAAAGAGATCCTAAATACTCCTTCATCTCATCTATATTATGATAGCGACAAAACCGTTAAGATCTTATTTATTAAACCTGTTGACGAAATGGTCTTAGCTAATGGTTTTTATAATTACAGAAACGACGAAGATGTCAAGATCTACAAAGATAAATCCTGGCTCAGTATAACCTCCGTAAATCTTAAATAACTTTAAAGATTAGAAGAATCATCTGTTTGTTTTTTTAATACAAAAAAACCTGTGGACACTCCATTAAAATCTTCTTTGGCACAATCGGCATTCCACCGTTTAAGATTTAATGGTTGACGGACTGCTGAGGAAGGCAAAAAATCTAAAATCTTTGTAACAAGAGGTATCACCCAAGGTAAATATCTTGATAAAAAAACTAGTTTTCCAGCTTCTTTTTCTGTAGGCCAAGGAACATCTTGGGCAGCATATTGTTCAATCTTGAATCCACATTCTCTAAATAAAGCTTCTATTTCATTAGTATCGTATCTTCGTTTATGTCCTACAACTTCATCATAATTATTAAACAATTCTTCGTGCAAAGGAAAACTAATAAACGCCTGTCCATCTAACTTCAGAACACGACCAATATCGGCAAGAGCTATTCTATCTTTGTCTACATGTTCCAAAACTTCAAAAGCACAAACGACATCAAATGATTTATCTTTGTAAGGCAGTCCTTCATTAAAATCTGATAAAACTGTATTGGCTCCCTTTTTTTTAAGCTTCTCTAAGGCAGTAATACTTATATCAGTAAAATATCCTTCATCTATTTGAATCTTCGGCCTTAAACCTGCTCCAATTTCCAAAACTCGGTTTTTTTTTGAAACAAAAGGTTCAATTAACTCCCATTGTGGCCATTTGCGGGGATTATCTAATCCATACCATTGCCAAAACCGCTGATAGTGCCCCATATTTCTATCCTTTTCTCTTATTTCAGTCATAATGCTTAATTCTATAAATATTAATTAAATCATTTTCGTAAATCTTTTTGAATTTATCTATTGAATAACAACTGTTGAAAAATCTATCAGCCATTGGTTTAATTTGGTAAAAATAATTAATTTCCTCTAATATACTACAGTCTGTTTCTTTAATGCGATTTAAACGCTCCTTATAATTGACACCTGTCAACTGCAACTGAACAATATCGGCAAAGTAAAGCTTTTGCCCGGAAAAAGCTGCCACATAAGAGTTGTCCTCATAAGCATATAAAGGCTGAGGATCAGGACTCTTTTCCTTATTTTGGTTTAACGGAAAAAATACTGTTCCTTCAGGCTGGCTTTTTAAAAATTTTAATGCTTGTATTTCCTCTGCTGGAACATAAGAAGGAGCCGGATAAGCGCTAAATCCTCTTAAAAGATCAATTGATGTTGGTAAAGTAAGAATAATTATTATAGCGCCAATTGAGATTGTTAACATATTTTTTTTATTCATAATCTCATATAAAAATTTTGCGGCAAAGAAACTTGAGAGGAAAATCGTATAATAAAAAAATTGAATTGTATTCCACCACTGGCCTTTTTGAACAAAAAACATTGCTAAAAATGCCGAGAATATCATGGACAAAATTAAATAGACATCCATTCTTGAAATTTTATTTTTAATCAGCTGTTTGGCAAGATAAAAAAATCCAAAAAATCGAGTGCCTAAATTAAAAAGAATAAAGATAAATATAGTTAAAAGCTCAATGCCAATGAGCCTTGGACCAATACCTTTTGTTTCAAGAAAATAACGGGCATCAACCATATTTTGTAAATAAACAAGTCCAGGCTCCTCAATGATGGGATGCACTGTAGCCAATGGATCAAAGCTTAAAACAGAACCTGTCTTAAAAGATGAAAACGGATTATAAAAAACTACTACCGCCACAACAGCTGAAAAAATAAATACGCTCAAATATTTAAATTTCTTCACTAAATTTTTCCCTGATAAAATACTTTCCAGGAAAAAAATTACTGTTAAAAATGTAATAACTGCTCCCCCGTAAAACTTTAACCCTAAACTTAAAAAAACAAGCAAGCTAAGAATAAAAGTCTTTTTGAGGTCTATCTCTTTTTTCAAGATAAGTAAAATAGCATAAAGAAGTATTACCAAAGAAAAAGCAAACTGTAAGTTACTCATCATTAACCCCGACTGCATAACCAATATACCGGAAGATCCCCAAATAGTCTGCTGATGATATAGAGTAAGTAAATAACTAAACGACCCTCCAAAATAAAAAAAGAAAAGAAGAAGGGCTATAAATAATGGCGAATCTTTAATCTTCCGCCCCAAAGCTACGGCAGCATAAGTAAATAAAGCAAACCAGACTAAAGGAAGAATTTTAAAATAAGCAATGCTTGAGGAAATTCCTACTTTTGATAATAAGAAAATAATTAAGTCAAGAAAATAATTGTATCCGAATAATTTCTCTCCGCTAAAAATAGGTGAGATAAAAGGAAGTTCATTGAAAGAAACAGCCGTTACCGCCAAATGCCAAATGGCATCATGAGCATTTGATCCCCAAAAAAAAATTCCGCATTTATTCTGATAACAGTAGTCATTGCCGCTTAGGAAGATTGTTAAAAGATGAAAGAAAAAGGCTGGAATAATAACTAACCATAGCAGTTTATGCCTTTTGATATAATCAAATACATGGGTCTTCATAGTTTAGCCATAATAACTGTTGCGTATCAAAATTATACAGTACTAGATGATTTCCTAAACAGTTTGCAAAATCAATCAAACGATAATTTTCATCTTTTTATCAGTGATCTTTCTGATGATAAAAAACCCATTAATGAGGACCTTCTTAAATTTAATTTAACAGTTAATTATGGTGAAAACTTAGGCTATGCTCATGGTGTAAATATGGGAATTAAAAACGCAATAAATAAAGGATTCAATAAATTTTGCATAATAAATGATGACACGTATTTTAAAGATGGTTTTGTAGAAGACGTTCTTCAATCTTTGGAAAATCATCCTCGCTCAATAATCGGTGGAAAAATTTATTACGCTCCGGGTTTTGAGTATCATAAGACCCGCTATAACAAAAAAGATTTAGGCAAAGTTATCTGGTATGCTGGCGGCATAAATGACTGGGATAATGTGATAACTCTCCACCAAGGAGTAGATGAAATTGACAAGGAAAAGTTTGATGATTTTAAAGAAACAGATTTCGTTACCGGATGTTTAATGTGTTTTGATAAAAAAATAATCGAAAAAATCGGCTACTGGGATGAAAAATATTTTTTGTATTATGAAGACTCAGACTATTGTGTCCGCGCCAAAAGAAAAGGAATAAGTTTGTATTATGATCCTTCCATTGTTATCTGGCACAAAAATGCCCAATCAACAGAAGGAGCAGGATCAAAGATTCATCAGAAATATCAAAAAATTAATCGTCTAAAATTTGGATTAAAATACGCTCCTCTTCGCTCTAAATTTCATTTGTTAAAAAATTATGTCCTCGATTACATCCGTTAAAAAAAATGCAGCTTAGAAAACTACGCATTATTTTCACCGCATTGTTTTTTTCTTTTTTCTTTGTTTTTTTCTTTTCGCTTTCCTTATCCCGTTACTACTCTTATCAAATCTTTTATTATGATTTCGGAGTTTTTTCGCGAATTTTATGGGAGTTATCCCGATTCCAAACGCCCTATATAGATCACGTTGTTTTGGGAAGAATATTCTTCTTAGGCGATCATTTTAACCCAAGCTTAACTCTTGTTGCCCCTTTTTATTGGTTAGTATCCAACCCTCAAATACTTCTTTTTGAACAGGCTTTAGCTTTAGTGTTAACAGGAATATTAATTTTTTTAATTGCAGGTAAAGTGAAATTGGGATATATACCTTCTCTGGTTATTTCCCTAAGCTATTTAATCTTTGCTGGAACAGAAAATCCCTTAGTCACTGATTGGCACGCTGAACCTACTGCTGTTTTTTTCCTTGCTTTATTTTTTTACCTTTTTTCCTTTACTCAAAAAAGGGTTTTGTATTATCTTACAGCTATTATTTTTTTAGGTTTTAAAGAAAGCAATGCGATAACTTTTATTTTTGTTCTTACTTGCCTTTTAGTTTTCAATAAAGAAAAGAGAAAAGATATCTTTATGCTTATAGCTGCCTCTTTAGCCTGGCTTTATGTTTCAACCAATATATTTTCATTTATTTTTAGCAAAAGGCCTTATCTTTATTACCCCGAACTGCCAACCTCACCTTGGGAAATGATAACTAATTTTTTCTCAACGCCCGAAAAGAGAAAACTTGTTTTTGATTCGTTAATCTCTTTTGGATTTCTGCCGTTTTTTTCAGTTTTTGGAGTTATTGCTGTATTTGGAGAACTGGCCATAAGACTGGCTCCGACAAAAACAATTTTTCAAAATTTTACTCTCGGCTCCCATTACAGCGTTTACTTAAGTCTAATCTTAACTTTGACCACTATTTACGCAATTACTAACATAAAAAAAATCTATCCCAAAAAATGGCTGGTTAGCTTGATTATTTTTTACCTCCTGATTATATCGTTATTTTCGGCAAGAAAAATAACTAAATCGCCTATTAATTTAGCTTTTAACCATGTTTTCTGGAAAGAGCTAAAAACAAATGGACAAAATTTTAATTGGGTTGACAAGATACCAAAAAAAGGAACAGTCATGAGTTTAAACAACCTGCTCCCTTACTTTTCAGCGCGTACTGAAAAATTATCTTTTTTAAATAAGTATTATAAAGAAGTTGAGCCCGACATAATTATTTTTAACATGACCCCGGGACAAAGCGCCAATAATTTCTGGTCAATGGAAGAGAAAGACCTAGGATTGATAAGAGATTTTCTGCTTCAGGATAAAGATTATGTAAGAACTAAAACAGATGATAAACTGTTATTTATTTTTATTAAAAAATTTTTTCGTTCTTCTTAGAAAGAAGTATATTAGCAGATAAATAATATTTATTATCAAGAAAACTATTATGATCTGTTGTTTTAAGACAACATTCTCAGGCCTGCTCCACTCTCCAAATCTCATATAAGGATAATAAGATAAAAGAAGACCGCCAAAAAAAATCTGCATTCTTATTATTAAGTTCTCATAAAAAGGTATCAACACTAGTAAAGCAAAAAAGTACCAAGGTTGAATCGCAAAAAACAAAGATAAATATATTAGTAATCCGATAATAATAACTGAGGATACGATTCTTATAATTTTGTTATTTATTACTAAAAAAACAAAAGGTAAAGTAATGTATTTAATGCCTCCTGAAAGTAAAAAAAATGTTCCACTCAGAATCTTATTCTTTTTCTGCAGATAAAATATTGCTACTATGGCTAATACTAAAGCAATAAAATCATTATGTAATGATATTAAACCTTCAATAATAACTAAAGGAGAAGTTACCATTAACATACCCCATTTTTTATTCATCTTAGTTAGTAAATAAGCAGATAAAAGATAAAAGACAATAAACATAATCTTAAATAAAATCCAATTTAAAATAAACTTGCCAAAGCTTAAGAATGAAGGTATTAAAGTAATCAGTAAAAATGAAGGACCATAAGGATAAGTGCGGTGAGTCCATTGCATAAACCTCAGCCATGAATCATCAGGAAAGTCTAATGCTTTATGAGTATAAGGATTTTGATGATAAAAGGTTAAGATCTTAGCATCAAAAATATAATTAAAAAAATCGTGGGATAAAAAAGGATAGGAGAAAAAAAGAATTACGGCTATACCGATTGCTAATTTAAAAGGATTAAACTGCTTATATTTATGAATAAAATAATAATTAAAACCAACAAGAACTAAAATAATAAAAATATAAATAACTGAGGTTAGATCTCTCCGATAATAACCATAGCTAACCATAAAATTTCTAAAAATATTCCAATATTCATGATTAAAAAGTGTTAAGTTAGGATCAATCAGAACATAGGAAAATATTGAAAGAAAAGCTAAAAAAATATAATAAATAACAGTCATAATTGTCATTTTACTACACTCAAGCTATAATCAGATTGATGAAAACAATATCTTTAACTGTCATAATTGCGGCTTTTAATGAACAATTAAATATAAAAGATTGCATTAAATCAGCTCAGCTTTTATCAAACAACATAATCTTAATTGATACTGGAAGTAATGATAAGACTGTAACCTTAGCCAATGAAATAGGAGTTCATGTTCTTAATTTCCCATTTTCAAAATACGTTGAACCTTCAAGAGAATTTGGGATAAACCAAGCTCAAACCGACTGGGTTTTTATTCTTGATGCTGATGAAAGAATAACACCAAAGCTTGCTGATGAAATCAAAAAAATCATGAGTGATGATAAATATACCTACTATAAAGTACCTCGAAAAGAAATTTTTGGAAAAAAGAAATGGCTAAAACATGGCGGCTGGTGGCCAAACTATCAGATCAGACTGATAAATAAAAACTATTTTAAACAATGGCCTAAAGAAATTCATTCAACACCGGTTATTGATGGTAATTTAGGCTATTTAAAAGAACCTTTAACTCATTTTTCAAAAAATGATTATGAAGAAATTGTCAAAAAGACTATTGTTTTTGAGAATATTGAGTCAGATCTGCTTTATAAAGCTAGCCGTAAAGTATCAGTTTTAATTTTTTTTAAAAAACTCTTAGGTGAAACTTACCGTAGACTTTTGAAGAACCGGGGCTTTTTAGACGGCAGTATTGGTATAATTGAGAGTATTTATCAGGCTTATTCAAAAACAATAACCTATTTATTCCTATATGAAAAAAAGAAACGCGGCTCTTTATGATCCTTACCTTGATGTTTTAGGCGGCGGAGAAAAACATATTCTTTCAATATTAAAAATACTTCAAGATGAAGGTTATGAAATTACCATTTTTTGGGATAAAGACCTTAATAAATCTTTTGATACTAATTTGAATCTTAAGTTTGATCCTCAGATAAAATTTCAGAAAAATATCTTTAAATCAGGTAATTTTCTTAATAAAGCCTTTACTCTTAACCGATTTGATATTTTTTTCTATGTTACTGACGGCAGTTATTTTTTCTCAACAGCTAAAAATAATTATGTATTTTCTATGGTTCCTAAAAAAAATTTGTATGAGATGAATACAGTTAACAGATTAAAAACATTAAACTACAAATTTATAGCTAACTCTCAGTTTACCCATGACTGGCTTAAGAGATGGAAGATTAATTCACAGGTCATCTATCCTTTTTTAGATGAAGATTATCTTAATCTTTCAATTAATAATATACCAAAAGAAAAAATTATTTTATCCGTTGGACGGTTTTTTAAACATTTGCATTCCAAAAAACAAGATGTAATAATAAACGCTTTCAGATCATTAAAACATGATAATCCCAAGTTTAAAGATTACAAACTTATTCTTGCGGGAGGACTAAAACAAGAAGATAAAAATTATTTAAAAGAACTTGAAAATATTATCGGTCACGATGACTCAATTATTTTAAAAACCAATATCTCACACACAGAGCTTTTTGATTTGTACAAGAAATCTTTAATCTATTGGCATTTCACTGGTCACATGGTTAATGAGGAAATAAATCCTCATCTTGTAGAACACTTGGGAATAACCCCAATGGAAGCAATGAGCATGGGCTGTATCACTTTTTGTTTCAATGCCGGAGGGCCTAAAGAAATTATCAATGAAGGAAAAAATGGTTTTTTATTTAATGATTTAAACGAGTTAGAGAATAAGATGAATGAAGTTATTGAAAATAAAATATTAATGAGCGATATCCAAAAAAACGCCAAAGATTTTATCAAAAGCAAATTTAATTACTCAATTTTTAAAGAAAAGGTAAAAGAAGTTGTTTTAAAAATATGATTTCAGTAATTATTCCCACCTATAAAAATAAAGAACAGCTCATAAAAAATTTGAGGCATAATCTGACCTATCTTGAAGGATGTGAAGTAATAATTGTCAACGATTATCCTCAAGAAAATCTAAATAAAGATTTACGTGAATTTAAAGAAATTATCTTAATCCAAAATGCAAAGAACCTAGGGTTTGGATTAACTGTAAACCGCGGAGCAGGCGTTGCTAAAAATAAATATATTATGCTTCTTAACAGCGATGTCATTTTATCTAACGCCCGTTTTAAATTTCCAATATCATCCTTTGAAAAGAACGAATTATTATTTGCCATAAGCTTTGCTCAAAAAGAAAAAGGTGGCAAAATTGTTGGTAAAAATAAACTCTTTTGGAAAGCAGGTTTAATGCGCCATCAAAAAGCAGCAGATCTTAATTATGGATACAATGCCTGGGCCGAAGGAGGGGCATGTCTTATAGATAAAGATAAATTCCTCAGACTTGGAGGTTTTGACCAGATTTATGCTCCTTTTTACTGGGAGGATATTGATCTTTCTTATCGTGCCTGGAAAAGCGGCTATGAGGTTATATTTGATCCAAACGTTATCGTTGAACATCATCATGAATCCACAATTGGCAAATATTTTTCATCCCAAACTATCAAAACTATTTCTTACCGCAATCAAATCCTTTTTATTTGGAAAAATATTACTGATATAAAATTATTATTTTCTCATCTATTTTTTCTTTTCCCCAATATTATTTATTTTTTAATTAAAAGAGAATTCTCTTTTTCAAGAGGTTTTTTTAAAGCTTTATCTAAACTAAATCTTGTATTTCAGCGCCGCTCTTCTAATAAAAAAACGTTTATAATAAATGATGAAAAAATTCTAAAGCGCTTCTATGAATAAACAAATCATAGTTATTCTGATTTTTATTTCTGCTTTATCTCTATTTTTAAATATTTACAGACAAAGTAATGCTCCTCCTTGTTTAAACGCTGATGAAGCCGCTTTTGGGTATAATTCTTACTCAATTTTAAAAACAGGAAAAGATGAGTATGGTAATTTTTTACCTTTACGGCTTAAATCTTTTGGTGATTATAAAATGCCTCTTTATTCTTATTTATCAATTCCTTTTATAGCTATTTCCGGATTAAATGAGGGCAGCGTTAGAGCTCTTAATTCATTTGTCGCTTTTTTATTCCCTATAACTATTTTCTTTTTATCTCGGGAAATATTCAAAAACATGACTGTTTCTCTTTTGGCGTCATTTTTGTCTTCTGTATCCTTAGGACTTCACATAGTCGGCCGGCATGCCCATGAAGCCTACCTAACAACTTTTTTAATTTCTTTAGCTCTTCTTTTTTTAATCAAAACCTTAAAAAATCAATCAATTAGAAATACTCTTCTTTTTTTTCTTTTTATTTCTTTAGCGCTTTTTAGTTATCATCCCTCCAGACTTTTTGCCTTTTTTTTCTTGGGCGTAGCTTTAATTACTCAAATCTTTAAAAAGATAAACAAAAAATTATTTATTCTTATTTTTGTTTTTGTACTGGGCGCATTTATGCTAACTGATGTTATTTATAATCCAACTCGTGTAAAAAATCTTTTATTTTTTAACAATCAAGGCTTTTCCTTAAACATAAATGAACTAAAGACGGAGGGAGGAATCAAGCTTTTTTACAATGAATATGCTCAGGGAATAAAAGAGATTGTTTTTCAGCATCTTAATTACTATTCTCCACAATTTTTTATTTCAAATGGAGATGAAAATCCAAGGTTTGGTTTTAACGGGGCATCTTTAATGACTCCAATAGAGTATCTGTTTATATTTATTGGTCTTTACTACCTTTTTAAAAATAAACAGTCTTACAGATATCTTTTAACTGGACTTTTTATAATTGCCCCCCTCACCGCTTCACTTTCATGGGCTGATATCTCTTTAACTCGATCACTTTTTTTTCTAGTACCTTCAATAATTATTTCAGCTTACGGATTATTTAATTTTTTAAACTCATTTTTCAAATATAAAAAATCTTTAGTGATCTTATCAGGCTCAATTGGTGTAATATTTTTATTCTTCCTGGGAATAAGCTGGGACTCTTATATTTTTCATTATCCTAAAAAAGCTTTGACTATTAAATCGTGGCAATGCGGTTATAAAGAACTGGCTCAGTATATAAAGGATAATTATGAAAAATTTGACAATTTCAACATCACTAAAAAAAATGGACAGCCCTATATTTTTTTGCTTTTTTATCTTAATTACGCGCCTCAAAAATACCAAAAACAAGCGGTCCTTTCTATACCCGACCAATACGGTTTCGGACAAATAGAAAGTTTTGATAAATTTAATTTTTCTTTTAAGGATCCTCGAAATCTAAAGAATGAGGTAAATATTGGTTTTCCTGATGATTTCAATTTTTATGAAAATGATAATCAAGTAGATTTATCAAGAATAAAAAAGATCAAAGTAGGTACTGAAGATATGTTTTGGATTTATGAAAATCCTACAAAAAAAAATAAAGACTAAGGTTGTAAAAGGAATGAATAGCAATAGGTAATGTCAGATTTCTTTTTTCAAGATAGATAAAAGAAACTGCCAGGCTTAAGATAAGATCACTAAACATTACCCGCAATAATAGAAAACCAGTCATCTTGTCGCTAGCAAACAATATCGGCACATGCAAAAAGAAAAAAAGAATGCTTGAAAGAAAAATCGCAGTAAACATGTTCTTAGAGTCTTCATACATTCTTTTAAGAACAAATCCTCTAGAAAGTACTTCTTCAGAAATACTGGTAACTAATGAAATAGTAAAGAAAAAAATAATTGAGTAAAAACCTAAGTTATTAAATACTGAAAATACATCTTTAGATTTTAATATAAGCCCTAATCCTCCACTTATAAAAAATACTAATCCAATCCCCACTCCCAAAACAATATTTGAGACTAAGTTGTTTAATTTTAAACCTATGTCTTCAAAAAAATTCTTTTTTTCAAATCTAGAAATATAAATATAAATAGGCAGAATAAAAACTAAAGGCTTAGCAATAAACTCATCTATCCAAATAGGTAGATCCGTTCTGAAATAAGCTCTGTAAACACTCCATATAATAAGAATCACTGCCCAAAGATTAAGCGCTTTATGCAAAGGAGTCAGTTTCTGAACCATTTTAAGATTATACTCCTTTTAGTAAATCTGCAACTTTAATTTTAAGTTTTGCTGAAATTTTGTTCAAAACTTTAATTGAAGGGTTTGCTTTTCCTTCTTCTATTCGAGCCAGATAAGTACGGTCTATCTCTGCCGATTCTGCTAATTGTTCTTGAGATAATTTTTTTCTTCTTCTTTCAAGAGTAACCCTATTACCTAATCTTCTATAAAAATAATTACCTTTCATATTAAACCAAAATAACAAATATAAATATACATAAGCAATGGATTATAGTCTACAAAGTTAAGGAAATATTACTCCAGGAAGTCTTTAAGCTTGCGGGCGCGGGTGGGATGTTTAAGTTTTCTTATTGCTTTAGCCTCAATTTGCCTGATTCTTTCTCTTGTGACTTTAAACTCTTTTCCAACTTCCTCCAAAGTCTTAGGTTTACCATCTTCAAGTCCAAAGCGCATAATCAGCACTTTTCTCTCCCGCGGCGATAATGTTTCTAAGACCTTTTGAAGAGCATCTTTTAATAATTCTCTTGAAACTTTGTCATAAAGTGAGGGTTGAGCCTGATCAGCCACAAATTGTTCTAGAGTTGCTTCTTTATCATCTCCAACAGGAGTTGATAGAGATTTAGGCTGTTGAGAAATTTTCATTAGATTCTCAACTTCCTCAATTGAGATCTGCATTTCTTTAGAAATTTCTTTAACTGATGGCTCCCGACCAAGTTTCTGAGTCAGTCGCCGCTGGGTTTTATAGAACCTATTAATTTGATCAACCATGTGAACAGGAATTCTTATTGTTCTTGACTGATCCGCAATAGCTCTAGTTATAGCTTGTCTTATCCACCAAGTGGCATAGGTAGAAAACTTGTATCCGCGTCTCCAGTCATATTTTTCAACTCCTCTTATCAAACCTTTATTTCCCTCTTGTATAAGATCCAGAAAAGATAATCTTCTTCCTAAATATTTTTTAGCAATAGAAACTACCAATCTTAAATTAGCCTTAATAAGCTTTTCTTTTGCTTGTTCATCACCTTTTTCATATTTTTTAGCAAGCTGTATTTCTTCTTCAAAAGTCAAAAGCGGAGTTTTACCTATTTCTTTTAAATATTTCTTTATTGGATCTAATGACTCTCCATGTTTTAGGCTTACTAATTGCTCAAGCTCCTTCTCCATTTCTTCAGTGGATTTCTGGGCTTCTACTTCTTCTCTGGTTGAGATTGTTTCAAAAATGTCTATTCCTTTTTTAAAAACTGCTTCAAAAAAATCATCAATCTCATTAATATGCTTCTCAGGCTCTGGATATAAGAGAAGAATGTCATCCTGTACCAAAAAACCATCTTCTTCACCTTGTTGAATAAGTTCCTTTATGGATTTGGGGAATTTTTGTTTCATATAAACACTATATTTTACCCTAAAGAAAGCTTTTTTTCTACTTCTTTAAGGGCAGTGGCCGCCAAAAGCAGTTCTTTTTCTTTTTCAGAATTATTTTCAATCTCTAGCAACTCTGATATTCTTTTCTTTAAAATATATCTTTTAACCTCGAGTATGAGTCTGTCAATCTTAATCATATTAAATCCCCATTCGCTTGAACCAATAAGATATACCTCCTCGCCCATTGCCCGCAGTTCTTGAGGTAGATCGTGAATAAATAAATTAAAGTCAAATTTTTGAGAATGAGTTTTTTTAAACTTTAAGAAAGCTTCACAAATTTTTTTTAATGACCGAATTATAAAATCATTAGGTGTAAGCACTGTAAAAATCTTCTCCGAAATGTCATAAGCATTATCACTTTGCAGCATAACGCTTACTAAATATTTTTGAAGAATATCGACTCTATCAAAAATATTTTCATTTTGTTTTTTAATATATAAAAATTTTGTTTTTTTTCTAAATTTTTCTTTTTTTAATGTCTCGGAAATACTTTCCTCACTTACTTGCAGTATCTCAGCTAATCTTTTCATATAGTAAGACTGAATAATAGGATTCTTTACTTTTGATAGAAAAGGAATTATTTCTTCACCAATTTTTTTCTTTGAAAAAGGCGTATTATCAGGATATTTTTTCTGAAAAAAATTTATTAAGAAATCAAAAATAGGGATCGTCTTTTCTAAATTTTTTTTAAAAGCCTGTAGATCAGTGTGAACAGCTTCATCCGGATCTTTCCCTCCCTCAAAGTGAACAACGCTTATATCTAATTCTGTATCTTCTCCTTCCTCTATTCCTCTTTTTATTGCTTCCTCTCCGGCAGAGTCGGCATCTAGTGAAAGAATAATTCGAGGCGTATATCTTTTAAGAAGAAGCAACTGTTCTTTAGTAACAGCTGAACCTTTTATGGCAACAGCGTTTTCTATTCCATATTGATGTAAACTTATGACATCAAACTCTCCTTCAACAAGCAATGCATTTTCTTTTTTTTTAATTGCCTCTTTTGCTAAATCAATACCATAAAGAGTTTCACGCTTATGATAAAGAAGAGTTTCAGGTGTATTTATATATTTAGCTTCTTTTATGTCAGAATCTAATAATCGTCCTGAAAATCCAATGACATTACCTCTGGCATCTCTTATAGGAAACATTACTCTTCCTCGAAACCGATCATAATAATTTCCTTTACTATTTTTAACTATAAGACCTGCTTTATAAATCTCCTCCACTGTATATTTTTTTTTCTTTAAGAAAGTAAGTAAAGAATCCCAAGAAGAAGGAGCGTAGCCTAAATGAAATTTTTTAGCAATTTTAGAGTCAGTTTTTCTTAAATCCAGATATTCTCTTGTTCTTTTGCCTAAATCAGTATTGTTAAGTAAGTATTCAAAATAATCACAAGTCAAAGAATTTAACTGAATCATCCTTTGTTTTATCTGCCATTCTTTATCTTCAAACTGAACTCTTTTTAACTTTATTCCTGTTTTTTCGGCAAGTTCAGTTAGTGCTTCAGAAAATGTTATATTTTCCCATTTCATTAAAAATGAAATTACATCGCCACCTATTCCACATGAGCCAAAACAGTGCCAGATTTGGCGTTCTGGGGAAACTACAAATGAAGCGGTTTTTTCGTTATGAAAGGGACAAAGACCTTTAAAATTTCTACCTGTTCTTTTTAACGAAATATAATTGCCTAAAAACTCAATAATATCAATCCTTTTTTTTATTTCCTCAATTTGCGGTTCCACACAGAGATTGTATCACTTGTCCTATCAAAATAAAATTTAATTTTTGACATTTGACATTTGGATTTTGGATTTATCTAAAATACCTGTTTACTTTCTTTAATCTTTATTATAATTGAATTAATGCTGTATTTATTTTTACACCAGAATCAAATTAAGCTTTTGTATGTTAAAAAAACACTTCTAGGTCAATATGAAAGCGCTTTTTATGAAAAAAAGCATAGCGGCGTGGATTTTATTGATGAAAAAGGAGCTATAAAAAATATTGACTTAATAGCCTCAGCAATAAAAGAAGCGCTGTCTTCTATCACTCCATCAGGCATAAAAGATAAAGATGTTTATTTAATCCTTCCTCAAATAAGCTTTCAATTTTTAAGAGTGGATATACCTGCAGATATTGCTCCTTCAGCCATGAATTCTTTCGTTTTAGATAAGGCGCGCGCTAATATTGCCAAAGATTTAGAAAATTATTTATTTGATTATTTAATACAGGATAACGAAAAACAAAAAAAAATAATTTTTTTCGCTCTTGAAAAAGATTTATTCCACTCTTATCAGGAAGCTTTATCGCTAGTTGATCTTAAAGTGGTTAATATTATTCCTGAATCACTGGCTTATTTTAAGTTATTTGAAAAAACTTTACGAAAAGAAAAAAAAGAAAATATTTTATATATCACTTATGAAAAAGATCAGTTATTAGGATATTTATATGATTCATATGGACCTGTAGATGAAGTCCTATGGCAAACAGAAATTGATGAAAAATCATCAATTGAAGAGATAATACGTGAAAAAACTACAGAATATGAAAAGCAAGGAAAAAAAATAAACCGTTTAATTCTTTCCGGAGAAAATTCTGACAGCATAAGACAAGATACTTTTACTAAAAATGTCGGAGTTTGGACTAATCCTTTAAAACGTATTATTCCTCATTTTTATCAAGATTATCTTAAGATATTTATCATCCCATCCGATAAAACTCTCCCTTTACTACAATATGATGTTTGTATCGGGACTTTTATCTTTTCTCTGGAAAACAAAATTTTTACTTTACTTAAGAAGAGATACTCTAATCTATCTGCCTCATCTCTTCAAAATTCAAAGCTAAGTATTCCAAAAAAAGAAATTTTTATTTTTATAATCTCGTTTATTCTTTCCTTTTTAGCTTTTTATGCTGTTTCACGAATGAATGACAATAATCCTTTTAAACAAATAAGCTTTTTATCAAAACCTACCCCAACACCAACTGTTTTGCCACCCACCCCAACGCCCACTCTTCCCCAAGTTAACAAACAAGAACTTAAAGTAAAAGTATTAAATGGATCCGGCGCCCGAGGTAAAGCTTCGCAAGTAAAAGATCTTTTAACCGAAAAAGGTTATGGAGAAATTTTAACGGATAATGCCGATAACTTTGATTTTGAAACTACAGAAATTGAGATTAAAAAAAGCAAAGCCAATTTAGCGCCAATAATCAAAGAAGATTTAAAAGACTCAGTTACTTCTCCTAAAATCACAACTTCACTTGATGAGGAATCTGCAGCCGACATTATCATTATCTTTGGTACAGACTTTAAGTAATGGATTAAATGATAGACTAAAAGTATGGATCAAGCTTTAAAAAGAAAAGCTGGATACGAATATCTTCTTGCTTATAAAATCACCATTCCTATTTATGACTATACTGTTTCTTTTTGTAAACTTTACCGCAATCTTACAAGAAAAACATAACAGATTAAAGTATAATATAAGGCTTACTATGGAAATAAATAAAGAAGAATTACAAGGAAAACTGGATAAAATCCTCAAAAAAATTAACCTTCCTGAGAAAAAGGAAATTCTTAATTCAATGGAGGCAAAAACTTATGAAGCTTCTTTTTGGCAAAATCCTGATGAAGCCAAAGATACTATGAAAAGAATTGCTTCTCTTAAAAAAGAAATTGAAGATGTTGAGATGATCCAACTTTTATTTGAAGAAGGAGAACTTGAAGAGGCTACCAAACTGATTAATCAGTATGAAATCCTGCTTTTTTTATCAGGCCAGTATGACAAAGGTGATGCTATCTTTTCAATTCATTCGGGTCAAGGAGGCACTGAAGCCATGGACTGGGCATCAATGCTGCTTCGCATGTATACCCGATTTTTTGAAAGAAAAGGCTGGAGATATGAAGAAATTGACCGGGTTGAAGGAGATGAGGCAGGTATAAAAAGCATTACTCTTAATGTCCACGGTGATTTTGCTTATGGATATTTAAAAGCAGAAGCTGGTACTCACCGTCTGGTCAGACAATCTCCCTTTAACGCTGATAAATTGAGACAAACTTCTTTCGCCTTAGTTGAAGTTTTGCCAATGATTGAAAATAAGGAGGTTGAGGTAAAAGAAGAAGACTTACAATGGGATTTTTTCAGAAGCGGCGGCCATGGAGGACAAAACGTTAATAAGGTTGCTACTGCAGTAAGACTTACTCATAAACCAACAAATATCGTTGTGGCTTGTCAAACTGAACGCCAGCAAGGTCAAAATAGAGATAATGCTTTAAAAATATTACGATCCAAGTTATGGCAACTGGAACAAGAAAAAAAACAAAATACCATAGAATCATTTAAAGGCAATAAAATAGCCTCATGGGGTACTCAGATCCGCTCTTATGTACTTCACCCGTATAAATTAGTCAAAGATCTGCGCACTGATTATGAAAATACTCAAACAGATAAAGTATTGGATGGTGATATAGAAGGATTTATTGAAGCATATCTTAAACAGTAAATCCAAATGTCAAAATCCAAATAACAAATGACATCCAAAATCTAAATGATTTGAAATTTGACATTTGAACTTTGAATTTGATTTGACATTTGTCATTTGGATTTTTTTTATTAAAAAAATTGTCTTGTTTTTTTAAAAAATAACTGTTATTCTAAATGCATGTCAGACTCAAAAATCATTCACAGCTTTGAAGGTGAGACATCTCAAAAACAATTTTCTATCAAACCTTTTTTTGTATTGATCACCATTGCAGTCTTTGTCGGCGTATTCGGAGGATTTTTCTTAAGTTCGATACAAAAAGCTGTCTCTTCTCCCAAAAAGAATCCTGCTAAGACAGCTGGTATTGCTGACAAAAAAACTTTTAAAGATAAAGCCGAAGGCATCTTAAAAGAAGGAGGAATTGATGGAGAAGGAAATTTTCATCTAGAAAGACCCGGTGGTAAATCTCAGAATGTTTATCTTACCTCAACTACGGTAGATTTATACCAATACACAGACAGAAAAGTAAGAGTTTGGGGCGAGACATTTAGCGGAGAAAAAGCAGGATGGCTTATGGACGTCGGACTAGTTGAGATTCTTCAATGATACAATTTCAAAATGTCACCAAATCATATCCTCTAGGTAATAATGCTTTAGATGATGTTTCTTTTGAGATTGAAGATAATGAGTTTATTTTTTTAGTCGGACCATCTGGAGCAGGTAAAACAACTATTCTTAAAATGCTGGCAAGAGACATTATCCCTACATCAGGAACTATCTTTATTGATAATGAAGAAATCTCATCTGCAAAATTTCATAAAGTTGAACGTTTAAGACAAAAAATAGGCTTTGTTTTTCAGGACTTTAAAATTTTGCCTGACAGAAATGTTTTTGAAAATATTGCCATTAGTTTGGAGATTAGCGGCACACCTAAAAATCTGATAAAAGAAGAAGTTCATAAAACATTAGAGTTAGTTAATCTAGTTTCCAAAGCCCGCGTTTTTCCGGTTCAACTCTCTGCGGGAGAACTTCAGCGAGTAGCTATTGCCAGAGCAGTCATCGGTGAACGGGATATCATTTTAGCTGATGAACCCACAGGCAATCTTGATCCTAAAACAACCTGGGAAATTATGAAAATTTTTAAGAAACTTGAAGATAAAAAAACAATAATCATCGCTACCCACAACACTGATATTGTCAATAGTTTAAAAAAAAGAGTTATCGCCATAAAAGAAGGTCAATTGATTGCTGATAAAAGAAAAGGAGGTTATGAACTATGAACGGCGCTTTCATCTCAATAAGAAGGACTCCTTATCAATCATTCGCTACTTTTCTCATATTATTTTTAACTCTTTTTTTGTCTGTCATTATTATTTTTTCATTAAGCTTTCTTTATGGACTCTTAGGCTATGTGGAAACACGTCCCCAGCTTACAGTTTATTTTAAAGCCGATACTGCAGAAAATGATATTTTTCAGGTTAGAAATGAGCTTATGTCTTCAGGAAAAGTTTTATCAATAAAATATATATCCAAACCAGACGCTTTCAATATCTATAAAGATTCAAATAAAGATAATCCTTTGCTTCTTGAAATGGTTTCCTCAGATATTCTGCCACCTTCTCTTGAAATTTATTCAAAAAAACCAACCTTTATGTCTGAGATTGCTGAGTTTTTAAAAAAAAGCCCGGGCGTAGATGAAGTTAAGTTTCAAAAAGTCATTATCGACCGTTTACTTACTCTAACGAATATAATAAGACAAACAACTTTGGTTTTCTTTGCTTCGCTTATGTTCACCACAATTATTGTTCTTATTGCTATAACGCATTTTAAAGTTGCCTTAAAAAAAGATGAAATTGAGATTCTTAAACTTTTGGGCGCTTCTAATTTCTATATTAAAAAGCCTTTTGTTTTTGAAGCCATGTTTATGGGAATAGTAGCCGCTATCAGCGCTACTGTAATTTTCCTTGGAATTTTATTCTATTTTAACCCATTTATAGGTTCTTATATCAGGGGAATTAATAGTTTGAACGTAAGTTTTTTTGATTCCTATCAAGTTACTGTTTGGCCTTTAAATCCGCTTTTCTTGGGCTCGCTTTTTGGTATTATTTCTCTTTTTGGAATTATCATATCTTCCATTGCCAGCCTTTTAGCCACTCAAAAATATATCAAATAACTATGATTCACGATTCAAGATTAACGATTCATGAATATTCTTGAATCATGAATCATGAATCAAATATGAAAAAAAGAATTTATATTAATATACTTAGCATCTTTTTTCTTTTTTTTATATTCTTTTCTCCATTTTTATTATCTAAAGTTCTCTCAGTGGAATGTAAACCGGGCTTTACATATCAGGATGAAAAAGAACTGGAAATAATAAAAAATCTTTGTGAACAAAAAGTAAACGATCTTCGCAATAAAGCCAATACTCTTTCTTCTCAAATCCAGTTTATGGATACTCAAGTTTACTTAACAACCCTTAAGATTAAAGCTACAGAACAAAAAATAATAGATACGCAAAAAGAGATTGAGTTGATTAACAGCCGTATTGAAGGATTGGATAATTCTTTAAACTACTTATCCAAAATGTTATTGAAACGAATTGTTCAAGGATACAAAACTCAATCAACATCCCTTTTTAATCTTTTTTTTGACAGCGACACTGCCAATGATTTTTTAAGCAAAGTTAAGTATCAAAAAACTACTCAGGAAAATACTCAAAAACTTTTAGTACAAGTACAGGAATCTAAACTTAATTTTGAAGAGCAGAAAAAATTAAGAGAAACTAAGAAAGCAGAGTTGGATTTACTACAAAATACATTAAACGCGCAAAAACAGGATTTAGATAATCAAAAAGTGCAAAAACAAAAATTATTGGCTGATACAAGAAATGACGAAAGCACCTACCAGCAGCTTTTGGCAACTGCACAGAAACAATTAGCAGGTTTTAAATCCTTCGTTCAGACTGCAGGAGGAGGAGCCATATCAGCTAATGGGTTTGGATCTGGTTCTGATGGATGGTATATGTCCCAGCGTGATCAACGCTGGGCATACAAAACCATGGGTTACTCAAGTGACAGTATCCTTGAAGTAGGCTGTCTTATAACTGATGTTGCTATGATAATGAAAAAGTATGGAGTTGATTGGACTCCAGCCAATATTGCATCAGATCCGGGTTATTTTTTCTCAAATACTGCCTATATGCTTCACCCTTCTCAGTTTAGTTGGCCAAACGGAATGAAATATTCAAATATCCCTATATCCTCAATCGAGGATGAGATAAAAAACGACAGACCTGTGATTGTTGGATTATATGCTGGAAAATATGGAACACATTACGTAATTCTTAAAAAACTTGAAGGTAATGACTATATTATGCATGATCCTTATTATGGCCCTGATAAAAAATTTTCTGATTATTACAGCAAAGGATCTATCTTCGTAGCCGGTGTTTTTAGATAACTTTTTAGCATATAATCCATTGTCATTCTCATGATATGAGATTACTATCCTATTATGAGAATTAATTATCTTATCGTTTTCATTCTATTGTTCCTTAATTTATTAATTAACCGACCAGTTTTTGGTGCCTTAAGATTAAATGAGATTTACCCTGCTCCCTCTTCAGGGCAAGAGGAATGGGTGGAGCTTTATAATGATGAAGATAAACAAATTGATATTTCAGGATATTCTTTAACCGATGCCGCCAATAACAAAATTACTTTACCAGCAACCATAGGACCTTTAAGTTTTATTAGTGCTACTTCATCTAACGTATTAAACAATTCAGGTGATACATTAAATTTAAAAAATAGTTTAAACGAAATAATTGAAATAATTACCTATTCTGGAAGCTTTAATAATGAAAAGTCATATGCCCGTTGTCCTGATGGAAACGGCTCTTGGTCTATAGTTACAACTCTCACTCGTAATCAACCTAACCCTTGTCCTTCCTCAACTCCAACGCTTACCCCAACTTATGCGATTGAGCCAACCCCAACAATCGCTCAAACAATTCCCACTCCTGAACTTACCTCGACTCCTTCAGCCACACTTATCCCAACTACTTCAGAAACAATCATCCCAACGTCTTTACCCACAACCATACCTTCACCAAGCTTAACGCTTACTCCAACATTCCCACTCTCCCCAACTCCTCTAACTTCTTACGATAACATTTATCTTTCCGAGGCAATGGTTTATCCTGAGACTGGAGAAAGCGAATGGGTTGAATTATTTAACAATAATGATTTTTCCGTAGAGCTTCAAAACTGGTTTTTAGATGATATCTCAGGCAGTGGCTCCTCACCAAAAAGTTTTTCTTTAAATATTCAAGCTAAAGGATACGCTGTTTTCAGTTTATCATCAGCTATGTTTAACAACAGTGGCGACACAGTCCGTCTACTTGATTTTAATCATACTATTAAGGATGAGTTTAACTATTCTGATTCAAAAAAAGGAAAAACATGGGGAAAAATTAATATCAATGAAAATACCATCTGTCTTCAAGAACCATCAAAAGGTGACAATAACCATTCATGCCTGTTAACTAATGCAGATGAAGATGAAAATACTACCGTTACGACAATCGCAAATCAAACTCTTCAGCCGACGATCAAGTCTTTTACCCCTCAAACACAATCTAGTAAAAGGATTAATATTCAAAAAAATTTACAATTAATAAATACACCTCAGTTAAGCACCAAGATAACTCAGTATGAAACTCACAATAGTCAAGGATTAGTTTTGGGAGCATCAACACTTAATAAATCTATTAATTACTCCATAATAAAAAGCCTCTCTTTTTCTTCCTTTTCATTTGCTCTACTAGCTTTCTCTTCTATTATTTATAAATGTTTTTTAAAATATTGTATTATGAACTTATGGACAGAGTTTTAAAGAAAACATTTTACTGGATTCCTGTTTTTATCTGGATGATTGTGATTTTTTACTTCTCTTCCCGTGCTCGCATATCCTTGTCTGAAGAAGAAACTATAAATTTTTTAATATTTAAAACATTACATATAATTGAATATGCAATTTTATATTTTTTGCTTTTCAGAGCCTTTTTTTTGTCCGCTAATAAACACTCCTCTTCAAAAATATATTGGTATCCCTTTTTTATTGCCCTTATATACGCTGCCTCTGATGAGTTTCATCAGCTATTGGTTCCAACAAGAGACGGAGCATTACGAGATGTCTTTATTGATGCACTTGGAATAGCTTTTATGTATACTCTTATCAAGAAGAGTAAAAAAATTGCCAAAAAAATTGTATGAAAAACGTAAGAGATTTTTTTCATTATACTTTTATACCAAAAGAAGAAAATGATTTTAGAGCTAAACCTCTTCATCTAAACTTCCTTACTTTTTATCTTTTTATGGCTCTTTTTTTTACTTTCTTTTTTAAATATTCAAGCGTCCAATTCCCAAACATCTTAGGTTTTGCAACTGACATTACTGTGAATAAGTTATTAGATCTTACTAATAAAGAAAGAACAAATAATAATTTACCATTATTATCTTATAATGAAAAATTATCTCTTGCCGCTAAAAAAAAGGCACTAGATATGTTCAATAAAAATTATTGGGCTCATTTTTCTCCTGAAGGCACTACTCCTTGGGATTTTATTTTATCTTCAGAATATCAATATGAATTTGCTGGAGAGAACTTAGCTAAAAACTTTATGTTTAGTCAAGGAGTAATTGACGCGTGGATGAACTCCAAAACTCATAGAGAAAATATTTTAAAGAGAGATTACTCTGAAATTGGTTTTGCTGTTGTTAATGGAGTATTAAACGGTGAGCAAACAACCTTAGTGGTTCAGATGTTTGGCAAATCATACAACTCCTCTTTTTCTCAAGTTCAAAATATGAACATTCAAAAAGAAAAACCAACTAATGAAAACGTTTTAGCTCAACAAACTAACAAACCATTAATAAATTTATCCAAATTTGCCTTTAACTTAAATACCATGTTTATTTTATTTTTACTTTTAACTCTTGGCATTGATATCTACTTTGCCGCCCGAATGAAAATAGTAAAAGTTGGAGGAAAAAATTTGGCCCATTTTATTTTTATTGGATTTATGTTGCTGGGACTATTAGTTTTAGTAAAAGGTTCAATCATATAAGCCTGTATGAAACACTTAATAAAATATCTCAAAGTTGAGCTTAAGAAACATTTATTCGACTATCTTATCCTCTTAACTGCCGGAGTATTCTTTTTGATGGGATTAAGTTTGTTTAAAGGAGAAAAATTAATGGAATTTCTTATAATTTTTGCCTTTACCTCTCTTTATATTATCTGGGGCATCTATCATCATATTATAGAAAATACACTCCATCTTAAAGCTGTGATAGAATATATCCTAATTGCGTTTACTCTAATATTCTTGATGAAAATTATTATTTTTCCATAAGAAATGAAAGGAATCGTTCTTGCTGGAGGCAAAGCTACTCGTCTCAAACCTTTAAGTAAAATTACTTCTAAACAGCTTTTACCTGTTTACAATAAACCAATGATCTTTTACCCTCTTGAAACACTTCTTAAGGGAGGGATCAAAGATATTCTCATCATTATGGCTCCAGAATATTCTGGCCATTTTTTAAATTTATTAGGATCTGGAAAAGAATTTGGAGCGCGTTTTACCTATGAAATTCAAGAAGAACCACGAGGTTTAGCTGATGCTTTTATTATTGGTGAAAACTTTATTGGTGATGACAATGTCTGCCTTATTTTAGGCGACAATATTTTTGATTATGATTTCTCTCCTTTTATACAAAATTTTTCTAGTGGAGCAGTAACATTTGTAAAACAAGTCCATGATCCCGAACGTTCTGGAGTCGTTGAGTTTGATAAAGATATGAAAGTTATTTCAATTGAAGAAAAACCGGCAAACCCAAAAAGTAATTATGCCTCTGTCGGTTTTTATATTTACGATCATCGAGTGATTGAGATCGCCAAAAACCTAAAACCTTCTGGTCGAGGCGAACTCGAAATCAATGGCACGCCAAGCATTAACAACACTTTCTTGGAAATGGGCGAATTAAAAGTCAGTATTATTGAAGGATTATGGGAAGATGCCGGAACATTTAATAGTTTACTTCGAGCTAATATATACTGGGCAAAAAAAAATGGATTTACAGTATAATGATTTAATATGGACACAACTCAACTATTGCTTACAATCGTTTTAAGTCTTTCAACCATTCTTTTAGTAATAATTGGCTTACAATTAGTTTTTATTTTAAGGGAATTAAGAAAAGTGCTTAAAAATATTAATCAAGTTATTGATGAATTTGGCTCTTTAGGCTCAGGACTTCAAGGCGGTCTTTCAGAAATTACAGGCTTTTTGAATGGGTTTAAAACTATCATCAAGGTCATAGACATCGCTTTGCCTAAAAAACATGAAAAAACAAAATAACCATCCAACCAATTTTTGGTTTGGTTTTGCACTAGGAACATTAAGTACAGCTGTTGCTGTTTATCTATTAGGTACTAAACAAGGTCGGCACAAACTTAAAAAAGTCTTAGAAATGTCTGAGAATATTGAAAACATTTCTCCAGATTTAATTAAAAGTATTCCTGAAGTGTTAAACGTAATTGTAAATCATGATAATGATGATCAGCCTACCCAGCATAATCAAGAAAAAACCTTGCAGAAAGTGCATACTATCGAAAACGTGATTGATAAAATAAAAAACGCGGCTCAACCGAGTAAATACGTAAAGAAATTTTTTGCTAAGGGAGGCAAGATTATTAACCCTTGACAATAGGTCAAAAGTATAGTATATTATTGTAGTTTTTTAAACACCCTACCTAAGTAGGGTTTTTCTTGTTATTTGAAATTAATCTTCAAAACATAAAAGATGAATAAACCGCCCAAATCAAACTCTTTATCTTCATCAGAAGACATCTTTATAGGAAAAGAAGGAAAAAAACTTAAGTTAGATTTAATCGAGGTACAAAAAGAATCCTGGAAAAAATTTCTTGAGACGGATTTAAAAGAAATATTAAAAGAGTTTTTCCCTATAGAAGATTATACGGGTAAAAAATTTTCTCTTTATTTTGATGATCTTTATTACGGTGAACCAAGATACCCAATAGATTTATGTATTAAAAAGAAACTTACTTATGATTCTCCCGTTTATCTTCGACTTCATTTAATCAATAAAAAAACTGGTTCTGAAAAAAAACAAGATGTCTATTTCTTTAATCTTCCCAAAATGACAGATCGCGGGACATTCATAATCAATGGAATAGAAAGAGCAATTATTAATCAAATAGTCAGAGCTCCTGGTGTTTACTTTACTGCTGAGATTGATAAAACCACTGGTCTTACTTTATATAACGCCGAGATTAGACCATATATTGGAGCTTGGATTGACTTTATAATCAATAAACATGGACTTTTAGAAATGAAAGTAAACAAAAAAAGAAAATTTTTAGCCTCAGTTTTCCTAAGAATTTTTGATGGGGAGAATAATAATGAACTGCTGCAATACTTCCAAGATCTTGATAAAGAAATCGTTGAAAAATACTTAATCCCAACCTTTAAAAAAGACCGAACAAGAGATAAAAACGAAGCAGTCTTAGAGTTTTATAGAAAAATTAAACCAGGAGAACCTCTCATCCTTGATAACGCTTACAAAACTTTATCGACAATGTTTTTTGAGCGACGCCGCTATTCTTTAGCTGATGTTGGCCGATATAAAATTAATAAAAAATTGAATCTTGATGCTGAGATTAACAATGAAAATCATCTTCTAAATAAAAAAGATATTATCAAAACCATTAAATATCTCATGAATCTCACTCAAGGAAAAGGCAATTTTGATGATATTGATCATTTAGGACACAGACGATTAAGAACTGTTGGTGAATTAATAGGAATGTACGGTATAAGAGTCGGTATGGTAAGAACCGAAAAAGAAATTAAAGAAAGAATGAGTCTTGTAGCTGGTGATGTTCATCCTACTCCATCGCAAATCATTAACTCTAAACCTATTATCATGGCTATTAACTCATTTTATCGAACCAGTCAGCTTTCAACTATTGTCGATCAAACCAATCCTTTAGCTGAACTTGATAATTTAAGAAGAATTACTGTCGGCGGTCCAGGCGGAATTGAAAAAGAAAGAGCATCATTCTCTATTCGTGATATTTCATCTTCCCAATATGGAAGAATTGATCCTATTAGATCTCCGGAAGGTCCAAATATTGGTGTTGTAACCTACATGGCTTTATATTCAAGAGTTAATAAATATGGATTTCTTGAAACACCATATAAAAAAATCATTAAAGATAAATCAGGAAGTTCAATTAAAGTAAAAATATCTGATGAAATTGTTTACCTTCAAGCTGATGATGAAGAACAATATTATATTACCTCAGCTAACACACATGTTGATGAAAAAGGATCCATTACGGACAAACATGTTGTTGTCCGCCATCAAGGTGATATTATTGAAATACCAACAGATAAAGTTGATCTTATTGATTTTTCTCCACGACAAGTTGTTGGAATAGCTGCGGCTTTGATTCCTTTTTTGCAAAATGATGATGCTAGCCGGGCTCTCATGGGTACACACATGCAATGTCAAGCAGTTCCATTGGTTAACCCTGAAGCTCCAGTTGTTGGTACCGGCATGGAACAAAAGATTTCTTCTGCTTTGAATCGCACTGTTTTTGCTGAAGAAGATGGCGTTGTCGATTATGTTGACGGTGAAAAAGTTATTATGAAAGGAAAAAGTGGAAAAAAATATACATATTCTTTGGAAAGATACATTAAAACTAATAAAGACGTTACTTTTGATCAAAAACCAAGAGTTGAACCTAATCAAAAAGTTAAAAAAGGCCAAGTGATCATTGATGGACCAGCTACGGAAGATGGTAAACTTGCCCTTGGAAAAAATCTCGTTATCGCCTATACCTCACTTAACGGTTTAGGATATGAAGATGGATTTGTTATTTCTGAACGCTTAATTAAAGAAGATGTTTTAACATCAATAACTGGTGAAGAGTTTGTGGCCGATTTAGTGGACACTAAACTTGGACCAGAAGAGCTAACTCGTGATATTCCAAATGTCCGAGAAGAAGTTTTGCAGAATCTTGATCGTGAAGGACTGATAGTTATCGGTACTGAAGTAAAAAGTGGTGATATTTTGGTGGGAAAAGTTGCTCCAAAAGGAGAGAGAGAACTTACAGCTGAAGAACGTCTGCTTCGAGCTATATTTGGAGAAAAAGCTAAAGATGTCAAAGACACATCTTTAAGAATGCCCTATGGAAAAAGAGGCACAATTGTTAACATCGAAATTATTGATAGTAAAAAAGACCCCAATGAACTTGAACCAAGCGTTATGAAAAGAATCTTAGTCACCACAGCCCAGCTTAGAAAAATATCCGTTGGTGATAAACTGGCAGGAAGACATGGAAATAAAGGTGTAATTTCAAGAATTATGCCTGAGTGGGATATGCCTCATCTTGAAGACGGCACCCCAGTTGATATTATAATCTCACCCCTTTCTATTCTCTCAAGAATGAACCTGGGACAGCTTTTTGAAACTTTGCTTGGCACTATTGCTCGCAATAAAGGTATAAAAATTTCAATTCCAGTTTTTGAAAAACTGAAGGAAGAGTTTATAACCCAAAATCTTAAAGAACTAGGCTTGCCTATGGATGGAAAAGTTATTCTTTATGATGGACAAACAGGAAAAAAATTTGAAAGAGATGTCCTTGTTGGAACCGGCTACATCATGAAACTTATACATATGGTTGAAGATAAATTCCATGCCCGATCAGTCGGACCATACTCTTTGGTTACTCAGCAACCATTGGGCGGAAAATCACAAATGGGTGGACAAAGATTTGGAGAGATGGAAGTTTGGGCTCTTGAGTCGCACCGAGTTCCATCAACTCTCCAGGAAATGTTAACTATAAAAAGTGATGATGTTAGGGGAAGAACTAAAGCTTTTGAATCTATTATTAAAGGACTTGATATACCTCAATCCAACGTACCTGAATCATTCCATGTACTTTTAAAAGAACTTAATGCTTTAGGTTTATCAATTGATTTTATTTAAATATTTAAACATGGAAGATACAAATATTGTAGATTTTAGTGGCCTTAAAATTCGACTTGCCTCTCCTGAGGATATTTTGAGCTGGTCAAAAGGCGAAGTAACCAAACCTGAGACCATCAATTATCGTACTTTTAGACCAGAAAAAGACGGACTATTTGATGAAAGAATTTTTGGACCGACTAAAGATTATGAATGTTATTGCGGCAAATATAAAAGAATTAGATATCGAGGTATTGTCTGTGACAGATGTGGAGTAGAAGTTACTTCGTCTGTTGTGAGACGAGAAAGAATGGGGCACATTAAGCTAGCCTCTCCTATCGCCCACATTTGGTATTTCAAAGGTTCTTCATCCCCCTTAAGCACAATCGTAGATATTCCTCCACAAGCTCTTGAAAGAATTATTTATTATGCTTTATATCTTATAAGAGAAATTGACCCTGAAAAGCAAAAGAAATCTTTAGAAGAACTTGAAGAAATGAGAAATAAAGTAATAAAAGATGAGGAAGAAAAATATGAAAATAATAAACACGAATTAATGCAAAACTTCGTGAAGGAAAAGGAAGACGTGAAAAATAAAATTACTCATCCTGAACAAAGAGAGATCACTCTTCAGGAAATAGATCTTAAAGAAAGAGAACAATTCAAAAGACTTTCGGATATTCATGTTGAACAAAAAGCACAAAAACTTAGTTTTTTTGACAGAATTATAAAAATTGTTAAAGCTCTTAAACCTAATGACACTCTTGAAGAAGATGATTATTTATTCTTGAAAGATAAAAATATTGATGAATTTATTAAAGTAGGTATGGGGTCAGAAGTTCTCTATGATATCCTTTCTAACATCGATCTTAAAAAACTCTATACTGATACATTACAGGAACTTGATAAAGCTAAAGGAGATAGAAGAAATAAGTTACTAAAAAAAGCAAGGATTATCGAATCTTTTACTAAAAGCACTATTCAACCTCACTGGATGGTTTTAACTGTACTTCCTGTCATTCCTCCTGACTTAAGACCAGTAGTACAACTACCAGGAGGTAAATTTGCGACATCTGATTTGAATGATTTATATCGAAGAGTCATTAACCGTAATATCCGTCTTAAACAGCTTATTGATCTTGGCGCTCCCGAAATAATCTTAAGAAATGAAAAAAGAATGTTGCAGGAAGCAGTAGATTCTTTGATTGACCTTCAAAAATCAAGAGGAAGAACTCGTGCTCAAGGCGGAGCGGCTACCAAAATTCTTAAATCTCTTTCTGATATTTTAAGAGGTAAACAAGGCCGCTTTAGACAAAACCTTTTGGGTAAAAGAGTCGATTACTCAGGAAGATCAACTATTATTGTCGGCCCAGAACTTAAGATTGATCAATGCGGTATTCCAAAAGAAATGGCTATAGAACTTTTTAAACCTCATCTTCTTCATGAGATTATAGTACGAGGTTTAGCACCAAATATAAAAAGCGCTAAGAATTTTTTGGAGCTTAAAGAACCTGTAGTCTATGATATTCTGGAAGAGATTATCAAAAATCACCCTGTACTTTTAAATAGAGCTCCAACCCTTCATAAATTATCTATCTTAGGATTTTATCCTGTACTTACTGATTCCTATGCTATAAAACTCCATCCTACAGTCTGTGCTGGATATAATGCTGATTTTGATGGCGATGCTATGGGTGTATTTTTGCCTTTATCAACCAATGCTGTTGAAGAGGTCAAAAATAGAATGCTACCATATCATAATCTTCTTAAGCCGGCTGACGGCACTCCAATTGTTATTCCTAACAAAGAAATGGCTTTGGGTGTTTATTATCTAACAACTATCGATAATCAATTTAAAGATATACCTGATGAAAAATTAAAATTATTTGCCACTCAAGATGAAGCTGTCAACTTATACAATGTTGGCAAAATCGGTTTAAGACAACCCGTCCTTGTCAAAATTGATAATAAAGTTATCAAAACATCAATAGGAAGGATTCTTTTTAATCAAGTACTCCCCGAAGAATTACGATTCGTCAATGCAGATGTTAAAGCTAGTGATATTAAAACTATTGTTGTTGACGCAATTAAAATATTTAATAACAACCAAAAAGTCGGAGAGATTATCGATAAAATTAAAGAAATAGGTTTTTGGGGCGCAACAGTCTCTGGAGGTCTTTCTTTATCTATATTTGACAATCAAATCATTCCTGAAAAGGGTAAAATTGTTGCAGAAACAGAAAAAGAAGTTCTAAAAATAGAAAAGAATTATGATCAAGGTCTTTTAACTTTAGATGAAAAAAGAAGATATACCAACACTCTTTGGATTGAAACAACTGAAAAATTAGCTGATTTGACCTGGGATGCTATTGATGAAGAAAATCCTGTTAAAATTATTATTAAATCAGGAGGAGCCAGAGCTTCAAGAGAACAATTAAAACAGCTGTCAGCCATTAAGGGACTCGTTGTTGACCCCTTAGGTAAGATCATTGAGGTTCCGACAAAATCCAATTATAGGGAAGGCTTATCTATTTTTGAGTATGTTATCTCAGCCCGTGGAGCTAGAAAAGGACTAACTGATTCAGCTCTAAAGACTGCAGATGCCGGATATCTTACACGAAGGCTTGTTGATACTGCCCATGATATGATCGTAAGAGAAGAAGATTGTCATACTCCAGAAGGGTTAGAGATAACTAGAAAGGGTGAAAGAGGTGAAAAATTCATAGACCGACTCAAAGGAAGATTTCTCTTGAAAGATATTCTCGATGAAAAGAAAAACGTAATAATTAAAGCTGGTGAACTTATTACCGTAGAAAAAGACGCTTTAATTAAAAAAGAAAATATTGAGACAGCTGTGGTTCGATCGCCTTTATTTTGTCAATCTAAATACGGCGTATGTCAAAAATGTTATGGTACTGATCTTTCTATTAATAATGTCGTAGAAATCGGCGTGCCGGCAGGAGTTATGGCCGCTCAATCAATCGGAGAACCAGGAACACAGCTTACCATGAGAGTTAGACATTTTGGAGGAATCGTTATATCTGACGTTACTCAAGGATTACCCAGAGTTGAAGAATTATTTGAAACAAGAACTCCTAAAGTCGTCTCTCCAATTGCTGAAATCAGTGGAAAAATATCTATAAAAGAAGACTCCAGCAAAGACGTCTACTTAGTAAAAATAACTCCATCTGACAAAGATACTCAAGAACAAGAGTTTATTATTCCCATGTCACAAAACTTAAGATTTAAAGACGGTGACCTTATTGTCTCCGGTACTCCTTTATCTGAAGGCCATCTTGATGTTCATGATGTACTTCTCATTAAAGGCTTAAGAGCCGCTCAGCAATATTTAGTTGATGAAATCCAGAAAGTATATGAATCTCAAGGAATTACCATCCATGATAAACATTTTGAGATAATTGTTAGAAAAATGAGTGATAAAGTCATTATTGAAGATGAAGGTGATACATCATTCATCAAAGATGAAGTTGTCTCTAAAGTTAGATTTGGGGAAGAAAACAAAAAAATATTAACCCAAGGCGGAAAACCCGCTGTAGGAAAAGTTTCTATTTTAGGAATAACCAGAGCTGCTATCTATACTGATTCATGGCTTTCATCTGCCTCATTTGAACAGACAACAAATGTTTTATCCTCAGCCGCCATAAAAGGACAAGTAGACTACTTGTTAGGACTCAAAGAAAATGTTATAATAGGAAGATTAATTCCTGTTACAAGAGAGTTAATTGATAAATATTACAGTAAATTTCAAACAAAATATGCCTACCATCAATCAACTAATCAAGAGGAAAAGATCAAAGAGGGTTAAAAAATCAAGATCAGCAGCATTGAAACTTAGTTTTAATGCTGTAAAAAGAAGATATACCCCAACATCAAATCCTATGAAAAGAGGAGTTTGTACTGTCGTTCGAACTATGACTCCTAGAAAACCAAATTCGGCTTTAAGAAAAGTTGCTAGAGTCCGTTTATCTAATAAAATGGAAGTAACTGCTTATATCCAGGGAACCGGACACAACCTAGCTGAACATTCTATTGTTATGGTTCGCGGTGGACGGGTTAAAGATTTAGCAGGAGTAAAATACCACATAGTTAGGGGTAAATTTGATACAGCTGGAGTCATTGGAAGAAAAACTTCTCGCTCCAAATACGGAGCTAAACTAGAGAAAACCAAGGCTACCTAATTTAAAATTAATAAATATGCCACGCCATCCATATAAAAAAAGACGACAACAAGTAGATGTTATTTATCGAAACTTAGAAGTAAGTAAACTTATAAACTACATCATGGAAGATGGCAAAAAAAGTGTAGCGGAAAGCATTGTTTATCAAGCTCTTGAAATCCTTAAAAAAGAAGGCGAACCTCTTAAACTTTTACATAAGGCTTTAAATAATGTTTCACCTAATTTTGAGGTAAAACCACGAAGACTTGGAGGAGCATCTTACTTGGTTCCGTCAGAAGTTAGAAAAGAAAGAAAACTTTATTTGGCTTTAAACTGGATTGTTGACGGGGCAAGAAGCCGATCGCAAAAAGAATATCACAATTTTAAGGATAAATTGTCTGCCGAAATATTGGATGCCTCAAAAAATCAAGGAGCGGCCGTAAGCAAACGCTCACAAGTAGAAAAACTAGCTGAGGCTAATAAGGCTTTCGCCCACCTTAAATGGTAACAACATAAATCTAAAGTTCAAATTTCAAATGTCAAATTATTTGTCATTTAGATTTTAAACTTTGGATTTGATTTGATATTTAGATTTTGACATTTGGATTTTTTTTATGGCACAACAACACATCATTACAAAAAACAGAAATGTTCCTTTAGATAAAATCCGAAACGTCGGTATTATCGCTCATATTGATTCTGGTAAAACCACAACTACAGAAAGAATTCTTTTTTATACAGGAAAATCTTATAAAATCGGTGACATTGATGAAGGAACAACCCAGATGGATTGGATGCCGCAGGAAAGAGAAAGAGGGATCACTATCGTATCGGCGGCCACAACTACATTTTGGAAAGATGTCCGCATCAACATCATTGATACTCCAGGTCACGTTGACTTCACTGCCGAAGTTGAAAGATCTTTAAGAGTTCTTGATGGAGGTGTCGTCGTTTTTGATGCTGAAGAAGGTGTTCAAAGCCAGTCAGAAACAGTTTGGAGACAAGCTGATAAATATAAAGTTCCCCGCATAATTTTTATCAATAAAATGGATAAATTGGGAGCTGATTTTGACGGCACTGTCAAAGAAATTGAGGAAAGACTGGGTTCTAAACCAATCGTTATGGTCTATCCAATTGGGAAAGAGCAAGAATATAAAGGCGTAGTTGATCTTTTACAAATGAAATCGCTTATCTGGGATAAAGATCCTCAAGGAACCCAGTATACAATAACTGACGAGATACCTGAAGATCTTAAATCAAAAATTGCCGAAATGAAAGCAAAATTAATTGAACAGGTTGCCGAAACTGATGATAATCTTTTAAGTAAATATCTTAATGGCCAAGAAATCACCACCCAAGAATTAAAAGACGCTTTAAGAAAAGCCGTTATTTCTTATAAAGTGGTACCTGTTTACTGCGGCACATCTTTAAGAAATAAAGGAGTTCAACCAGTACTAGACGCTATTATTGATTATTTGCCATCTCCTGTTGATCTTAAAGAAATTAAAGGTGTACATCCTAAGACTAATGAACCTGAGATAAGAAAACTCACCGGAGATGAAACATTCTCAGCTTTAGCCTTTAAAATTCAGTTAGATCCTCACGTGGGAAAAATTACTTATACTAGAATCTATTCCGGTACTCTAACATCAGGATCATACGTCTACAACATTAATAAAAGCAAACAGGAAAGAGTCAGCCGCTTACTTTTGATGCATGCTAATCAAAGAGAAGAAGTTGATAAAGCTTATGCTGGAGAAATTGTCGCCTTAGTTGGCCCAAAAGAAACTGCAACAGGTGATACCTTAGCCGACCAAGATAGACCAATTCTTTTGGAGCAGATCACTTTCCCCGACCCAGTTATTTCTTTGGCTATTGAACCTAAAACTAAAGCTGACCAGGAAAAATTATCTTATAGTTTACAGCGGCTATCTGAAGAAGATCCAACTTTTAAGGTTAAGATTAACCATGAAACTGGACAAACTATTATGTCAGGAATGGGTGAACTTCATTTGGAAATTTTGGTTGACCGTATGAAAAGAGAGATGGGTATGGATGTTAATGTCGGTAAACCTCAAGTTGCCTATAAAGAAACCATAACTCGCGAAGTTGAACAAGAATCAAAATACATCAAACAAACTGGAGGTCATGGACAATATGGCCACTGCGTTATAATCTTGAAACCTTTAGGCCGCGGTGAAGGATTCAAATTTGTAAATAAAATAAAAGGAGGAGCAATTCCATCTGAATTTATTCCATCAGTTGAAAAAGGCATCATTCAAGCATTGGAAAAAGGTGTTCTTTTAGGCTACCCATTAGTTGATCTTCAAGCCACTCTTATTGACGGAAGCTATCATGACGTTGACTCATCAGATATTGCCTTTCAGATTGCCGGTTCCATGGCTCTTCAGGATGGCGCCAAAAAAGCTGGTCTTACTTTACTTGAACCAATTATGAAACTTGAGGTAACTGTACCTGAAAACTTTATGGGAGTTACCATTGGAGACGTATCAAGCAGAAGAGGTAAAATACTGGGAACAGATAGACGAGGAACTGCCGTTGTTATCAAAGCCTACGCTCCACTAGCCGAACTTTCAGGATATGTGACTATTCTTAGATCACTTACTGAGGGCCGGGGCATATCATATATGGAACCTTCCCATTATGAAGAAGTCCCTCGAAATATAATCCAGGGAATGCTTCAAAAATAAATAAACCTTATGAAGAAAGTACTGGTGCTTTCTGATACTCATTTATCAGATAAGTTTGACGAAAAAAAATTTCATTACCTCTCTGCTAAAATAAAGCAAGCCAATCAAGTTATTCTAAATGGCGACTTTTGGGACGGATTCATAACTACTTTTGATAAATTTATCAACTCTTACTGGAATCATTTATTTCCCCTTCTTAAATCAAGAAAAACAGTTTATGTCTACGGAAACCATGATAAAAAAGATTTTTCTGATGAAAGAGTTAATCTTTTTTGTAATATAGCTACCGAGAAATACGAACTCAAATCGGGAAAAATAAAATTTATCTTTGAACATGGTAACCGACTTTGTCATCTGTTTGATGAATCCTTAGGGATAAGACGAATGCATGGAGCGCTAGTTTATGCTTACGAACCTTTTCATAGACAGATTATTAGAAGGTTCAATAAAAAATTAATGAGATTTGTTTTTGAAAGATACAATAAAAAGATAAAAAAAAAGTTAAAGAAAGAACTTAAACCTAATGAAGTTTTTATTTGCGGACATACTCATTATGCCGAGATTGATCTTAAAAATAACTTTGCTAACAGCGGTGTCAATCACCATGGCTTAGGCCAAAACCTTTGGATTGAAAACGGCAAAATAACTTTTGAGGAAGAATGGTATAGTTAATGACTTAAGCGGACTACTGTAGTTATTTGAGAGTTAGGAATATAAATCAAATTATCTTTTTTATCCTTAATAACAGTCAAACGCAAAGTAATTTGGTGAACTTCTCCTTCATAATCTCCAATCTTAATCCTATCTCCAACACTGAATTGATTTTCTATAACAATAAAAATTCCTGAGATTACATCCTTAACTAGAGTTTGCGCTCCAAAAGAAACCGCCAGCCCTAAAATACCGGCGCCGGTTAAAATCGGCACGATATTGATATCCCAACGCGAAAGAATAACCATAAGAGCTATCAAAAAAACCATGATATCAATTGCATTCTTAAAAAGAGACCGGATATTACGAGTCCGAGATAAAAGAGTCCTGGCAAAAATAAAATCGACACTCCACTTGGCTATAAACGATAAAATATAAGCAACAGCCAATACCAATAAAGAAAAAATTAGATTGTTTACGTAACCTTCTGACAAAACAGCCAAGTTAAACATATTTTTATTATAACACTTTTTATCTCTTGACAAGGTGAACGAATGTTCACTATAATTGTGTACGGACAGGTCGCGACCTGTCCCTACAATAGATATATGTTTCAAATTCATTCTTGGCCTAATGTTATCCTGCATCTTGACGGAGATGCTTTTTTTGCCTCAGTAATGCAATCGGCTAACCCTTATCTTAAAGGAAAACCTCTGGTTACCGGTTCAGAACGGGGTATAGCCACAGCCATATCTTATGAGGCTAAAAAATACGGTATCCCGCGGGGAATGCCTATTTATAAAATAAAAAAACTTTATCCTCAATGTCAGATTATGGAAACTGATTATGAGCTAGTTGATCTTTACTCAAAAAAAATGTTTGATATCCTTCGCTCACTTACCCTTGGAGTTGAAGAATATTCTGTAGATGAAGGATTTACCGACCTTAAAGGTTTACAGAAACCTCTTAATATGAACTACTATCATATTGGGGAAAATATTAAAGATAAAATCGAATCGTCTCTAGGAATTACTGTTTCTGTCGGCATATCTCTCACCAAATCTTTGGCTAAACTTGCCTCATCCTTCCGTAAACCATCAGGATTAACCGTCGTCAAAGGCGCCCATATTGAAAAACTGCTGCAACTTACCCCTATTCAAAGTGTCTGGGGAATAGGCTACAATACTGCCTCTTATCTTAAAAAATTAAGTATTAAAACTGCTTTGGATTTTGCTTTAAAGCCTGAAAAGTTTATTAAGAACCATCTAAGCAAACCTTATTTTGAAATTTGGAAAGAACTTAAAGGAGATAAAGTTTATGAGTTAAATATTCAAACAAAAACAACTTATAAAGGAATATCTGATACAGGAACTTTTAGGCCCCCGACTAATAACAAAGATATTTTGTGGGCAAAACTTTTATCTCATGTAGAGGAGGCTTTTCAAAAAGCAAGAAGATATCATTACTCTGTTGGTAAAGTTGCATTATTTTTAAAAACTCAGGAATTTCATTTTCATACCTCTGAGATAAAACTTCAAGAAAAACTTGCCTATCCTTACCTTATCCGCGAGGAATTAAGAAAATTATTTAACAAAATTCATAAAAAAAATGTTTTATACAGGGCAACAGGTTGTCATATCTTTGATCTGGAAGAACTAACATCAACTCAACCATCACTATTTTCCGACAATCTAAAACAGGAGAAAATGAAAAAAATCTACCCCCTTTTAGAGTCTAAAAAAGTTGATTTCGGCACCACATTGTTTGATAATTCTGGTAGGGGACGCAGATCTGCGTCCCCTACAATTAAAGAATTGTCCCTCCCCATCCTCTCTCTAAATGAAATTTAATAAACAAATCAACCTCTGGAGTTGAAAACATTTCTGTAAGGCTCTATACCTTTATTCTAACAAAATAAAACTCACTCGCCTCTTGACCCAAAGCTTCAAATTTATGGTTAGAGTTAGCTGGAATAATTATCACATCTTCAGGTTTATATTCCACAACCTCTTTTTCCCAATAAAATTTACCCGTTCCTTTTAAAACTATTCCTAACTCGTCATATTGTTCATGTTTATGCCAATCCCAAATGCTTCCCGGTCGTAATGTACCTTTGGTTAACGCATCAATATTATCGGAAACTAAATCTTCTTTAGTCGCTAATGTTTGTCTTGATTGAGGCATGTCATGAATCTCTTCAAACGGAACCTGGGAGATATTAAAGATTTTGAATTTGGTCGTCATAAATAATAATTATTCAATATTTTCATAACGTCCATCTTCATAAGGTGGATAACAAACTTCATAAGCTTTTAAATCAGATTCTTTATCAGCTTCCCATTGCATTAATTCCCCAATTTCTACCAATACTGCTAATGGTTTTTCAAGTTTATCACTCACCTCGTATATATATTTTTCACCGTTTGGTTTCGTAATAATCAATTTTCCTTTTCCTGAAATATATCCCTCAACCGTCTTGTCTCCTTTAAGAACTTTTTGAAGAGGAGTTTTACAACCTGGTTGTATCCGAATAACTCCTAGATCTTTACTTTGATCTCCTACAAATTGATAAACATCACATTCTACTCCAGTAGTGACATTCAAAGTTGAAGTATGAGAAACAGGTAATGATTTTCCTTCATATTGAAAAGTTTTTACTGGAGATAGTAATTGTTCGCCACTCATAACTATATTCTACTAAATCTAAGCGGAGGGTACAGGATTCGAACCTGTGAGGGCTTTCGCCCACAAGTTTTCGGGACTTGCGCCTTAAACCACTCGGCCAACCCTCCAAATTAGACTATAGCCTATTATATTCTACCAAATTATCAAAGCTGGATGACTGTTTTGGGCATGTTGACTAGATCAAGAAGCTCTTTTTCCGTAGTTGTAAGCACAGTTTGATAATTGCCGATAAGATCAAGAATGACCTTTTTATTTTTAGTATCAAGCTCTGAGAAAATATCATCCAAGAGTAAGATAGGTTTCTTTTTAAAAAAATGAGTAAGATAATTTATTTCATTAAGCTTGAGCCAGAAAACAGCTAGCCGCTGTTCACTGCGGGAACCGAAATGGTGGACGTTTTTATCATTAAGATGTATCTGAAAATCATCTTTTTGCGGACCAATCAAAGTTCTTCTTAATCTTTTTTCTTCATCATAAACTTTATTTAATAATTCTTGGGTTAACTCATTCTTTAAGTAATTAATTCTAAATAATCTACCGTCAATTGATTGGTTATCATTTAAATAATCACTGTATTCCTGCCTTTTAGCGCTGATATAAACTGCCTGTTTTTCCAGATAATCATTCCAAAAAAGCAACTCTTCTTTTAATGTTTGATCATTAGTATGATGTTCCAAAATTTTGTTTCTTTTATATAAAGCATGCTCGTAATTATGAACCTTTTTTTTGTATTCAGGATCAAAAATAGCAATAAACCTATTAAAATATTCCCGCCTTTTATCTGGTGAACCATTGATTATGTCTATATGTTCAGGAGCAAATAAAACTGATTTAATCTGATACTGGGAATAAGAATAATAGCCTTTCTTGGTCTTATTGACAAAAAATTTCTTTTCAATAGTCTCACCTCTTTTCGTAATAACAATCTGAAATTTTTGTTCTTCTTTTTTATCTTCCCACTCAGCTTCTACAACAGCCTGACCTTTACCCAGCGTTATAAGTTCTTCTTCTTTTGATTCTCTAAAACCTGCGCCATTTATTGATAAAAATATAGCCTCCAAAAGATTAGTTTTCCCCCTCGCATTTTCACCAATAATGATAGTTAAAGACGGATGAAAATCAAAGATCTTGCTGTCGAAGTTTCTAAAATCAGTGACAGTTATTTGCTTAAAGATCATGGATTATATTTTAATCTTTCTTAAGAAGAAATATTGTTTCAATAAATGAAGGCAGTCGGAAAAAAGAATTTTTTAATACCGATACATGGCTAATTTCACTAAATAGTTTTTTCCAATAATCTTTAGTAAAAACTGATATATGGGAAAAATCTTTAGCATGCATCAAACTTATCCATAAATTTTCTTTAGTATAAATTTTGTGAAGAATATATTTTCTGGAAACTCTAACGCTTTCCTCAATTGCCTCCTTTATTTTACCCCGCTCAATATGTTCCAAAACATCAAAAGTCGTTACTAAATCAAACTGATTATCCTGATATGGCAAATCAGTAATGTGACCTAGTTTTAAAAAAGGCTTAACTTGTTTATCCGCTAATTCTAAAACTTCCTTTGACAACTCTACTCCATAAGCATCTATTCCCAATTTTCTTAAGTATTTAACTAATCTACCTGTACCACAACCGATATCAAGACAGTTTTTTGGGTTTAAAAATATTTTAATTAAGAGAGCCCGATAAAAATTAGAGATAGCATGAATAATTCTTCCAGTCATTGACCCCATTCTGGCTATACGATAAGCGCCTTTTTGACCTGTGTAATACTCTCTATCATAAAAACTGGCATCAATATGATAAGGTAAAATGACAGTACCTTTAAAGACATCTCCTTCTATGATTTTTTCTAAATTATCAAAATCTTTACCATTGGTAACAATCACTGTTAAATTTAATTTTTTTGCAAGCTGAGTAGCTATAGGATCAAAAGGAGCATTTAAACCTGGAATCCATTTATTACCTACTAAATCTTCCATTTCTTCCCATGTAAGCTTTTTTATAATTTTAGCGTCTTTATATTTATTTGGATCTTTATCGTAAATCCAATCGATATTGGATAAATTTACAATTAGATTAGCACCATAATCTTTAGCTAAAAGGACTGCGTCATAATCAGTTGACCATCCAGGTTTCCAGCCAGCGCCGATTACTACCGGTTCTTTCCAGTTAATTAATCTTTTATCATAATTTTCAATGATACGGGGATGAGCAATATCTTGAAAAATTGTTCTTAAAAGATGGGCATTTACGCGAGTAACATGTATCGCCAACCAATCCAAATCCTCATTAGTCATTTCTCCAATCACATCTTTTCCAGCATCACGATAATGACGAGCAATCTTTCCTCCTCCAGCAACTAAAAAGAAACGTTTACCTTTTTTTACTTGTTCTCTAACAAAAGCATTAAGTTTCCTTAAAAATTCCGTATCTATGCCTCCATTGGGGACTATTAAACTGCCTCCGATCGAGAGAACTATTGGTGGTTCTTTTCTCCAAAACATATTTTTATGCGCTAAAAAAAATCCCGCTTACTGCGGGATATTATTATAAATATCAGTGGATATGTTTAACAGATTTAAAAAAGCCAGTATCATCGCTTGATTGACACTCATCCATATCCATATTAGTTATATATTATAACTCTTTTTTAATAAAAAACAACAATAAAATACGTTTAGCGCCAAACGCTAAACTATATTATGCCTGTATCCAGCCCTAAAATAAAAGATATAAGCTTTACTAAAGTAAATGAGATTATAAGCAGAATAAATCCTATTACTCCGGCAGTAAGTATAGCCCTTGCAGATTTAACTTTCTCAGGATTGCCTTGAGATAATAAAAACTGATAACCTCCATAAACTAAAACAATAAATAAAATAACTGCGGCCAGCGGTATTAAAAACTGGCTTATTCTGTTGACTACATCACCAATAGTATTGATACCCTTTAACGGCCCAGTTAATGTCAATGAAGCAGGCTGAGGTGTTCCGGCACCCACTGAAGGAACTATTTTTAAACCTTGAGCTACTATATTATTCATTTCTTTAACACTCTTTTGAAACTTTTAAATGATACTATTATCACTATATGAATAGCAAGAGAATAAAATAGAAAACGGTTGATAATAACTAAACCTGAATCCAACTTTGGTAAAAAATTCTGTATTATCTTAATAATAGGAATATTCAATATATAAGCGCCTCCTATAATAACCAAGAAGAAAGGAATCGTAAAAATAATATCTATAAGATCTTGTTTTGAGGAAAACATAGTGCTAGATATAATAAATATTAGATAAACTAATAAGATATTTAATCCAAGATTATTGTTAATATCGCGGCCTATCTGAGCTGCAAACCAAAAAAAGAAAATACCAGCCAATATAGGAGCAATACCTACAATAATTCCTCTAACCGCATCTTTTTTTTCATAAAGTACTCTACCTAATTTAATAGAATTTCCTTCCCATTCAGGAATTATTTTTACTTCTTTCACTCTCATCATAAGAATAGTCGCCATGATAAAATGAGCTATTTCGTGAAGAGCTGTTCCGGGAAGAAGCACTAAAGACATCAAGCTAAAAATAATTTTTCGATTTGAAGTAAAAAAGTAAAAGAAACGAAAAATTTCCTGAATTGTTATTCTTGAAACAAAATAAAGTACCGCTATCTGTAAAATAAATATTGAAGACTGTATGGGAAAATCCGTCATATTATTTTAAGGTGTTTTAGTCGCTGACGGCGAAGCGGTAGGACTAGTTAATAAAGCTGAAGGTGTAGAGGTAGGCGTAGCTGAAGCTGTTGCTTGAGGTGTTGCTGAGACTGTTGATGATGGCGTAATACTTAGAACTTTAGTGACTTCTATCGATGGCACTGCTGAAGGAGTGGAGACAACATTTTCCTTAACTAATGTTGGTTTAGGACGGGAACCAATAGTTGGTATAACAGAAGCTTCTTGACTCGACTGCATTTTCTTTTGAATAAGAATGAAAAGCATGAAGATTAAAGCAACTGCCAGCAAGGTTCCAATAAGAAGCAATATCGTATCTAAGTTTATGCCTTTTTTTTGCTCTTTAACAAATTTTTCTTCAATTTTTTTTACATTAATAGGCGTATAGTTATTCATATTTTTATTTTAATACATTTATTTCTTTTTTTTCCTCTGCTTTCTTTTCATTAATATTTTTGGCTGTACAATAAGGACAAATTACGGTTGATGACTGGTTTACCTCTGTTTTAAACTCTTGATGACAAACATTACACACAAATTCTTTGATTTCATTTTTTTTGACTTGATCTGCTGGCAGCATTTCTGTTTGTTCTACATTAAAAATGAAGTTATCTCCATCAAAATCAGTATGCAAAACATTACCTGCTTTAATTTTGCCTTCAATTATCAAAGTAGAAACTGGATTTTCCAATAATTTTTGGATCGCTCTTTTTAATGGACGCGCTCCATAAATAGGATCAAATCCTGATCTAACTATTTCTTTAACCGCAGCCTCTGTATAGGAAAAACCAATATCTTGATCTTCCAGAAGCTTACCTACACTTTTTAACTGCAGTTTTACAATTTCCATCATGTGCACAAATTTTAAAGGTTCAAATACAATTATCTCATCAAAACGGTTAATAAGTTCTGGTTTGAAAAATTTCTTTAATTCAGCCATTACTTTTCCTTTAATTCCTTCATATTTTTCTTTATCTCTTTTAATTTCCTCTTCTGTCTCTTCTTTAATCTCCAGATCCTTTTCCTTCAAAAGCTCATCCTGAATTACCTGCGTCCCAATGTTTGAAGTGCAAATAACAACAGTATTTTTAAAAGAAATTGTATGACCTTTATTATCAGTTAATCGTCCATCATCAAGAATCTGCAAAAGAATATTAAAAATATCCGGATGGGCTTTTTCTACCTCATCAAAAAGGACAACCGAGTAAGGTCTGCGACGTACAGCTTCAGTTAGCTTCCCGCCCTCCTCATAACCCACATATCCTGGAGGAGCTCCCAAAAGTTTAGCTACTTCATGCTTTTCCATATACTCAGTCATATCAAATCTAACCATGGCCTCTTCCTGACCAAATAAAATATCAGCCAAAGTTTTAGCCAGTTCTGTTTTACCAACACCAGTTGGTCCTAAGAAAACAAAACTTCCAATTGGTCTTTGATTTGATTTCAAGCCGGCTCTTCCGCGTCTTACTGCCGCGGCCACAGCTGATACAGCTGTCTCCTGATCGATAAGTCTTTTATGCATAATGCTTTCAAGCGAAGCTAATTTTTCTTTTTCATTGCCTGTAATCTTGGAAACCGGAATTCCAGTCCAGCGGGAAACAATATCTTTAATAATATTTTCAGTTATTTCGGTTGTTGTTTGGGCTTTTTTTACATTATATTGATCTTTCTTTTCTTTAAGATCAGCTTGGATATCATCAATTTTTGAACGGATTATCCTTGCTTTAACTTTATCAGAGGCTTTTTCAGCTTCCGCCGCCTCTTGAGTCAATTCTGCTACTCGGGTTTCAATCGACTTAATTTCTTCAGGCAAAGAAATTAATGGAAGCCTAACAGCAGAGGCCGCCTCATCAATCAAATCCACTGCTTTATCAGGTAAAAACCTGTCACCAATATAACGTTTAGAGTAACGAACCGCCGCGTTAACAGCATCATCTGGAATTTTTACTTTATGAAAGGCTTCATATTTATCTTTAATGCTTTTAAGCATCTTCACAGCTTGCTCTTCGGTGGGTTCGGGCACAAGTACTGGTTGAAAACGGCGCTCAAGAGCCGGATCTTTTTCAATATATTTCCGATACTCTGTTAAAGTCGTTGCTCCAATAAGCTGTATTTCACCACGAGCCAGAGCTGGTTTTAAAAAATTTGAAGCATCAAGTGACCCTTCGCCAGATGAACCGGCACCTACAATATTATGAATCTCATCAATAAAAAGGAGAAGCTGACCCTGACTGGCTTTAATTTGTTCTATCAAATCTTTCATCCTTTCTTCAAACTCACCTCTATGAGAGGCGCCTGCCAAAATACTCATAAGATCAAGCTGTAAAATTTTCTTATTAAGCAATGGATCAGGTACTTGTTTAGACACTATTTTCTGCGCTAATCCTTCAACAATAGCAGTTTTACCAACGCCTGCCTCGCCAACCAAGGCCGGATTGTTTTTAGTTCTTCTGGATAAAATATGGATCACTCTCTCAATTACCTCCGACCGTTCGACAACCGGATCCAGAAGCCCTTGTGAGGCTTTTGCAGTTAAATCTATAGTATATTGATCCAAAACATTTTTCTTATTTTGAGCTTCTTTTTGATCAGCTTCCAACCCTTCTTTCTTCCCCAATATCTTTTTATTAATATCTTCTTTTTTTAATCCTAATTTAACTAATACTCTAGCGCCTACCCCTTCACCTTCCTCATATAAACCCAGTAAAATGTGTTCAGGTGAAATGAACTCAAAACCTAGTTTTCTTGCAATTACTAATGAATCGTCAATAATTTTTTTAACTCTTGGAGACATTTGAGGAGAAGCATTGTTATTCTCCCGACGATAAAGTTTGTTAAGTTCATCCTCAATAAACTGAGGCTGGATTTTAAGATCAATAAACAATTTATAAATCTCTCCATCAGACAATAACCCGTGAAGAATATGTTCACTGTCAATAAAACTATTTTTTAATTCTTTGGCTTTACTGTTAGCCGATAAAAAAGCGCGGTTTGAACGTTGAGTTAAATGGGTCATAACATCAATATTGACTCTTTTTTCTCCGCTTAAATTTTGAGATAAAGGATTAATTGATGGCTTTGAAAGTTTGTCATCAGGCTTGTCATCCGACTTGTCCGCCGGAGTTTTAACGGACGCGGAAGTCTTGACGGAGGGTGGAGCTTGCCGAAGGCTTTGATGAGTGTCAAAATGAAGCATCATGTTAGCTTCCTGCGTTGGAGTTTGAGGCAAGGCAGGAGAATTAGTTACCGGTGAAGGAACTTGAGGAGGCTGACTCATAGTGGCAGGCTGCTGATTTGGAGTTGCAGGTGAGTTAGGTTTTTTTATAAAATCAAAAAAGCCGGCCATAAAAACATTATGTCTAAAAAAAAATCTCTTGTCAACGATATGAGTAAAATAATATTAATTTTATTAATAGTATTAGTTTCTTTCTCTACTACAGTTCGTGCTCAACCAGACAGCGAATCAAGCAAGAGTAATGGAGCAGAAACTATTAAAGAATTTTTAAAAATTTTTTTTCCGAAAGGAGAAATATCAACCTCAAACATTCCCGAAGATCAACTGCCTAATCCTTCTAATCCTCCTAATCCCTCTATTTACAATAAAGAAAAACGCAACGGCTTTGTTTTTTATTGTCAAGGTAATACTATGTGGAAAAGTATATGTAATTTAGGCGCGGCCGGATGTGCTCCAACCTCACTATCAATGATCTTATCTACTTTTGGCATAGGACTCTCTCCACCTCAAGTAGATTTAATTTTTCAGCAAAATGGATGGAGAACCTGCGGAGATAATGCCAGCTATTTGCTAAACGCTCTTTCCAGTTCTTGGTTTGAAGGATTAGGAATGCATGTGGGACAAAACCTTGCTTTCAATGGAATTTTAGATCTTAAACAAGCTAAAAATTATCTTGATCAGGGTTATCTTATTATTGCCTCTTCTAAAGATTTCCCCTGCGCCAGCTGCAGTACGCCACGAAGAATCGATCACGCATTCACGGTTGATAATGTCGATATTGATTCTTCAAGTGTTAGCATTAGAGACCCAAATAACTGCAGTTATGCTGACGGCAATGATGAAAAACCGGAAAATATTATCAAAAGCGTCTCAGCTTTTACCTGGTTTTATGCCTTCCCAATTAAAAAAATATGAATTATAAAATTAAAATCATAGTTGTTGTTTTTTTAATCGTGACAATTTTCTTGATAATTGTAACTACTTTACTGCAAAAACAAAATGTTAAAAAATCAAACTCTTATGATAGTAAATCAGTTATACCTACCGATTTTATTCCATCAAAACTATCCCCAACTCCCTTATCTTTTGACGCTCCTTTTGTAAACCAGGATTATAAAAAAAGCGCTCAAGAAATAAACAAAGCTGAGTCTCCAATTGTTGAAAAAGAAGCTGCGGTTGGCCGGTTGCTTAATCTTCTGCCTTACTCAGGAAAAAACTTCAAGATGATTAATGATTACAATAAAGCTCAGTATGTAGTCACTATCCCTAAGTCAAAAGAAAAAGAAGGCAATGAAGAGTTTGACGCTTTTTTGAAAAAAAATGGCATTCAAGACAGATTATGGATAAGAAAAAACTTGCTCGTAATCAACTATGAGTGAACAATGGCGGTTATCCCGCCGACAATTTTTACAAGCCGCAGGATTAACAGCTGCCGCAGCTTTTTTACCTAAAGAATGGACACGTGAATTATGGGTTGAGCATTGGGACGGGACATGGAAAAGAAGAAATAGTGAACCTTGTTTAAAATTTATAATTATCCCCGGTCTTGGGGCAACGGCTGATGATCAGGAAAGTTTTAAATATTTAAAAGAACAAGCAATTTACTCGGCCGGATTTGACGAATATGATGTTTTAGATATCTCTTACCGCGTAAATGACAATAACCCTCGGCTTGGTGAACATTATGATCATCAAGACTCAACTCAACATCCATATACAAGCGTTGAGAACATGGATAAATTAATGAATTGGTACGAAGAAAACTTTCCTGAAGATAAGTTTGTCATTATCGGCCACAGCCAGGGAGGATATTTAGCTCATGAGTTGGCTAAAAAACATGCCGGCAAAACGGCTGCCGTCATATCCTTAGATGGAGCTTTAAAAGGAGCTGATATTATTCCTACTCCCACCGACACTTGGCTTGCCCCCATAATAGGCGGCGAAGCAGGTCAATTTTATTTAGAAAGAGCTCAGGAAGAAGATATTGATTCTAGAGTAGAAAATGAAGTAAATGATCTAGTCAGCCAAGGAGTGAGATACATATCATTTGCTTCATTTGATGATTTAGTTGTTGCGCCAAAATATGCTTATGCGCTCGCCTCAACTCAGGTCATAGGCGGTAAAAGGATGCAAACTCTATTTTCCATGGAACAATGGGTAGAGTTTCCCATATCAAAATATGTTGATGAAAAGCTTGAAGAATATCAGCGGATAAATAGCATGCTTGATGCCAAAGAGTCAGATGAATCAGCCAAACTAAAAGAACAAAGAACCATGATTAAAGGCGGCTTTGATGGACACGGAGCAGTTCTGGTTCACCCTCAAGTTCTTGAACAAATAAGCTATATTATCAGTGTTTTAAAAAATGAACGCTCTAACAATATTTATCCTTCAGAACATAGCGGTTTAATTACCAATAAAGAAGAAGAAGAGTTTATCCGCAAAGAACAATTAGTTGGACAAATGATAGCTCAACAAACACCCTATAGTGGCCAGTATTTTAGTATAAGGAATGATATTAGTATCAATAAAGTTATTGTTGAAATATCAAGTGCTCAATCAAATGAAGGAAACCTAGAGTTTCAAAATTTTTTATTGTCCTACGGAGTTGAAGATCCATCCTGGATAAGACACTTGCAAATAATCTATTATTGAAGTAAAGATCCGGGAACCGGTTCGTTAGGATCACGGGTTAAACCAATGTAATCAATTTTCATACCTGCAAATTCTTGCTCATTTGTTTGATACTGGTTTAAAAATTGCTTAAATACTGTTTCAGCTTGCTGTTTTTCTTTTGGATAAAAAATAATTATCTGCTTTCTAATCTGAATATAATCAATAATTAAGTTTTCATATTTTAAAGGATATGCGAGCTCTAATGCCGTTATCACTTTTGTGGAAGAAATTGTTGTTGATGGCGCTAATTCAGATGTAACAGCCGGTGAAACATAGGGAAAATTTGATGGAAAAACTAAGTTGGTGGTTGGAGTAACCGGACTTGAAATTGAAATTAAAGACTGTTCATTTTTCTTAGTTGAAGAAAACAGATTAACCGTACCCAATAAAATCACCAGGATAAAAAGAAGGACAAAAATAATTATATAAATACGGTTTTTTTCCATAAATTAATCCTGGCCGGTATAATACCACCACAAAAACTCGCAATATGTTTTGTTATCCAACCGTTCATAACGGTATTTATCACTGCATGAACCATAATATCTTTCAGCGGCACGGTAAACCTGTTCTTTTGTCCACACTCCTGAGCCGGCACCGCTATTATCTTTCAGTTTAGCCGCGGCTGCATAGATGTTATCGCGAAGATTGCAAGGATTAGATAAATGAGAGTAGCCACCAAAAGTATTAACACTGTCTCCAAAACCTGCCCAAGCATTAGGACATACGTTTAGACCGCAGTCTGAACAGCTGCTTGAACCGCTGTTGTCAATCCCTGTTGTCATCTGCATTGGCCCCATGGCTGAGCAGGCATTAGCGCGGCACCCAGGAATTACTGCACCAGGTCGGGAATATTCCTGCACTTGCTCATCAGTTAAAAAATTAGGTGACTCTGGATTAAGTAAACCTGGCGACTCAACTAGCATGACTCCTTCAATGATTCTTGCCGGTATCTGAACTTTTTTTTCAATTTCTGAGAAAAGTTCCCTTAAACTCTTAACAGAGATTGCCTCTTGAGGTTGTAATTGATTGTTATTTGGAGAATCAGCTGATAACTGAGAGATGTTATTTTGAAAACCTGAGGAAGAAGGAAAAAAGATTTTAAGAAACTCTTTTATTGTTGAACCTGATGAAGAATTATCATTTTCGGCATAAGTTGACGATAGAAAACCCCAAAAAAGAAAAATAATAAAAAAAGATAAGATTAAAAATCTTTTTAAGATATTCATTCTAAAATAATTGTACCATTTACAGCATTTTCTTCCCTTGCATTTTGAAAGCGAAGAAGTATACAATGAATGTTATGCTCGGCGGGATAAAAAAAGGCTTAATTACACTTCAAAAGATAACCATTGTTGTTATTGTTTTGTTTGCTGTTATCAATCTTTTTTTATACCTAACAAGTGATAAAAAAACAGCTTCTGTTAACCCTTTAAAAACTGAGCGGCAAAAACTTTATGAATCATTTAATGACCCTAAACTTGCCGAAAAAAAAGAAACTAAAGCTTTATCTCAAATCCATCAAGCGCTTTTGTGTAAGCTCCTAGGAGAAAATTGCAATGATAATCAAGGTAATGCTGATAAAAATTTTAAAAATAGTTTGTTGGGAAAAGCCAGCGGGTTAATTACTTTTCCCTTTACCAATCCTCCCGCCTCAGGCGTTTACTGGACATACTCGGGATTGCAGAATGCCGGGATAGTGCCTCAAGCTTTTGCGGCTGAAGGCGTTGGTTTCTCGGCTATAAGACCGCTTATGAACATCTGGAAAGTTATGCGTGATGTGGCTTATTTAATATTAGTCGTGGTAATTATACTTATCGGTTTTATGGTTATGTTTAGGATGAAACTTAACCCTCAAACTGTAATCTCGGTTGAAAGCGCTCTTCCCAAAATTGTTTTATCCCTTATTTACATTACTTTTTCCTTTGCCATAGCTGGATTTTTAATTGATTTTATGTATGTAATTATTGTTTTGGGCATCTCTGTTTTAGCCAAAGCCGACCCTACTTTAATTGAGTCTCAACTGCAAAACCAATACACAGCGGCTCAGTTTGGCACTATCTGGGACAGTATGTTTCCCATTAAAAGCTGGGAGACAGGAATTCCTATATTTGGAGGATTTATTCATTTATTTCAGTTAGGACAGGGGCTGGCTGAGATTTTGCCATCATGGATAAATGATGGCGTTAGACTTTTAGGTTTGCTTTTCTTAGGCTTTCCTTTACTAAAGGACTATATGAAGCTCAATGACTTTGTTGGTTTACCATCAATATTAAATAATTTAGATGTTTTAGGTAACTCTCTTGGTTCTTTACCTAGAGGTATTATATTTGGCATACCTCTTTTAGCAATAGGTGTTGGTTTAGCTTTAATCGTGAGTCTTGTTTACGGCGCCGGCTGGATACTAGGATTACTTATATTTTTTACTATGCTTTTGCTATTATTTAGGATTTTCTTTTTGTTGCTTATGACTTATCTTAAAATCATTCTTATGATTATATTTGCGCCCATTTTTATGCTTTTTGAAGCGGTTCCCGGAAAAGGCGGTTTTTCTTATTGGTTTAAAAATTTGCTGGCCGAGATTATTGTTTTTCCCGCTGTCATTCTTATTATGGTTACGGCGCGGGTATTAATAAATGTTACGATTAATTCCAACTACAATGTTTGGCAACCTCCATTTTTATATGGCCTTAATCCTAAAAATTTTGCCATAGTTCTCGGGATGGCTATTATTTTTATGGTACCTGAACTTGTTAAGCTAATAAAAGAGTTTATGGGTGTCAAAGGCTTGCCTTTGGGTCTTAACCTTGGAGTCTTCTTTGGCGGAGCCGGTACTGGGACAGGCGGAGCTATGGGCATACTTCATCAATACTCATCCATAGTTTACGGTGCTAATACAGCCGGATTAGGCAAATTCTTAAAGTTCTTACCAGGGTTTGATGAAAGTGTCAAAGGAATACATCCTCATCCTCAAAAGAATACATCCTAATCCTAAATCTGAGTAAGTCAATTCCTATTAACCGAAACCCGGGATTCTTAAGATATCAACTCCGATTATTCTTAATATAAAAACTGAAAAGATAATAAGCAGTAATCCCATTATGCAGGAAGTAAGCATTTCCTGAGCTTTTTTAATAGCCTCAGGGTTACCCCTTGAAACCTGTAGTCTAAAAGCCGAATAAATAATACAAAGCAGAGCAATTAAACCGGCCAATCTTAAACCCCAGCTAAGCACAGTGTCTTGAATAAATGAACTTAAGTCACCCCGAACACAACCTATTGCTGTCCAGATACCTGCTTTTGTATTGGCAGTACCGCCAATAATACAGGCTTTACACTGCTTTTTCTCATCTGGAGAAACTATTTTCTCACATAAATAAGAAATGGATTTTAAAGATGAGGAATTAGCATCGCTACAAATACAGTTTGGATCAGCCGGATTCTCTGTACTTGGGATACCTTTAATGCATCCATTAGTCTTTGTTATTGATCTCTCAACCTTACCGTAAATATCAATTAACCCCATAACAATTCCATTGCCTAAAAACTCAAGAGGGGCTCGAAATATAGTTAAAGGAACATCTAAAAATTTATTATCAAAACTAAGATCAACTTTAAATGACAAAGGAGCACAACATCTGTTAATAGATGAATCAGGAATACCGCAGCTTATTCCTGACATATTCTCTGCTGCATTATTAGACAAACCCAAGGCATATATTTTGCTTGGAGAGAAAATTAAAAAAGAAGCTGTTAATAATAAGAAGAGGCAAAGGAAAATAATTTTTTTCATTCTATCTTTAGAATAACCTAATCTTTACTCAAATTCAATCTTATCCTTTTTGACCCTCACCGGTTGCCTCTTTAAACGCCTTAGTAATAAACTGATACAACAGGAAAAAAATTAATATCGGACCCCACTTCATAAATAGTTCTGCAGCAATATGTTTTCCTGTTGCACCAAAATCTTCTCTAAACTTCTTAATTGAGTATTTAAAATCCGGTTTTCGAAGAGTTTTTTTTTCGCCTATCTTAATTTTCCTGTTAGTAAAAGGAATACGTATTTTAACATCTTCTTTTTTATAAGGAGCTTTACCACTCTGATAAGGTTCTTTTGGCTGAATCCCTAAATCTGATAAAGTCATTGCCCATTTATCGCCTTTTTCAACATCCCATTCCCAAATCCCTAATTTTCTACCGGCTATCTTGGCCGCTACTGACTTATATGTCCCAACTCTCGCCAGTTTCATCCAAAGCAAACGGGCGTCTGTATCTGTTTTAAAGTAAGCCGGAGCTAAAGCGGCTAAATGGTGTACTAGCTCATTGGCTATTTCTGTACCATGAATACTATTCATTGTGTCCCAAATTTTTTTAAGCGGAGCTCCTAATTTATGAAAATTTTCATCGCTTGGTGTAATTGCTAAGTTTGAAAAAAGACCAAGATAATTAATAGTTTCTTTCAACACTACTTGCTCAACTTGCGAAGTATCACCCAAAGCTCTTCTTATAATGCTGGGACCGGCTGCCCTATAAGCTAAAAAGTAAGTATCCACTTCGTCAGTAGCTAAGGCAAAAGGAAAATGTTTCGATTTATCCATCATCTGGTCAGCAAACGTATCAAGAAAACTTTTATGAACTGGTTGACCATTTAATTTTATTCCTTCAACTTCTTTAAAATTTTCATTATGTAAATATAATTCATTGGTTAATCTTAAAACATCTTTGGCACGTTTTATACGGGCAGTCTTCTCTGCAGCAGTAATCTCAGTTTCATCTCCTAGATTCTCATTTAAAACTTCCTCAATCGTTCGATCATCAAGAATGTAATCATAAATTTTAGCGCTATGTAACTCATAACTTAAAGGATTATTAGTATATTGCTCTAGATGTTTTTTCATTTTTTCTGAAGTATGCACTCTAAGTTGAGTTTCAACCAAAGCTAAATCTTTCATAGCCTGATCATATGGAATAGCCATCTCTTGCATTGCGTTAACACCTTTTGCCGGCCATCCAGTCTTACCTATTAAAGCATTTCTTACTTTTTTCCAACGGCTTTCCCCATCAACCGAGTTACGATCACGGTCTATCCTGAGAAATTTTGCAGGCATACGGTCACGTAATACTCCAGCTAATCCTTTATAAAGGATACGACTATATGTTTCTTTAATAATCTCATTTTCACGGTCGTCCTTAACAAACTGATCTCCTTGTTTAATCTTTCCATCTACTGTTTGCTCGGCGATTACCCTTTGTTTGGCAACCTCAGCTTCATAAGCTGGATCAGGAACATCCAAATTTAAGGTATCAAGATGTCTTTGAGAAGGATCAAGGATATATTTATTAAATATGTATTTAAAAATTTTTTCTCTTTCCGCTATTTTTTCAGTTATCTCCTTTTTTTTAGCTTCAACTGCCTCCTCAATTTTTTGATCTTTTTCCCGTCTTTGATATTTACCTTTGGTAATTTCCTCCTCCACTCCTTTTTCAATAGCTTCCATATCCAGCATTGATTCCGGATTAGTTAAAGCGCTCTTAAGATTATCATCAATAGCAGTGGCAAAAGAGTACAAAGGTTCAAAACCAATGTTTTCTAAAGATTTCCATGACTTAAGATAATCTAACTTCGTTTTATTACCATCGTGAACAAGCCAACCATCAATGGCATTCTCATTTCTCCAGCCGGCACGGGTAAAAATACTGCCTACCTTTCCAAAATTTGGCAGAACCTCCAAAAAAATCCTACGGCCTAAAGTTTCCTTACTAAGAACATTTCCACCGTCATAAAAAGTCTCTCTATATTTTTCTGCTAAGTCCCACAACTTAGTGTGATCAGCTTTTTCAGTAAACTTGGGTGTCGGCCCGTCAACCGGGAAAAAAGCCACATTATGCTGTAAGATTACGTCTGCCTGCCATCTTAAAAAATGATGAAGAGGATTAAGAGTGCTTAAAGCCGTATTGTCATTAAGATAATAGCTAACGAAAGTTGGAGCCATACCTTTAGCCCGCTTCATGCTAGGAAGAGCCCAGGCGGCAATCTCAGGCTCAGTCATCAAGATTCCCCGGGCTATAGCCACACCCATATTCATGGCTCTTCTTAATCTCCATTCTTCTGTTTTAATATCTTTTCCATACTGTCTTTTTAAGGTTGCTAAAATATTTTCTTCAATGGTAGTTCTAGTACTTTGAAAGCCATTAGCAAACATATTGGCATCATGAACCCAGTCTTTTACCGCGAAATCCTCCTCTAAATATTTTGTATAAAGACGAGCCGCACTCATAAAAATATCACTATCTGGCAAAAAAGTCATTGAGTCAAGATCTACAGCTGGAAATTCATTAGCATATTGTGCTAAAGAGTTCCAGAAGCCTCCCTCACCTCCTGGTTTATAAAATAAAGCTCTTACATTATGACCATATTTTCTAAAATCTGCTTCCTGATCTATAAGAACCTGAAGCGCTCTTGTGAACTCGTTTACTTTGCTTTTTTGAAATCCAGGCGAAGGAACTACTCTTTTTACATAATCTGTTTTAATCGTACCATCTTTCCGTTTTATATCTTGAGGCTGATATTCTTCAACTGAGAAACGTCTATAAAAATCTATTTTTGTTAAATCATCTAACTCTGTCGGTAAAGGCTGATTATTATATTTAAGATTTGCCATCAATTTTTCCATGTACTCGCCTCTTTTGATGATCTCATTTTTCATATTGTGAAAAGTCATCTCAATTGAAGAATAAAAACCTTCTTTAACGATCTCATCCCAAAACTCGTGAGGCATTGATTCATCAGCTTTACGGAAAACTTTACTGAAAAGAAGCACCATGTCCTCTTCGATTTTTTTACTAACAGTTCTACCCAATAAAGCTCTATCTGCTTCACCAACTTCACTGATGGTTTGCCTAATAGTCTCAGCTATATACTTGCCAAAACCTTCATTTGAATACAATGCTGTTAACAGACGTACCTCCTTTGGTTCTTTTAGATCATAATAATCACTTATCCCTCTTTCCTGACGCTGAAGCCATTCGGCACTACCCTCTTCTTGTTCGAAACGACTATTAATTACTGAATCAACAGTTACTTTAGGAGGCACTGTCTCAGTTTTAAAATGGTCTATTGTCTTTTGATCAATACCGGCTCTGCTGGCCGCAGCAGTCATGACATCTTGTATTTGTCGATGAAGATATTCATCAGCTGCCGCTAAAAACTTCAAATCATCTTTTGATAATATCTCCAATGGATTGGCCTGATTATTCATGGCCTTTTGGATAATCTCATAAATGTAAGGAGAAGTTGATGGATTAATCTGATCTACGTTTCTTAACCGAAACATCAAATTACCAAGCATATGACGATTAGCTTCGGACAAATTTGATGGAATAAGATTGGGATTATTATTGCAGGCAATAATAATTTGCTTAACTGAACTTTCTACTAACTTAAGACTTTTTTCATCTCCCTTATTTTCTTCTCCTTTATTAATTGAAATAACATTATTTTTTTTATTTTGTTCTTGTTTGGCGGCAACTTTAGCGTTTTTTGCTTCTATTTCTAGACTTTTCAAAAGCTTTAGCAATTCTGCTTCATTTTTTGGCCCCAAAACTTCTGCCAGGGGGATTTTTATATCCACCACGCCTTCTCTTATCCCAGCTGTTGATCTTTCGGCCACAGGCGTATTTACCATGAATTTATTCTACCATTTTTAGGAAGTAAATGCCAGATTTAGATCTTAGATGTTAGATCTTGGATCTTAGAAACAAAACAGATTAATATCGAAAATCTAAGATCTCAGATCTAAGATCTTTTAAATGTTCTTATGGCTTGAGAGATGAGAAATACCGAGAGAGAAGAGTTTTTTAAAAATTCACCGATATTAGTGCATTGCAAACAGGAAGAACGGTAAAGGAAATAATAAAATAGATCAAACAAAATCACTGCCGGATAAAGAAGAATTAAAAAAATTAGCTTATTCTTCCATACCGTTTTCATTTTGTTTAGGTTCATTACCTTTCATATCGACAACTAAATATCTATCCCTTCCCTCGCCGACTGAGTAAGTAGTCAAATTCGGGTAATTTGTGGTTATATACTCATGAATAACTTTCCGTTCATAAGAGGAAAGACCGCGCATTTGTGTCGCTCTTTTTGCACTTTGCGTTTTTTCAGCCATCTGAGCAGCCAGACTCTCTAATCTTTGATTTTGCTTTTCACGATAATCGTTAACATTCACAAGAAGAGGTACTGATTCACCCAGTGTTTTGTATAAAACAACCTCAAGTATCTTTTGAATTGCTCTTATAGTCTCTCCATGTCTGCCAATCACAGTTGGAGCGTTTTCTTCAGTTTTGATAATCACCTGATAAACTCCATTGTCTTCCTCAATCTCAACCTCAAAATTATCAATCATTTTTCCCAAAAGCTCCTCAGCTTCTTTTTTAATTGTTTGTGCTTTATCCATAAAATTATTTATTAACTAATAAATCCAAATATCAAAGCTCAAATGTCAAATGATGAATGTTTTGAAATTTGAAATTTGGATTTTGGATTTATTTCTTATAAACCCTCTTATACTGAATTATACTAAAGATGGAGAAGATGTTCCAATATAAGGATAATCCCACTGGCAAAGTATAAGAAAACCATCCGATCATAAGCGGGAAAATATACTTCATCTGAGTTTGCATTGCCTGCTGGAAATCTCCACCTTTATTTTCTACTTTCTTTTCACCTTCTTTGTTTTCAACCTTGGCGGGCGCAGGCATAGTCACTACAGTTTGATAATATTGAAGAACAGCCGTTATTAAAGGAACAAGGTAGTAATACCAAGGACCTGATTGAGCTGGTGTTACACCTAAGTTAAATACAAAAAATGATGGATCAAGCGCCTGAATTTTTAAGAAAGGGAAATATAAAACTTTATTTATTTTTTCAATATTCCCTGTCGTCAAGAAAAGGGACAATGTTTGATACAAAGCTATAAAAATAGGCATTTGGATAATAACAAATAGACATCCTGATGCTGGATTAATGCCTGCTTCTTTATAGAGTCGCATCTGTTCAGCCTGAAGCTTTTTAGGATCTTTTTTGTGTTTTTGGGACAAAACATCAAGATGGGGTTTTAAATCATGCATTTTTTTACTTGTTTGTATCTGCTTATCAAAAAAAGGATGAAGAATAAGACGGATTAAAGCAGTTAAAGCAACAATAGCAAAACCAAAAGCCCATGGTATTTTAACTATTAAAAATAGTTTAGTAAAAGCTACTAAAAGATTTATGAATGGATGGAAAAAAAATGGGTCATAAATATAACGTCCAATTAGTTCAAGTGGATTCATAATAAGTTTATTTTATACTGTTAATTTTTTTCTCCCTTTATTTCTTCTTCTTTTTATAACATTTCTTCCATCATGAGTTTTCATTCTTTTCAAAAACCCATGTTTTTTCATTCTTTTTCCCTTTTTTGGCTGATAAGTACGTTTCATAGATAAATTATGAAATTAATTAATTTGATTCATGATTTACGATTCATGAATAAAACCTCTTGAATCCTGAATCATGAATCTTGAATCTAATATTGATTTCTCTTCCCCTTCAAATACCTTCCAAACTGCTTCGGTTACAAACGGAGCAAAAGGATGAAGCATTATTAAATTCTCTTTATAAACAGATCTTAATACTTCCAAAACATCTATTTTACCAGTTCTTAGATCATCTTTCAATTGTTCTATATAATAATCAGCAAATCTGTGCCACAAAAAATCATACACTAAATCAAGAGCTTTAGTAAATTGGTAATTTTTCATATTTTTAAGATAAGCTTTCTTTTCCTCCTCAAACTCTTTTTTCAATTCCTTCAAAATTGTATTTGACATTTGAAATTTGACATTTGGATTTGGGATTTGATTCAAGTGGATAAACCTTCCGATATTCCAAATCTTGTTGGTAAAATTTCTCATACCTACAATTTTCTCCTCGGACATTGAAATATCATTACCCTCTTTTGCTCCAAAAAGAAGAGACATTCTTAAGGCATCGGCGCCATATTTGTCAACCATGTCAATAGGATTGATTACATTTCCTTTGGATTTGCTCATTTTTTGCCCTTTTTTATCCCGTACCAGTCCATGAAGGAAAACTAACCTAAAAGGAGGCTTATCTATAACGTAATAACCCATCATGATCATTCTGGCTACCCACCAAGGTAAAATATCATAGCCTGTCTCCATTACAGATGTAGGATAAAAATAATTAAAAAAATCATTTTCTGAATTTTCTTTTGAAATTTGAAATTTGAAATTTGAAATTCCACTTTGCGAAAGCAAAGTGGCATATGGCCACTGGGCTGATGAAAACCAAGTATCAAAAGTATCAATATCCTGTTCCAAGTGAGTACTTTGGCATTTAGTGCATTTTTCTGGTTTATCTCCATCGGTGATCACCCACTCTTGAATGCCGCCATGATCACAATCTATGCAGTGCCACGCCGGAATTCTTATTCCCCAAACAACCTGACGGGAAATATTCCAATCATGGAAATTAGTCAACCATTGAATAGCCATTTTTTTAAAGCGTTTTGGCAAAAAATAAATTTTTTTAGCTTTTATCTCTTTAATGGCTCTATCGGCTAAAGGACGAATTCGCACATACCATTGAGGAATAGGCAATGGTTCTAATGTAGTATTACATTTATAGCAAGTACTAACGGTATGAGTATAATTTTCATCAATATGATCAATCAGGCCTTTTTTTTTCATATCTTCAACTACCTTCTCTCGGGCAGCTTTTACTCTAAGTCCAGCATATGGACCGGCTATGGCAGTAAGCTTTCCATCAAATCCAATAACCTGTTTCATTTCCAAATCGTGACGTTTACCTATTTCAAAATCCGTCATGTCGTGAGCCGGAGTCACCTTGGCAACTCCTGTCCCAAACTTTGGATCAATAGCCTCATCAGCAATGACTTTCACGCGGAATTTTCCGATAAGCCCTTCTACCTCAATCTCTTGACCCACCCATTTTTTATATCGTTTATCTTTTGGATTTACAGCAACAGCCGTATCCCCAAACTTGGTTTCAGGCCGAACTGTAGCTAAAATAAATGACCCATACTTCATATAGTAAAGTGGATCGGTACGTTCAACATGAACTACTTCCAGATCAGAAAATCCAGTTCCACATTTAGTACAGTAGTTAACTAACCTTTCTGAGCGATAAACTAACCCATCATCATAAAGTTTTTTAAATGTTTTATAAACAATTTTGACGATATCCGGGTCCAGAGTAAATTTTTCTTTTGACCAATCAAGAGCAAAACCTAAACGTTTAAGTTGGTTTTCCATGTTGCTTTTATTGTTTATGACAAAATCCCAGATCATTTTATAAAGAGTGTCCCTGTCATAATCAAAACGGCTTTTCCCTTGCTTTTGAAGATGTTTTTCAAAAACGTACTGCGTTTCAAAACCAGCATGATCTGCTCCAGGAAGCCATAACACCTCATCTCCCAAAAGTTTGTGATAACGAACCATAATATCTTCATAAACATACATTGTCTGTCCTAAATGAAGATCGGCATTAGCATTAGGAGGAGGAAGAATTATTGAGAACGGCTTTTTGTTTTTATCAACTTTTGCTTTAAAATAGCCTTTTTCTTCCCAAAACTTATATATTTTTTCTTCTACTTGAGACGGAATAAACTTCGGTTCCATGACCTTTTTTATATCAGAAACAGCTCAAAAAAGCAACCCACCTTTAGATCTTAGGTCTTAGATGTTAGATCTTAGAATTTTATTATCTAAGATCCAAGATCAAAGATCTAAAATCGAATGCATTATAATAAACAAATGGACTGGATCTTAACCACACTTACATGGTATTTATATCTTTTTGTTATTGGAATAGTTTTTTTTCCGCTGATAAGAAGCATCCTTCCTAATTTTTTTGATGAGGGCTATGCCTTTAGCAAAACTTTAGGAATTATTTTTTTAAGCTACACAGCATTTATCCTTGGCCTTACCAAAATTGCTCCTTTTACCCAGCTTACTTTAATTACGGTTTTACTATTATTTGCAGTAGTAAATGTTTATTTATGGATTAAAAAATCTTATGTGTTTAATAAAGAAAAAATCGGCATTTTTATATTAGAAGAACTTATTTTTATAGCTTCATTGCTGTTTTTGACTTACGTGCGCGGCCAAGAACCTTCAGTGCGGGGTTTGGAGAAATTTATGGATTTTGGGTTTATTAACTCTATTGTGAAATCTCAGTATTTCCCTCCTTTGGATATGTGGTTATCGGCTGATCCTCAAAAACCTCAAGGATATTTTATTAACTATTATTACTTTGGTCATTTAACTGGAGCCTTTTTAATAAAATTAACCAATACATTGCCTACTGTAGCCTACAATTTAATCCTAGCCACTATATTTGCTCAAGGGATGACTCTTGCTTTTTCACTGGCTGGCAACTGTATAGCCTTTGTTCAACAACATGTTTTAGGATTTAATAAAATTAAAAAGTTGCCTTTAATTGCTTTTGGTTTTTTAGGAAGTTTTGTTGTTAACTTAAGCGGCAATTTACATACCATATATCTTTTCACTACCGGTTATCCCAATGAAAATCCTATTCCTTTCTGGAAAATTATCAGTAACTATAACCCAACAAAGTACTGGTATCCTAACGCCACCAGATTTATTCCATTTACTATTCATGAATTTCCAGCCTATTCTTATGTCGTAGCTGATCTCCACGGCCATGTTTTTGATATCCCTTTTGTTTTATTAACCTTAGCTTTGCTTTTTAGTTTTTTTCTTAAAGTTAAAAATACTCACAACCCATCACCCATAACCCATAACCTTTTTTATATTATTGCAATCGGCTTCATGTCGGCCATTCATTATATGACTAATGCTTTTGATGGCCCAATTTATCTTTTGCTTACTGTTTTTATTATTTTTATTATGTTTAGGTTATCTTTTCAGTCATTGTTTTATGGCATAATATTATTTAGTTCTTTCCTTATTTTTTCTTTTCCTTTTTCTCTTAACTTTTCTCCATTTGTAAACGGCATCGGTGTCAATTGCAGTCCTGATTTCCTTGTTAATCTTAAAAAATTGGGTCCTTTTCTTTTTGAAAAAGGTAACTGCCAAGTATCTGCCCCATGGATGCTTTTTGTACTCTGGGGATTTTTTTGGATTTCACTGGCTATTTTGACATTTATTATTGCCGTAAGAAGCATAAAATATTTTGAAAGAAAAGGCTTAAAAATCCACTCTCTTCTTAATCTAAATAAAATTGATTTATTAATGCTTTTATTTTTTGCTTTTGGAACTTTTTTGATTACGATTGCCGAGTTTTTTTATATTAAAGATATTTATCCGGCTCACTTTAGAGCAAATACAATGTTTAAACTAGGCTATCAAGCTTTTACGATTATGAGCATTGCCTCCGTTTATGCTTTATACCGGCTTACTTTTATGAAATACTTTTTTAATTTTATTATAAAAAGCATTTATTTTTTCTTATTTTTTTTTATAATTATTTACCCATTTTTTGCTTTCTCTTCCTATTACGGCTCATTAAAAAAGAAACCGCAGCTTGACGGCTCCACATGGATTAAAAACAGCTATCCTGAAGACAAAGAAATCATTGATTATTTAAATACTAATATTACTAATCAACCAATTATTCTTGAAGCTCAAGGTGATTCCTACACAGATTATGCCAGGATCTCAGCCTATACAGGTTTGCCTACAGTTGCCGGCTGGTGGGTTCATGAGTGGCTGTGGAGAGGTTCGTCTGATGTTGTCGGTAAGAGAATCCCTGACATTGTTAATATTTATGAATCTAGTGATATCGCAACAACTATGAATTTAATAAATAAATATCAAATCAAGTATGTTGTTGTTTCCACTCTTGAAAGAAATAAGTATCCCAAACTAAATGAAAGTAAATTTAACTTAATTGCTGATAAAATTTTCGTGAGCAGTAATAAACAAGGAGCCATCTATCAAATAGATCAATAATTGTTCTTGACAATTTTTTTTTATTTTGCTATTGTCTACTGTAGTTTGTTCTTAAAGGGAAATTTCGGTTAAAGAACAAAAAAAGAGCATTACTACACGTCGTCCCTTTTATACGAGCGGTAGTGATGCTCTTTTTTTCCTCAATCTTCAATTATAATTGATAAAGCGTTATTGGAATTTCTAAATTTTTCTTGACTAACTCTTTAAACTGTTTTTTTACGAAATGCAATAAATCTTCTTTCTTTTGAAAACTTTGTTTATTAAGCTTCCTGTCGCTATTTCTTAGACTATTAGCTTCCATAATTTAAATATAGAGAAAATTCTTAACATTGTCAAGTCTTATAGTAAATATCGTGTTTACTATAAGATGACCTATAAATATTGAAGCGTCCTCTAGCTTGTCCTACCAATCTTTTTAATTTATAATTTTCTCTGTGGATAAAATTGCCTTATATTAATTTAATAATTTTATATAATATGTTATGGCTGTTTCCCTGCTTACTTATAACGTCTGTTTTAACAGTGCCTTAAATAACTTCGAAAAAGTCTTCTCTTTAACTCGCCCCGATATATTATCTCTTCAAGAGATTGAAACTAACGAAAAAAATCTTAAAGATGTTGAAAAACATGGGTATAAGTTAGCAGATTATTCCAATTCTTTTATAAAGTTTGACAAAATCTATGGCTTGGCGACTTTTTATAACCCTAAAACTATAGAATTTTTGGAATCATCAAGTTTTAATTTGCCTAGGAGTTATCATGAATTTTTTTTAGTCATATTAAGAGGAGGAAACAATCCAAGAACAGTATTAAAAACAAAATTCTCGGTGAAAGGAATAAAAAAAATAATTACAAGCTACAACTTACATCTTAGTTATCTGGGGACTAATGGAATAAGGACAAAACAAATGAAAGCTACTTTAGATGATATGCATTTAAGCCGTGATGAAAATGTTTTAATTGCCGGCGATTTCAATTATCCATATCAAAGAAAGCAGTTTGAAGAACTGATTGAAAAATATAAATTAAAGGAAGCTACCAATAACCTTAATTGTACTTTTGAAGGAAAATTCCTTAAAATATTTCCGTTGAAGTGGAAACTGGATTACATTCTTTACAAAAACCTTGAACTTATTGAAACTAAAAAAATACCTCTAAAAGCTTCTGATCATTTTCCCATCCTTTCCCGGTTTAAGTAATTTTAGTCTTCCTTAAAAATACCTTTAAAGTAATTATTTACCTGAGTTATATAATCTTTAAATAAAGCTTCTTTATTTTTATTAGCATAAAACTGTCCACCCATCTCATAATTATAAATCTTCTTTTTAATGTCTCCTTTAACCAACACATAAGCCGTAGATAAAAGGTATTTGTAAAGAAGTTTCAAACGGCCTTCTCTTTTTAGCCGCCTTAAAGAAAACTTAACTTTAATTTGAGGCAAAAAATTAGCCCTGACTCCCCATTTATATGCTTTTTGAACTAGATTATGATCTTCAGCATACGGCAAACTTTCATCAAATCCGCCAATTCGAAGAAAAAAGTTTTTTTCAAATATCATTGAACCTCCTGAGGATAAAGGTTTGCCCACATACTGAGAGGCATCAATTAAAAAATTAACAACGTTGAAAACTAGTTTTATATCAAACTGATTCTTTTCATCAGGAATGATATGAGGAATAAAGACAAGGCCTTTTTTGTGAGTGATAATTTTTTTAATACCTTTTATAAATGACAAAGATATACCTGCATCGGCATCAAGAAATATCAAATAGTCACCTTCAGATTTTGAAACTCCAAAGTTGCGCTGAAACGAAACATTCCGTTTATCAACCTCAAAAAAATTAAAAATGAACTTATTGCTAAACTGTAAAGCCACCTCTTTAGTTTTATCCTCTGAATGAGCATCAACAATAATTACCTCAAAACTTTTATCTGTCTGATTTGATAAAGATCTAAGAATTTTTGGAAGATAACGCTCTTCATTTAATGTAGGAATAATAATTGAAAAAAAAGGTTTCATAAATATTGGTAGAGATATTATACTATGATAAAATAAATCAATGAAAGTATCTGTCGTCATACCTGCTTACAACGAAGAAAAATATATTGAAAAATGCCTTGAAGCCTTAAACCTCCAGGAAGAGAAACCTGAAGAAATCATTATCGTTGATAATAACTCTACAGATAACACTATTAATGTCGCTCAAAATTTTAATGCAACTATCTTTAAAGAATTTAAGCAAGGAATAACTTATGCTAGAAATAAAGGTTTTGACGAAGCTAAAGGCGACATCCTTGCCCGTTGTGACGCTGACTCAATACCGCCTTCTGATTGGATAAAAAAAATAATCAATGATTTTTCCAGATACAAAATAGATGCAGTTACCGGCCCTTTAAAGATGTATGATTTTTTTTTACCCACTATCTTAGGTAGTATAATTTATGCTGACATTGTCAGAATCGCTCAAAAAGGAAAAGGAACCCTAATCGGACCAAATATGGCGATTACTAAAAAAATTTGGGATAAAGTAAAAAAAAATACCTGCCTTGAAGATAAAAAAGTCCATGAGGATATGGATTTAGCTCTTCATATAGGTAAAGCTGGAGGTGTAATTATGTTTGATAAATCATTAATTATGCCTACGTCAGCCAGAAGAATTAAAAAAAGACCTCAATCTTTTTTTATAGAATATCCGTTAAGAGCAGCCAATACCATCAAAATCCACCCAAGCAAATAAACACAAAATCCAAATTTCAAAATCTAAATGTCAAACAAAAATTTGATATTTGTCATTTGGATTTTGGATTTATTTATGGTGGGTGGCGGCTTTATACATCTCCTCCAATTCTTTAAGAGTAGTTGTATCTTCAGGTCGTTTATCATCGCGAAAACGTACTAAACGAGGGAAACGAAGAGCCAGTCCGGCTTTTTCTACCTCTTGTCCTTTGCCATTTTTGGATGACTTCATTAGCCGACCTGCTGTATGAACTGGTGATCTAGTAATTTCATCAGCTTTAATCTCGGTTACCAAAAAAGGCTTAACCCAAATATCAGGCGCCATAGCCTTATCTACTTCGTATAAAGCCGGCTTGCTTGAGGAAATAAAACGATCACACTTTTTTTTAAGATCTTTCCACTCTTCATCAGTAAGACCCGTCCCGATCTTAGCCACGGTTACATATTTATCTTCTTTTTCATCATACACTCCAGCCAAAAACGCACCAATACCAAACTTTGCCCGCTTCCCACGTCCATAATCATAACCCATAACTAAACAATCAATTGTATCCTCAATCTTTGATGAATAGCTTCGCTTAAACTTAATCCAGTTCCATCCTCGGGCTCCAGCCTGATACACACCATCAAGCTTTTTTGCAACAATGCCTTCTAGCCCTTTAGTAACCATCTCATCAAATAAAAGTTCTATCTTTTTAGCATCATCAGTTACAGTATTGGAAGCAATTAAGACTGTATCTTTGTAGACGTCCTTTTTCCCATCTACTGCTTTCTCCAATTTTTCTCTTCTTTGATGAAAAGGTACATTAATATAACTTTCCCCATCCAGATACAAAAGCTCAAAAGAAAAAAACTTTAAAGGAATCTCTTTTATTTTTTCTTCAATATCATATTTTCGTTTACGCTGAACTGTCTCCTGAAACGGTAAAAAATTACCTGTATTGGGATCAAAACCAACGGCTTCTCCTTCAAAAATAATTTCTTCACATTTAACTTCTTTTTTAATCCCTTCAACTATATCAGGATACATATAAGAAACATCATCAAGATTTCGTGAAAATAAACGCAGCTCATTTTTATTTTTTAAGTAATGAGCCTGAAGCCTGAAGCCATCGTATTTTGGTTCAATAGAGCATCTGCCTATTTTTTCAATAATTTCCTCACCAGATGATAAACGTTCTGCTCTCATCATAATAACAGGAGTAAATATTCGCGGGCTAACATGTCTTAAGGTAATAATCCCTTTCTCTTTCAGCAATCTGCCAATCTGTCCCAAATCCGGACGGACATGATAAACATCTTCTATTTTCTTTCTTAAACTTTTGTCTCCCGTCATCATCCACGAATAAGCGTCAAGCACAGTCATATCCGAAAATCCCAGTCTCAGCATACTCAAAGGAATTCTAACTAAAAAACGACACGATAAAGGATCAAGTTGACGTATGAGATGAGCTAAAATTCCCACCTTTATTTCCTGAGATTTTGCTCCTTCAGCTAGGGCTAAACGTTTTAGATCTTCATAAACATGAGTAATATCCAAATCTTTTTCCTCAAGAGATGGATACTGATTTTTAAAATGTTCCACTGCTATTCCCAGATCTCCTTTTTTTTCATACTCTTTTATGAATAACGATCGATCCAAATTAAGGGCAAAAAGAATACTTTTTATTACCATTTTTTCAGCTATTCTAAACTCAGTTGTTTCATAAAGAGGCGCCACTCTGCCTTGAAGAAGATAAGCTGTTTTTTCAATCTCAACATTATTAAGTTTAGTAAATAAATCAGACAATAAATGAGTTATGGCTAAACGCGAACTTGTTTTCTCAATCTTTTCAAAAACTTGAGCCAGCTTGCTAAATTTCATTGTTTGATAAAAAATATTTAACTACACCATTACATAACGGGCTGACTTGGTACTGCCAACTTTTTTTATTAATCCTTTTTTTATTAAATCCTGAAGATCACGTAAAACAGTGTCTTCAGAAATATCTGAAAATAAAGTTTTAAACGATTGATTTTGAAGATAACCAATTTCTTGTAAGTACTCAATTATCTGCATCTGTCTTTCTCCAAGAAAAATCTGCTGGCCCCCAAATTTTTCTTTTAATTTTACATCTTTTGAGAGCTTTAAAATTTTTTCCTTGATTTTTTCAAACTCAACAGCTGCTCCATAAACAAAATACTCGAGCCAAGAAGTAATATCTCCGGCTGTTGCTTTACCAAGATTTTCATAATAAGTCACCGCATCCCTATCATAATACTCCTCTAACGAAAAAAAACGGCGGATATCATAACCTCCGAGAAAAAGAATTAATGTGGCCAATGCCCTGGCTACTCTTCCATTACCGTCAATAAATGGATGAATACGCACCAGTTCATGATGAGCAATACCTGCTTTAAGAATTGGATGCAGTTCATCTTTATCATTGCGATTGAGCCAATAAATAAACTCTCTCATTAAAAATGGTACCTCAACCGGAGGAGGAGGACGAAAAGTCACTTCTCCAGTTTGGGAGTTACGGATAACTACCTGTTTTAATCTATACTCCCCTACTAGTTCTTGAGATAAAACATTATTGGCGATAAGACGATGTATTTTTTTTATTAAAGGTTCAGTAAATTTTTCTATTTTCTTTTTAGCCTCCTCATCAATAAACTCAATAACTTTTCTGTAATTAATAATTTCCTGAATATCTCTGGATCTACCCATCACTTCTTTTCCTAAAAGAATATCTTTAGCTTCGTCTTTCGCAAGCATATTCCCTTCAATATGAGTTCCATGATAAACTGATCTGACAATAGCATCTTCTTTAAACTGTTTCTCCCAAAGAGGAAGAAGAGGAGAATGTCTTATTACCTCAGCCGCCGCCTCAATTTTTGATATGTTTGTTAAAATTTTATTAGTAATTCTAAATGAAGGACTAAACATAACAATCAATATTATATAACAAAAAGACTGTTCTGGGTTTTGGGTTCTGGGTGAAGTATTATTATTGACTTCAAACTGCAATTGTAATACACTCATAAAATGAGTCCAACGCCATTCATAAACCCTACTTCCTTTCAGCCGGCAAAATTTGGGACTATTGCTTCATTATTAAATCTCATTACACCAGTATTAATGATTGGAGGCGGAATTATTTTTTTTGGAATGATTGTTTATGCTGGTTTCCTATACATAAACAGTCAAGGCAAGACAGAAAACCTTAAAAAAATTCAACAGCTTTTTATTTACGCTATAATAGGATTTGTAGTGATACTTTCAAGTTTTTTAGTTATAAGATTACTAGGCGTAATATTTAATTTAGGTCCATTGCCATTTTAATATGATGAATTTTTTGGCCACTACTGCCACTGACATTTTTGGAAAAATAACTCCGCCTGTCGGAACTCCAAATGTAGCCGATCCTCAAGAAGGCTTAGTAAGAATAGCCAATACAGGTTTATCTATTGCTCTTGTTGTGGCCGGCTTATTTACACTCCTTAATCTAATTATAGCTGGATATAAATATATATTTTCCGGAGGCGATGCTAAACAGGTAGCTGAAGCCAACTTAAGAATTACCTATACTATTGTCGGACTTGTTATCATCGTTATTGCACCTTTAGCCGCGGCCGTTATCGGTATAGTATTTTTTGGACGCTGGGATGCAGTCTTAAATCCTGATTTTCAACCAGTTACACCATAATTTATGAATAATTTACTTGCCAAGAGTTCAGAAACAATTTGTTTTGGACCATTGTGTAGTGCCTTAAAGCAAAATCCAAGTGATGCCAATGCCATGTCGCTATTGGGATCAACTATAGGTAAATTTATTAATTTGGCGTTAATAGGCGGCGGAATTTTTATGCTTATATACCTTTTGTGGGGTGCTTTAGACTGGATTGTTTCTGAAGGCGATAAAGAAAAAGTTGAAAAAGCCAGAAATAAAATACAAAACGCTGTTATCGGTATGCTTCTTGTAGTTATATCTTTAACTATTTTTGGCGTGGTAAGTGGAGATATCTTAGGAATAGTAACAAAAACTGATAACGGATGGATTATTAATTTGCCTTCCCTTAATCCTTAATTAAGCTTTAAAGAATAAATTTTATTATTAATAAGAAGATAGGCTGTTGCTTCACTGACAATCACATCCATTGCTTTGGATAAAGCATTAGAGTTGACTTGTCTTTCATAAGTTCCATTTTTTCCCAAGATGTACATAACTCCTTTGGTTTTATCCCAAGCGTAAACTTTTTCTTCATCTTTACCGGTTATCACTTTCGTTATGTTAATATTGTTTTCCGGAAACTCCGTTGTAAACTCATCTCTTATTCCTCCGGTGAATTTGACAATACTGTCTTTTAAGTTTATATAAACTGAGGAATCAATGGCTATTGAAGAATTAAGCTCAAGACCGCTTAGATCATTATCTTTCAAATAACTGGATTTTGATGAATAACCGCTATCAGCAACAGCATACTTATATATTTTCCCCTTAGAAGAATCTAAAAGATAAATGTTTTTATTGTAAATGGTAAGACCGCTAATCCTACCCCACTCTGAGTCTTTATCAATAATTTTGTCCATTTTATCATCAGTTATTTTAAATATTCCTTCAGACGATATGAAAAAAATATCCGAATCGGATATGGCAACTAAAGAAGCTGATCTTATCTTATCAAAACTTTTTTTATTTAATGATTTTTTGGAAATGGAGACAACGTAGATATTGCTGTTAGTTTTATCTAAAACCGCAATCTGTCCACCGTCAGTACCTAGTTCATCACCGGTGGCGCTTTTATTATCAACAGTTAAATCAAAAAATTCTTCAGGTGTTTTCTCTTCTTTTTTCATAATCTGACTTTCCTTAATTTTTATAAACTTATCTAGTTCTTCTATCTTTTCTTTATATCTATCTCCCAACTTTAATTTAAGATTGGCTAATTCCAAACGCGCCTCAGATAATAAAATCTGTGACCTAGATAAATTAAGAAAAGCTGTATCCTCAGATTGAGAAAGTTTTTGGTTAATAACCTCACGCGTTATTTCTATTAATTTTTTTGCCTGATTATCACTCCTTCTTTTATATCCTAAAACAACACTCCATATCAAAATGACAAAAATTACAGTTACTGCAATAATCGTAATAATATTTTTATTGCCTGATTTACTCTTAATCTCCTGCCAGTTTGAAATAAAACCGGATAAAGGATTCTTAAATGAATAATTAACGGAAGAAGTATAACTTTCATATGATTTTTGATTAAAGCTGATAAAAAAAGCAATTAATCCTTCATTTTTATCTGGAGGAATATTTATTTTTTTTACAATTTCATCTGTGTCTTTATTTAATATTTTTTTAATTCCCTCTTCAGACAACATGTCTGAGAAACTTTCTATTGTTAACGTATATATATCTTCATCCTGTATGTAGCCTGAAGCGCTTTGTTCTCCTTCGATAATTTTGGCAAAATTTTTGCCTCTTTTTAAAAAAATCTGTCCTGATCCTACAGTTTTAAGGTAAAAAATTTCTTCCTTGATGTAACCTGCGGCCAGTGACAAATTAGCGGGTAAGTTTAGATCTTTAATTGTTTGCGTTAAAATATGTTCAAACTCAGCCAAATTAGATACTTTTTTGGTTATTATGGATTGTCCAAACTTCTGAACTATTTGTTCATCATTTCCTAAAGAAGATCCATCTTCTGTTTGCAGAATTAAAAAAAAATTATTGGTATTAAAATATTTGACAACATTCTTTTCTTTTCCGTCATTAATATAGATTGCATGTTGTGCCTGCTTCATACTTTAAGCCGCAAATATCGCTAATATTATTAATAAAATAGATATTAAAATTTGCAGTGAAGAAACCAATGAAATAAAACCATATGCATTTGTTCTTAATGTCGTATTCATAATATTTATTTGTTTTTTGAGGATTATTGCGTAAACAAAATACATAAGTGCAAAAACAATAATGAAAGCTTTATAAAAAAAAACGATCATATTTGTGCCGGTAAAAATATTATTTAAAAAGTTTGAATCCATACTATGGTTTTAATAATCCATTAATTATATGTGTCACTTTTGAAGGATCAGGCACATGATAAAACTCGATATTTGTTTCTGTACCGGCGGTTTGAATAAATATATCGCCATAATTAAAAAGCGACCCAAAAAAACCAACACCTTTTGAAGTAATATCTTCAATACTCTTTAACCTAGCGGAATTAATTTCTCTATATAGAATATTATTAAAATCTATATCAATTATCCTTTCATCAGTAATGATACCTACATTGAAAAACCAATGTAAATAATTAAGCCAAGCAAAACTGAGCATAAAAATTATAGCGAAAATATTAATAACCAATAACTGTCGAAAACCTATAAAAGAAGCTGCCAAAAAATCAAAAATTAAAAGCAATATGAAAAGTATAACAACACTAATAATCCAAGTAATTTGAGTAGCTAAATGAGCTCTTAAAAATAAGAAAACTTTCTCATCTTCATGCTGATTCTCAAAAGTAATATCGGGATTAAGCATGAATGATTTTAATAATCCATGTTTTGATTTTATTTCCATTGAACTTATTATATATTGTTGATATTTTTATATCCATTAGATATAATGTAATCTCCCGGTTACTGGAGCGATTTGGAACCACCCTTACCCATCCCGAACAAGGAAGTGAAACGAATCAGCGCCGATGATACTCGCCGCAAATCGTGGCAGGGGAAACTAGGTCGTAGCCGGGTTTTTTTATGGCTTTGATTTAAAATTAACTTTATTAGGGATATTAAACTTATTCTGATCAACACTCTCTTTCTTACAGGTTTTTAAGATATCATTGACTACTGCCTCTTGAGGTAAGTTTTTATTGCTTATACCTGATTTAGAAAAAGCCTCAAGCATACTGCTAATGTTCATGATGCCTAAAGATGAAAATGTTTCAAACATGGAAATATATTGGCTTAAACTGCACATTTTGGTGCCTGAATTACCATTCTCCCACATATACAAACAATCACCTTTTAAAAGGTAATAAGATGTATTATTACTTTCTTTTCTTTCAAGCCAAATGTTTTTATCTTTAATCTGGGCACTTAGAGTTGATTCTTTCGATGAATAATTGCAAACAAAGGGACCCTTAAGATCAATCTTAACCTCAGAAGTCTCCGATTTAGTGGAGAGATTTTGAGTTGGTTTAGGCGACGGCAGGATAGACGGAGTTATAATTTCTTTTTGCTTTACGCTGAAAGTTCTCAAAACGTCTATTTTATTTCTAGCGAAAATTATTGAACCGATAAAAATTACTACTAAAGGAATAATCAATATGATTCTTGAGATAAATAACATTAAATCATCAAAAGAGTCGTTTTTCATAAGTTATAATTATTCCTCATCAACTGCTTTTCCGCTTTCAAGTTCAAAAACATCAAACCCTTTGATCTGAGGCATAGAACTTCCTACCAAACCCTGCATTGATCCGTAGATGTTGGCCGCACTATTTATGTAACGTTCTAATTGAGATTCTCTTTCTGACCAGATTTTTTTAAATCCATCACGCTCTTTCCTTAACTGTTCTTTCATTGATGTATAGACCTCAACCATAATCTCAAATTGCTGTTGAAATTTATTACTGGTAACGTAAGAATACAGTAGATCTGATTTCTCTCCTCTGTGAACGGAAACAGCCTTTTGGTAAGCGACATCAAGAATTAACCGGCGAAGCATAAGAGCTACTCCATCAGATAAAAGAAAACTGCAGACCCAAACACCATCGATTAAACACAAACCGCTTTTGTTTTGTTTGGGTAAAGAAGTAGCAACAATCACTCCAAAATTATCGTTATCCCGCCTTAAATCTTCTTTAAGTTTGACTACGTCTCCATCTGACCAGGCCTTTTTTCTTTTACATTCCCATAGGATCGTTCCGCAAGACATTCCTTTAGGACTTTTTACCGTCTGGCGAATATCTGCCCCATTAACACCTTTTCCTATCTCTTCAATCTCATCTTGAGGGAAAAGCTTCATCAAAAGATTTTGAAGATCAAGCTCTAAGACCTCTCCTTGCATCTGTTGAGAACCAACCTGAGCTTTACGTTGTGCCTCTTCAAGAGATTTTTTTAATCCTTCTATTAATTTGTCCTTTTCTGCATCTTTAAATCTTTGATCTTCAGCAACTTTCTCAAGGACTGCCTCTTCGATACGCTTTCTTTCACTATCTATCCTGCGTTGGACACTCAATTCCAAATCTTTTTTTTCCTCAGCAATCTTTCTTTTTTCCTCTCGCAGTTTAAGTTCTTGATCGCGAAACTCACTCATTTTTTTTGTCTGCTCTTCAAGCTGAGTTTTCAAATCCTTCATTTCCGTATCGTTCTCCTCAAGTTTTTTTTGAACAGCTTGCGCAATTGCAGATTCCATCTCTTTTTTATGATCCTCTTCAAATTGTTCCTTAAGCTTGTGGGAAAGCGCCTCACTAAGAGGAATTGGGTTTTTGCAGTTAGGACAGATTATTTGATCATTCATACTACTTTGTCAATCCATGAAGAACTGAGCTTACAACCGAAACTACCAAACTGAATAAGATTGCCCACCAGATATTGTCTACAGAAAATCCCTTAACAAAAGAGGCCGTAAGAAGAATTAACAAACCGTTAATTATAAAGGTAAGTAATCCCAGTGAAATAATATTTAAGGGAAGAGTTAAAAGAAGAATAAGAGGTTTGATAAAAGTATTTATAACCCCCAAAACAATAGCAACAACTAAAGCGGTTATAAAATTATCAACCCTAACACCAGTTAGAATCCTTGAAGTAATAAAAATGGCCAAAGCACTTATCATTATCCTTATAATCCACCCCATATAATTATCTTAACAATTTTGAACTTGAAAATCAATAAATCAACAATCAAGTTGAACAAAGCTGTTTATATGTGGTAGAATTTGCCACTATGCCTGAAAGACCACATCACCGTCATAAACACGATAAATGGAGAAGAATTCCCGGACCTTCAGTAATAGATCGACTGGGAGATATCTGGCATCAAGTTCACATCTCTACCTATTCCCGAAGAAAAGCGTTTCAAAAACACGAAAATTATTTCAGTGTTCAAGAGGCTAGAAGGAATATAGCTATTATCGCCGGAATTCTAGCAATTGGAGTTCTCGGAACAGTCGCTGCCTTTTCCCGCTAAAAAAATCTTCTTAAATGACCTTAAGCAACCGGAAAAGCAGGAAGCTTATGAAGTAAAACAAAACTACATGGAAAACCGGCAGATAAAGAGTAAGAAAAATTGTCGCAATGGCCAGGATAAAAAATGCTTCGTTGTGGATGGCCGGAAGCAGACCTTTGGTTATAAGCATAAGGATAACTATGGTCAAAAGCACACTCTTGTCAAACCACCACATAGGCCAGCCAAAAAACATGGCGGCGCCAATTAATAATGAAGCCAAAATCAAAAATATTTCTTTCGTATCTAAATAAAACGGCCCTATGTACATAAATTAAACTGTACAACTTTTAAATAAATTATTCAAACGCCCCTTGAGGCGGCGGGTTTTGCCCTTTGGGAACTTTTATTTTTATCGGGCCTTTTGACGTATTAAATGTATATTCTACAAACTCTACCTCATTCAACTTAATAACGGTTTGAGAAACATTATCCTTATCCTTAGCATATATTCCTTTCGTTACCATTTTTAAAGGAATATCTTTAAGCTCTTCCTCTGGTGTTCGTTTATTTATTAATCCGGCAAGAAATTGTATATTACTATTTAATTTTGATGCAATGTATCTATCGAGATTAGGACGAATTTTGGGAGTATTAGCTATAAAGACCTCCTTAGCAAAAATATTTATTATTAAATAACTCACCGCCAAAACACCAAATATTTTTAAATAAGTTATCTTTTTGTTCATATTTATGGTTTGCTACAATCATTTGTAATTTGCATTTTGTAAGTCCTTGGCTTATCAACCAAAATTAGCCTAGAGGTGGAATATAGAAAAATTCTATCAACATCATTATTATTACCAGATAATTTTGGAATTAAAGAATTATACGCTTTGATATAAAATGCATCCTTTAACGCATTGTTTTTATTAAATGCAGTATTGAAAGAAAAATAATAAGTTTTTGATTTTTCTTCACCGTTGAAACCTCCTGATTTTGTTCCAGACTTATCAAGAACTTCATCCTCCCTATTGGGATCAAAATATGAAGTAGCAATACCTATTTCTTCTATTTTCTTATTTTCGCAATTTCTATTTTCAACGGTAACTTCAACATTAATTCGACTCTGTGATCTTTCATCGCACCAAGTTCGAATCTTACTATCTCGATATTCGGAAACATCAACTCTTTGATTACTTTTTGAGCCCTTCAAACACTCCTCATTACTTGAATAAATAGCTGCGGATGCGCCGTCTTGACTCAACATCCAGTATTTAATTCTTTCATTAGGCGATCGGCAACTGAATTCATAGCATGTTTTTAAAGATACAGTCGGACTAGGAACTGTTGAGGTAGGTGTAGTTTTTGGTTTTTCTTTAGGACACAGCCACCCATTGACACACTCTAAATCACCACTATAGTCATCCGATATAACACAAGTAGATCCAACATAATTGATACAATCATTCCTCGGCTTTTCACTAGAAGAAGTTAAAATTTGAGTTGGTGTTGGGATATTTGTAGGGGTAGGTTGAGATATTAAGCGAAAAGAAGTCGGGGTCGGCTGAGGAGTATTGGTCGGCACTGAAGCTGAACTGCCTGATTGACTACTACCAGAAGAAGCAGGTTTGTAGCCATAATCACCCTCGCAAGAGATTTTATTTCCTGTTGATACTCCTTCAATGTACTTACACTCTCTTTTTTCATTGTAATTACCTTCATAACAATTGACGACACCAGGTGCATCTTCTTGAGGATAACGGCAAGGATCTCCTGCTTTTGGTGCTGAACTTTCTGGTGAATCTCTTTGAGATGGTGGATTAGTTGGCTGAGAGAGGCCTGCATTTGCGTCAAAATTCGTAGCTGTACAAGCGTCTCCTTTTAAATAAGGAGTACCACTTTCATTTACACCGATCGTACAGTTAATTGTCTGCGACTGAGGAACACAACTGCTGTGCCAACCTTCATAAGTAAAAGGCATTTCTTTCATCCCGTTATCAGCAGGAAGAGCAGCTATTCCCGCTGCCCCATTACCCTTGGTGAAAGGCTGTGTCCACGCTGGCCCATAATTATACCTTCCTCCGGAAAGCTCATTCCATCCGGTAACACGCAGTCCATTGTAAAATAGCTGGACTTGCCCATCTGTTTGACTCTCAAAATTAACTGAGACATAAAAAGCTTTTTTGCTGCCTTCTGGTCTCACTTCAACATTAGCAGTCAGATTAAAACACTGCTCGGCTGCTTTAGTTTTAGTTGTTTGTTTATTATTATTAAGGAGCAGTGAGGAAACTAAGGTAGAGACACCAAGCACAAGAAGTGTGCCCAATGTGACGATAGTTGCAATTTCACCCCTTTGCTTATTTTTCATCATCAATCATAAAAGTAGCAGAAAGTAAACCGTAAATCAAGGAGATCAAACTAGATCTTAGATGTTAGATCTTGGATCTTAGAAATATAATTATCAATTTCGAAAATCGAATGTCAAATATCTAAGATCTCAGATCAAAGATCTAAACTACCCCCAAAACTTCCAGGTAGAATATTTTTGCTGAAGCTGCTCTTCAGTAACAGCCACCTGGGGTAATCCTAAAACTTTAGAATAACCCATATCAAGCAGCTCTGCTGCCCACAAATCTCTTTTTGTTACGTCAGGCGCCCCCAGAACAATCACCAGCAACCGTTTACCACCTCTTTCTGAGACAACCACTGAGGTCATACCGGCATCATTGGTATTCCCGATTTTAAGTCCGATAGTATTAGGATAAACTCCAACTAAACCATTCCAGTTATATAAATCAAACTGGGGATGATTTTGATTAGGAGGTAAAAACTGATAATTTTTTCTGGTAATAGAATTAATTATAGGATAATTCATCAGAGCGTAATGTGATAAAACGGCTAAATCTTCTACAGTACTGTAATTTTTGAGGCTATCAAATCCTTGAGGATTATCAAAATGAGTGTTTTTCAACCCGATAAATTTCGCTTTTTCGTTCATGGCGGCAACAAATGTTCCCTTTCCATATTTGGCATCTATTCCATCTTTTATAACCTCCATAGCGTCATTGGCTGAGGTTAAAAGACCAGCATGCAAAAGCTCCTCCAGGGATAACTTTTGCCCTGGAGTAATCCCAATTCTTGTTGGAATAACTAAGGCCACTCTATCGGTTGCTGTAAATACCTCATCAGGAGAAGATAAATCCAAAGACGTAATAGCAGTCATTATCTTGGTAAGAGAAGCTACAGGTAATCTCTGAGATAAAGACTTCTCAAACAACACTTCACCGCTATCTAGATCAACTACCGCATAAGCTGATGCACCATCATAGGACTCCGCATAAACTGAAGAAAGAATTGCTGAGTCTGTTTTCAGTTTATAGGTGTTAGGTATCTGGTGCAATCTCAGTTTGACCTGATCAAAAGAGTTGTTTTTTTCAACATAAGAATAAGTGCCTACATTACCAGGTAAAGGAGTAGGGTTAAAAAGATTTAAGATCAGGATCAGGAGAATCAACGCTGCTATCTTCAATTTTGAGTTTTGAAATTTGAAATTTAAAATTATCATAAGTTATATATTGTCATTAATAACTTTTTGGGAAACTTTGTTATCAGCTAATTTTTTTCCAAATTTATTAACTAGTACAGACCACAGCTCATTCTTACCTTCATCGTTACCTAAAGCCCATATACCTACTCCACCAAGATTCTTATTTTTAATAAAATCATATTTAATGCCTAAAGATTTAGTATCCTCAACAAAAATCATTCTCCAGCCGTAATCTGTAAGATAAGCTTTCCAGCTTACTTTTCCGGCATCATCCCAGCCGCTTATAAAATCATAAATGCCAGGAGCACCTGGTTTAATCACATCTTTAATGGCTGAATAAGTTTGAGAAAAAACGCCTCCCCATAATGTCTGAGCCTTAACCTCAGGTTGTGAAACTGGGTAATTGTAGCCGTAATAAGGAACACCTAAGATAAGCTTATTTGAAGGCATATAACGTAAAAAATCTTCAACAGCAGTGGATATATCATACCAATACTTTCCTTCCTTATGACCGTACAAAGGAGCAACCGGCATAACCTCATCTGAACCGCTGTAGCCAAAATCGTAGGCCATCATAAATATACCGTCACTCTTGGCTCCCAAGGCTCCGATGTCGTAAATTTTAGGGTCTTTAACAGCTGATGCGTAAACTGAAACAGTCACTTTTGAACCAGGTACCTCCTGATGCATCTGATTGGTCAAATTACTGACAAATCTTGTAAATTTATCTCTGTATTCTTGTCCAGGGTCACTGCCATACTCAAAATCAATATTGATTCCATCAATGCCTCTTTTCTTTACCAACTCAACTGATTGGTTAATCAGGTTCTCTTGAGCTTGAGGGTCATCCATAATCATCTCAATCTCATAATTATTCATCTGGGTAAGAGTCACAACTACTCTTGTTCCATGAGAATGAGCTTTCTTAAAAAGATTGGTTGCTTTTTTACTTTTAAAAATTTCTAGGCTATCATCATAAATGATATTGCCGTCTGCATCGACTTTGATATCAAAATAAGCTAAAGTCGTTAAAACATTAAAATTAATATTATCCAGTTTATCTATATTCCAATAAGGCGCAAAGCCAAAAACCTCCTTAGTATTTTTGTTAGCCGATAGAGGCGTTACAAACATATCTGCGGATACATGATTGGATACTAAAGGTTGATCCAGATTGAATGCTGGAACGCCTGTGGTGATTAATAAAAAGAATATAAAACCTAAGATGATTCTTTTGACAATATTGTTTTGGAGACTTAACATATTGGATTAGTTAAATTTTTAATAAGAAGCCCTCAACTGGACAGAGACATCCCCTTGAATATTGTTTGTGGATTATCCCTGCAGGCCTAAAAATTGGTACGAACTAACTTAAACAATGAAGCAATATAAATATAGCAGAATGTAAAGACTATGTCAAATGTGGGTAAGAAAGCTGTAAGAAGATCTTAGATATTAGGTCTTGGATCTTAGAAAAAAACTAAGATCTCAGATCAAAGATCTAAGATCTCAATCAGTGCCTTCATCTACGCCCTGATGGCTGCCTTGCCCAACCTCATTTTGATCAGCTTCTTCATCTTTATTTTTACTAACCTCACCAGTAGGATGACCTTCTTGATCTGAAATTAAATCACTGTTGCCAACCTCATCAGTTGTATCCTGTTTATCATCTTGATCATTGATATCATCAATCATATAAATTTTAAGAAAACTTGTAATTAACAAAACAGATAGCTTTAACAAGCTATCTGTTTTAAGAGAAGTCATTTTATTTGTGCTGTTTTAATTCCATACCTCCCTGTTTACTCCTCTATCTCCTAATTACATTTCCCCTCCTTTCTAGTTTAAATTAATAACGTAGACTCCTAAAACAAGAATTAATATGACAATATTAATTGTCCAGTATTAGAAAACAATAATAAGAATGTAAGAAATATGTAAGAAGAATCTTTTTAAATCTACTCAAACTCTAGAGTATCAACAATACTATCGGCAGTCAACTCATGTCCTTCAACTGAGGGATGGATACCATCACTGGGATTAACGTATTTTTTATCACCATATTTTTCTCCTTTAATTAAAGATTTTTCGAATACATTGATTAAAGGAACTTTTAACGTTTTAGATAACCCTATGACATTCTCCAGCTGTTCTATAATTTGAGAAACCTGACTAAAAGAAGCCTCATCAGACCAGTTAACGCCGTTTGGGCCTTTTCCAAATCCATTTTTTAAAGGAGCCACTTCTGCCAGCATATAGACTTTAGCTCCGGTATTTTGAGCTGTCTGAACTAATTTAGTCAAAGTTAACCAATGTTTGTTGCGATCGTAAGGAGAAAAAGGATTATAGGCAAATGAGCCAATAATGATAACATCAGTGCTAATATTAGGAAGCGGCGGATAGCTCCTTGTTTGGTAATTAAAATCATTGTAAAATCGGCTTAATCCTATCTCCACATTCTCTGCCCCTACACCATAGTTATAAAGACCAAACTTAAGCTCCGGATATTTCTTTTTTAAGGAGTGGTCTAAGTATTCTAGGAGCTCTCCCATTGTATCTATCATCGAGTCACCATAAATAGCTATTTTGTAAGATTTTTTCTTAAAAACACGAGGTGTTGGACTTGGGGTCGGAGTAAAAGTAAATTCTTTTGTTGGTTGAGATATGCTTATTATTGGATCTCTTACATCTAATGATTGCTCATCAGTTATGCCCTGCACCTGAGGCACATTAACTTGAGAATTTAGAGTGGAAAATGACTGCTGAGAAGATGACGTCGGGATAGTGAAAAATAAAAACAAAAGTACCGCTACTCCAGCATTAACTGCAATAAAAACATGCGTTAAAAAAATTCGCAGGCCTCCTTGCGAAGATGAGTTTAGGTTTTTTTCCTTTATATAATACTTTTTTGTCATTAAAACCAGTTTAGCTCAAACCCATCTTCTCTTCAACAAAATTATCTAACGGCTCTTTTTGACTGCATAGGTTTTTGCTCGGTGTATTCTTTTACTCGGGTTACAACCTGGTCTTTAATATCATTAATAGTGTCGCCCATCCGGCGGCGAGCTTTTTCATCTGTCAAAGCTATTGTTGCTGCAGCTCCAGCCGCACCCGCTACTGTACCGACAATTCCTGCAAGTAATGGATTAACTCCTTTATCTGATCTTCTAGCCATAATAGTTTCACCTCCTTTAAAGATTGTTTATAAACTTGTAATTAGTGTTTCAATAATACTTTTCACCAATAAGAAATCCTTATAAATAAGGTAAGACACTGGTAAGAAAAGACAGATTATTTTATTCTTCCATCACTACAACCACATTTTCATTTTTGTTTACTTAGATTTCTTTTCTGCCTCCAGAGGATCAATGGGTTTTTTAAGTTTAAAGAATCGGGAAAAAATTATCGCCAGAAAAAGATATACCACCATTGCAAATAAAGTCGACCACTCAATTACTTTCCTTCCATCTAATAAACTTAAAGGAAACAGATCATTAAATAGAAATGTGAAAGGAGCAGATAATATAGTTATTAAGATATTAAATCCATTGGAAGGATTAGGACCAAACAGCTTGGTAAGAAATCGAAGCAGTAAAATTATTTCTATAACAAGCCATATGTACCAAATAATCCGCCTATCTTTTACAATCATTTTTTCAGTTTCATAAGTTTCCTGAGGAGGTTCGACTTTAATAGTAGACTCCCCTGTCTTCGATTCAACAACTGTTTTTTTCTTGGAAACTATCGGAGCAACTGCCATACCCAAATTTTATAAACCACATATTAAACTTCTGTAAAAGTTTTGTAATAATATTGAAGGTATTTTTAACTTTTTAACCTCTGGAGTTGAAAATATTGTTATAAAGCCCTAAATTATTCATCTTTATTATTCTTAAACAAAATCCAGTTTATGAGTAAGGTTGGTAGGGATAAAAAATATGCTATGAGGAGGGCTTTGGTGGGACCATATTGATCTGCAAGAAATCCTAAAACAATGGCAAAAACTCCAAAAGCCAGACTTCCCAAAAATGAGTTAATTGACCCTAGAGTCGCCCTTTGCTCGTCAGTAAACTCTTTTTGATTTAATTTACTGCTGGCCACACCCGTTGCCCCAAAAAATAATGAAGTTAAGGCAAGCAAAACCGGTGATACAACAGTAGCAAAAACTACAGAACCGATATTGATTACTTTCCCATAAAGATTGGAAATTAGAAGTAAACGGAAAGCTCCAATCTTTTTAATTATTTTTCCGCTATACCAATAACTTACTGCTGCACCAATACTTGATAACACTTTCGAAAATCCGACTGCCCAAAGGGGCCAGAGAGTATTTACAAAAGCTGATCTAAACTGATAAGTTGATTCACCGATTGCATATCCAATTATGCTGTTAATACTCAATAATCTTAATTTTTTATTCGACCAAATTTTAGCTAATGCAGTTGTTAAATGAGAATAAATATTGCCGCTTTGGGAACTTTGTTTTACTGGCTCAATAATTGATAAAGCGATTATTAAACAAATTATTTGAGGAATCACCGAAAGCCACATGATGATGGAAAAAGAATAAACCGCAATTATTCCTCCAATAATAATTCCAACTGCTGATGCTACTTGAAACATGGCCCCGGTTTTTCCTAAATAATGAGCATAGTCATCTTTTCTGTTTGTGCTGGCTAAAGTTTCATACAAAAGAGCATCATTATTACCGCTATACCAAGATCGTCTCAATCCTTCAAATAATGCACCGATAAATAAGATTAAATAGCCCGTTCCAACGGCATAAAAAACAACCGATAAAATACTGCATAAAGCGCCTAAGACCATTGTTTTTTTTCTTCCGATATAATCGGAAAAAATACCGGTTGGGATTTCAAATAATGCCGAGGAAACCATGGCCACCGAAAATAAACTCATACCCAAAACAAATGATCCGGTAACTTTGGCAAAGTAAATAATTAATATGGCACTATACAGATGAAAATCTGTAAAAAAATTAAACAAAGCCAAAAGCTTTATATTTTTATGCATTAAATTATTCCTCTGGCATTAATTATATAAATTCCTAAGAAGAATTATAATCGACACTATTTGCTTAACTTTGTAGCTTATATACTATGGCTTTCCCAAAAATATTTAAGTGTAATAAAAAATTATATGAAAATTTTATGGCAGATAAAATATTACCAATCTCAATTTGGGAGTAAACCAGTTGAAGACTTTATTAACTCTCTTGAAGAAAAAACACAGGCTAAAATTACAAGATCACTCGAACTTTTAGAAGAATTTGGCATTAATCTTAAATATCCGCATGCAAAAAAAATTAGCGGAAAAACTCAATACTAAACAATCTGTCATATCTCGTGTTGAAAATGCTAAAACAGTACCTTCTTTGACTTTTTTGAAGAGATTAGCAAAAGCTCTTAATGCTTCATTACAAATACAGTTCAAATATTAAAACTTATAAATCAGTGAAATCCACCTGATATACAGGTATCCCGAGAGAAATACCATATGCTTTAGCATCTTTGTATAAAACGGGATTTTTCAAATCCACCTTAAAAATTTTATCTTTATAAACAACATAATGATAAGAATCATTTTTATAATCGGCATACCAATGATTTTGTTCCAAAGACTGACTTAATTTATTAGCTATTTCTTCGGCTTTTTCATCTGGTATCTCAACTGTATGAAGTGTCCATTGTTTAAGCCAAGGAGTTTTGTGTTTCTCAGTCACCGTCTCAACCTTCGTGCTTATAATTTTTACATCCCGAAGCACAGATTTGTCAGCCAAGCTTTCTTCAATTATTACTCCTTTATAATCCATAAATTTTTACCTTGTATTTCGACCAATCAAAGGACTTAAAACATTAATAGCTGCTGTATGGGAGTTGGGATCAAACATCCAAATTTTAATCAGTTATCTCAACTATTTAATAAGTCAATATTTTTTTCTATTAAAGCTTCTTTTTTTACCTTTGGCCATTTTTTTACCTCACATTCCCTTTTAATAGCCAGTTGAATAGTTGAATATTCTTCAGAATGAACTAAAGTCACTGGTTGTTTTGCTCGAGTATATTTTGCTCCTTTTGAAGATGAAGAATTATGTTCTTTTATCCGCCTTTCAAGATTCTTAGTCTGCCCGCAATAGAGGGAATTATCAGAACAACGGACAATATAGAAGTAATACATAATAATATTTTACACATTTTCACACCTCCGAAGTGAGATAGATTGTTATGAAGTTTAGAATTTAAATTTTTTTGGGTTTATTGCTGGACTTGGATAAATTTACCATATCTATTTATCCCAACAAATGTCGATATCACACCTGACATAAACAGTGTAACTAAAGCAATTAACCAATAAGTTTCTGCTCCAGTTTCTGGTAACTTTCCTCTCACAGCAGAAGCGCCTGCTACTTTGGGAGTTATTTGAGCACCGGCGACTTGAGGTATTAGAGTTGGTGTAGGTGTTGCAGTTATAGCTGCAGCAGCCACAGCTGAAGTAGGAGTTGATGTAGGGCCAGGTGTTGCTGTTGGACCAGGGGTTGATGTAGGGTTAGGTGTTGCTGTTGAACTAGCTGTTGGTGTTGCCGTTGGTACAGTAGTCTCAGTTGGTATAACTGTAGGTATTGTCGGTATAACAGTTGGCGTTGCTGTTGGCGTTAAAGTTTCAGTTGGAGTGATAGTTTCCGTGGGTGTAACTGTAACCGCACTATAATATACATCTATATGACTTATTGCCTGACAGCTTGGGTTGGCTGATCCTGTTCGGGTGGCAGTAACACTGCCAGTACCAATTCCAGTAACTGTATAACATCCATCACTTGTGTTGGTGGTGAAAATAAAATGTTCTGTTGAAGCTTTGATACAAACTTTCGTTATAGTTTGACCTGCTGGAGCATCAAAACTGGCACTGTTATCATCCCCAGTAATACTTTGAGCTTGGGCATCTTCACATCCGCCAGCTGCAGCATAAGTACTTTGTCGAGTTGTTAAAGTAAGTAATAAAAAACTAAGAATAAGAATCACGGGCAAAAAAAATTGATTGGGATCAAGGATTGATTTTTTCATATTTTAAAAATATTAATAATGAACAAATAATAAAATTCTTTTATAAAAATTCAGTAATAGTACAACAATAATCAGGTAAGAAATTAATTTTTCTCAGCAAAAACGAGGAGTCTTTTTAAAGTAGTCCCAAAAGGCCAGCAAGTCATTAAGGTTAAAGTTTGTCTTTTACTTTTTTGAGTAAGAAAATCAACTCTATTAGGATCAACAATTACCTTATTATAAACTTTATATTGATAACTTTTTCCTTTATAAACAACATAGATCATATCTTCTTTTTCTATTTTATCCAAAAGGAAAAAAATGGCATTATAACGATTAACATTAATAATACTTGCTGTAGTTGAGTGAGCAAAAATAAATGTATTTCCTGCTTCAGTGGGATAAGATGTTCCTTTAGCATGAGCTACACCTTTTGACAATGCATCTAAATATTCCTTACTATTAAATGGATCTATATTAGGTATTACCTTAGCATTAATATCAATTTTAGGAATGATCACGGAAAAATTATTATCAACAGGTTTAACTGGTAATAAAACCTGTTTTTCTTTTGATTTGTTGGATAAATTAATTTTTTTAAACTGGTATTTAAGTTCGGCTTTTATAATATTAGAAAAAAGAAGCAATAATCCGCTTAAAGAAATAACAATTGCAATAACACCAAATATGAGAAAAAGATTAGTTTTGTATAAACTCTTTTTATACATGCCCTGAAGTATATCAAACTATATTTAGAAGATTGTAAGAGAAGAGGTACCGTAACAAAACTATCAGTTGTAAACGGTACATCTACTTGTAGAGATACCATAAACTAGTAAAAGATGGGGTATATGAAAAAATTTAAAGATAAAATCAACCTCTGGAGTTGAAAATCTTACTACGGAGCTCTAAAAATGATTTCAGAATCTTTTACTAATGTCTCTTTTTTTGCCTTTTGTCATTTTTTAACCTCAAACTCCCTTTTCATGGCTAGTTGGATAGTTTTATATTTTTCAAAATAAACAAGTTCTACTGGTCTACGGGATTTAGTGTATTTTGCCGATTTAGAAGAACTGAAATTATGTTCCTTAATTCTTTTTTCAAGATTATTTGTTCGTCCGCAATAAAGAGAGTAATCAAAACAACAGAGAATATAGAAGTAATACATAAGAATATTTTACAAGTTTTACACCTCCGAAGTGAGATAGATTGTTGCAAAGGTGTTTGTTTTGATTTTTTTAATTTGTTGCGGGACTTGGATTCGGACCAAGATACATAGCTTCAAAGGCTATTGTCCTACCATTAGACGATCCCGCATATTTCACAAATACCTTCTATCCAACCAGCTATTTTTCTATTAAGACTAGAACTTTTACATACAAGCACTCTTAATAATCCAAAGTAATTATCTCCACGATTCCGTCTGTTCGTGTTTATTTTATGTTTCTTAAAGTATATTTTATCAAATTTAGACGCAGAAAACCCTGTAATTTCAGACCAATATTTTTTTACTTTTAATGTATTCCCTTTATGAGTATCATGAATACAGATCTCAAACTTTATTAATTCTTCTTTAACTTTAAATATTCTGTTTAACCATAGTAAAAATAATTTAATCATGAAAGGATCTTGATTGCTGAAACATACACCTTGCCCAGGTTTATATTTTTTTCTTTCGCTCCTTCAGCCCAGTAAAGCATTGTCCCCATTAATAGTAGATGCTCATTTTTTATATTTATCTTTCTTATTTCTTTTCTGGCTTCATCTTTAATCAAATTTACCCTATCAATTCGCTGCCTCTTCCAAGCTTCCCATCCACGCCGAATCGACATTAATTTCTTCTCCGTCAATCTTTGTTTTTGTCTTATTGAAAGCCCTTCTGAACGCAGCCAGAGAGATAAAGTAGATCTAGCGACTGGTACTTTTGCTTGTATTTCAGAATAAGATAAACCCGTTTTCCTTAATTTTATCGCTTCCTCTCTTAATGCAGTTTTCATCTTGAAACAATCTGATATATGATAATTTGCCAATCAACACAAGTCGATGGATTAAAAACAACAATCTTGTGTTTTTTTGAATCGAAGTACTGTCACTAAAGCCTAGTAAATAAAGCATCATGAAATACCATCAAAAAAGGCGGCTTTTAACCGCCTTTTTGTACTTGCCTTTTAAAAGTTATAGTGCCGATGGTGTCGGTGAAACCGATGGCGAGACTGATGGCGTGACCGGTTGAGTAAAGTCTTTAACCTGAGTTACATCACTTATTGTATTTAAGGTTTTATCCCAAAGTCCTTTGACTCGAACTCTGTCACCGACATTTATTGCAGTCGCCGTCATTGTCTTCTCATCTCTAGCAACAATCTTTGTAGCTCCGTCAATAGTAACTGTCTCTACTCCTCTTTTGGTATCAATTACCAAAGTCGTATCGGTTTTGGACGTCACGGTTCCAAAGAATACACCTTTTCTTTTTTGGATTGAAGTATCTCTAATCATTTTAGCCAAGATGGTAGTTTTAGCCTCATCTGTAAATTTTCCTAAAACATTAACATTATCTCCTATTGATATCTCTGCCAAAGATGATTTTCCCCAGAAATGGCGTCTAAACTGTGTTTTGGAATCAGTATTCACAGTGTAACTTTTTCCATCTTTTGAAACTGTTAATGAAGAATCAGTTATGGCTGTCACTTCTCCTTGAAGTATCTTTGCATTTTTATTCTTAACAATAGTTAAATTTTTGATGAAATTTTTTGTCTCTTCTATCAATCCTTTTTTTTCTTCTTTTATACTTTGCTTTAATTCTTTTCTTTCTTCCTTTATCGCTTTTTTAATTTCAGATATCTTTTCCGTCGGTTTATCAGCCAAAACTGATAATGGAGCAAAAATTACTGCAGTTAATAGTGTCAAAACAAGGATATGTTTATTCATTAGTTTTTATGTAATTAATAACTTACATCTATATATATGCCGTAAATATTAAAAAAGTTTCACCTTATTGCGTTTCACCTGGATCATAGGTTACTATTAATTCCTTTTCACTATTGTTTCCCCCTTCATCACTGGCAACAACCACAATGAAATTATCACCTTCATCAAGATTTACCGTCGTTGAAAAGTTTCCTAAATCATCAGCTCTAAGCTCCTGCTCATTGACAAAAACAAAAGCTTTAGGAATTGTTGTGCCCTCAACTGCAACTGAAGGCTGATTTGTCACTATGTTATTTGCCGGAGAATTAATATTAAGATTTATCTCATCTTTACCAATATTCTCTGCTGACTGCGTGCTTGAAGCAGGCTTCTCAATTTTTGGAGTTTCATTTTGCTGTTGAATTTTATCTTGAAGTTTAATTGACGAAGGGTTGTTGTTTTTAGTAAAAGCTATTATTCCTATAACCGCAAGAAGCAGGATTAAAAATATCTTAGTTGATTTTTTCATAAAGACAGAAAGAATAAATTTTAACGATGCCAAAGCTAAGCTCGGTGCCACCAAAATTTAGAAAGAGATATAAATTTAGCCTTAATTTTCTCAAAATTTTTAATCAAAGTCAATATAGCCAGAGCAAATAAAACAAAAGATAGGATTATTATTAATAAAATATCTTTTGGAGTTTCTTCAAATAAAACAGATATCACATCAGTCCAATATTCTTTAATAATTTGAATATCTTCATTTAAAATCTGCAAGACATCAAGTGTTTGCTGTTCATTAAACTGAGTAAATAATAGCTGTCCAAAAAATAAGCCAACAGAAACAGCCCCGGCAACTATAATTACTCTTGAAAATAATTCAAAAATAAATTTTTTAGTCTCAAAAACATAAACTTTTCTAATTATTTGTTTTTCAAGTTTTTTCATATTTTTTCATCCGCTGGCTGGCGGAAATTTTTAATCTTGCCCGCCTAATTAAAGTACGAATCGTATTTAAAGGTTTGTTTATTTCTTTGGAAATCTCTTTATAAGAGTAACCATCCAATAATAATTTTAAAGCTTTTCTTTGATCTTCATTGACAAACTGTAACAATTCATCAATGTTATCTTCTTCAACGGGAAAGTCTTTTTGATCAGCAACTGCAATTCTTTCATCAAGCTGCACTGTTTTTTTTCTCGATCTAAAATACATCTTCATCTCATTTTTGGCAATCTCAAATATATAAGGCAAAACCGGTCTTGATTCATCAAAACCATCAATAGCTTTATAAAACTTTAAAAAAATATTTTGCACAATATCATCAACTTCAGTTTTATCAAACAACTTACTGTTTATGTAATTGAGGATTATAGAAGTGTAACGGTTGACGATGTGCGAAAAATACTCTATTTCTCCTCTTTTGATCCGGATAACGATCTCCTTATCAGGAAGCTCTTCCATGGTATAATGTATTATATATTATGAAAGAAGGAACTGTACTTATAATTGGCCGTCCAAATGTAGGGAAATCAACTTTTGTAAATAATGTTATAGGACAAAAAGTGGCTATCACCTCCCCTAAACCGCAAACAACACGTTTTCCCATTAAAGCTTTGTATGAGGATGAACGGGGAAAAATAATCTTTGTTGATACTCCTGGATTTCTAGACAAAGCTTCAAGTCCGCTCTCAAAGCGGACTAATCAGCAAACTCTTCAAGCGATAAACGAAGGCGTTGATGTTGTCTTGTATATGATTGATCCAACCCGTAAAAGAGATTATGAAGAAGGAAAAGTATTGGGTATTGTCAGAAAAATCAATAAACCCAAAAAAATACTGGTAATCAATAAGACCGATCTTGAAGAAAAATCTTATTTGCCCCAATACAAATTTTTAGAAGATGAGTTTAAGGAAGTCTTTGCAATCTCGGCTTTAAAGAATATGCATATTAAACCGCTCCTTGATAAAATATTTTCATATCTTAAAGAAAGTCGGCCAAAGGCCGATCGTCTTATGGACGAAAATCGTGTTTATCCTCTTTTAAACCAAGACAGTAAGATTTTCATATCTGAACTTATCCGTGAAAAAATCTTTCTCAAAACAGGTAAAGAAGTACCTTACACCACCACTGTAATCGTTGATCGCATCAATGAAAGAAAAAATGGGATGCTTTATATAAAAGCACGGATTTTAACGACAGAAGACCGCTACAAAAAAATGCTTATTGGAGAAGGCGGCAGAAAAATTAAAGAAATGGGCAGCATGGCTCGAAAAGAAATAGAACTGGCTACTAAAAAGAAAGTTTTCCTTGATTTGCTTGTTGAAACCGATCCTCACTGGCAAAAAACCTATTTCTCTTGACACTATTTAAAAATAAAAGTATTATTCAAGCAAATTCAGGACTTGCTATGAATAAACACAAAGTTTCAAAAGCAATTAATTTTATTAAATAAGCAAACCCGCTAAAAAAGCGGGTTTTTTTATTCCCGAAAATGAGCGAAAAACAATGTGCACTATCGATGGTTGAGTACGGAAAACCAAAAGAAGAATGCGGTGTTTTTGCTTTTAGCTTTCCCCATCCTGCTTTCACTCAAGAAATTATCCCTCTCACTCTTACCGGACTTTTAGAAAACCAACACCGCGGTGAAGAATCAGCTGGAATTGCAACTATTAATAACGGAAGAATATTACCAATCTTCAAAGGAATGGGATTAGTAAGGAATCTTTATCAAGAATATAAAAGAATTGAAGAAAAAACAGAAATAAAAACAGTTGGACAAATTGCTATTTCACATTGCCGTTATTCAACTACAGGAGAACCACACATCAATAATGCCGGACCTTTTATGACTGAAACTTCTCAAGGTCAAGTAACAATCTCACACAATGGAAATATTATTAATGCAAAAAAATTGAAAGAAGAACTGGAATCAAAAGGCTATGAATTTAAGGGAACTTCTGACAGCGAAATTATCAGCTCTCTTATTGCTGATGCTCCTGGCCAAATCTGGTCAGATAAAATCTCTTATGCTTTAAACCAAATGGAAGGCTCTTTTTCACTGGCCATTGCAACAACTGGCCTTGATGACCCACATGGCTGCCTTTATGCGGCTCGGGACAGTTTTGGTAACCGACCGCTTTCTTATGCTGAATTTGAGAAAGATGGAATTAAAGGTTATGCTGTTTCCTCAGAATCTCCTGCTTTTGATAGTCTAGATATTTCTTATCAGTCAGAAATTGAACCTGGACAATTAATAAAGTTTACTCAAGATGGTCCACAAATAATGCAGTTTAATAAAAATACTCATGAATCTTTATGCGGTTTGGAAATCGCTTATCTTATGAGACCTGACAGCCGAATTAAAGGAGTCCAATTGTATGCAATAAGAAATCACCTTGGAAGAACTCTCGCTCATTTATATCCTCCTCCACGAACTATTGATTATGTAACTAATGTTCCTGAATCAGCCAGACCTTTAGCTGAAGGCTATGCCTATGCTTTATCCAAAATCTGGGGAATTCATGTACAAAATGTAGAAACCATGTTAAAAAATCGATATGGGACTTTAAATGGTGCTTTCCGTGGATTTATGAATCCTGATCAAAGTGAACGAGATAATGTAGCTGACAAGTATCATCCTTTTGACAATCTTGTTGGTGCAAACATTGTCGAACTTGATGATTCGATAATAAGCGGAACTACTACTAAAGGCATGATGAGAACAATTTCCAGAAAAGTGGGAATAAACCATAATCAAGGAGTCAAAGAAGTTCATTTAAGAATACCTTTTCCTCCTGTAGTTGGACCTTGTGGAGGGTTAGGCGTAGATATTAATGCAGAGCGGCCATTAGTTGCTAGAGATCTACAAAAAGAATTACTTGCGTATTCATTAGGCGTTACTTCTTTGGCCTATTTAACTCCTGAACAATTCCGCCAGGCTGTTAATGAAGCGGTTGGCCGAGAGGTTGGTCTTTGCTTAGGCTGTACTGATGGAAAATATCCTGTAAATGTTTTTAGCGCTGATAAAGCGGTCTTAGAAAGAAGATAATCTAAAATCATGAAAAATAATAAAATTGCTCTAATTAGTGTTTTTAATAAAGAAGGACTTATCAAGTTCGCCAAAACCCTTCAACAATTAGGATATAAAATCATATCCACAGGAGGGACGGCGAAAGTTCTTAATGAAAACAAAATTAATGTTATACCAATTCAGAAAATAACCGGTAACCCTGAGTGTTTTGATGGACGGATGAAAACCATAAGCTTCCAGATTGAATCAGGAATCCTTTTTGATCGAAAAAATCCTATTCATGTAAAACAAGCTCAAGAACTCAAGATAAAACCGATTGATCTTGTTGTTTGTAATCTCTACCCTTTTGAAAAAACAATCCAAAAACCAGATGTTAGTTTGGATGAAGCTATTGAGAATATTGATGTTGGAGGCCCAACTATGGTTAGAGCTGCAGCCAAAAATTTTAAGAATGTTTTAGTTGTCGTTAACCCTGCAGATTATGAAAAAATAATCGAAGGATTGAAAAATAAATCAGTTGATGATAATTTTCGGCAAACATTGGCTGCAAAAGCTTTTGGACATTTATCTTTTTATGATTCTCAGATTGCCAAATTTTTAAATCATGAACAATTTCCTCAAGAAATCACTTTAGCCGGAAGAAAATCAGACTTTGTCTTGCGTTATGGAGAAAATCCTCATCAAAAAGGAGCTATTTATTTTGAACCCCAAACATCCTCTCCTTTAAAAGGTCTTAAACATCATGCTGGACGATTTTTAAGCCACGTCAATGTGACCGATATTGTAGCTGGAACCGAAGTCGTCAGGCTTTTTAAAGAACCTACAGCTGTCATTATTAAACATAATAGTCCCTGCGGCATAGCTTTAGGAAAAAATCCCAAAGAAGCTTTAATGCGGACAATAAAAGCTGATCCAATCTCAGCTTTTGGAGGAGTGATTGTTTTAAATAAACCAATTGATGAAAAAATTGTTTCGGTAATTTCTAAGTTTAAAGATGAGTACCGGGCTAACATTGATATTTTTGCAGCACCTGGAATAACTCAAAAAGCTATAAAGAATTTAAGTGCAATCCGAAAAACAATGGGCATTTATACTTTTGGGAAACTTTTTAATGTTGAAAGAAATCTTCACGCCAGATTTTTTGATGGTGGATTTTTACTTCAAAACTGGGACGATAATATTGATGAAGGATTCAAAAACTGGAAAGTGGTAACTAAAGTTAAACCCACAAAAAAACAATTAAAACAAATGCAGTTGGCTTGGAAATTTTTAACAAGAATAAGATCAAATTCTGTGATAGTTGTTGATAAAACATTACCAATGACCCGCGGTATTGGCGCCGGTCAAACTTCGCGGATTGAGTCAACTAACATTGCTTTAAGGCTGGCTGGAAAATATGTAAAACAAGGAATTTTAGCCAGTGACAGTTTTTTTCCGTTTGATGACTCAGTCAAACAAGCAGCTAAATATGGAATTGGCGCCATTGTTCAACAAGGCGGGTCAATCCATGATCAAGATTCAATTGATGCGGCCAACAAAGCTGGCATACCAATGATATTTACCAACCGCCGCGCCTTCTGGCATTAACAATTAATGGCTCAAAAATTATACAAATGAATTCTAGGATTGAAGTTTGTTATAAAATTCCTGATGCTAGATCACGTGTCAGGAAAAATGACTTCTTCTCTAACGGCTTCAATAAAAAAATTAAAGAAGTTTTTATCGTTGATGTCTACACAATCAATAAAGATTTAACAAAAACTCAGTTAGTTCAAATTTCATCAATGCTCTCCAATCCCGTTTTTCAGGATGTTTCGCTAACTAATCCTTTTTCTCAAAAAAAATTCAACTATGCTATTGAAATTGGTTTCCTTCCAGGAGTAACAGATAACGTCGGCAACACTGCTAAGGAAGCTATCGAAGACTTACTAAAGATTAAATTTAAAGATCAAGAAGGAGTTTTCACTTCACAAATAACTTTTATTGATGGCGTAATAACGGAAAATGAGGCGCATCAAATAGGCCTAAACATGGGTAACCCTTTAATTCAGAGGATTCATATTAAAAACTTTAAGGATTTTATAAAAGAAAAAGGAATGGACATAATTGTTCCCAAAGTCAATCTTCAAAATAAAACTCAAGTGACGCAAGTCAATTTAAATGTTCCCGACGAAGAGTTGAAAATAATAGGCCGGCAAGGAATAAAAAATAACGATGGCACAAGACGCGGACCATTGGCTCTTGATTTAACTTACATGAAAACGATCCAAAATTATTTTAAAAAATTAAAAAGAAATCCGACAGATATTGAACTTGAGTCAATCGCTCAAACCTGGTCCGAGCATTGTAAACATACAATTTTTGCCGACCCAATAGATGATATTAAAGATGGGCTTTATGAAACCTACATTAAAAAAGCAACGGATGAGATAAGAAAGAAAAAGTCGGCCAAAGGCCGATCGTCCTCTGGACGAGATTTTTGTGTTTCCGTTTTTTTAGATAATTCAGGAGCAATAGAATTTGATCAAAAATATTTGATAACTCACAAAGCCGAAACTCATAATAGTCCATCCGCTCTTGATCCATATGGTGGAGCAATAACCGGTATTGTCGGAGTAAATCGTGATGCGATTGGTTTTGGCTTAGGTGCCAAACCGATTATTAATATTTATGGCTATTGTTTTGGGGATATAAAAATTAATTATCCACTTTATAAAGATCCTCATCTCAAACAAAAAATGTTGCCGCCTGAACGTATTATGAAAGGTGTAATAGATGGAGTTAATTCTGGAGGAAATTGTTCGGGTATCCCAACTCCCCAAGGTTTTGTTTTTTTTGAAAAACGGTATCAAGGAAAACCATTAGTTTTTGTCGGCACTGTTGGTTTAATTCCCAAAAAAATAGGCAAAAAATTAGCATATAAAAAACAAGCTAAATCAGGAGACTATATCGTAGTTGTCGGCGGCCGTGTAGGGCAAGACGGTATCCATGGTGCCACTTTTTCCTCGGAAGCTTTATCAACCGGAAGTCCGGCAACCGCTGTTCAAATCGGTGACCCCATCACTCAAAAAAAATTATCTGATGCTTTGGTTAAGGAAGCCAGAGACTTAAATCTGTATAACAGTATTACTGATAACGGAGCTGGAGGATTATCTTGTTCGGTTGCAGAAATGGCCAAAGAATCCGGAGGTTTTGAAGTTGAACTGGAAAAGATTCCTCTAAAGTATCCTGGGCTTGAACCTTGGCAGATTTGGATCTCAGAATCTCAGGAAAGAATGACTTTGGCTGTACCTAAGAATAAATGGCTTAAGTTTAAAAAATTAATGGAAAAAAGAGGGGTTGAAGCAACCGTCATTGGCGAGTTTACTAAATCAAAAAAATGTTTAGTGACTTATAAAGGTAAAAAAATTATGAATATGGAAATGGACTTTCTTCATGATGGATTACCAAAAAGGCCAATGAAAACCAGTTTTACTCCCCCTTTTCATGAAGAGCCACATCTTAAAAAAAATTTAAATTTTAATCAAATTACTTTAGATTTAATAAAAAAATTAAATATAGCTAGTTTTGAGTTTATCTCCAGCCAATACGATCATGAAGTTCAAGGCGGTTCGGTATTAAAGCCTTTGCAAGGAAAAGGCAAAATAAATGGAGAAGCATCTGTTACTAAACCTCTTTTAAATTCTAAAAAAGCTGTCGCTTTGTCCCAAGGGATTTATCCTACTTATTCCGATATTGATACTTATCATATGGCTGCCTGTTCTATTGATACAGCCATACGTAACTTGATTGCAGTTGGAGTTGATCCTCAAAAGATTGCTCTTCTTGATAATTTCTGTTGGTGCAGCCCTGATGATCCACAAAAATTGGGAGAACTAAAAAGAGCTGTTGCTGCTTGTTATGATTATGCCACTTCTTATGGGACTCCTTTTATATCAGGGAAAGACAGTATGTTTAATGATTTTAAAGGATATGATGAGAAAGGAAATGCTATAAAAATTTCCATTCCACCAACTCTTTTGGTCTCATCAATTGGCATTATGGACGATGCCGAAAAAACAGTTTCAATTGATTTGAAAAATCCGGGTGATCTTATTTATTTATTAGGTGAAACGTATGATGAAACAGGAGGATCTGAGTTTTTCAATTTATTTGGTGCCGTTGGAAATAAAGTCCCAAAAGTTGATGCTAAAAAAAATCTTAAATTATATAAGGCTCTTTACCGAAGCATAAGTTTTGGTTTAATCACCTCATCAATCAGTGTTACCCGCGGCGGCCTAGCTGTTGCTTTAGCCAAAATGGCTATGGCCGGCATGTTAGGAATAAAAATTAAATTTAATAAACCTATTCATCTTTTCTCTGAATCACAGGGAAGAATAGTTGTAACTATAAACAAAAAGAATAAAGAAAAATTTGAAAAAATGATGAAAGGTAATCCAATTACATTATTAGGAAAAGTAACCGAAGAAAAAAAAATTATTATAAATAACAAAGATAAAAAAATAATTAATTTAGATCTTTCTTCAGTTTTAAAAAATTATCAATCAACATTTAAAAATTATTAAAAAGATGAAACCGAAAGTTTTAATATTTTCTGGATATGGACTAAACTGTGAAGAAGAAACAAAATATGCTTTTGAGCTGGCTGGCGCAAAAGGAGAAATTGTTCACATTAATGATTTCATTGATGGTTCAAAAAAACTGGAAGGTCAAATATTAGCTTTTCCCGGAGGATTCTCTTACGGCGATGACACAGGATCTGGTAACGCTTTTGCCAGTAAAATTAAAAATCATCTTTGGGAAAAAGTTTTAAAGTTTGTTGAAAAAGATAATTTAGTTATTGGTATTTGTAACGGATTTCAAATCCTAACTAACCTTGGACTCCTACCCGCTCTTGATAAAAAATACGGAGTACGAGAAGTAGCTTTAGTTCATAATGATAATGCCCGCTATACTGTCCGCTGGGTTGATTTAAAAATTGAGAACAATACTCCTTGGTTTTCAGGCATTAAAAATATTTCTTTGCCTATTGCCCATGGAGAAGGCAAATTTTATGCTCCGCCAGAGATAATGAATCTTTTGAAGAAAAAAAAATTAATTTCTGCAAGATATTGCCATGATGAGATTTGCAAACTGCAAAATTTACCGGCTAATCCTAATGGCTCTCTTGATGATATAGCCTCAATAACTGATGAAACAGGAAGAATTTTGGGAATGATGCCTCATCCTGAACGGGCTATTTTTTTCACTCAACTTCCCCACTGGACTTATTTTAAAAAAAAATCGGCCAAAGGCCGATCGTCCTATGAACGAAAACCGATTCCTAAAGAAGGACATGGCTTACAAATTTTCAAAAACGCTATTAATTATTTTAAAAAATAATAAATGAAAAAATCAAACACACCCAGATATCTTTTAGCTTGTGATTTCGATGGTACTTTATTTGAAACCTATAATCCTAGCCCCAACAATATAAGTATTAAAAAAAGTTACGAATTAGCGCTCGATGCGATTTTTGGGTCAGGAATTGGACAACGATACTTACGACTGTTTGGTCTTTATAGCAAAGCTCCAACCGAGATTGTTAAAGAATTATTAGAGTGGGCAAAATATAATGAAAATTGGATAAATAAAGCAAGAGATTTTTTTGATCGTGAAGGACCAAATATAAAAGATCTGATTCCTGAAATGCAAAATAATCAACTAACTTGGGACGAAACCTCTCCTGAAAAAACTATTTCGCAAATACTAGTTGGACAAAAACTAAGACATCTACTTGAAGAAATAGGCAAAAGCGGTGAAGATGGACAAATCTGGCCTCAGCCATGTGAAGATGCATTAATATTTTTAAGAACCGTTGATGAATTGAAAAAAGAAGGAGTCCCTATAGATATGGAAATCATTTCTTCAGGTCATGAATCTTTTATTAGAAGAACTTTTGATACCTATCAATTAACTCAACCTGATATTTTAGTAACCGAAGATGATGTCCGTTCAAGAAAATATCCAACAGAGATGAAAAGAAGAGTTAAGCCTGGACAGTTTCCTTTGGCTTTAGCTCATTTCAAATGGCTCGACGAACAAGGATTAATTGATTACAGTGTAGATGGTATTTCTGTAATTAATGAGGCAGCTTCTTCAAAAAAAAGAATAATATATTTTGGCGACAGCATTGAAAAAGATTTTTTAATGGCTAAACGAGGAAACATTGATTCTAGATTGTATCCGTTTACACCGTGGAAAGTAATATCGGAGACTTTAGTAACAAAAAAGCATTTACTTGACGGTCAACCTATTGAAGGTTTTTTTCCGATGCCTGACGACCTAAGAGAAACGAAAGAAATATCAGTAGTCGGATTAAAACATGGTCAAAGGGCATAAAAATATGAAAAATAATTGGTATGTTATAACCGGTGCTCCATGTTCAGGAAAAACAACTCTTCTTCAAGAGCTGGAAAAAAAAGGATATAAGGTATTTTACGAGTGGGCAAGAATTTATATTGATCAGGAAATAAAAAAAGGTAAAACACTTGCACAAATAAGAAAAAATGAACTCGATTTTCAACGTAAGATATTGCAACTAAAAGTTGCTTTTGAAAAAAAATTAAACAAAAAAAATCTTGTGTTTATGGAAAGAGGAATTCCTGATAGTACTGCATACTTTGACTTAATCACAAAAAAAAACATTCTGCTCAAAAAATCTCTTAAAAAGAGCTACTACAAAAAAATATTTCTTTTAGAATTGCTCGATTATCAAATAGATTATGCCCGAACCGAATCTCATGAACAAGCCAAGTCCCTTGAAAACTTACTAGAGAAAAGCTACGTAGAACTCGGTTTAGAAGTTGTAAGAATACCAAAAATGCCACTAAAAAAAAGAACTAAACTATTATTGTCTTATGTAAAAGAATAATTGTTAGTGTATAATAATTTATGGTAAGGCAAAGTTATACTATTGCTACTTTAGGAAGCCACTCCGCTCTGCAAATCTTAAAAGGTGCCCATGACGAAGGTTTTAATACTCTTCTTATTACCACACCTAACCGCATTCACTTTTATGAGCAGTTTCCTTTTATTAAAAAAATTATTTCAGTTCCTAATTTTTTTGATTATAAAATCATCGAAAATAAAATTAAAGATAAAAAAACATTTCTTATCCCCCATGGATCTTTTAATGCATATCTTAGTGTTGAAGGTAACAAAAAAATCAAGATTCCCTATTTTGGCAATAAACAAGTTCTGGAATGGGAAACTGATCGCCAGAAACAAAGAAATTGGTTGAAAGAGGCAGATATAAATCTGCCCAGACAGTTTGCTGACGTAGAAGATATTTATTATCCAGTAATCGTTAAGTCATATGGAGCTGCCGGGGGCAAAGGTTATTTTTATGCCAAAAATAGAAAGGACTTTGAAAATAAAATGAAAAAATTTGGTACTGACCAGTTTGTAATCCAAGAATATATTATCGGTAATACTTTTTATATTCATTATTTCTATTCTCCTTTAACTAAAAAGTTAGAAATCATGAGTATGGACCGGCGTTATGAAAGCAATGTTGACTCCCTCGGCCGTATCCCCTTAACAGGACAGGAAGGCTTGAAAATTGAACCTTCTTATGTGGTTGTCGGCAATAGTCCACTCTCTTTGAGAGAATCTCTTCTTCCTGAAGCTTTTGCTATGGGAGAAAGAGTAGTCGCTACTTCCCAAAAAATAATGAAAGGCGGAGGTCTTTATGGACCTTTTTGTCTGGAAACAGTTATTACTCCTGACCAAAAGTTTTATTCCATTGAAATTTCTTGCCGGATTGTAGCTGGAACTAATCTTTTTCTTAACGGTTCTCCTTATTCATGGCTTATTTATGATGAGCCAATGAGCACAGGGAGAAGAATTGCGAGAGAAATAAAACAAGCCATTAACCAAAATAAATTATCAATGATTATTGATTAATGAAACAACCAGTCATTGGTGTTCTTGGATCTCATTCTGCTTTAGATGTTTGCCGCGGCGCCAAAGATGAAGGATTTAAAACTTTAGTAATTACTCAGAAAGGTAGAGGAAAAACTTACTCAGATTATTATAAAAGTTGTCCTTCGACAAGCTCAGGACGACCTTCGGTCGGTTGTGTTGATGAAGTTATAGAACTGGAAAAATTTGCTGATATTTTAAAACCTAAAGTTCAAGAAAAATTAATAAAAGAAAACTGCATATTTATTCCTCACCGATCTTTTGAAGTCTACATCAATGATTATGATGCCATTGAAAGAAGATTTAAAATACCCATATTTGGAAACAGATTTTTACTAAGATATGAAGAAAGAACCCAAAAACCCAATCAATATGACCTTCTGCAAAAAGCTCAAATAAAGTTTCCAAAAATATTTAAAAAACCGTCAGAAATTGATAGGTTAGTCATCGTAAAGGCACAGCAAAAAAAAGTTTCCTTTGAAAGAGGTTTCTTTTTTGCATCCACTCCTAAAGAATTTGATACTGAATCCAAAAAAAGAATTGAGAGCGGACTTTTTACCAAAGAAGGTTTGGAAAATGCTGTAATTGAAGAATTTATTGTCGGAACGCCTGTTAATTTTAATTATTTTTATTCATCTGTTTATAACAGATTAGAATTAGTTGGGACAGATACACGAAGACAAACTAATTTGGATGGATTTTTAAGACTTCCCGCTCCTCAGCAAATTGAAGCATTAAAACATATTGAGATCACTTTTAAAGAGATGGGACACACCGCAGTCACTTTACCTGAGTCACTTTTGGAAGAAGCGTTTGCGATTGGAGAAAGATTTGTAAAAGTTACTCAAAAAGAGGTTACTCCTGGATTAATTGGACCATTTGCTCTACAGGCATTAATTAGACCTATTTTTCCAGAACTTGAGATTGTGGTTTATGACGTATCACCCCGGATGCCTGGAAGCCCCGGCATATCAGCTACCCCCTATAGTTCATATTTATATGGAGAATCTATCTCTATGGGCCGAAGAATTGCCATGGAAATAAAAGAAGGAATTAAAAAAAATAAATTATCACAAGTTATAACCTAATAGTATAATGTCATTGCGAGGAGTCACGACGTTAGTCGGACGACGAAGCAATCTCTATAAATTGGATTGCCACGCTCATTACATTCGCTCGCAATGACATACCTACAATATGAAAAATTTAGATTTTTCAACATATCTTTCTCCTTTTTCCTGGCGTTACGGATCTCTTCAAATGCGTGAAATTTGGTCAGAGATAAACAAAAGAAAACTCTGGCGGAAAATGTGGGTTGAGCTTGCGCGCGCCCAACATAAAATGGGCATTGTCTCCAAAAAAGAACTTGATGATATTATCTCCCATCAAAATAATATTGATATTGAGCGGGCTCATGAGATTGAAAAAGAAATTTATCATGATGTCATGGCTGAGATTAAAACCTACGCAGAGCAATGTAAAGTGGGAGGCGGTAAAATTCATTGCGGCGCAACCTCAACAGATATTATTGATAATGCAGAAATTCTCCAAATTAAACAAGCGCTTGAGTTAACAAAAAAAAGATTAATTGAACTTCTGAAAAATTTTTGTGGAAAAATTGAAAAATATCACAATAAGATATGTATGGGCTATACTCACCTTCAGCCTGCCGAACCTACAACTTTAGGTTACCGATTGTCACTTTATGCTCAGGATTTATTTTGGGATTTAAAATATATTGAAAAAATCGAAGAGTTTATTAAAGGAAAAGGTATAAAAGGCGCTGTTGGAACTGCCGCAAGTTACGATAGACTTCTTAAAAACACAAAATATACTGCTTTTGATTTGGAGCAAGAGATAATGGATAGCTTGAAACTTGAAGCGGTAGATGTTTCTTCACAAACTTATCCAAGAAAAATTGACTGGTTCGTAATGGTGGCTTTATGTAATATTGCTCAATCACTACATAAATTTAATTTTGATCTCCGTCTCATGCAGTCTCCCAATTTTGGCGAATGGTCAGAGCCAAGAAACGCAAAACGAGTTGGATCAAGTGCCATGCCTTTTAAGAAAAATCCCGATAAAGCAGAAAAGGTATGTTCTTTGGCCCGTTATGTATCTTCCCTATTAAATGTTTCTTGGAGTAATGGAGCCTTATCTTTACTAGAACGTACTCTTGATGACTCAGCCAACCGAAGAGTTTTTTTCCCTGAAGGATTTTTGGCCATTGATGAATGTTTAATCACAACTAACAATCTTGTTAAAGATTTAATGATTTTTGATAACGTAATTGAAAAAAATTTGGAAAAATATGGAATTTTTTCGGCAACTGAATCTTTGATGATGGAGATGGTTAAAAAAGGAGCCAACCGCCAGGAAACTCATGAGTTAATCCGTGAACTTTCCCTTTCTGCGTGGAGCGAAATTCAAGAAGGTAAGTCTAATCCTTTAAAAGATTTATTAATTAACAATCACGATATTAAAAAATATCTTAAAAAAGAAGAGATAGAAAAACTCTTAGATACCCGCTCTCACATCGGCAACGCCTCTCAAAGATCATTGCATTTAGCAAAAACAATTAAAAATTTCCGCCGGCTGGCGGATAAAAAACTATGAAAAAAATAATGATTTCTATAGTAATGGGAAGTGACTCTGATTTACCAGTCATGAAAGAAGCGGCCGATACTTTAAAGGAATTTGGTATCTCTTATGAAGTAATCATTTCTTCTGCTCACCGGACACCAGCAGAAACTGAAAAGTTTGCCAAAGGCGCATTAGAACGTGGAGTTAAAGTTATTATTGCCGGAGCTGGATTAGCTGCTCATCTTGCCGGTTCTATAGCTGCAAATTTTCCTCTACCTGTAATTGGTATTCCTTTAAAAGGTGGAGCATTAAATGGTATTGATTCACTTTACTCAACCGTTCAAATGCCGCCAGGAATTCCGGTGGCAACTGTTGCAATAAATGGTGCAAAAAACGCTGCCCTTTTGGCAGTTCAGATTTTGGCAGTCGATAATAAAGACTTGCAAAAAAAATTAATTAATTATAAAAATACACTTAAAGAATCTGTAATTAAAAAATCTAAAAAATTACAGGAACTTGGACTTGAGAAATATTTAGAAGGAATGAAAAAATAAAAACAAATGTCATTGCGAGCGAATGAAATGAGCGTGGCAATCTCATTAATAATTAGATTGCTTCGTCCTCCGACTTCGTCGAGAGTCCTCGCAATGACACAGTTAATTAATAATTTTAAATATTATGGTTCAATCAAAAACAATTCTCAAAGCTTTACCTCATGTTCTAAAAGAAATTGATCTTTCCTTTATCGGTCCAAAGAAACAAGGAAAAGTAAGAGACTACTGCGCCAAAGACTACCAAAGAATTCAAGTCACAACCGACCGCCAATCTGCATTTGACGTTAACTTAGGCTTTATTCCTTTTAAAGGTACTGTCTTAAATCAGCTTTCTGCTTTTTGGTTTAACAAAACTAAAAAAATTGTTGATAACTATATGGTTGCTATCCCTCATCCTAATGTAATTATTGGAGCTGAGTGCCAGTCAATTCCCGTTGAGATGATTGTCCGAGGATATTTATCAGGTTCAACGAAAACTTCTGTTTGGACCGCTTACGAAAAAGGAGAAAGATTAATTTATGGCTTAAAATTTCCGGAAGGAATGAAAAAAAATCAAAAACTATCAACGCCCATTCTTACACCAACCACTCATGGCTCAGGACCAGGAGGCCATGATGAGAAACTGACACGGGACGAAATAATAAAAAGAGGTATTGTCCCAAAAAAATTATATGAGGAGATGGAAAAAGCTACTTTAGAGTTATTTGAGTTTGGCAGTAAATGGTGTAAAAAACAAGGATTAATCTTGGTTGATACCAAATATGAGTTTGGACTTTATAATGGAAAATTAACTTTAATTGATGAAATCCACACCCCAGACTCTTCCCGTTTCTGGATTGCTAAAACTTATAAAGAAAGATTAAAAAAAGGACTAGAACCTGAAAACTTTGATAAAGAATTTTTAAGACTTTGGTATGTGAAACGCGGATACAGCGGTGATGGGATACCGCCAAAAATGTCCAAAGACCTAATCGTAGATTTGGCTCAAAGATATATTGGAGTTTATGAAAAAATCACAGGCCAAAAATTCCAAGCCTACGAATATCCAATTGAAGAAAAAATAAAAAAAAGTTTAGAAAAATATTTTGCAAAAAAATAATCTGCTACATTATTTTCTATGAAAAATAAAAAGATTACATACTCTCAGGTCGGGGATAATTATGAGACTAAAGATCCGATTAAAAAAAATACTCAGTCTGCCGCAAAAGCGACTTCGGTCAATCTCAAAAAACACGGATTTAAAGAAATTGCTGACTCGCGCGGAGAGTCGGCTTATGTTTGGAAACAAGGAAAAGTTTTAATGGCCTCAGTTGTTGAAGGACTTGGAACCAAAAACTTAATTGCCGATGGCATGAGAAAAATCGCAGATTCTGAGCGAAGCCACGCCAAAGGCGGGCGAAGTCGAAGAACCTATTACGATGTCATCGGTCATGACACGATTGCCACTATCATTAACGATTTGGTTACTGTCGGCGCCAAACCATTAGTTGTCCATGCTTACTGGGCTATTGAAGATAATGATTGGCTTTATGATAAAGAACGGATGAACGATCTTATCAATGGTTGGAAAACCGCCTGCGACATAGCCGGCGCTTCATGGGGAGGCGGAGAAACTGCCACCATGAAACAAATCGTCGTTCCCGGAACTTGTGAATTGGCCGGCTCAGCTATTGGCATTATTTCGTCAGGAAAAAGATTGATAATGGATAAGAATATGAAATCTGGTGATAGAATTCTTCTTATCAAAAGTAATGGCGTTAATGCTAACGGAATTTCTTTAACCCGGGCTATCGCTAAAAAATTACCTAATGGATATGCTACAAAAATGCCAAGTGGAAAAATGTATGGTGAAGGACTGCTTACTAAAAGCAATATTTATGCCAAATTAATTCAAGATTTATTGGATGCCAAAATCGATATTCATTATATTTCCAATATTACAGGACATGGCATGAGAAAAATTATGAGAGCAAGGAAAAATTTTACTTACGTTATAGAAAAAATCTTTGGGCCCCAAGAAGTTTTCCTTTTTATTCAAAAACATGCCGGTTTAAACGAAGAAGAAATGTACGGTATTTATAATATGGGTATGGATTATGCCATTTTTATGCCGGAAAAATATATGAAAAAAGCCCAAAGCATTGTTAAGAAAAATAAATTTGAAAGTATTGATGCCGGATATATTGAAGAGGGAAAAAGACAAGTAATAATCAAACCAAAAAACATTACCTTTAAATCCGAAACTCTAGATCTTAGATAATCTTTCTAAGCACTTCTCTTTCCCCAATATTTCCATTGATTCATTTAATGGAGGAGAGATTTTTTTGCCTGTTATGGCAACTCTTAACGTCATAAAAAAATCACCAGCTTTTACATTTTCTCTTTTTGCCAACTCCTGCATTTTTTCGCCAATTACATCTGCTTTCCAATCTTCTATTTTTTCCAATTCATCATGGATTTTTTGTGGTAGGGACAGGTCGCGACCTGTCCCTACACCTGATAAATCAACCTCCGGTTCTTTGAAAAAAAATTCACACAAGGGCAGATAATCGGATAATTTTTTAATTCTTTCTTTAATCAAAGGCACAGTTTTTGTAATTAAATCTTCTGGATATTCTTTGAGATAAAATTCATAAATAAGAGTTCGGAGTTCGTCGTTGGGAGTTCGGCGGATATATTCGCCGTTCATCCATTCAAGTTTGACGATATCAAATGCGGGTCCCACTGGTTGCATATCCTCAAGCTCAAATTTTTCTTTAAATTCATTAAGATCAAAAATTTCCTTTTGCTCAGGATGTGACCAGCCCATTAGTGCCAAAAAATTCAACATCGCCTTTGGCAAAAATCCTTGTTCTAAATACCAAGAGGCAAAAACAGGATTTTTTCTTTTGGAAAGTTTTGATTTATCAGGATTTCTTAAAATTGGCAAGTGAGCATAAATGGGAAAAGGCCAGCCAAAAGCTTCATATAAAAGAATGTGCTTAGGGGTTGATGGAATCCATTCTTCAGCTCGTATAACATGAGTAATACTCATTAAGTAATCATCAATCACAACGGCCATATGATAGGTAGGATATCCATCTGATTTTATAAGAATCTGATCATCAATATTATTGCTTTCAAACTTAATCTCTCCTCGTATAACATCATTAAAAATGATCGTTCTATTTTCCGGAACCTTTAAGCGGATAACATATTTTTCTCCCTTATCGATTAACTCTTGAGGAATTTTAATATTGTTTAAACAATAACGGTCATAACGAGGAATTTTTTTCTCCGATATCTGTTTTTTTCTTATTTCGTCTAACCTTTCTTTTTTACAAAAACAATAATAAGCATGCCCTTTTTCTACTAATTCTTTAGCGTGTTTATGATAAATCTTAAGTCTGTCCGATTGACGGTAAGGAGCATAAAGACCTCCCAAGTCTGGTCCCTCATCATAATCCAAGCCAAATGCTTTAAATGTAGATAAAATTCTGGCCTCAGCTCCTTCAACCAAACGTTCGCGGTCAGTATCCTCAACCCGAATAATAAACTGGCCATTATGTTTTCTGGCATAAGTCCAGTTAATAAGGGCCGTATAAAGATTACCTATATGAATATCATGACCAGTTGGGGAAGGCGCAATTCTTGTTCTTACCATGGGATAATTATAACCTATTTAAATTAATGTAGATAAATAGTGGCTTCTCTTTCTGCTCCAACTGAAACAATTTCAATAGGAATTTTCAACCACTTTTGGGCAGTTAAAATATATTTTTTTGCATTTGCCGGAAGGTCATTGAAATACCTTACTTTGGAAATATCTTTTTGCCAGCCTTTTAAGATAAGATAAACCGGTTTTGAATTTTCCATAAAATCAGGATCGGCGGTTGGAAGATCAAAGTATTTTTTACCTCTAAACTCATACGCAATGCACAGTTTGACTTCTGGTAAACCGTCAAGGATATCCAATTTAGTTAAACCTATTGTATCCACTCCGGCAATTTTGGCTCCATACTTCATAGCCGGAATATCAAGCCAACCGCATCTTCTGGCGCGGCCGGTTGTTGCACCAAACTCTCCACCTTTTTTCTGAATATACTGGCCAGTTTTATCTGTTAACTCTGTAGGCATTGGCCCACCACCGACTCTTGTAGTATAAGCTTTAGTTGTCCCTATTACTTTGTTTACTTGCTTGTGATGTATACCTGAAGTTAAAGCAAAGCCTGTTACCCCAGGGTGACTTGAAGTGACATAAGGATAACCTCCAAGTTCCAAGTCAAGTAATGCTCCTTGAGCCCCTTCAGCTAAAATAGCTTTTCCTTTTTTTTGATATTCCCAAATCACAGGTAAAACATTGGTAATCATTGAACAAATAATTTTTTTTACCTTGTTTAATTCTTTTAATAATTCTTCAGCATTATAATATTGATTATTTTCCTCACCTTCCATAAACTTTGTTAATCTTTCCTGATAGTTAAGTTCTTTTAAAAACATTTCTTTAAATTTAGGGTTAATAAGATCTCTCATCCTTAAACCCTCGCGATTGCTTCTATCGCTATAGGTGGGGCCAATCCCTTGTCCAGTTGTTCCGATTTTATCTCCGCCTCGAGCTTTTTCTTTCAAACCATCACGTTTTTTGTGCCAAGGCATAACCATATGGGCATCTTGAGAGATAAGAAGATTTTTAGGAGAAATTTTAATACTTTTTGCCTGATGATCTTCAATTTCTTTAGCCAACATGAAAGGATCAATCACTACTCCACCTGTTAAGATACAAACCGCTTTAGGATTATAAATGCCTGAAGGCATGAGATGGTTTTTGAATTCACCATGTTTGTTAATGACTGTATGTCCGGCATTGCCACCGCCGTTGTAGCGAATAACCATATCAACATGCTGAGATGCCATATCAACAAGCTTTCCTTTACCGGCATCACCCCAACCATTGTCAGTTATAACATTTATTCCCTGCCAATAATTCTTCATATTTATTCTGAATCATGATCACAGTTTCCGCAACATTCTCCCTCAACTTTTTTATCATCCTTACAACTGCCACAACACTCCTCATCTTTTAAATACTCTTCCACCAAAACATCATCAGCATTAGCTGCATTTTGATCAGTATTATTTGTCATAATAAAATTATTAATTAATAATTAAATAAATCCGGTCTTTTTTTTAAAGTTTCCTCATAAGCTTTTTTTATTCTCCACTTTTCTATTTCTTGGTGATTCCCAGATAATAATTCCACGGGCACTTTTTTTCCCTTAAACTCCTCTGGCCTAGTATATTGCGGATATTCCAAAAGCTTGACTATTTTAATATTTTTTTCTTTTAATTTCATTAAGATCTCATTCTCTCCAATAACTTCGATTAATCGATCAATCGAAACCTCAAAAAAGCTTTCTATTTGGATTGCTTCTTCTTTTTTCAAAACGCCAGGGATAAGCCTAACAATAGAATCAACAATTGCAGCCGAGGTTATCTCTCCTCCAGTCATCACAAAATCACCCAGTGAAACTTCCTCATCAATCATATCCATTACTCTTTCATCAACTCCTTCATAATGACCAGCAAGAATAATAAGGTGATCAAGTTTTGAATATTCTTGAGCTTTTTTTTGGTCAAAAACTTTCCCCTTTGGAGAAGTGTAGATAATCTTAGATCTTAGATCTAAGATCTTAGATCTTTGTATTGCATCGTAGATTGGTTCAACTTTCATAACCATCCCTGCTCCCCCTCCATAAGGTTTTTCATCTACTGTTCCATAAGAATCTGTCGCAAAATCACGCAAATTTATTATTTCAATCTCCACTAAGTTTTTCTCCTGAGCCCGCCTCATAATACTCTCATCAAAAAAACAAGAAACCATCTTGGGAAAAAGTGTGATAATCGATATCTTCATGTTAATATTGTACTATGAAGAAACTCATTTTAAAGCTTATTAGGCTCTACCAAAACTCCGGTTTTTTCCGCAATCAATTTTTTAGAATGTTCTTTTTAAGCGATAGTTGCTGCCGCTTTACTCCCACATGTTCCCAATATACTTACCAAGCTGTTGATAAATATGGAGTTATAAAAGGTTTATTCTTAGGCTTAAAACGAATCATCCGCTGTCACCCTTTCTCCAAAGGCGGCCATGACCCTGTAAAGAAATCTAACTAACTGACTATAGTACCCAACGAAGCCCTCGACACGTCAGGGCGAAGTGGTATATACTCTTTTAAATGAAACTTCTTCAAAAAATATTATTTATTTCCTGTTTTATATTTCTTTTTTCAATCACTTTAATAAACAGTTCTGATATGAATCAGGATTTAGGGAGACATATTAAAATTGGGGAAATTATCGTTAAAACTTTTCAGATTCCTCAAACTAATCTATTCTCTTACACTAATCCTGATTTTCCATTTATCAATCACCACTGGCTTTCTGAAGTTATTTTCTATCTTTTATCTCAAATAAATTTAAATTCACTTTTGTATCTTAAAGTTATTTTAGTTTTATCCGCTTTTTTCATTCTCATAAAACATTCCGTTAATCGCTCAGGGATTTTTCCAACTATAATAAGTATCTTGCTTTTCTCTCCTTTTTTTCTTGACCGGTCGCAGATAAGGCCAGAAATTTTTGGCTATTTATTTTTTTCTTTTCTTTTATTTTTATTACTAACTTACCCTAAAAATAAAAAATATCTGTTTCCAATTCCTCTTATTATGATTTTGTGGGTAAACATCCACATTAGTTTTGTTTTTGGATTATTTATCATCGGCCTTTTAATTTTAAAATCTTTAATCCTTTATAAAAAGAACTTTTTAAAAGAAAAATATTTTTTATTAATTGTCGCCTTATCAATTTTTTCTGTTTTTCTTAATCCTAATGGAATAAGTGGAGCCTTATACCCTTTTACCATATTTAGTAATTATGGCTATACTATCGCCGAAAATCAGAATTTGCTTTATCTTAATGGAATGACCTCAAATTTATGGATTAAGTATTTTTTCATTCTTTCGCCGTTAGTTTTCATATCATCAATAATTCTTCTTTCCCGAACAAAAATTATCGAACTTATCATTTTGATTGTTTTTTATCTTACAACCTTTATACAGATCAGGCATATGCCATTTTTTGTGCTAGCAGTAATACCAGTATTCGCTTTGTCATTAAAATATATATTTGAAGAAATATTAAAAAAACTATCGAAAGATAATAAAAGTATTTTATATTTATCGCTTTCGGGTATTTTTATCTTTTATACATTATTTTTTGTTTCAGGATGGTTTCCTAAGACTTTTGACATAAATAGAAATTTCGGTTCAGTAATGACTGAGGATGCTAAAAAAGGAGTTGAGTTTTTAAATAAAAATAAACTTGAAAAAAATATCTTTAACAACTTTGATATCGGTGGTTATCTTATCTATTCGCTTTATCCTCAATATAAATTCTTTGTTGATAACCGGCCTGAAGCTTATCCGGCAGATTTTTTAAAAAATACTTATATGAATATCCATACTGATAAAAATTTAAGAGATAAAATGTTTGAGAAATATAATATAAAAACAATCTTTTTTGCTCATAGTGATCAAACCGGTTGGGCAGAATCATTTATTGCTGAAATCTATAAAGACCTAAATTGGAAATTGATTTATGCGGATTCCTCAATTATTATTCTTTCAAGAAAAACTCAGTTACCTGATATAAGAAACAGTAATCAATACTTTAGAAAAGTAATAGGAGGAGAAAATAACTATATAAAACTGTTTAGTTTAATAAAACTTTATAATCTTTTTGAGAAGTTTGATTTATCTCAAGAAACATTTGATAAAATTGCCAGAATAAATCCTGCATCCTGCTCTGTTAAAAAGATATTAGTTAAAACGTACCAAAATCCTCTATATCTTTACCAAAGTCAAGAACTCAAAAACAAATATTGGTATTGTTTTTAAATCAATTCTTTTTTTAATTTCTCAGTAATAACTTTCATCTCATCAGGAGGTACCTTAATTATTCCCGGCACAAGTTCTTTTTCTTTATAACGGGGAATAACATGAATATGGGCATGAGGCACATCAAGTCCATAAGTAACATAACTAATAAATTCTGCATTCAAAGCTTTAAGCTGCGCTTTAGTTACTTTAAGCGCCACTTCCCAATATTCTCCAAATTCAGGAACATCATAAACCCATTGATAATGTTTTTTAGGAATAACTAAAGCATGGCCGCGGGTTCGCGGATGGATATCTAAAAATGACATAAATTTATCATCCTCATAAATTTTATAAGAAGGCAACTCTCCCCTAACAATTTTGTCAAAAATACAATCTTCCATATAATTATTATACACCCCGAGGAGCTATTGAAAAAATACTCAAATTCCTCTAAAGTTAGAGTTAATCATGAAAAGATTAAAGGTGGGGTTAAATGGTTTTGGAAGAATCGGTAGAGCATTTGCCCGTATTGCTTTTAGCCGGGACAGCTTTGACATTGTCGCTGTTAACACTCGCAAAACCGCCCCTGATATGCTTGCTTATCTTCTGCAACATGACTCAGTTTACCGGAAATATGAAAAAAAAGTGATGCCAGGAGAGAATGAAATTTCAGTTGATGGAAAAAAAATAGTCTGCACTCAAATTGAAAAACCTGAAGAGATCATGTGGGAAAAATACGAGGTTGATGTGGTGATTGATGCTACAGGCGCCTTCACCAAAAAAGAAGATTTGCTAAAACATGTCAAAGGAACTGTTAAAAAAGTTCTTTTAACTGCACCAGCAAAAGACGACGAAACGCCTCAAGTAGTCTTGGGCGTTAATGATGATAAAATCGATTGGGCTAAAGAGCAAGTGATATCAAATGCTTCCTGCACCACCAACTGTACAGCTCCAATGTTTAAAATCCTTCATGAAAACTTTAATGTCCTGGTAGGTTATTTGACAACAGTTCATGCTTACACTCAATCACAATCTTTAACTGATGATCCTAACAAAAATTTTGACCGCTCACGAGCCGCTCCATTAAATATTATTCCCTCAACTACCGGCGCCGCTCGCGCTGTGGTAAAAACTATCCCTGAGCTTAAAGGAAAAATCGACGGTATGGCCATAAGAGTACCTGTCGCCACCGGCTCTTTTTCAGATATTACCGTTTTGGTAGAAAAGAAAACTACAGTTGAAGAGGTTAATCAAAAATTTAAAGAAGCCTCAGAAGCTGCTTTAAAAAATATTTTGCATTATGAGACTGAAGTTTTAGTTTCCTCAGATTATATCGGCTCTCCTTATTCCTGCATTTTTGATGCCAATTACACAAAAGTTGTAAATGAACATCTGATAAAAGCGTTTGGCTGGTACGATAATGAGTGGGGATACTCATCACGACTTGCGGATATGGTGGAAAAAATTGCCCAATTTATTTAACAATGTCTCCATTAATTAAATTCATTGACGAGGCAGAAATTATTAATAGAAAAATTTTACTGCGGGTTGATTTTAATGTCTCTTTTAATCCGGATCATACAATAGCTGACGATCTAAGAATTAGACAAGCATTACCCACCATTAATTATCTTTTGAATCATCAATATAAACTAATTCTTATATCTCATTTAGGAAATCCTAAAAACCGTGATTCTCAATATTCTTTGCAACCTGTCGCCAATCGACTACAAACATTTTTACCGAATTATGAAATAAAACTCATCAATGATCTGTCAGAAGAAAGTAAAAACATTATTCAAAATCAACAAGAAAATCAAATATTTATTTTAGAAAATATTCGTTTTTACCCTGAAGAAAAAAATAATGATTTAGAGTTTGCAAAAAAACTTGCCTTACTAGGGGAAATTTTCATCAATGACGCTTTCTCAGTTTGTCATCGAACTGACGCCTCAATCATAACCCTCCCCAAATTGCTTCCCTCTTACGGTGGTCTTCTTTTAAAAAAAGAAATCAAAGAAATTTCCAAAATAATTAAAAATCCTAAAAAACCGTTTGTAGCCATAATCGGCGGAGCTAAAATTTCCACCAAAATTCCTCTTTTGTATAAATTAATTGGTCTGGCCGATTATGTTCTTATTGGTGGAGGAATTGCCAATACTTTTTTGTCAGCACAAGGTTATGATATTGGTACTAGCATTACTGAAGAAAGTAAAAAAGAAGATAGCAAAAATTTAATTGAGTTAGCCTCTCAAAAAAATACTAAATTATTACTTCCTATTGATGTAGTCGTTGAGAAAAACAACCAAATAAAAAAAATTTACGAGGTTTTAAGCGAAGATAAAATCATGGATATCGGACCGGATACTCAGGAACAATTTAAAGATATCATTGTTCAAGCCAAAACTATTATCTGGAATGGGCCAATGGGATTTTTTGAAAACCCCCTTTTTAAGAAAGGCACTGACTCTGTTTTTCAAGCTATAACAGAAAATAAAGAAACCACATCAATTATAGGAGGAGGAGATACCACAGTCGCTATCTCCAGACAGGAAAAACTTAGCCAAATTGGTTATATCTCAACCGGAGGCGGAGCCATGCTTTCATTTATTGAAAAAGGAACACTACCTGGTATTGAAGCTCTAAAAAACTCCTCTATTTAATTATCTCAATTACTTTATTTACAGGAGAAGAAGAATTAACTGTTACTATCTTTTTACTTTTTTCAATTGATGGAAGTTCGCTTTTCCCTGTAATTTTTTCATCATTAAGCCAATATAAATCTAGATCAACATAAGTATTTTTATTCCAGAAAGTACGTACTTGTTTATCGGGAAATATAAAAATCATTCCGTTTACCCCACGTAGCCTTGACGAAGTGGGATCAAGAAACATTAGCCCCTTTTCCCACTCTTCCTGAGTTTTAGCAGTAAGAAGATTATAAGTTTTATTTTCTAAAGTATATTTTATCGTCTCTGTTTTTACAGATTTTTTTCTTGCGACACTGTACCAGCTTCCAACGGCCAAAGGTATTGCAATTATTAAAATTATTGTCGCTATTTTTTTCATATCGCGCAGATTTCTTTAAATCTTTCTCTTACAACAGTCTGCAAAAAGTTTGTTCTTTCCTCCCCTTTCATCTGTCCTGCCTCCTGCCAGATTGATCTTCCCGCCAAAAACCCTTTGGCTCCCCCTGAAACTGCTGTTTTAACTTGTTCTTTAAACAAATTAAAATCTGCTCCTTTGCTAAGCAAAATCCAAGGAGTATTCCCTAAACATTCAGTTACTTTTCGGCAAGAAACCGTATCTCCTGAAAACTCCAGCTTAAACACATCGGCTCTTATTTCCTGATCTATAAAAGTATTAACCGCGCCCAAAACTTGTTCTGATTTTGGGCCTTTATCTCCATAAGTTACTATCTCTAAAAATAAAGGCATATCATTATCGTGACAATCCTTCAAAACTTTTTTTGCTGTCTCAAGTTGAACACCTGCCGTTGGAGAATCTTCATTAAAATAAATAAGAAGTTTTACACCTGATGCCCCCATACTTTTAAGTTCACTTGCCAAATACTCAATCTCCGTAACCCGATCTCCTTCTTTCTCAACATACCCTGATTTTTCAGCCGGCAGAAGATAAGGTTTTGTTTTTTCTTTATATGCTTTCAGACCATACTCAGCATCAATTAAAACTCCGCTAAACTGATCCGAAAGAGTATCCATAATCTGCGATTTTAAATCAATAATTTCTTGTAAAGTTACACTCCCAGGATTTTGAGGATTAATCAGTTTCTTTAAACTATCCCGATGATCCAACGCCAACATGAGGAATTTCCCATCCGAAGTAAATTGTGAAAGATCCATAATTCTCATTATACACAAACTGGTTTGAACTAAAGCTTAAAAATTGGTAAAATAAGAGATAATTTCGGGACGTAGTTCAGATGGCTAGAACGCATGCTTTGGGAGCATGAGGTCGCGAGTTCAAGTCTCGCCGTCCCGACCAATGTGAAGAAAATAATAATCTTATCTCTATTTATTTTTCTTCTTTTCCTCATTGCTCAGGTTTTATTACCTAAAACTATCAACATCCCTTTCCCCTCTCTTAAATCTAATCCTTCTGTCACCTCTAATCCTCCTAATCCATCTCCACCTGAAACTGTAAAAGTTAAAAGAGTGGTTGATGGCGATACTATAGAACTTGATAATGGAAAAAAAGTGCGTTATATCGGGATCGATACTCCAGAACTTAAGGATCCTCGAAAACCGGTTCAATGTTTTGCGAAGGAAGCCTCAGATAAAAATAAAGAATTGGTTGAAGGAAAAACTGTCAGGTTAGAAAAAGATGTCTCTGATACGGATAAGTTTGACCGTCTGCTTCGGTATGTTTATGTTGTTGATAATGATTTAACATTTTCAGCTCTTTTTGTAAATGAGTATTTAGTTAAAGAAGGCTACGCTTATGCCTCTACATTTCCGCCGGATGTCAAATACGCTGATCTTTTTTTAAAAGCCCAAACAAAAGCCCGAGAACAAAATAAAGGATTATGGAAAGAATGCAATAATTAGATCTAAATTACAAGAGAATACCAATAAGGTTTCTTACATTATTCTTACATTATTCTTACTTTTTTTTAAGAATCCTAATTTATGATTTATATTATGCTTTTTAATAAATTTAATCAAAATACATTGATAAATAAGCTTAAAAATGATACGATAACGGACAAGGAAAGCAATCAAGGTGGGATGAAAATTTTGTTTGTATTAATATTAATTGTCGGATCTATTATTACTTTTTTAATTTGGTTACCTTTTATCAGCAGTATTTAAATAACATCAACTTAAATTATTATTTAACTTATGATAAGAAATATACTTATTGTTGAGGATGACGTAGGCATTCAAAAATATTTAAAAGAATTATTCTTAGATCACGGTTACTCTGTTAAAGCTACGGCTGACGGCGTTAAGGCATTAGAAAGTATAAAAAAATCTCAGCCTGATTTGGTTTTACTTGATCTTAATCTGCCTGATGTTAGTGGCGAATCTATCTGTTTAGAGATAAGAAAAAATTACCCAAATATAAGAGTAATTATCCTTACAGCAAAAGATACTAGCTCAGACATTATTCAAGGGTTAAACTTAGGAGCTGATGACTATGTTACTAAACCATTTATCGCTGATGAGCTTTTGGCTAGAATCAATGCCAGGCTTCGCCATACAGCCAATGATTCCAGACTTAAAATTGCTGATTTAGAGTTGGATGACAAAACACTTGAGGTAAAAAGAGGCGGGAGGTTAATCAAATTGACTCCTCAAGAGTTTAAACTATTGCACTATCTTATGTATAATAAAGGACGTATCTTAACCCGCGATATGATTTTAAACAGAATCTGGCCTTCATCTTATGATATTGAAACTAGAGTTGTAGATGTCTATATGGGTTATTTAAGAAAAAAAATTGATAGCACATCCAAAAAAAAACTTATCTACTCAGCCCGCGGCTTTGGTTACATGCTAAAGGAATAAATTAAGTACGTAAATTGTCCTGTGAAAAGTCGGCTGAAGTATCTGTAATTATTTGATATCCATCATTCATGTTAGGTGTACCTCCATTGTCTAAACATAGTAAATCACGAACAGTCTCATCATCAATGAAACGAACAATAGTCACCCCCCCTATCATTATCGGATTAACTACGACATTAAGTCGCGCTCTGGGTATACGTAGCCACACTTCAGCTAGATAACGGGTATACAACACATTCATCATAAATTGTCTTTGGTCAGCATCAGGAAGCGTTCTCATAGCCATATGAAGATGAGTGCTAGACACAATTCTGTCAAAACCTAATTCATTTTTTTGCATTCTATACTCTTTATTTATCTCTTCCTGAATTGTCAAAATGTGTTCTTGCCGAGCACTTCTTCTGGTCATTTCCTGAATACAGCGGCCTTTTTCTTCCTCTGTTAGACTATCAAACAACGATCCTTTACTATTTCCAGTGACAATAGTCAGATAGTTATCTCTATAAACTTGTCTTACCTTTTTTGGTTCAGTATTTATAAGTGCTGTTCTCATCTCGCCAACTCTTCCTTGAACACGAGGATCAGGTACAAAAAAAACATAACGTATTTTTCCTATTTTTCCATCATCCCTGACTTCTCTATCTACTGCTACTATCTTTTCAAGTGCGGTTCTTGCCCTGTCTCTTTCGACTCCCCCAACACCAACTATCTCATCTAATTCATGAATCTTTACTTTATGAGGAGCTGGTTTATAGGGCGGCTGTACAGAGTTAGCTATATCTTCATTCATCTCCAACCATATTCCCTTAGTCCAATTTTCTCTTGGGCCATACTTTCCTTCATATCTCTTTAAAAAAGAATCGAAAGTTAGCATTTTAATATTAACCACTCCTCCAAACGTATGACGAAGCTGTTCAGCTACAGTGGATTTACCTACTCCAGGCGGCCCTATTAAAAGTGTTACTGTTTCCTCTCCTCCCAAGATAGAAGACTTTAGCTGATCATAAACTTTACCTCCATGAAAACTTTCTAGTCTTGATACTACATCATGACGATATGCGTACTCTGGATGTGATTGACCACGTTCTTTGAAACTCATGGTTATAATTTTGCTATTGGTAGCTTTACCTCAACTGTTGTACCTTTATTTTCTTTCGATTTAATTTTTATTGAACCATGGTGCTGTTCAATTATATTTTTTATTAAAAACAACCCTAAACCAAAACCTTCTTTTATATTACTTGTACCTTTATAAAACATCTGAAAAATCTTCCTTTGTTCTTCCTTTGGTATCCCTTTTCCTTCATCATTAACCCTAATAATAAAATCGTCTTCTTCCTTTTCAATCTCAAGAATAATTGGAGTTTCAGGAGCTGAAAACTTAGCAGCGTTATCTAGAAGATTATTGAAAACTTGAACTAATTTATTAAAATCTCCAATTATCTCAGCTTGTCTTGATACTAATCCATTTTTAAAAAAAAGTTTTCTTTTAGGAGAAATAAAGGAAAAATTGTCAACAGCTTTTTTAAGAATATCTTTCATATTAATTTCTTCCAAAACATAGTGAAACTTTCCTGTTTGAATACGATTGATCTCTAAAAGTTCCTGTATTAAATTAGTCAACCTTTTACTTTCTTGAGATAGATATTTTACTAATTGAAACTCATTTGACTGTTTTTTTTCCAGTTTGTTATAAAGAAGCTGTACATAACCGTTTAAAGCAGTAAGAGGAGTCCTTAACTCATGGGCGGCTAAAGCAATAAAATAATCTCTTATCTCTACTGCTTTTTTAGCTTCATTGTACAAATGTGCTTTGCGGATTGCCAGAGTGGCAAAAGGACTAAATAGTTTCAAAATAGTTAAATCTTTTTTTGAGAATGTCCTTTTTTTTGCTGATTGAACTGTTAAGACTCCCATACTTTTATTTAGATAAAATAAAGGAATCAACAATGCTGATTTGACTTTTTTAAGTTGAGCAAATTCCGGATGGATACTAATAACTTCCTCAGTTTTTAAAATCAGTGATAGCCGTTTTTTAAATACTTTGTAAATATGACCTTTTGGTCTTGGTTTAATTTTATAAAGCAAGGAGTCAGAAGCATAAACTCTTTCTAAATTATCGTTTTTTTCTATGTGGATAGACCCATACTGTCCATTCACCAGTTTCATCGCTTCCTTAACAATTGTTGCATAGGTTTCCTCAAGTTTAAGAGGTTCAAGAAATCTTAATCCAGCTTTATAAATTTTTTCTAACACCTGTTCCATTTCTTTTGATTCCTTACTCATCCTTACAGCTTTGATCGTATCTTCATGAAACTGAGCTTTTTTTATAGTTAAACTCGCAAATGAACCAAACAGTTTAAGAATTCTATAATCTTCTTTTTTCAGTTCTTTTTTCTTAAGAGACTGAACAATAATTGTGCCTATTGAATATTGCTGATAAGACAGAGGTATAAAAATAGAGGTTTTCACTCCCAGCTTCTTAATCTCCGGAAATTTATCCCCGAATTGTTCAATATCAAGTTTATAAGGCTTATGATATTTGAAGGTTTTATAAGCAAAACTATCTTTACCGCGGCTCACAATTTTATAAAGTGTAGGAGTTGAAGCATAAACTTTTTCTAAATTATCTCCTTTTGCTAAATATATAGATCCGAAATTACCACCTGAAAGGTTTATAGCTTCATGAATAATAATTGAATATGCATCATCCAAATTTAAAGTTTTTAAAAAACGAAAAGATATTTTATCTAGTTTTTTTATCATATTGCTCATAAAACTAATTATAGCTTATTAACAGGCTAATTTGAAGAGCAAGATCTATTTGGATTTAACGTAAAAGTAAGTTACTACCACTACAGTAATAACTGGAGAAATCCACTGAGGAATATTGGCTCCAAAAGCGTCAAGTATCATTATACTTCCAAGAAAAAGAATTGAGTACATAGCTCCATTTTTAAGATAAAGATATTTTTTAATCCTCTCAATATTAGATATCGTTAACTGCCTAAGAACTATTGCTCCCAATCCATTTCCCAATAAAATCAAAGGGATAAACAAAGTAAAAGCAAAACTTCCTAAAACTCCGTCAATTGAGAATGTAGTATCAATAACCTCAAGATACATGATCTTACTTACATCAGATAAATTAGACTTAAGAAGTTTTTGTTCAGCCATCTCTGCCTGCTGTTTAAAGCCGTGAGTAATAAAAAAAGCGGTTGAACCGATAACAGCCGAAAAAGCAAGTAAAGGATTTTGCTGTATAGAAAACCAAACAATAACGGCAAGCAGTATAGAAACTATTGCATAAAACCAGACTCCTTGCGAGTAAAAAAAACGCTCACCTATAAAACCGAAATGTTTCTGTTCAAGAAATAACCAGTGAAAAAAAAGAAATAATAAAAAAACTCCTCCTCCCAAAAGAAGAAAGTGAGATGATTCTTCCAGAGTTTTTGCAACATGAGGATCGTTACTAAAAACTGCTCCAATTAATCCTCCTATTCCAAGATTAGGAACAACCAACCATAAGATTAAAAATGGAAGCAATCCTCTAACAACAAACACCGCAAACAGCATTCCCCATAATAAAAACCACCTTCTGGCTCTTTTGCCCATACCCGATAAAACCTCAGCATTAATAATGGCATTATCAATACTGCTTATTACTTCAAAAAGACTTAATCCCAAAACTGTAAGTAAAGGTACTATTATTTCCATAAGATGATTTTACCTGATCTAATTAATATTTTCTCCTTTTCTTACTTAACTCTTACCGGTTGATTGTTATTTCTTTAACAACTCCAAGTAAATTATTGATTAATTATATTTAAAATGAAAGGAGGTGAAGCTAAATGGACTTAATACTTTTTATTCTTTTAGGTTTAATTGCTGGTTGGCTTGCATCGATTATTATGAGGACAAGTTCCTCACAAGGTTTTTTGATGGATATTATCTTAGGAGTTGTAGGTGCAATCATTGGAGGATTTATTATGAGTTTCTTTGGACGACCAGGAGTAACCGGCTTTGATCTTTACAGCATTATTGTTGCTGTTTTTGGAGCTGTCATATTAATTTGGATTGGCAGAAGATTAAGCTTAAGATGAATTTTTTCACTTATAAAATGACCACAAAGAATTTACTTTTGTGGTCATTTTTCTTACTTGATTCTTACTAATTTCTTGTTGCTTTATTAATTAGGAAACTTATGATGATTAAGTTATAAATTAAATAATTTAATGGAAAACAAACACACTATTTTCATAAAAAATGCTCTCAAGAATACTATCCTTCACGATTTTTATTTAATTTTAAAAGCGCCAATAAATTAACAAGGGAATCTAGTATTATAATCTACAAATTTCGTATAATTTATTTACTCTATATTACGTTTTGATCTTTTTCCAACAGTCTAAACTGAATTAGGCTTTAACCTATAATTATTTTATCAATTTATGCCTCTGTCTGCTGATTAGCCGTATTGTCAACTTTAGACCGATAGACCAATCTAATCATAGGCATAAAACAATTAATCTTTATTACGTCTTAATGAAAGATTTTAAACACTTTAATATAGTGTTTCTCATTTTCGAAGATTAATACTCATCTACTATCCGCAATAACAGCAGTTTAATCCTTTTAGTTAGACTCATATAAACTATATTCTAATTTTTATCAATCAAAAACCCGTAAGACATAAGTTAAAGCTAAGTAAGAAATTAAGAGCGCGAAGTAATCCACACTCCAATAAAAACTAAAATCGCGCCTATAATGAATCCTGTAGTTAATCTTTCATTTAGAAGTAATAAAGCCCAAATAAAAGTCGCAGCCGGCTGTAAATATAATGTCATAGAAGCAATAATAGGACTCCCGTGTTTAATGGCATACTGATATAAAAGATAATAAATAAAGGTTCCGATAACGCCTACATATAATGTTGCTAGTAGTCCACCCATTGAAATTTTAAATAACCATTGAGGATTAGAAATAAATTCTGTACTGGCAAGAAAAAATTGAATAACAATTGTTGTCAAAACAAAAATCGTTGTTAAATAAAAAGGAGAAAAATTTTCATGCAATTTTTTTGACATTACTAAATAAAAGGAAAAAGAAACAGCTCCGATAAAAATAATAATATTACCTATTAAACTGCTCTGTAAAAAATTTACATTACCCATCATTGGTAAAAAAATAATAACAGATGTTCCTATAAAACCTACTAAAATTCCTAAAGATTTTTTTTTGGTAATTTTTTCTTTTAATAAAAAATACGAAAGTACAGCTGCGATAATTGGAATAGATGTATGAAGAGTTTGACCTACTGTTGCTGAAGTTAAACGAATACCAAAAGCAAATAGCGTTACGTTAACACTCGCTAGAATAGAGATAAATATTAATTTATGAATATTTTTTCCTATAAGCGGTTTATTCCTTAAAAAAAAAGGGAGGATAAAAATTGCAGCTGAAAAAAATCTTAAAAAGGTAAAACTTAATGGAGGAATTTCCTTTAGAGCAATTTTAATTAATACAGGTACTCCTCCTCCTAAAAAAGCCGCCAGCAAAATTGCTATAAAAGCTTTATTATTATCAGTTAACTCTTTTTTAAACATATTACGCTAATTTTAACAAAACAATGATATCATACCAATTTCTTACGCTAATCTTACTTAACTTTGAATTAATCAGATTACTATTATTAATAGTTTTATGAATGGCAGAAATAAAGCAATTTCAACAATTATTCCTTTGAAGCGGTTTATTAAACTTCCACCCGAAGCCCACTTAGGATCTGCTTTAGCTCAAACTAAAAATAGTCATGAAGCTATCTTTGTTTTCGATGATGGTAAGTTTTTAGGACTCTCTTCTCCTTATACGGATTTGTTTAAAAAAAGGCTACCTTATACTACTAAACTCTCTCATACTCTTTTTCATCCTCCATATATTACTTGGAAAACACCTCTATATGAAATTGCCGATTTTATGCTCGCATCAGAGATTTATACTTTACCAGTATTTGAAAATGGGGATAAGATTGACGGAGTAATAGTAGCTGACAAGATAATAGAAAAGATAATAAATACTCCCCGTCTGCTTAACCGATTAGCAAAAAAAATAAAAATAAAAGAACCAATAACAACTAACACACAAACTACTTTAAAAGATGCTTATAATTTAATGCGGAAAAAAAAGATAACTAGAGTTTTACTTGTGAATAATGATAAACTGCAAGGACTTGTTTCACAAAGAGACTTAGAGGATGCATTTATTGCCAAAACTGTAAGACAGCGTTATACCACAAAAGTAACTACCGGAAAACTTGAACCAGTTCGATCTTCATTTGATGAAGAAAAAATTTATCGAATCGATTCTCCAATTATGGAGTTTGCTATGATGCGTGTTGTAAGCGCTCCCAGCAATCTTAAAACTGAAACGATTATAAAGAAAATGATAAAATCAAAACGGCATAGCATCGTTATTATTAAAGAAGGTAAACCTATCGGTTTCTTAGCAAGACATGATATCCTAAGAGCAATTGCTGATTTAAAACCAAAAGTCACAATCCCCACCATTTGGCAAAAACCTCATAAAGGTTTGGATGATTATTATCTTCAAAATTTATACGAGCTCGTTGATCATTTTGCCGAAAAATTTAATAAGCGCTATCCGATTAAACAAATTGAAGTCCATATTGACGAACCAAGAAACGCCGCTGGAATTCCAAAAAAATTTTTTACAATTAAATTTCATGTTTTGCTTATGTCGGGAAAATTACTATTGGCTAAAGCCCAAAGAAAAATTATAGAAAGAGGAATGAGAGAAGTCATAGATGAGATTGAAAACATCATGGATTTCAGTGACCGCCAGAAACACGGAAAACCGGATCTATATCCCGTAGAAAAATTCTAGCAGTAACCTCACCGATACCTTTAAATTCTTTTAAGCGAAATACTAATTCCTCTTTATTTTTTGATTTCTTTATAAGATTAATCACTTTACCGTATTTTTTTTTAAGTTCCTGACAAATCTCAATTAATTTAGCAGCTGTCGAGTAATCATATCTTACGTAATGGCCTTTATCCAGCACCCTTACTAATTTATCCCAGCCTGCTTTAAGAATGGCCTTAGGCGTCACTAGTCTTTCTAAAACAAACTCAAAATAAGTACGTTTAGCCACTTCCTGTTGGATAGGTTTACCAAATAAAAGACATGCTAAAAACCATTTAAACAACTCTGATTCTTTTTTAGACTCAAGATTAATTCCCAAGTCTTTAGAAAAAATCTTTTTTTTCACAAAAAAGAAATTATTAGGTAATAAATAAGACCATAAATAATAACGCCAATCACAATATAAATTAAAAACCACTGCCACAAAATTCTTCCATATTTTTTTTCTTCCATATGAACTTAAGTTATATTGTTTAATTAAAAATAATATCAAAAAGTAGTAAGTAAATCGTAAGAAAAAAGTATTACATTTTATCTTTATAGCTTTTTAAGCTATCTAAATTATTCTCAGTAAGATACCCATGGGGCTGTAGCTCAAATAGAGAATTTGTTTTGATGTTACCTTCCATATCAGCTGATATAATGGTTATTTCTTTTTCTGAAACTTGATAAAACTCTAAAAGATATTGAAGACAAGCACCGCAGGGAAAATTTATTTTTGCATCAAAAGAAACTAAAGCTTTAAAATTATATTTTCCATGAATAACCGCATGATCTATAGCCGCTCTTTCTGCGCAAGTTCCTAAGCCCGAAATAATGCTTTCAACATTACAACCTTCAAAATATTCTCCATCCTCAGTAAGGATACAAGCTCCCACCTTATGCGAAGAACGTGGAACAAAAGCATTCTCCCGCGCCAATTTTGCTTTCTCAATGAGATATTTTAATTCTAAATCGGTAACCATAATTAATTTAAAAGTATAACAAAATATTAATACTCAAAATCTATCAACTTAAGATCTTGAATACTGGGAACATTGGCAAAAATCATAGCCAACCTATCCAACCCTATAGCTATTCCTGAACACCAAGGCAGTTCTTTAATAACATTGACAAATTCTTTATCTGGAGAATAGATGAACTTTTTCATTTTTTTTCTCATTTTTTGTTCATTATTGAATTTTAGATTAAGAGTTTTTTTATTTTCATCGAGTACTTCATTTCCGCAGTTTCCAAGTTCTACTCCTTCAATATAAATCTCCAGTCTTTCAGCAACTTTTTTTTCTTTATTGAATCTGGCAATTGCCGCCATCTCAAAAGGATAATCATAAATAATTGTGGGCTTACCCTTTTTACCAAGCTCCGGCTCAACTTCCTGAACATATATCTGAGACCATATTTCTGAATAATTAAAACCATTTGTCACATATCCTTTATTTTTTGCTTGTTTGAAAAAATTATCTTTATCTAATATATTAGTCATCTCGGCATATTTTTCAAAAGCCTGACTAACACTGATTTTTTCTAAATTCTTAAAAGAAATTTTTCTTCTTTGAAAAATTATTTCATCTTTTCCAAAAAGCTTTTTGGCAATAAAACGCATCATTTTTAAAGTTTCATCAGCCACATCCATATAACTTGAACCTAATTTGTAAAACTCAAGGATATTGAACTCGGGAGAGTGCCGGGAGGTTCCCAGGTCGCCATTTCTAAAAGATTTATTGAGATAATAACAACTGCCTAACCCTTGAACAATTAACCTTTTTAAAAACAATTCAGGTGAAGGAGTTAAATAAAGTTCTTCTTTCTTTTTTCCATTAATAAGTTCTGTTTTAAAAATTTCAAGATAAGACTCAGGAATTAAAACTGGTGAGAGAACCGGGAGATCAATTTCTTGATATTTATGTTTGTTAAGATATTCACAGGCTAAACTTTTAACTTTATTGAAGACTTGATGATTATTTAGATTTTGAATTTGCGTTCTTATTTTCACAGGCCAATTATACCACTCCGCTTCGATTTTAAGTGGTATGCCTACCGGAGCTGACAAATCGAAGCTTCGTTAGGTATTTGAAGCGAAGGGGCATACCAAAAGCTTACTCTAAAGCGATTCTCAATGCTTCGTCAGCCCGTTTAATAAACTTTATATCAAGTTCTTTACGAACTTCATTGGGAATGTCTCCTAAATTTTTTTGATTCTGCTGAGGCAGAATAATTTTTTTGACTCCGCTGCGGTGAGCTGCCAAAACTTTTTCTTTTATTCCACCAACAGGCAATACTTTTCCAGAAAGTGTAATTTCACCTGTTAAAGCTACATCTTTTTTGGCTTTTCGTTTGGTAAGCAATGACGCTAAGGCCGCAAAAATCGCTGTACCAGCCGATGGCCCATCTTTGGCAATTGCGCCTGAAGGCACATGAACATGGATATCAGATTTATAATAAAAATTAGGATCAAAATGCAGTTCCTCTGATTTTTCACGAAGATAAGTTAAAGCTGCCCGAACTGACTCTTGCATGACTGTGCCTAACTGTCCAGTTAAAGTGAGGTTCCCCTTCCCAGGAGTTAAGGCCGCTTCAATAAAGATAATTTCTCCTCCTGCAGGAGTCCATGCCAGTCCAGTTGAAACTCCAACCTCATCTTTCTCCTCCCGCATAGTAATCTCATATTCTTCAGGACCGAGGTAATCACTTAGATTTGAGGATGTAATTTCGACGTTTTTTTTAATCTCTCCTTCCGCTACCTGTTTAGCTATTTTTCTGGCCATTTCAGCTAATTTTCGCTCGAGTTCTCTTACTCCAGCTTCTCTTGTATAACGGATAATCACTTTATGAATTGCATCATCAGCCACCTTTAATTGTTTTTGATTTAAACCATGAGCCTCTAAAACCCGGGGAAATAAATAATTTTTGCCAATATGGAATTTTTCATCCTCAGTATACCCTGGAAACTCAATGACTTCCATTCTGTCTCTTAAAGCTGGAGGAATCGGATCTAAAATATTGGCTGTGGTTATAAAAAATACTTCAGATAAATCAAAAGGAATCTCAATGTAATGATCAGAAAAGAAACTATTTTGTGCAGAATCTAAAGCTTCCAAAAGTGCCGCTGACGGATCCCCCCTAAAATCCATTCCCAGCTTATCAATCTCATCAATCATAAACACTGGGTTTTTAGTACCAGCATTTCTTATACCTTGAATAATTCTTCCAGGCAAAGCACCCACGTAGGTTCTTCTATGACCTCTTATTTCCGCCTCATCCCGAATACCGCCAAAGGACATCCTGACAAACTTCCTCCCTACCGCTCTGGCAATAGATTGACCAACAGATGTTTTTCCTGTACCTGGCGGACCTACAAAACAAAGTATTGTTCCCCTTCCTTTTCCTCCAGTTAATTTTTGGACAGCCAAATATTCCAAAACTCTTTCTTTAGTTTTTTCCAAACCATAGTGATCTTTATCTAGAATCTCTTTAGCTTTTTTTAAATCAACAATTGCTTCACTTCTTTTGTTCCAAGGAAGTTCACTAATCCATTCTAGATAAGTTCTAATGTAAGGTGCCTCAGCGCTGACTGGAGGCATCTGTTTTAAACGGTGAAGTTCTCCCACAATTTTTGTTTTTTGATCTTTAGGAAGTCCTGCTTGCATGAGCTTTTTCTCTAATGTCTCATACTCTTTTTGTTCCTCAAAAATCCCCAGTTCTTTCTCAATTGCTTTAAGCCTTTCACGCAGTATAAACTCTTTTTGTACCTGACCAACTTCCTTCTCAATCTCATGTTGAATTCTTTGTTCAGCTTGAGCAATATTCATTTCTTTTACCAATTTCTCGCTTAAAAATTCTAAACGTTTTTTAACGTTTAGAGTCTCAAGAAGTACAAACTTTTCCGATAGATCAAGTTTTATTGCCCAAGATAATATATTACTTGTATCCTCAGGAGAGATGTATCCTTTTTGCAATGTCTCAATAATCATAAACGAAACTGTTCCTTCAAGCTGAATAAGTTTTTTAAACTGATCTAGTACACTGCGTGAAAGCGCCTCTATCTCTGTGTCATCTTTCTCATCTTTCACCTCTTTTTTAGGAAGTTCTTCTACCTCAGCCAGTTTGATACCTTCTTCAGAAAACTCAGCTAAAACTTTAACTCTTTTTACTCCTTCAACAATCAAACCAATAAGAGCAGGCGTTATACTTTGATGTTGGATTATACGTGCCATAACTCCAATTTCGCTTTTTTCTGAGTCTTTTTGAAAAAGAAGGACAATCTGATGTTTATGATCGTGAGCTTTTGACACTGTTTTTGAAATTTCTTCTCCCTCTAAAACTAGAGATATTTTTTCTGTCGGAAAAACCGCCATTTTTTTAAGAAAGATTGCCGGACTTACCTTTCTTTGATTACCATCATTATCCTTCCGTAAAAAGTTAAAAACCATATCTACTATATATTATTGTGAGAAGGTCAAAAGAACGAAAGAAACAAGTATGAAACCTGCAAGAAAAATAAAATTAGATGACCGCTTAATTTTTAAGAAGGAAAAATTGAATGATTTTGTTAAGCAAGGAAAAAGATGAAGAAGCTCCTTTCACTTCAGGCGGTTTTTGTTCTTGTCTCACTTCTCCTGACGGGGGTCTTTGAAAATTCTCAGGCTGCTGGTCACGTCTTAATTCTCCCTGAGGCGGCTGAAAACTTCTATTTTCTCCCTGAGGTCGTTGAAAACTCTCCGGTGGTTTTTCAATTCTCTGACTATCTTCGGGAGGTCTTATAAACTGCTCCCGCTGTTCTTTTTTATTTTGAACGCATTTATCTGGATTATTTTTACAGAATTCCTCCTGACTAATATTTTGCTGTTGAAGATTTTCAGGCAAACGGCATTTGTCAGGATTCTTGCGGCAGAAATCTTCTTTGCTTTCACTTTGGTTAAAACCACTTTGATCAAAACCTCGCCGTTCTCCTTCGTCTCTTTTCCCTCCACACTCTTGAGGATTTTTTTCACAGTAAGATTTACACGATTCTTCACTATCGCATCCACCTGGGCCTCGTCTTTGCGCCTCAGGCGGCGGCTGTCCTTGTCTATCTGGAGAACCGCCTCCAAACTTTTTACATTCTTCAGGATTTTTTTCACAATAAGACCGGCATGATTCCTCGCTATTGCATCCCCCCGGACCTTGCATTTTACCGGTTGAGCCAGGAGGAGGACCACCGCCACCTCCAAATTTTCTACATTCATCTTCATTTTTTTCACAGTAGCTACGACAGCTTTCCTCAGAATTACAACCTCCCGGACCAACACGCCGTATTCCACCCCCCAAACCAGTTTGTTTAGCAAACTCTGAACATTTGTCTTTATTATTATCCTGTTCACAAATTGATTTACATGACTCTTCTGAGGTGCAGCCTAATATCTCCTTGGCTTTCTGAATTATTTTTTTATCACCAGGATTTTGTCTTTTTGGACCTTCAAAACCATTTTTTTTCGCAAACTGACTGCATTTTTCATAATTTTCCTCCTTGCTGCAAACTACCTTACATGACTCTTCATCACTACAGCCAAGACTATCTTTGGCAGTTTGAATCATTTCTCTTTTTTTATCATCTAACTTTTCTTCTTTATAAAAACCTTTTTTCTTGGCAAAAGCTATACATTGTGTTCTATTGGCGCTATCATCACAGTAAGTTTTGCACTCAGAAACTGAAGCACAGTTACCAAGCTCGGCTACAGGAAAGGAAATACCAAATTTTTTTGCATTGGCTTCAGATGCTTCTTGAGCTTTTACTTCAGTGACTTGTATAACAGTTATAACTGTTATAACGATAATAAAAATTATATTGATTATTTTTTTCATTGGCTTAAAGCATCAAATGGATTTTCTGATGTTTCAAAAGGATTCTGATACTGGTTTTTTTCCTCAAATGGATTTTTGTATTCTTCTTTAAGTAATGTTGTTGGTGTAGGGACTGCAGTTGGAGATAATGAAGATGTATTTATTATAGATGGAGAAGAATTATTCTTTTTTAAAGTCATTATATAAACTACACCGCCACCAATAATAAGCAGTAATATAAATAAAAAGATTCCAAGAAAAATAAATATTTTATGGGATCTTGGTGAAGAATTAGCGGTTACTACTTGAGCTGAAGTAGATGAGGGAACTTGAGCCATGTTTTCCATAAATAAAAGTATGTAAAATAATTATTTCCTTGTCAAGTTTTGATGTAACAGAAAACTAGCGCCCAAGTTAAATATGAGCGCTAGTATCATTACTTTTAGATACTTTTTCTACCGCCCCCGTGTGAGGCTCTACCGCCTTTTCTGGCTACTCTTCTCCTGGTTTCCTCATCGGCTGAAGCCAGTCCTCTTTTAGATTTTCCTATACCCCAAAATGCCATTATCTTTTTCACCTCCTTTCAATACTTTAACTTATCAAGAGTATACGTGTTCCATGTATGATGAAGATAAAAATAAAGTAAGAGTTACGTGATAGATTTTAATCTATGAAAGTTAGGGCGACGCCTTTTTTATTAGCTCTTCCAGTTCGGCCGATTCGATGAATATAGTCATCGTAGGTGGCCGGTTGATCGTAGTTTATGACGTGAGTAATATCAGTAATGTCAATTCCACGGGAGGCCACATCTGTGGCAACAAGAATATTTACCACATCTTCTTTAAAGAGTCTTATTGCTTGAGTCCGTTTAGATTGAGGTTTATCTCCATGAATGGATGCGACTTTAAAACCTTTTTTATAGAGATTTGTTGATAATCGTTCAACTCCATGTTTTGTTCTTCCAAAAATTAATACTTTTTTAAAGTCATCTTTTTTAAGTAAAGTCTCCAACGTATCCATTTTTTGAGCGCCGGGATGTATGCGGACGATATCTTGTTCAACATTGTGAGCAGTATCTTGTACTTTAACAGAAATACTCACCGGATTATTTAAAAATGATTGCATTAAAGTATTAATTTCCTGAGAAAGCGTAGCTGAAAAAAAGAGAGTTTGCCTATTTTTGGGGAGTAAAGCAATAAGATACTTTATATCATGAATAAAACCCATATCAAGCATCCTGTCTACTTCATCCAGTACTACTGTACCGTATTGATCTAACCAAAGACATTTCCTTTCAATTAAATCTTTAAGCCTTCCGGGGGTACCTATCACAAAATTTGGATTTCTTCTTAAATCGTATATCTGATTTCTGATATTATCTCCGCCAATACACAGCGTCGAATATATGTTCATTGATTGGGAAAAAGCCCTCATTTCATCTCTTATTTGCATTGCTAATTCCCGGGTCGGAACAATAATTATTATTTTATTACTTCTATTTTTTGTAATTTTGTTAAGCAAGGGTATTAAAAAAGCGGCTGTTTTTCCAGTTCCGGTATTAGCAATTCCAACGACATCTTTTCCTTCTAAAATGTGATCAATCGTTTTTTCTTGAATTGCAGTCAAATTGGTAAATCCTCGCCTGGAAAGATTATTTTTCAAAATTGTCTCAATCTGAAGATTGGAAAAAGATCGTGTTGAAGCTTGAGTTTCTTGGGTGCTATTAACTTGCGCTTTTTTAATGTATTGGGATACATGAATTTTAGACGTTACTCCTCTTTTTTGAAAAGAGAATTTTCTAAAATGATTTTTTGGTCGATTAAAACTTCCACTATATGATCTTCTATACATAGAATGAATAATAAAACTTAAAATGGATTGTAGAATAGAGCCCGCAGATGAATATTAATGTAGACTACAGAATCTATTAAAACAATTGACTCCATTATACCATACTTTCCCCCTAAATGCCACAGTTCACGGAAAATGATTGACCTCACACTTTTAGGAGTAATCCTTATTTTTTTCTGCTTATTTCCTTCCAAAAATACATGCTGCCCAAGACCAGGAAAAACATTAAAGCAATCCAAGTTATTAATCCGAATAGTCCCCAGCCTGCCATCATGTTTCCAAAATATCCCATCATAACTATCACCTTCCTTATTTTATATAATATTTATAGAGTGTGTTCAAAGATGATTTTCTTCATCTTTTATTGCGTCTTCTTTTGTCCTATGAACTGTTTTGTCTTTGTGTTCTGGCGGAGAATAAATCGTATAAAGTTTCAGTTTTTCAGTATCGGATGTATTTATGAAATTGTGCTTTACACCTGCAGGAACTACGATGGCGCTGCCATCTTTAATATCAAACTCTTCCCCATCCAGCACGGCCTTACCCCTTCCTGATTCAATGCGTAAAAACTGATCAACAGTATGAATTTCTTCTCCAATCTCCTCTTTTGGATTAAGACTCATAACCACAAGCTGACTGCAAGATGCAGTAAATAATACTTCACGAAAATATTCATTCTGTTTTGTTTTTTCCTCAATGTTAATGACGTATCCTGACATAGATATTACATAGTATAGAAGAATAATTAAAAGGAGATAATAGAAGTGTAATAAAACCGCAATAAAGCAACCTTACTTTAAAACATATTGTTACGCCTTCTTTAGCAAAAAACAGCGCCGTGGCTTTATATATCCCGCTTGAAGCACCTGTAATTAGAACAATTTTATTTTTAAGAAGCATAGAAAAAATTATAGCAGTTCTTATCACATACGAAAGATATAACACAATATTAGCGTAATCTTGAAAATATGATACAGTTTAATTGTGAGAAAAGTTTTAGCTTTTGTCTTAATTGCATTTGTAATATTCTTAATTGCCGCGATAATCCGCGATCCGGAAAAAGTCTTGCCGCCAGCTTCTGTTATTAATAGACTCACTAATTCATATGAAACATGTCCAGAACCATTTATTTTTAAACTACCGATAGATATGAGCAGAGTAACATCAATCCTTTATCCCGGACAAAAAAGAGGAGGAAACTACAAGCCTCATGGAGGATTTCGCTTTGACAAATCCCGTCCTGATGAAATTCAAGTAATTGCTCCTTATGATGCGGAAGTTATTGCCGGAGCTCGTTATCCTGTAAACGGCGAAATTCAGTATACTTTTGATTTTGCTCATCCTTGTGGAATTCGCTATCGTTTTGGACATTTACTTACTCTTTCGCCAAAATTCCAGGCGATTGCCGAAAAATTCCCCATGCCTAAAGGATTAGACTCCAGAACAACAGAAGTTTACCCCTCAATAAAAGTAAAACAAGGGGAGATAATTGCAACGGCAGTTGGTTTAAACAGCGGAGGTCCGGAGGTTTTTGGAGGATTAAATACATTTGTTGATTGGGGAGTTTATGATTATCGGCAAAAAAATGAAGCTTCAAAAAATCCTACTTGGGCCGCTAATCATAATTATGAGATTGAGAGTTATGCTGTTTGCTGGTTTGATTGGATTCCAACTGAAGATAGGGCTAAAGTTTTGTCCCTCCCCTCCTCAGACTCTGGAAGCGGTAAAGAAAGTGATTATTGCCGATAACGCCTCCTTAGATAAGTTATTCTTTAACAGTTTTTACGATATATTTAGTATTTATTTAGGATAGCCAAAGATTGGGATAACATAATTACCGTAGCGCCATTCGCGCTTGCTATCTTCTGGGGCGGACGCAAAAATATTGCCGACTGATATGGCGCTTGATTTGGAATCAATATAAACGCCATCTCCACAATTTGTAATTGTATTATTTTTAATAAGTTGCGATCCAGCCATAGAAGCGATACCCGTGTGACAGTCATCGATAACATTACCGATAACTTCTTGATTACCTTTCGATTTGAGATCAATCCCTTCATGCCCCGCATCAGATAAAATATTGTTTATGATTTTAATATTTGAATTTGCAGCAGATATTGCACCCCACATTGAATGGCGAGATATACTATTTTGAATAACACTGTTTGGCTGTTTACCTATGGGATTAAGTCCGTTGCGAGTAAATTCCACAATAACATTATCTATGATACTCCCGTCACCTTGCCAGACTATTGCTTCCCAATCAGCTAGATAAGGTTTTTCTGCACTTGAGGTAAAAATAATCTTTTTATCTTTTCTTCCTTGCGCTATTAATTTTCCCAGGATGAAAAGAGAAGAATGAGTTTTTGTATATGATTTAAGTCGTGTCGGATCATTATCATTAAAACCATCTTTCTCTACCTCATCACCCATGCCGCGATCATCACCAACAACAAATTTAACGATAGTACTGGGTAAAACAGTTAAATTACCGATAATTTCGGTATCACCAGTAATAATAATTTCCTCGCTCCAAATCTGGTTACCTAATAAAACTCCACTTATTTTTACATTTGCAGTTTTGGTAGTTGAAAAAAACTTAAAACCAAAAAATCCTATAAATACAAGCAAGACAATACAAATAATTATGAAAATTTTTTTCTTACTCACTATTTTAGTGTACCAAAATCAAAAAGAAGATTAAAAAATTAACTTGTCGATCCAGTCTGGAACTTTAGCTTTCTTAATCTCATCATATTCAGGAGTATAGGGTTTAATATCAACAATGGACGTACCATTAACAATATCCAAGCCTTTGACTTTTATCTTATTTCCTGATCGAGAAAGCAGTTTGACTGTTGAGATGGCGATACGATTTGGTCTTTGGGGACAACGACAGGCAAAAATCCCGATAAATGGAATGTTTTCTTTACCTTGCGGATGGTGCTTAAGATGGCATTCTTTTTCTTTGTCCATCCAGTAGACAATAATTACATGAGAATAATCCTCAATCCCATCTAAGCCTTTTGTATATGTTTTATCTATTACAATCTCTGTTATAACATCCTTCCAGCCAGGTAGTGTTGGTTTAGTAACATTATTTTTTGCTTTTCCCAGCGGTTTGAGTGTAACCGTTCCGTTTTTGTCTACACTATCAAGAAAGTCACAGAAAATTGTTTTCATATTGTATTTACAGAGTTATCTTATTTTAGCACAAACGGGCCTAAAATTTTACACACAACAGCTAAGTTTATTGATATCAGTAGTAAATGACAAAGCGGCGATTTTTATGCTTTCTGAAAGGGTTGGAAAGACAGGCAAACTGTCTATCACATCATCAACTGTCATGCCTCCTTTTAAGATGTAAATTCCCTGGTTGATAATATCTGCTGCCTCCGGCGCTACCATATGGATACCTAAAATTTTTCTATTTTCGTTATTTATCACCATTTTAATAACTCCTCTGGTATCTTTGATGGCACCTGCCTTGGGAACTTTGGAAAAGTCAATAGTTTTGCAACTACACCTGCCGCCGCTTTCAATAACTTCCGCATCAGTCATCCCTATACTTGCCACGGCCGGATAAGTAAAGACAGCGTAGGGAACCTGCCGGTAGTTGATACTGTCGCGACTGCCGGTAAAGACATTTTTGGCGGCTAAAGTTCCTTCTCTACCAGCTATTGTCTCAAGCCTTAGCTTTTGGTTTGTTACATCCCCAACAGCAAAAATATGGTCTTGGGAGGTCTTTTGGGACTCATTGACTTTGATAGCTTGTCTCTCGTCAATCCCTACTCCCGCTACCTGTAAGTTTAAATCTTTAGTATTAGCGGTCTTGCCTGACGCTAAAAGTATCTCCTCTGCTCTAAACTCCTGTTCAACTCCGTTTATCTTAGCCTTAACTATCTTTTCTAAACCGACTTTACGAACCGACAGTGTTTCAGCTTCTGTATAAAGTTCAATTCCTTCATCGGATAAGTACTTTTGTAAGGCTGAAGCAATTTCCGGTTCAACTCTTGGAAGAATAGTATTACCTCTTTGTAAAACTATAACTTTAGTTCCAAAATGATGAAACATTTGGGCAAACTCAAGCCCTAATGGCCCGGCTCCTATGATGATTAAAGATTTCGGCTGAATCTTTCCGGCTAAAGCCTCAATATGAGTTAAGTACCCCGCTTCTTTAAGGCCTTCTACAGGAGGAACATTAGCAGTTGAACCGGTAGCAATAACAAACTTCTTACCTTGATATTTTTGCTTGCCCGCTGGAGCCTCGGCGAAGGAGGGGTTGTTTACTTCAATTTCTGTGGGTGAGGTAAACTTTGCTCTACCTTCAATAAAAGTAACGTTTTGCAAATTCTTTAAGACGTCCTCATATTTTTCCTTTCTCATCATCGCCACCACATCCAGTTCCTCTTGAACGGTTTTGCCAAAATCAAATTCATCAACCCTTAGTTTGATACCACTGAAATTATGATGCTGGCTGTAATACAGCACTTCGCCAGCTTTAAGTAAGTTTTTAGATGGAATACAACCGACATTCACGCAAGTACCACCCAAAGGCAGGCCATAATTTACCATTAAGGTTTTAGCCCCCAACTCATTAGCCTTAATAGCCGCAGCAAACGCTCCTGCCCCACCACCTATAATGATCAAGTCATACTCTTCCATACTTTATATTTTACAACACTCTTTTCCTTCCATTTCCTCTTTCTTCAGAGCTTCTCGAATCATCTTTTTTGTAGGAATCATTTTCATACCTTCCTCAGTGCGATAAATCTTGCAGCTCTTAAGAACCACCTGCGCATTTTCTGTCAGGGGGTCAATGTCTTTTCCGTTAATGCGGAGTCCGGGCGAACCGGTAAAGTGATACTTCTCGGCATCCTCTTTTGTTTGAATATTGATTAATTCCAAGTCCGCATTAATGCTAAGTTCTCGGATAACCTCTCTTACAAGTTTCTCAAGCTCTTTATAGATTGGGCAATCTGGGAAATATAAAATTTGAATTTGAGTTTTATTCATGTTTTTTAATTAAATCTTTTAACTCCTCTTTACTAAGCTCTCCGGCGTGAACGAACTCATCATTGATAAAGATCGCCGGCGAAGAGACAATTTTGTTTTTCTCAATCAAATCTTTAGACTCATCCCAATTCTGCAGTTTTAATTCAATATCCATTTCTTTCTCCAATTCCTTTGATATTTTGATTACGCTTTCACAGCATGTGCAATCTTTAATATGAACAATAGTTAATTTAGTCATAATGTTTTGCGTCTTTATTGAGTGTACACGCTATCAGATGTAAACGTTGCTTTATATGGTTCAATCGCCTTAATAATTTGTTCTTTAGTCACCTGATCAGGTTCATAGACTATCCAACCTTCACCATCAAGGTTTTTCGTAAGGCCAATATAAGCGTCAGCAACACCGGGAAGGCTTTTTAAGCTATATTGTGCACTTACTGCACATGAGGCACACGACATTCCCTCTATTTTGAGTGTTGCTTTATTGGGTCTGTTATTTGAAAAGGAGGCTAATATGTTTGAAGCGCTGCTGGACTGATATACCAGCGGGGTAACTGCCGGCACTCCCACATAGGTCAAAAAGTAATATAATAATGCCGCAACCAGAAACGAACCTCCGAAGATGAATACTTGCTGTTTCCTACTTAATTTTGTAGTACTACAACTTTTGCGATAGATGAAAACTAATCCAATAATAAGCACTGCTAAGCCAAAAAGCAGAAAGTACGGCTTACGGTAGCCAATGGCTAATGCTGTTGAGGCTCCGCCTATGCCAAAGAGAACCAATACTAATGGCCCAATACAACACAAAGAGGCGATAAGCGCCGAGAGCGCACTCCATTTAAGTGCTGAATTAGAAATTTGTTTTTGTTGTTCTTCTTTCCTCATAGTTATGTGATAAAATTTTTAAGCGTCTTAGTAAAATCATTAGTTGTCAAAGAATAGTACACAGTTTGTGCTTCTTTTCTCCTTGTCACAAGCTCAAGTTCTAAAAGCTTTTTTACGCTATGGGAAACAACAGAAATAGAAGTATCCAGGATTTCTGCCATTTGACCAACAGAAACTTCGGGATAATGACATAGAAGGTAACAAATTTTAAGCCTGGTAGCATCACCTACCACCCCAAACTGCCTTGCGCAAGCTAAGAGTTTCTGTTTATTCTTTAATTCCTTTTTTATCTGTTGATACTCTGCCATAGTATTTGAACGATTATTCAAATAATAAATCCTTCAATGTTAGTTGTCAAGAGAAATTAAATACACTCAAGAGAGGTTCAGCACTTGTCTTTTAGCGGGGGCTTGTTTACAGATTATTCGAACCTAAAGAAAAGTCTGATATCGCGGGACAAACTGGGCATTTATACGCTCAGCGTCCTATCTGGCTCGCCCTATTGAAACGGGTGAGAACTTATTTTATAGACCAAATCCTAACCCCTATTCTACCCGACGAGGTAGACATAAGATTCGTAAACGAATGTTTTAAGGGTAATTCTTTAGCCTTAAACGCTTGATAATACAGTAGCAGACTTGTACTAGTACCTTATACTACCTAGTTTTTCGTGCTTAAAAAGTTCTTTTGATTTTATTTCCAAAGATTGAAGTTCGGTGTTATCCGGATACATTTCAAGTAGTTTATAAATCAATGAAGCCGCCCCAAACGATCGATCGCCTAAAATGACCTTCGAACTTTTCAATAGTTTTCTATCGTTCGTTACCAGTACAAGATCTGAATGATTTTGACATAATAGAACTTGATTCCAATCGACGGCAGAAACTTTGTTTAATACCAAATAGTGTAGTTTTCCTTCTTTTTCATATAAAAATCTATTTTCTTTCAGGGAATGGTCCATTGAACCGTCGACATTGATTATGTGATCTAGTAAAAACTTGGGGTGAAATTTTCTAGGACCGTTCATTAGTTCTACGATTACTTCGTTTGTTAGTAGAAAAACGATCCTATCTAGCTTTCCTACTACTTCAAAGAAGTCAATTCCTGAATACAAAGACAGTTCTTCATATCTACAAAACGTGCTCGAATCAAAAAGGAATATGGTTTTCCCTTTGAACTTTGTTAATTTTGAAACGTTAAGATCGTATGACATATTGATACCCCGTCGAAAACGCGACTTGATTTATTATACCATATACTGTATAAGTAGATAGTATAAGTCATATGGCTAAAAAAACATATTATTCAGTAACGCAAGCGGCAGAATTTTTGGGAATTCACCCCGAAACCCTTCGTCGGTGGGATAGGACTAAAAAACTTCAAGCCGAAAAAATCAACGATCGAGGTGATCGGCGATACGACCTTGAAAAATTAAAACGGTTTAAGGATATGGTTAGGCTTGGAACAGACGACAAAGAAGTAGCTAGAAAGAAAATCGACGATAGCTTAGCTTCTTTAGATAGTATCGCAGAAGACGCTAAATATGAATTCACAATGGGCGATCATTTCCGGGAAGCAAGAGATTTGTCTTATTTTATTCTCGACGACGAGAGGGAAAGGGATAGATTTCAAGCGCTTATTAACCTTTTCAGCTTTCAAGTAAAAGACGACGAATTCAAATCCAAAATGTCGGGGACGGACGAAAATGGCAAGTATTGGGCCTTCCCGAACTTAGAAGATTTTTCAAAATCCGACTTCACTTATATCAGATCACTACTTCCGAAATATAAGCACCCAAGAATAAAGTCACGGATCGCACACTTTTTATGGATCACCGAAAAGGATCATAAAATGGCCCAGACAGCTATAACGGAATACTTAAAGGTTGTCGATTGGTTACATATCGAAGTTAAGAAAGACCCGGAAGGAACTTCCGCTTTTGAAATAGTAAACGCTCTAAGAAGTGCCTACATTCTTGCCAAGAAGATAAAACACAATATAAACGAAGTAAATCAATCAATCGCTAACACGATTTTGAACTTTGATAATCAAAGTGAATCCCGGTGGGCTGTTACACACCGTCTTATCGAGTTCGCCTTAGAAAACTGGAAAGAATATGGAAAGGATTTCTGGGAAAACACGGTGAAGATTTGTAAAAGAATGGCCGACGAACAAGAAAAAAAGAATAACCTCTATTTTGCTAGGGACTTTTTATCACTGGGCGAGAAAATCGAACGGCTTGTTTTTGGGCTTCAAGGAAAAAACTGGCGTCAAAAGATTGCTTCTTCGTTTGAAGACGAAGCTAACGCAAAAAAAGACGGCTTCGTTCAATCGGATCTTCTTATCAAGGCTATTACTGAATATAAAACACTGGGTAATCAAAAAAAAGTAGAAGAACTCGAAAAGACGCTTCAAGAATCCAAAAAGAATCTAAAATTCCAAACATTCAGTCAAACAATGGATCTTACAGACTGGGTGAAACAAATTAGAGAACAGTTTAAGGCTTTAATCGCTAAAGAAAGCAAAGAACAACTTTTAGTTAGGCTGACCGTGGACGGTTCAATCCTTCCAAAATACGAAGAAGTGAAAAAGCAGGCAGAAAAAATGGATAAAGAATTTCCGCTACAATCCTTGTTTTCCCACAGCGTATTTGATAGTTCAGGGAATATGCCGCGAAAATACGATAGTGAACTTGAAAAGAAATACTATTCCCTACTACGTCAATATCAGTTTTCCTTAATAACTTACGAAGCTATGGTAAAAGTCTTATTCGAGGAACTAATTGACGCGGGTAAACTAGATTTAGAATCGGTAATTAAGTATATGTCCGATCATTTGTGGTATGGGAAAGAATACGAGCTACACGATTCGGACACTAAAGAAGTTCTTTTGAAATCAAGAAAATGGATAGATATTTTGCGGCCCGGTATTCGAGCATATCTTACTACTTTAGAAATGATTAAGAATAACAATGTCGAGGAAGCTAGAACCAATCTTGTTCTGGCTATCGATTCTTTAACCCCCAAGATTGAAGGCTTAATCCGGGAGTTTTACGAAACGATTGGTAAGCCGGTCGATAAGATCAAAACTGAACGTGGTGGCAAACAAGTAACCGAAAAAAAAGGACTCGACGAACTTTTAAGAGAACCTTACGCCGGGGAGATATTCGGAAACGACTTACTAATCCTTATGAAATATGTTCTTATCGAGCTAGGTGGATATAATCTTCGAAATAATGTATCCCACGCCTTAATGTTTCGGGAAAATTATCTATTAAATTACGGTCACTGGATTTTTTGTATCTTACTTAGGATTGGGGCTTACCAAATCAGCATATCGACAGGAAAAACAGCGCCAAATAAGATTTCTTAATTTAATGTAAAATAAAAGTGTAGATTATGAAATTGAAAAAAATTAACAACATAACAGCAATTTTGTGGGCTTTGGCTTGTTTATTTTTTGCCTTTATTATCGTTTATACCACTAAGGGAATGACACACGATCCCAATTTTTCAGGTGGACCCGAAACCCCGTGGCTATTTCCAATGTTATCTACTATCGGTATCGGTGCTATTTCATTCGGGTTAATGGTATTAACTTGGCTCGTTATTTTAATAAAAAAGGATAAGTCTGAATATAAACCGCCATTGGGTCTATCTACAAAAAAAGCTGTTTTTTCGGTCGTTTTACTCGGACTTATTGGGTTAGTATTTTTAATTGGATATAGAAATGCTAACTCTGGTTACAAAAAGGCTAATTACACAGGCCAACAACTTTTTGATTCAATGAACGAATATCGGCTAGCAAACGGAAAATTAGAATTAAAGCTCGATCCTTATATCTGCGATAACCTTGTCGCTAGATACCTAAAAGTTAAAAGTGGTGACGTAGGACACGAGGGATTTGAAGAATGGGTTAAAAATGAAGAAATAGATAAGAAATTCGCACCTATCGCTGAACTCTATATCAAAGACACATACACAACCAAAGACGCTATAGATTTTTGGTCTGGTTCACCGGGCCATAGATTGTCATTATTGGGTGATTTTAGCGTGGGGTGTGCTTATGCTAACGAAGGTGTTGGCGTAGCAGTTTTGGGTAATCCTATCCAAGCTAACAAATGATTTTAAGAAACTATGGACGGACCAAAAGGAATAAATTGGGAATCGGCCCTAGAATTTTATTTAACCCCCGATCCGGAAGGTAGGATTCCTTCGTATCAAGACGTAGCCGATAAATTCGGTGTTAGCAAAAGTGAAGTAGGCCTTCGCGCCAAGAACGAAAACTGGCTTCAACGTAGACGAAACCTATACGATTTGGCCGAAGAAACATTTGTCGAAAATCGGGTCGAACTAATAAATCAAACGATTGCCAGACATATTAAAACGTGGCGAACGATTCAAGATCTGGCAAGTAACTTATTAAATAAGTTAGATCAATCTTTTACTGAAAATGGTTACAGGTCTTGGGACGTCAAGGAATTAACTTTTCTAGCCGGAATACTAAAGACAGCCATAGAAGGCGAAAGAACCGCGCTAGGGCTACCTAATACCGTTAGTTCAGCCAATATACAAGTACCCAAGCAAGAAGTGACTTTACCGCCAGAACTTATTCAGGAAATAGACAGATTATTTGAAATAAACAGTCGACCGGCACTAGTTAACTGATAAATATGGAAAATACAAGTAAAGCACAAAAGAATTTTATATCGCACTTGTTAAAACGCGATCCTAAATTGGGCGATAAGGATATTCCACCCCTATTAAGTAGCTTTAAGCGATTTGTTAAAGTCGTCCAAAGAATATACACCGAACCACAAGCCCAAATAACAATAAAAAACAAACAAAGAATTATTACGACAGATCTCGAAGAATTTAGAAAGGTAATTACTAAAGGCAAGGGTCCACAATCGTTTAGTGAAACGTTCGACAAGCTTAATAAAGCCGTCACCAAAGATAAATATGGAAGATAACCCACCAAAATATAATCGCGTGGTCGCCTATATCCGGAAGTCTTCGGAAGACAATCTTAAAGGTGAAGCGAGTAAACAATTAAATTCATTAGAATATCAAAAGACCTTCGTTAAAGACGCTATAGCAAGATACAAACTTGAATTAGTTGGTCCTATTTTTGAAGACGATAAAACCGGTTATGAAGCTTTCGCACGCGATAGTTTTGCCAATATGCTCGATTACCTTAAAGACCATAAAGGCGAAATCGACGGGATTGTTTGTACCGAAATTAGTCGTCTTGCGCGTAATTTTGCCGACGGTGGAATGATTCTGTGGTATTTACAAAACGGAATAATCAAACGAATTTATACGCCCACAAAAGTCTTTACTGATTCGTCCGGGGATCAGCTAATGGTAGCTATCGAATTTGCTATGTCCAAAAAATCAAGCGACGATACCGGATACAGGACCATAGAGGGTATGAAATCAAAAGCAAAGATAATGAAGCACCCGGCAAGACCGGCAATTCTAGGTTATATTACCGAAGGACCCGTGGGTCGTAAGAAGTGGATTGTCGATCCTGTACGAGGACCGTTAGTTAAAATGGTTTTCGAACAGTTTGCTACCGGTAACTACACATTCGAACAAATCGCCGAATATGCTAAAAATATCGGATTACTGTCTGGTAAGTCAGTATCAGGTGGATTTCATAAGAACACTTGGCGAAACAGATTAAGTGACGTTCAGTACACAGGAATCTTCGAAAGCGACGGAGAAAGGATTGCGGGCGAATATGTACCTTTAATTGACACCCCATTATTTTATCGCGTACAAGAAATTATCACCGATCACGAACACCCAAAAACAACCCACCTAGATTACGCATATTCAGGTATGTTTAAGTGCGGTCTGTGTGGTGGAATGCTTTCAGGAACGCACAAAAAAGGTATTACCTATTATCGGTGTGGAAAACGACGGTCCCCTTGTAAAGATATTGCCCGAATCACCTATATCCCTGAAAAACAACTTGAAGATAGTTTAATGACCGCTTTTGAACGAATTGAAATAGACCAGGATACTTGGAAAGAAGCGCGTGATTATGTAGTGGAGATAAACCAACCACAAAAACTAGATATTAAAAAACAAGTTCGGGAGTTTGGCGAAAAGATTTCAACCGAACAAAATCTTCAAATCGATATGGGTCGACGCTTTTCAGGGGGTGAGCTTATGAAGGCTGATTATAACCGGCTTATGGAAGACAGTCGTCGAAAGGAAGCGTCTTATCGAAATACGATTATTAAATGTGAGAATATCGTTAGCGAACTAGACGAGCTTATGTACCAGTTCCTAGATAACATAAAGCACGTCACCAAAAGACTAAGACTGGCCTTACCAGAAAACAAAAGGGAAATGGTTGATATCTTTTGTGAGAACTTAGAGTGGAAGGACGGAAAAGCCCGATGGGACTGGAAGAAACCGTATTTTATAATCGCAAATCAACCTAAAAATTCAACAATGCTCCCCCGCGTGGATTCGAACCACGAACCTTGTCGTTAACAGCGACCTGCTCTACCGTTGAGCTACAGGGGATGTTAAATTCTATTTTTAAGATACTGTCTACCAAATCCTGTCTTGAAATATTTTTCTCTCTTAAGAGCCTTTAATTTAGATAAACAAGCTTCATAATATATAAGTTTTAATGGCCGTCTATCTTTAGTTGAGGAAACTTTACCATTATTATGGTCTTCTATTCTTTGCTTTAAATTGTCACTAAAACCTATATATAATTTATTATCTTTATAGCTTTTTAAAACATATGTGTAAAACATAGTTTTATTATAGCTTTTTGCTCCCCGCCCGCAACGCCTGAGCAAGCTCATGCTTGCGATGGCGGGCGCGGTACCGTTGAGCTACAGGGGAAATAAAATTTAAAAGTGCTTAAACTGACAGTCTATATTTTATCAAAAAATTTATTCTTTTTCATGGAGAATCCTATCGTCTAAAAAGGCAGGGTTAGGGGCATATTACCATTTTCTCCATCCTCTTCAATATATTTTTTCCAGCTGACTTTTATTGTTCCTTTTCCTTTAGAAGTAAAATAAAAGATTTCTCCGGTTTTAACTCCATAATCAAAAAGTTCTTTAGTTAAAATGACATCATCCAAACAATATTTTTTTAATTTCTCAAACTTCCCCTCCTTATAATAATCAATCGCCATCAGTCCATGACCGGATTTTTTCTTACCTAAAGTGGCTGATATTACATCATTTAATGACAAACGCCTACCCAGCTTTTCTTTAATATCATCCAAAATATCAAAACAGGAAAAATGATCGACTTTCCCCGGATAATAATGCTGTAAAACTGCCAGATCAAAACTCCGGACATTATAACCAATAATATAAGACGCGCTCTCCAGAAGAGGAAAAAGTTTGTTTAGGTCTTTTTCAAAATATATTTTGCCCTGATGATCCTGGTAATCATAGATGGCCGCGACAGAGACTTCAAGTTTTTGCGGATCATCAAACTCTCTAAAGGTATATTTTGTCTCCAGATCAAGTACAATGGGGAATTTTTTCATAAGAAGTTTTAGTTGCTTTGCTGAGTTCTTTCTTTAAAAATTTCCATCTCAAAGGCTGAAGTTGTGCTTGGTAATTTTTCAGGCTTAAGATTAAGATTATTTAAATCTTCCTGAAATTTATCATGCATTTCATCAAATAATTTAATGAATAAGGATCGCTTGTGTACTGATACTTTTTTATACTGGAACTGAAAAAACTCATCAAGCTTACCTAAACTCCATAATATCTCAATAAAATGATTGTTTTTGAGATCAAGTAAAGAAATATCCCCGTTTAAAGGCCGGATCTTAAACTTCATCATTCTGATCTCTTCAAACATTTTGTCTAGTGAAGGTTTTTGTTCAAGGATTTTCTTTTGAAAATGAGTCATCATTTCAATGATGTCATTGCCATTATTTTTTTTCATAGACTATAATAATGAAATGTTAAGACAAAAACTGCAAAATGATCAATTAGCTGCACTTAAATCAGGCAATAAAACTGTTCTTGAAACCCTTCGTTATATTTTAGCACAAATTATAAACAAAGAGATTGACAAAAAAAGTGAGTTAAATGATGAGGAGGTTATCTCACTTCTTCGCAAACAAAACAAAGAACTTCAAGAGTCTATTGATGCTTTTAAAAAAGGCGCACGCGAAGATTTAGCCCGCCAGTCTGAAGAACAAAAAAAAATTATCTCATCTTATCTGCCTGAGGAGATATCTGAAGAAGCTTTAAAACAAGAAATTGAAAAAGTCATCAATGTTAATCAAGATGTTTACAATCGTGATCCAAAAGCAATAATTGGCATTGTCATGCGGGAGCTCAAAAACAAAGCTGACCCCTCCCGGATTATGAAAACCCTCAAAGATCTAAGATCTAAGATCTGACTTACTGTTCTGGTATACTTTTTTTGATGAAACTTTTTAAGCAAATCTTGGTTTTTTTACTTTTTTTGTTCTTGCTCACCTCACTTATCAAAAATTTTTTTGAGTACAAAAAAAATTACTCTTTTTATGAGGATTATAAGAATGACTATGAGAAAGCTTTAAAACAAAACACTTCTCTTAAAACCCAAATTCTTAAAAGCAATGATCCCAACCAAATAGAAAAGATTATAAGAAACAAATTGAATCTTTTAAAATCTAATGAAGTAGCTATCGTCTTACCCAATCCTACACCCACTCCAGTTATGATAACTCCCACTCCTATACCAGTCTACGCCCAGTGGTGGAACACATTTTTCAAAATTGACTTATAGAGGTTTTTCTAATATAATTAGCACATATTTTACGGGGTAGTGTACGGTTGCACAGAAGGCTCATAATCTTCTAGACCGTGGTTCAACTCCCGGCCCCGTAACAAGGCACAATTCTGCGCCTTGCATTGGCAGGTATAGCCTTGTACTTGCCTTTGACGGATACATTACTGCATCCGTCTTCGATCTAAAGCAGAATTTGCCGAAGGCAGATGCAGTCTTGTATCTGCCAATAAAATTTATCATGAATACTTTTCTTCTCTCCATTGTCATTCCTGTTTTTAATGAAAAAGAGAATATTTTGCCTCTTATTGGCAGAATCGTATCTTCAATAGATCGGTATAATTATGAATTAATCTTTGTTAATGATGGATCCCTTGACAACACAGTTGAGGAAATTAAACTTCAGTCAAAAAAAAATAATAAAATAAAGCTTATTTCCTTTAACCGCAACTTTGGCCACCAGGCCGCCTTAAGCTGTGGTTATAACTTCGCTAAAGGCGACTGCGTAGTAAGCTTAGATGCTGATCTTCAAGACCCTCCAGAAATTATTCCTGAGATGATTGATAAATGGAAAAAAGGAGCTAAAATAGTTTATGCCCGGCGGGACCGAAGACAGGGAGACAATTTATTCAAAAGGTTGACCGCCAAAATATTTTATCAATTTATTAACACTTTATCTGATACTCCTATTCCTCAGGAAGTTGGCGATTTCAGACTTTTGGATAAAGAAGTTGTCAGGTTTTTAAACAGCTTAACTGAACATTCGCGGTTTTTACGAGGTCTCGTCGCTTGGGGCGGATACCCCATAGAGTATGTCTCTTTTGAAAGAGATAAAAGAAATGCCGGCAGTACCCATTACCCTTTATCTAAAATGGTGAACTTTGCTCTTGATGGATTGACCTCTTTCTCAACTAAACCTTTGCGCTTAGCTTCAATTGCAGGTTTCTTAAGCGCTTCAATTGGATTCTTAGGAATTATTTATGCTGTTTTGGGTAAAATATTTTTGCCTGCTTACTGGGTAAGCGGATGGACAGCTTTATTTGTCGGGATTATGTTTTTAGGCGGAGTACAGCTCATTACTATTGGTATTATTGGAGAATATATCACTAAAATATATAGAGAAATTCAAAAAAGGCCGCAGTATCTTATTAAAGAAAAAGTAAATCTATGAAACTTGTAGGCTATATCCTCATCAGTATTGGGATCTCCCTTCTTATCTTTGTTGTCTATAACTTAATTCAGGATAAAGGAAGAATAATCTCACCGGTGCCTGAAGAAAAAGGCGTCAAAGTAATCTTTGTCACTCCAGCAAAATAATACTTAAGGACCTGGAAGGCTGAAGTTGAAAATCAGATTCTGATTTCCCAGGAAAATAAAATCAATAGTTTTAAGAATAAGATAAGAACTTAAAAATAAAACTAAACCTATAATAGCATATTTTAAAGTTCCTTGAGCTTTCTTGATCTTTTCCGGATTGCCAAAAGAAGTCAGATAGCTAAACGACCCCACAAGAAACATAATAAAAAGAGCCAAGATAATAAGAGCTGATGATAAAAAAAGAATATTACCAAAGATTACTTCTAAACATTTTAAAGTAGGTACGCCGTCAACTACGCATGATCCCCATTCTCTAACTTGTGCATACACCGGGAGAGCCACCATTTTTTATTTTTCAAAGTTATTTTAATAAGGTTGGCATACTCAATGGACAGGAGATTCCAAAACAAATTTTCTGAGCGAATACTATTTGCTCTAGTGTCCAAATAATAGCTAAAACTAAAACAATAAGGATTACGCCAATAATGGCATTTTGAATTTTTTCTCGGGCCTTATCAACATTCTCTTTATTGCCGCCAGATGTAATCCAGGCTAAAGCTCCCAAAAGAAGGTATATCAGAGCAACTAATCCGGCCACAGCAAAAAAGAAACGGATAATAAAAGTCAAAAGGTCACCAAGTGTAGGAATTTGAAAAGGTAAATTTACTTTAACATCTGTTTGAGCATTAACATTAGACACTAAAAAAATATTTACAAACAATAAAATCAAGAAAATTATTATTTTTTTATAAGGAAACATATTTCAAAGATTACTCCACCTTAATATTTTTGTCAAGAGTATTTAATTACTCCATTCATCATTTTTCCTAAACTGCAAAGCTTCAGCTACAAAAACTTCTTCAATCACATCTCTTTCATTCAAGTCAGCTATTGTCTGAGCTACTTTAATTATTTTAAAATAAGACCGAGCAGAAAGTGATAACTGAGATATGGCTTGTCTTAAAAATTGTTTGGCTCCCTCAGTAAACTGACAAGATTCTTTTATCTCAATCTGACTCATCTCACCATTAGTTTTAATTCTTTTTAACTTAAATCTTTTGTTTTGTATTTTTCTCGCTTTAACCACTCGCTCTCTAATCTGACTGCTTTGTTCTGATTTTTCATCACCCGAAAGTTTATCTTGATCAACTGGCGGCACATGAATGTGCAAATCTATACGATCAAGCAACGGTCCTGAGATCCTTTTTTTATATTTGGATAAAGATGAAGGCGAACAATTACAGTTTTTCTTTGGATGACCTAAGTAACCGCAGGGACAAGGATTTGAGGCGGCAAGCAGTAAAAATCTTGAAGGAAAAGTTAAACTACCATTAGCTCGTGATATCGTCACTTTACCATCCTCTAAAGGCTGACGAAGAGATTCTAAAACTGAACGAGGAAACTCAGGCAGTTCGTCCAAAAAAAGTACTCCTCGGTGGGCCAAAGAAATTTCACCGGGCGTAGGATGAGTCCCTCCACCTATAAGTCCGATTCTTGACGTCGTGTGATGAGGCGACCTGAAAGGTCTTTCACAAATAAAATTATTGTTTCCCATTAAACCTGTCACTGAGTAAATTTTGGATACATCCATAATCTCTTCTTTTTCCATGAAAGGAAGAATTGATGGAAAAGCACGGGATAAAAGCGTTTTACCAGCACCCGGCGGACCCGTGAGATGAATGTTGTGAAAACCAGCCGCCGCAATTTCTAAAGCCCGCTTTGCCTGCTGCTGACCTTTTATATCACTAAAGTCTACGCCTTTTTCTTCATTCTCCTTATTGTACTCAATTTTTTCGCTCTCCAAAGAAGTTAATAATTTTTGACTGTTTAGATGTAAAATGAGATCAAGCAAACTAGATACTGCATAGACTGCAATTCCTTCAACAATAGTTGCTTCTTTGGCGATAGATGAAGGAATAAAAAGACTCTTAATCCCTTTTTCTTTAGCCATCAAAGCGATGGAGATTACGCCAGGCACTTTTCTTATGTTTCCTTCCAAGGATAATTCGCCGATAATTAAACTTGTGGTTAAAAGATCAGGATTAATTATCCCTGACGCCGCCAAAATTCCAATAGCCATAGGCAGATCAAAACTTGATCCCATCTTGGGGATATCAGCCGGGGCAAGATTAACTGTAATTTTTGAGTCAGGAAGCTCAAAAGAAGTATTAACTATAGCCGCTTTAACACGGTCTTTAGCTTCATCAACTGCTTTACTTGGCAAGCCGACAATCGTAAATGTTGGAAATCCTCTATTGGCAACGTCAACCTCAACATCAATTAAAACACCATCAAGACCGATTGTTGTTCCTGAGAAAACTTTTGCTAGCATACGCCATTATAAAGATAGTTTTTTGAAGATATCTATGGACTATATTCAACAATCTTGACTAAATTACATCATTTGAGGAGGCATTCTGTTTTTATTGTAAAGATAAAAACCAAGAAGGAAAGCTGCTCCGCCTAAAAGTACTAAAATAATAAGCAATATCAAAAGCATGCCTGATTGTGGCACAGATGAAGGATTAGCGTTGTACTGTTGAGAATCCTTGTTTTTCTGATCGTTAGAATAATTTTTATTTACCGTTGATGTCGGAAATAAACTTTTTTTTGGAGATGGTGACGAAGTAATCTGAGTTTTACCATTAATATCTTGAAAAGTATTAACCTTAATGTTATTAGAACCAATATATTTAGCATTTTGAGCAATAAATTTTGAAGTTGAAACAGTAGTTTGAAAACCAGCTAAGCCGTATCTTAATTTATAAGGCATGGTTGGCAGATTTTCAGAACTTATTTTAAAGTAACCTTTCTCATCTGATTGTGTTTCATAATAAGGTTTCTCTGAGAAAGTTAAGTAAACACCAACTTTCGTACTAGGCATAACCTGACCAGAAACATAGGTAAACCCTTCAATATAAGTAGGGATCGGCTCAAATTTCAAAGTCGTTGTTTCTGCGGCTTGGACTGGTGATAATATTTTTTCGAAGAAATTTTGAGAAACAGAACTTTGAGTTAATAAATCAGTTTTCTGAACTTCTATCTCGCCAAAGACCTCATTTGATTCAAAATTTGACTGATTAATTTCTATTTTAAAACTTCCGTTTTTATCGGCATTTATTGTTTTTAACAATCGATAGCGTGTTCTTGATGGTTCTGCTTGACCGACAGAAGAGTTGACTTTAACGCTATATGCCTTAATTAAAACAAAAGGATGAGATGATTGCCCTTCAATTATTCCTTTTCCTACCTTGTCAGTTTCGTAAAAATAATTTATAACCATTGGGTAAGTTTTTCCACTGCCTACATGATCTAAAGGAATATCTCGATGCTGTATCCTTCCTTGCTGAATAATTTCTTCTCCACGATAAATATCTGAATAAATCCTAGAATAAGCTGGATTTAATTTTGTTAAAACATTAGGAAAAATATACTCAGACTTTGAAACAGTTATTCTATAAATATTATCTGGTACAACATAACTAAAAGCTCCATTTTCTTTTGTCGTTTGAGGATTCTCAATATTGCCGCCTAAAATATCATCCGCAATTACTCTGCTAAAAGAGTCATCTTGCCTTTTCTGGAGTAAAGTAACGATACTATCAGGTATAGGCTCAAGCGTCTGACTATCAAAGACCCGACCATATGGATCCCAGTTTATAGCAACACAAGTTCTAGAGGCATTTTCGAAACTAAAAGTCCCTTGCTGCTGCCCCCCCTCACTACCTGTTACGTTATTTTGGGTGAAATAATTTAGGGCAATGAATTTCCTCGATATGGTAGATGGAGTATAACTTTGCCATTCAAATGGACCGATAATCCCAGCATTGTTGCTCCTGGAAGGATTAGGAGCCAACGCAGTGCCATCAGACTGGAATATTCCTTCAAATCTATACTGAACCACTGATGATAACTTCTCTACATTAGTTTTTCCTGTAGTATCAACACCATAAACTCTTCTATCGGTATCTCTGTTTCCTGTAGTGCAAATCTGGCCTCCCTGCGTTGCCAGACATTCAATAACGTAAGAATCGGAGTTGGCCAAAGGCTTAACATCTTGTTTTACGCTAAGCTTAGCTCTATGAGCATCTCTCTTTGAACAACCGCTGTTTTGATCATTACACCATTTGGCATCAAGACATACCCAGCGTTGTGATTGAGCTGGCTGTTGAGCAAAAACTGCATTTGTTTGCATAACCGTTATAATGGTTATAAAACTTATAACGGTTATAGTAATTATTTTTTTCATATCTAACCCTATCCTTTAGACTAACAAATATAAATAACTCTTGTCAATATAAAAAGTTTTCGTTACCATGATAGTATGTTTCCGATTAAAAAAATCTTAAGCGTCCTATTTTTAATTATAGGAATTATTTTTCTGCCATCATCAACTTTGGCTGCAGTTTCATTTGACCTTATCCCTCCAAGCGGACAATTAACAAGAGGTCAAGAAATTCAGTTTACAGTTAACATTGATACTGGAACAGGCTCAATAACCTCAACTCAAGTTGGAGCATCTTATCAAACACAATATCTACAATATTTAAGCGTAACTCCAGGTGATGCCGTATCTCAACTTGACGTACAAGATCTAGGAGGAGGAAAAATACTGATGACTGGTTCTAATCCTTCAGGGTTCAAAGGCAAAGGTATTTTTGCCTATATCAATTTTAAAATTATTGCTCAGGCTCCCGGATCAACAGAGCTTTGCACTTTATTTGCGCCATCAACTACTCCAACATCAGCTCCAACTGCCGTCCCTACGATACCTGCTGGGGCAACAGTTGCCCCAACTCAGCTTCCCAGAAGCGGAAATACAGCGACTGCTTATGGTGGAACACTGATTGGAATTGCAGCTTTAGCTATAAGCAGTTATCTTTTTTTAAGTTTACGAAGAAATCATCCCCAAAAAAAACATCACCAACCTTATCACCCAAAAAAGCAGCCATGAGAAAAATAATTTTTATAATATTTATAACGTTTATAACAATTATAACCGTTATAAATATCTCTACTGCTGTTTGGGCAAAAGAATCTATAAAAGTAGAGCTTGATCCTACACCTTGCCAAGGCGGAGTTGATTGTCCAGCCAGTATAAAAAGTATTTATCAATCTCGAGGTGAAACTTGTGTTGCTACTTTTGATGAATTTAAACAAAATCCAGCCCAGTCTCACTTTTGGGCTGAGGATCCTGAAGTTAAAATTCAAGGGCAATCTAATGAAAGAGCTAGACAATTTATATCTTGGGTATTAAATAAAAACGCTATTGATGATCATCCGACTATAAAGTCTGTTTGGAATACTACTCGAAACATTTCTTATTTTTTTGTTGTTTTACTGGCCGCTATTTTGGGCATTGGTTTTATAATCAGTCAAAGAACCAGTTTTGATTTCAAAATAAAAATTTGGCCGTCAGTTTTGAAAATCGCCGGAGCTTTGTTTTTTATCACTTTCTCTGCTGCTATTGTTCTTTTTCTTATTCAGTTATCAGAAATTATGATGAAATTTTTCATGGAAAATTTAGGAGGAAAAGATCTTTTTAATATTTATTTTGCTTCCTCAACTAGCCAGGAATCAAATTATCTTCAGACACCAGGGTGCCGCGACTTAAACTTTGGAGTACAGGAAGCAGCCCAAACAGAGTTATTTATGATGAAGCTTACCAATATTACCTATTACCTCATGGGAGTAATGATCTTATTAAGAAAGATTATTCTCTGGTTTTTACTTTTTATCTCACCTTTTTTAGCTATTCTTCTTCCTTTTGTTTTCATAAGAAATATCGGCTGGGTTTGGATAGGCGTTTTTTTCCAATGGCTTTTTTATGGTCCTTTATTTGCTTTATTTCTTGGAGGGCTGGCCCGAATCTGGAGAGAAGGCATTCCTTTTATTTTTGATTTTCAGCGGGCAGGTAATCCTGATGGATATATTTATCCCACTGCTATAAGCATTTTGTATGGCGGGCCTGCTCAAAGTCTATCTGTTTTAAATAATGGCAACTATATTGATACTTTTGTTGAATATGTAATTACTCTCCTTATGCTTTGGGTAGCGATTTTTTTACCCTGGCTTTTACTAAGAATTTTTAGAGACTACTGCTGTGATGGCATAAACGCTATGAAGAATATTCTTTTGTCATTATATGATCAAAAAAGAAACGGACCGACTCCGCCTTCTCCCACTTCACCATCCACTCCATCATCTTTTGGTGCAAAACTTAAAATGACAGAGGAAATGAACATACCTGTTAAAGTTAAGCTTGAGACACTTGAGGAAATTAAAAAAACAAAAACAGAAGAAATTACTAAATCGCTTAATTTATCAGCTACCAAATTAACTGATATTGCCCGCATCGAAACCAACAAACAAACTCAGCAAACAATAAGACAAAATATGGATTACCTTTCCAATCCAACTAAAGCTCAAACACCTGTTGAAAGGCAGAAATATATGAATATCAGAACTGAGCTTTTCAATCGCGCCATAAAAGAAGATACTCTGGCCAAACAGATCTTATCAACCACATCCGCCTCAACAGTTGAACGCATGCAAAACAGAGAAAAGATTCTGCAGACAACCCTTAAGCTGACGCCGGTAACTCAAGTTGTGTCTTACAAAGTAAAACTTCCAACAGAAAAAGTATCCTCAATCACAGCTTCTTTGGCCGACACCATAACTTCACAAACCAATGTTGTTAACTCAATCGCTCAAAATGCTCACGTCTCAACTTCTCAAGTTCAAACAGTAATTGCATCATATAAACAGAACTCGCAAAAACCATCAACTCAGGTTATTCAAAATATAACCCAAGAAACTGGTTTGCAAAAAGAACAAGTCGTGAAAGTTGTCAAACAAATGGCAGAAGCTATAAGCCAGAATAAAGAACTGGTTAAACAGGTGGCTCAAAAAGAACAAATCACTGAAGATCAGGTTGAAAAAGTTGTTCAGGCCCAAACTCCTCTTATCGCTGAACCTGAAATGAATATTGAACAAACTGTAGCTATTCCTTCAACCATCTCCATTGAAGACTATGAAGAAGTTAAGAAAATGTGGATTCAGCAATACGAGAAAGGTGAGGTACCAGTAACTGAAAATCTAACTAATCGCGAGCAATGGATTGATCAGGACATTGTCTTTATCACCAATACTTTAAATAAACTCATCTCAGATAATCCTGAGTTAAAAAATCAAGGATTAGATGAGATTGGCTATATTCTGCCCATATTTATGATTAACAACTTAAAAGGAGATGAACTTTTGGTTTACCTTAAAGCTAAGCTTGAAGCCGCTAAAACTGTTCAAGGGCAGATTGATAAAGAAAAAGAGATTACTGAAAAACTTCAATCAAAAGCTGAGGAAGTATTGGTTGACGTACCTCTAGCCAAAAAAGAAGAAGCCTCAAAAACCATGACCATGGCAGAGGAGTTAAAGATAGACGAAGAAAAAGACAAACTAAAAGAACCAGAACCTAAAAAGGAAGAAGAAAAGACTAACAATAATCAGACAGATAATTCATCATAAAACCATTAATTTTTTAGGAAACTTCGTTAAAATTTCGGCTTCTCCGTTTTTCATGACAATGGTGTCTTCAATTCTTATCCCCCATTTCCCTTCAATGTAAACTCCAGGTTCAATGGTGAAAACTTGATTATCTTCAACAATGTCAGATGATGTAGTTGCAAATCTAGGAAGTTCATGAATCTCAAGTCCTAAGCTATGGCCGGTTGAATGCAGATAATTAGGTAAATTATTTTTTTCACATTCCTGCCGGCAAAATTCATCAACAAATTTACACTCCATCCCTATTTTTATTTCCTCAATTGTCTTTTTTTGAGCTTCAAGAAGTTGATTATAGACTTGAGTAAAATCATCATCTCTTTTACCAATTAAAAAAACCCTAGTAATATCAGAAACATAACCTTTGTATTTAACTCCACAGTCAATAAGGACTATTGATCCTTTTTTCACTTCTGAGTTTTTTTCGCCCGAGTAATGAGGCAGAGCCGAGTTTGCATCAACCGCCACAATTGGCGCAAAAGCTAGTCCATATCCTTTAGTCTTAATCCATTTTTCTATTAAAAAAAATATCTCACTTTCTGATATTCCAACTTTAATTATTTTAATAATATCCTTTAAGCATTTATCGATAAGATCACAGGCTTTTTGAATATTTTCAATCTCTTCTTTATCTTTGATTGTTCTCTGTTTATTTATTAACTGACTGGCGGCAATAAGATTAATTTTTGTCTTTTGCTTTAGTATCTCATGCTCGGAAAATTTTAGATCATCGGCTTCAAAACCTACATTATTAATCTTATCTTTTTCAATAATCTGAGATAAATAATCATAAATATTTTTTCCTGGTTCAATTAAATATGTAGTAATGTTATTAGTTTTATTTTTTTTAACTAATAATAAATTAAAATAGGTGCCGTAAGTAAAAAAATAAGAATTATTTAGAGTTAAAAATAAAAAGGCTTCTCTTTCTTCAGGAGATAAACCATTAAAACCAGTTAAATAAGCAATGTTGTAAGGATTCGTTACTAAAAAAGCAGAATAATTTTTGTCTAAGAATATTTTTCGAAATTTTCCAATGCGATTATTCATAAAGATTGTTCCTTCAGTCTAAATTATATCAAAAATTTAAGCTTGACAAAGTGAACGATAGTTTACTAGACTTAGTCTATGAAACTTGATCACTTGGACACGGTAAAAAGATTCTATAAATTTCATAAGCGCTTACCTTCTTATTCAGAGATGCTCAAACTGTTTGATTTTTCCTCAAAAAACGCTATTTACAGGATCATTCAAAAATGGATAGAAGAAGGACTTATAAAAAAAGATGCTCGTAAACTTGCTCCAACTTCTAAATTTTTCAGCCTCCCTTTTTTGGGAATAATTAAAGCTGGTTTCCCTATCTTAGCTGAAGAGGATAAAAATTATCTTACCCTTGATGAGTATCTTATTGAAGATCCTCATTCCTCATTTATTTTAAGAGTCAGTGGCGATTCTTTAATAAATGTCGGTATTTTTGATGGAGACCTGGTTATTATTGAAAGAAGTCAACAAGCTTTATCCGGAGATATTGTTCTCGCTCAAATCGATCGCGAATGGACATTAAAAATTTTGCGAAAAGATAATCAAAAAAAATCATATTTAGCTTCGGCTAACCCCAAATATCCTCCTTTTTTCCCCCGCCAGGAACTTCAAATCCATGGAATCGTTAAAGCCGTTGTCAGAAAGTTTAATTGATAGCTTTAAAAAGGAATATTACCGCAAGCAGTATAGACATTCATTTCCTCCGCCGATTTATGAACATTTAAAGCCAATGGCAGCTGACTTTTCAGTTGATCAAGAGTCAGATTAAGAATAGTTTCTGACTGGCCATTAACTACATTATTTAAAGAATAAGCAATCCGACCAACACCGGGACACTCACCCATATGCAAGTGTGCTGGTTGAGAAACTGCAATACCGGTTGGATTATTAAGCTCAACTCTTACTCTCAATACTCCATCAATCTCCTCAATAAAAGCTTTACCTAACTGCCGAACTGGGCTGCCTTCTATAAGAAACATTTTTATCTCTACTGAGTTTGAATTAGTTTGAATTGGCTCTTTAGTTGGGGGAGCTCCTCCTTGTCCAACCTGAGGATAAGAATTCCCTGTTAATCTGCTTGTATTGGGCGATTGCTGAAACAGCCATATCATACCTACAAGAAGTATTATTGAAATAATAAAAAGAAAGGTATTCCTGTATTTAATCATAATAAATTAAAAAATTAGTATTTTTATAAGAATAAAAAAGAAGTATTAGGATGCCGTAAGAAATAAGCAAAATTAACGTAAGATTTCACAAGCTTGACAATTAATTAATTAACAAACTATACTAAAAATAGATATGCCTTATTATCTTTATGATTTTGTATTAAAGTTTGGTTTTTTGATCGTTTTTATACCTAGTCTTTTAGTTATTATTAATGCAGTTCTCTCAGCCAAGGCAATGGGAGGACCGCTCGGACGTGGTTTGAAAAAAATTGCTGCAGGTACGATTGCCCATACTATTCTTTTTGCTGTTTATTTTTTACTTCAGCAAGGCAATCGCGGTCTTCTTAATGCCGGAGAAATAAAATTGTTTTTTTTATCAGTCGGGACATTCGGAGCTGTACTGCTTTTCTTGGGATATTTAGATATATATAAAGTGGCTAAAAAACTCCGTTTATTTACTTTGTAACCCTTTTTTTAAGCCTTATGATATCGTTCTCCCCAGCTTGGAGCTATAGCCGCTAAATATATTGCTGATAAACCTATAATCACATAGGTTACTCGGGTTAAAAGCGTACCAGATCCAAAAATAGATGTAACCAGGTCGAAATCGAAAAGTCCTATTAACCCCCAGTTAAAAGCTCCAATAAGTACAATTATAAAAGTAATCATGTCTAAACCGGACATTCTCATGTTCTTCTTCACCTCCTCTCTTAATCTAAACTAATTCTTAACATTAACAGGTTAAAACATTTGTATAAAATTTCGGTAAGAATTTAGTAAAATCAATGAAATTTTTTTTGGATATAATTATTCTTATGAGTTTAAGGAAAATAATATTATTCTTTATAATTGTTTTACTAACAATTACTCTCCCTGTTATATTCTTTTTTTCTTTTCAGTATTTTTCAAAAGCCAGCGCAGTCAAGGCAGATATTGTCATTGATTTGAAACGTACGACAAAACCTGTCCCTAACCGCTGGCTGGCCTTAGCTCAAGGAGGAGAAGAAAAAGGAGTCCGGATGCTAGAAAATGTCGTACCTGAAGTTTCGGCATTAAACCCTCAATATATCAGGCTTGATCATATCTATGATTATTATGACGTTGTCAGCCGGGACGAAAAAGGATCCCTGGTTTTTAACTGGGCTCAGCTTGACGCGACAATCTGCGATATTTATCAAATTGGCGCCAAGCCGTTTTTTTCTTTAGGCTACATGCCTCCCGTTATGTCTTCTGATGGATCACTTATTGCTGTGCCCAGTGACTGGCAAGAATGGAAAAATCTTGTTCAAAAAACTGTTGAAAGATACAGCGGTAAAACAACCAGGTTATGCGGACAGATTACTGGCGATTGGATGAAGGATATTTATTATGAGGTATGGAATGAACCTGACCTGGAAACATTTGGAAAGTGGAGCTTGTATGAAGGAAGCAAAGATTATAAAACGCTTTATTATTACTCAGTTTTAGGCGCCTCTCAAGCTCAAGAAATAAATAATTATTTTATCGGCGGACCCGTCCCTACTGCTTTATATAAAAACTGGATCCAAGTATTTTTAAATTATGTGTCACGCAATAATCTCCGGGTTGATTTTTTATCCTGGCATCACTACTCAAAAAACACAGATGACTTTACCGATGATGCCGGAAATCTTAATTCTTGGCTTAGCCCGCCTGAGTTTAGCCGATACCAATCGCTTCCTCGTATTATCAGCGAGTGGGGATACGATTCCGAACCTAACCCAATAGCTGATACTAACGTTGGTGCCGCCCACACGATTGCGGCTTTAAGAAATTTTCTTCGTTATAATTTTACCTTAGGATTTCTTTTTGATATTAAAGACGGCCCAACTCCCCGCTGGGGAATCCTCGGTCATAATGGAGAAAAAAAACCCCGTTATTATGCGCTAAAGCTTTTAAGCCTCCTTGAAGGCACATGGATTAATATTGAAGGGGAGGGAACTTTTGTTCATGGCTTAGCCAGCACTTCTGCTAACAAAACTGCTTTAGTTTTAGTCAATTACGATAAGGACAATAAAAATACCGAACTTGTTCCAGTGACCTTTCTTAATCTAGCCAATGGCAGTTACACAATGACCATTACTTATTTGGAGGGAAATCCAACCATTATAAAAAATACTTTAGTAGAAAATGGGCAACTTCAAAAATCAATCCTTATTCCTGCCAACACCGTTGTTGCCATCGAACTCAAACTGGAATAATTTTATTTTTTTGTATGTTTATCAAGCGGGATGACGTTTGAGGCGCCATCAAGATTAAGGATATTAACTACCTCTGAAGATGATGGAATCACATACTTAGTATTATTCTCCAAAACCGTTGATGAGACTTCAAAACGCCTCCAGGCTTGAGCCCTATCGGTAAAGTAATTTTCTGCAGACTCAGCTACTTTTTTAATAGCTTGACTATCAGCATTAGCTTTTAAGATTGTTGCTTGAGCGTCTCCTTCGGCCTTAAGAATCTCAGCGTTTCGTCTTCCTTCAGCCTCGAGGATAAAACTTTGTCTAATGCCTTCAGCCTGCAATATTTTGGCTCTTTTTTCCCGCTCAGCTCTCATCTGCAAACTCATGGCCTCACTGATCTCAGGAGGCGGCTCAATTTTTTGCACCTCAACGCGAGTCACTTTGACACCCCATCCATGAGTGGCCTCATCAAGCACATTCCTCAAGCTGGTATTGATGACATCACGAGCGGTTAAAGTTTCGTCTAAGGTTTTATCACCAACAACATTTCTTAGATTTGTTTGAGCCAAAGTGGTAGCCGCAGTATCAAAATCTTCAACTTCAAACTCCGCTTTTACAGGATCAACCACTTTGTAGTAAATAACTGCATCTACCGTAACACTTACGTTATCTTTGGTAATTACCTTTTGGGGTTCAACATTAATAACTCTCTCCCTAACATCAACTTTCATTAAAGAATCAATATAAGGAATAATCAGATTTAACCCAGCCTCAACTACACGATTAAATTTTCCTAAGCGCAAGACTATTCCTTTTTCCGCTTGGTTTATGATTTTAACGGACATAAGAAGAGTTATTAGAGCAATAACCGATCCTATCACAAGAATAACTAAAGTAATTTCCATAATTTTAAGAAACTTTTAAGGTAACTCCGCTAACTGATTGTACAACCACCTCTGTCCCTTCGTCAATTGATCTTGAAGCTTCGGCTCTCCAGATCTCACCTTCAACTTTTACCTGACCCGGACTATCAGGCGTAATTTTTTTGATAACTATTCCTTTTTTTTCCATCAAGGCATTTGTATTGGTGGCTTTTGTGGCGATAGACAACTTGCTTTTAACAAATTTTCTGCCTAAAACAATGTAAAGAAAAGAAAGCGCAATGACAAGACTTAGTGAGATATTAAATGAGTTTAAAGTCCAACCGGCAATGCCTGAAATGATAAAAATAATACCGGCAATAAGCAGATCAAAGCCAGTGGCTACCCCCAAAAAAAGCTCAACAGTTATAAAGATTAAACCTAAAAAAATTAAAACAATACTGGGATTAAGATTTTCCATACAAGTTACACCTGATAAAGTATATCATAAGTTACAGCCAGCTCGGATCAACCCGCTGATTATTAACCATGTAAATGATCTGTCTTTTGTTTTCTTGTTGTCTGGAATAGTTGCCCATCGAAACAAACATCTCATAATTGTCATTCATTAAAGCCGAGCCTTTGCTAATTGCTGCATTACTAACCGGCTCATCGGCAAGTGAATAAGTTGTTCTTGGTTTTCTCCTCCCTGTCCATACCGACGCATTTCTACGCAATAACTTATCTTTGAAGCCGACAGCCACGCATTTTTCTATTGTTTCCGAGGAAACACCATTGTCTGAATCGGTTGTCCCTGTTTTTTTCAAAAGCTCCAAGCGGCGGGAAGTAACTCGTTCTAATACATCCCCTCTTAAACAGTGGTCATCAACCCATGTTTTTCTTTGATCTTCAGACACTCGACTGTAAGCTCGCCAGATATTAAGAAGGGTCAAAAAATCAGAACCTTCCACTTTAAAACTATCACCTGATGCTCTAATTTTATCTTCTGAATGATCTTTATCCGGCTTAACAAAAAGTACCCTGGCCTCAATCATGGCCGCAATTGAACAGGCCGCCTCCCCGCACCCTTTGTTCTTGGCCTCGATGATCATCCGGGCTACATGCGGATCGGTTGGAATTTTATCCATTTGTTTTCCTATATCTGTTACTGATCCATCCGGATTTAAAGCTCCTAAAGCTTTCAGCTGACGAGTAGCTCTAACCAAATTTTTAGGATTAGGCTTCTCCATAAATCTTAATTGATCGAAATCTTCTCCCAAAGCTTTCAGACATAAAACAGCATCAATTAGGTCTGTTTGCGATAAAGGATTTGGAGCAAATTCAGGACGGACTTTAAAAACTCCGTTTTCGGTAACTCCTTTTTCCCATTCATCCCGCGTACCTAAAAAGATGAAATCTGACTCTCCTGTCCTTCCCCCTCGGCCTTTCTGTTGAGTCAAACCTTTTCTAGAATGAAGCTGTTCCTCAAGAAAAATCAAACCCGTATCTTCATCTATTCGGGGAATATTAACATAACCTGAACTAATAACGTCAATGTCGGGGATAGTAATGCTTGTTTCGGCAAGAGGTGAAGAAACAATGATATTGTAGACATTAGGATCGGCTGTTTTTGCTTCCTCCTGCAGTTCTTTAGGAAGAGAACCGCTTAAGGCTCTCACTTTAACGTTGGGCAAATTTAGCTCATTAATTTTGTTGACAGTTTCACGGATTAAAGTATCTCCAGGCATAAAGATTAAAATCGTTCTTCCAATTGGTTTTTTTTTAATAAGCTCTCTCGTCCAAAAAGCGGCTCTCGCTGGTTTTTCATCTCTGGGAATGGACGTTGTCTCAAACGTTTCATTAATTGGAGCTGTTGTTCCCGGCACTTCAACCAATGCGGCTCCGGGAAGAAATCTTTTCATTGCTTCTTTGTTGGAAGTAGCTGAGGAAAAAATAAGCTGAAGAGGACGACCAATTGTTCTTCGCTTCTCTTGGATTTTTAAAGCCAGAGCCATCGTAAGCTGCAGATCTTTACTCATCTCATGGACTTCATCAAACATAATTTTGTCATAATCTAAAAGTAAACCTGTCTTATCACGTCCTATAGCTCTTTTTAAAGAGCCTTCTGTTATTACACACACTATGCCTTTTTCCTTATTCACTTCTTGCCCCTCTCCATGGATGTAACCCACTTCTTCACCTAGTTCATTCCCGCTCTCATAGGCAATGCGGGCGGCCAAATCTTTCATCGGAAACTTTCTAGGCGAAGTCACAAACATTTTCTGGCCCTTCTTCATCACATCCATTGCCATTTGAGGGATTTGAGTAGTCTTACCCGTTCCCGTACCAGCAGAGATAATGATACTATCTACATTGGGATTACTTAAATGACCCTTAATCTCCGCTTCATAAGCCATGATGGGTAATGGACCATTTTCTTGTTTTTTTCCATTTTGATTTTCTTGAGAAGCATCATTATCACAATGAGCACAAATATGATTTAAAAGATCAATCTCTTTATCGCTTAAATTGTTTAATGGAGTTTTATCTTTATTATTTTTTTGATTTAATTTTTCCGCAAACTGTGGATCAGTTAAAAGATTAACTTCAGCATCCACAAGCTGAGCCACAATCTCTGAAGATTTACCGCCGAAAATATTAGCCAGCCACTGAATATCAGTTAAACTGCTTTTAAGACTTTGAGCATTATCATATGTTTCAATAATATCTTTTACAAAAGATTTAACCCCGCTTGCACCGTTTTGAAAATATCGGGAATAGAAAGTACTTGCTTCTGCATTCTCAAAATTATCAAGATTTATCCCGATCTTGGAAAAGTAAGGTTTTAGTTTTTCTTTTTTTTCTTGATTGCTTTCGTTTTTAAAGGTTGAAACCAGGGATGTTTTCCATGTCTCAAGCTGACTATTAAAATCCGCACTCGCCTTATTTTCGGTAACTTGCTTTTGCCAGTATTCCCGTCTATCAAAGCGGGAAGTATTTTCAAAAGGATTATAGTTTCTGCTTTGAAAATCTGCCGTTGGGTTTGAAGCATCAATCGGAGGGACATCTTTAATATCTGGATTTAAGTATTTTTGGTCAGCCAAAATCAGCCTTCCCTGCATTCCTAAAAGCTGTTTGAATTTGATTATCTCCGGAGTAGCTTGAACTTCTTGCCTTTTAATTACCTCTGCCATTAAGCCAATTATACAAGAGAGACAGTGTGGTATAACGATAAAAGATATTATCATCAGAGGCCACACTGCCCACGCCTTGCCCAATGAGTTGGGAGAAGAATCACTGATTCTCGTAGGGCACTGAATACTGTGCCTTTAACGCCCAGACCTTACGTATCCGATAGATAAAGACTCCAACGTTGAAGACCAGCAAGCCCCACATGGAAATCCTAAAAGAGTCAGGATACCAATGTGTAAGGAGCATACCAGCACAGATGATGAGGAATCGCCCAGGATAACCAAAAAGCCACTTTTCTTTCCATTCGACCTTGATCTTTTTCTCCTCGGCCGAAGACTTCGTATAGGTGACTAAGAAGGCAAAACTAAATGCCGCAAAAGTCACCATCATTTGATACTGATCCGGAAAGAAATAGAAGGTGAAGGCGAACCCGATGATCATCTCCACGTACCGATCACACTGCGTGTCAAGCCAGGCGCCAAAGGGACAGGCTTTCCGGGTAATCCGAGACAAAGGCCCATCGATAAAATCCGTGATCGAACCCAGCATAAATAACGTAAACGTCCACGCCAGATCCTTAGTGACATATAGGATTGCCATTGAAATACCTATTGAGAAGAGACCAAAGATAGTTAGCGAATTGGATGAAATTCCCAATCTTTCCGGAATCCTAGCCAAAGGTTCTTTGACGTTAGGTTCAAGCCATGCCATAATACTCATGATCGATCGCTCCTTTTTTTATTATTGCTCACCGTAGTGGCTTTCTAACCCGATGAAATCGGGACAAAAAGCCACTGGCAAGCAAAAAACATTCTCCCGTACTTTCAATGTGCAAGTAAAAAAAATATATAAACAAACACCAAACAGGCAATTAGTTTGGCTTGTTTCTATAGGCCATATTATAACATGATTACAAAGAAAGAAATTAATTTTTGTGGACAAGATCAAAAATAATTTGAACTGTTGATATAATATCAATTATATGGGAGAAGAACGAAATATAGGAAAATCACAAGGTCCGCAAATAGACTTTCATAAAATTATAGGCGCCGTAAGAAATTTCAGTGACATACAAAATGCGCTAAAGAAATCAATTGATGAAATGAAAGAAAGAGGAATCCAAAAAATAGGTTTCGTTTCAGGCCCTGTAGCTAAAAATTCTGAACCTGACCCGGAATTAAGACGTAAATCAACAATGGAGAATAGCGAACGAATGAGAAAATATGCGGCTCAGTTACGAGAAGAGCAGGGATTTCCTGTTTTTGCATCAACGGATATATTTGATATCATCTGGGATGATTTGGAAGAACTAAAAAGAGTAAAAGAAGGAACTCTATCAAGAGAAGAAATGTCGGCGATGATGAAACCCTTATTCCAAGAAGTATTAAGAAGTGGAGTAACGGATATTTATATGATTCCAGGCTGGGATCAATCCGAAGGTGCTGTTGATGAATTCAAAACTGCGCAAGAAATTGGGATTAATATCCACTACCTAGAACTAAATCCTGGTGAACAAGATCGAAAATAATTTGAACCAAATCTGCGAGTACATCTTCCGCTGGTACAATAATCTTAATTCTCCTTATAGAACGACCAACTACTTATCACATGAGAGTATTTAAACAAATGTACATTGTGATAAAATACTCTTACATACTCATTACATATTAATGTTGATTATCAATTACGAAAAAGGTATCTTAATTATAAGTTCTAAAAAATAACTCAAATGACCGACTTAAGCAAAGTACTAAAGAGAAATAAATCAGGTTGGCTTGCTCTAACAACTGATAATAGTAGGGTAATCGCTAAAGGAAAAACTTTAAGAGAAGCTCTTTCTAGTGCTAAAAAAAAAGGTGTGAAAAATCCTAGCATGCTTAAAACGGCACCCTTTGAGAACATATTTATTGGATAATGATATTTCCTTACGTTAAGGTCGTAGATTTTCCAAATCATAAGAAAAGAGAAAATGTCCTGCCTTGGATCAGATTTGGTTTATTTAACCCTAATAATAAATCAAACATGTTGTATGCTTTAGGTTTAGTTGATTCTGGATCAGAACTTACATTTGTAGATCATGAAATAGGCGAAGCATTAGGGTTTGACATAAAATCAGGTAGCAAAGTTGAAGTTACAGGAGTTGGCGGAGGAAAAATTATTGTTTATCTTCATAAGGTAGGACTTACAATAGGTGATGCTGATAAAAGAAATGTGCTAAGCGTAGAAGATTTTATAGCATTTTCTTATAATAAATTCCCCTCTTCTATGCCTCAGCAAACAGCTATATTAGGAACTGTCGGCTTCTTTCGTAATTTTTGCGTAACTTTTAATTTCCCCGACTACATAAGCATTGATAAACTCAAGATAGCTAATTAATTTCCTGAACAAGATCGAAAATAATTTCAACTAAATTAACCTTTTATTCCTAAAAGCAAAGCCGGAAAAAGTTTTCAAATATTTCTCAAAATCCAAGGCTTTTTTCTTTGATTCAAAAGCGGAATAATAAATTAATTTAATTGGTCTTAATTTTCTTGTTTGAGGAACATTCCCTTCCTGATGATATTTTATTCTGTTTTTTAGATTATTTGAAAAACCATGATAATAAGTATTATCTTTGAGTCTTAAAATATAAACGTAGTACATGATGAAAATCATAGTTGCTCATTTAGAAAATGTCTGTAGATTATCAGCTACAATGTTTAAGAATATTTAGTCCCACTTCGCTTCCGCTCAAGCTACGTTGGGGACACCCTTCTTGGTAAAGATTTTAAAGTCTACTGTAATTAAACGGAGTGTGGCCGTGCCACTCCGAAGCCTGAGTGCAAAGCACGAAGGCGAAGGGTGGAGATGGCGGGAGTTGAACCCGCGTCCAAAGAAGCATTTTAAAAATGTTTTGTTAGGGATAGATTATTTTTTTTGACGCTTGAGAAGGAAAACAAGCAAACCTTTGGTCTCAAGCCACCGATTGAAGGGTTTTTCGACTTTCAGGCCAATCGAGAACTCCTGATCGCCTCACCTTGATTGGTTTATCTCTTATCTTAAGTTGAACCAAGGAAAACTTAAAAAAGAGGCTTTAGGCATTGTATGCATATGCATAGGCAGGTTGTGCCATGCGATATGACCAAGCTTGGGCAGCTGTAGATTCGTCATCTGCAGTTAAATTTTCCATTTAACGCATAGGTACGCCCTAACCATTTTTTAAAAGTGCAATTTCCTCGTCGATACCCATCATCCCCATTAGAAACTCTTAATGAGCTTTTTTCGAATTTAGAGTTTCTTATGCCCTTCCGAAGCTTCATGCGAAGGAGGGCAAAATTAATTTTTCATATACTCTTTTGCTTCTCTTTGTTGAGATCTTTTTATTTCTTTCGCTTTCTCTCTTTTCCTTTTTTCAATATCTTTTCTGCCTCTTGATAAGGCTATTTCTAGCTTAATAAGATTACCTTTATTATAACATGCTATAGGTATCACAGTCAAACTTGGCGTGGAGGCAATTTTACTTCTAATATGCTCTAGTTCGTCTTTATGCAAAAGTAGTTTCCGGCTTCTTTTGGGATCATAATTTTCGTTTTTAGCATACTTGTAGGCTGGAATTTCGGCATTCACCAAATGAGGGCCCGATTCCATCAATTTAACATATGAACCTTCAAGCTTTATCCCTCCTTTTTTAACCTCTTTAACTTCGCCTCCAGTAAGGGCAATACCGGCTTCATATTTCTCCAGTTCTTCATATTCCCGATTGTACACACGGTTAATAACTTTCATACGAAGTTAATTTTATCACGATTTAAAGACAGGATTAAATAATTACACGTGGTTCAATAGAAGAAGTTTAATAAAGTGTAGATATTCCTTTTATGTCCCCTGCATTCAAATCCCTCTTGCTGGTTTCACCGTTTGAAGCGTATCCATACATAGTTTCCTGGGAACAGTTAGAAGTATAAAGATCATTAAGCCCGACACTGTGTCCAAGCTCGTGAGTAGCAATGTTTTCAAAATCCATTTTGTCTGCTTCTCCTGTTTCTGACCAATTGTAATCAACATCATCATAAACTTGATCCCACTCAACTAGGACTCTTTGAGTTCGAGGCCCCCCGAAAACACCCCAGACGATGGTAACGGCAATTGCGCTTGAATCAGTTACATTTGCAAAATAAATCTCATTGGCACCGTCAGGAGATACAGTATCGGCCTCCAAAAAACTGGAAGTAATTGAGCCGTCACCTAGAATATCAACTCCACTGCCATTGCTTAAAACGCCATCTGCCGCATCTTCCCACTTAGCAATATTAGCGGTTAGATTATTAAATGCAAAGCTGTCAGTAATACCTCTAATATTTGCAGGATTAACAATCCAAGGTTCGACACTTTTCCACTTGGCGCCTTCAGCCAAAAAACCATAACACTGATTTCTTACACCCTTAGCTGAACCGTTTTTGGCACCTTTATTTTTATAATGAATAATGGCATAACCTTCTACTTCTTTACCATCTTTATCCTTAGCTTTACCAAGCTTATATATGTTTTCATCTATTTTTACCGCTGAATTAGGCAGTTGAAAAGTGCGGCTACTTGAGGAAGATGAATTTTTTTGAGCTTGTGATTGTGTTGAAAATGAAACCACAAAAACAAAAGCCGATATTATAACTAATGTAAGCAGAGTTAATTTTTTCATTAGCTAAAACAGCATAGATCTTTTTAAAGCCGTTGTCAAGGCTAATATTTAAAAAAATGATAAAATAGCTAATATGCCGATTATTGCTGATCTTCATGTGCATTCTAAATACTCCCGGGCAGTCTCACAAAAAATGGATTTAGATGGTATTGCTGAGTGGGCCAGTAAAAAAGGCATTGGTTTGATGGCTACCGGAGACTGGCAGCACCCATTATATTTTCGGGAGATAAAAATTAAATTAAAAGAAACCTCGCCGGGAATATATTCGTTGGTAAGGGACGCAGATCTGCGTCCCCTACACAATGTAAAATTCCTTCTTTCTACCGAAATTTCAAGCATTTATTCTCAAGGCGGAAAAACCCGCCGGATTCATTATCTGGTTTTTGCTCCTTCTATTCAAATAGCCGAAAAAATAATTAAAGAATTGCAAAAACGTGGCGCCAACCTCATGTCTGATGGGCGACCGATTCTGGGAATATCTGCTAAGGATGTTTTAGAAATGCTTTTGGAGATTGATGAAAATATACTTTTAATCCCCGCTCACGCCTGGACGCCTTGGTACTCAATCTTTGGCTCCAAATCTGGTTTTGATTCAGTTGAAGAATGTTTTGGTAACATGGCTAAATATATTTACGCTGTTGAAACCGGACTTTCTTCTGACCCGATTATGAACTGGCAAATAAACGATTTAAATAACCGGTCAATTGTCTCATTTTCTGATGCTCACTCCGGACCAAAGTTGGGCCGTGAAACCACAGTCTTTGTCCCATCCCAGAACTCAGAACCCACAACCCAGAACTATTCCTATCAAGATATTATCGATGCCATTAAACAAAAAGCTGAGTCCAAATTAAAAATAGGCTACACTATTGAGTTTTTTCCTGAAGAAGGAAAGTATCACTGGAGCGGTCACCGGGCCTGCGGCGTCCGCTACAACGCTCAAGAGGTTAAAGAAAAAGGCACTGTCTGTCCTGTCTGCAAGCAGCCTTTAACTATCGGCGTTGAAAACAGAGTTCTTGATTTATCAGATAAGACAATTAATCCTGAAGAACTTATTTATTTAAAAAATAATGCAGGTTTAACTTTTGTTTATGATAAGGAAAAAAAAAGGAAACCATTTGTCTCCCTCGTTCCCCTTCTTGAAATACTTCTTGAGATTAACAATCACTCGCAAATAAAAGCTGAGAATCAATACGAAAATCTTATCAATAATCTGGGAACAGAATTTGAAATTCTTATAAAAAAATCCTATGAAGAGATTGAAAAAATAGGCGGGCGTGATTTAAAATGCGCTATCCAACCGTTAAGAGAAAGAAAAGTTTTTGTTGATCCCGGTTATGACGGAGTTTTTGGAGTCGTAAAAATTAACAGTGATGTAAAATCAGAAGATAATGAAGAAAAAGCAACCAATGAAGGAACGGAAAAACAGGCAACCCTTTTTTAAAACGATATTCGATCTTAGATTTTCGATCTTAGATATTGTTAATCATCGAATATCGAACATCGAATATCTAATAATTTTTGTCTTCATTCTCCTTCTTCCTACTCAACTGGGAAAGCATTTTTTCTTTTCTCTTTCCTATCTTTCAGGAGTAAGAATCGATTATCTAGCGCCGACAATTTATCTTACCGATATCATAGCTTTCTTAATTTTATTTCTTAACGTTAAAATTTTATGGAATTTATTAAAAAATAAATTTTTTCTGATTTTTATTTTTTTAATATCTTTAAACATTTTATTTTCTCAAGTTAAACCAATTGCCTTTTACCAAACTTTAAAGATAATTGAAATTCTTGGATTATTTTTTGTTTTTAAGGAAAAAATCTTATCTTTAAAAATGATTTTATTCGCTTTTGCGCTCGGCGCTTCTTTTGAAGTAATTTTATCCATTATGCAGTTTGCCAGCAAACACTCAATTCAAGGCATTTTTTATTTTTTTGGTGAACGATATTTTACCTTGTCTCTTCCCGATATTGCTAAAACATCGCTTTTTGGAGTTGAGATCTTACGCCCTTACGGCACTTTTTCCCACCCTAACTCTATGGGAGGCTTTTATCTTTTAATCTATTTTTTTGTTTTAACCGGCAATAAATTTACTAATGTTTATCTAAAATCATTGATTCTTTTTTTATCCTCTATCCTTATATTTCTTTCCTTTTCCAAAATCGCAATCATCACTTATTTATTTTTAAATATTATTTATTTGATAAAAAATAAACTGCGGCTCAACTGCAGTCTCTGTTTTTTTTCAAGAATCCTTGTTTTAATAATTTTGGCTTTATTTTTTATCTCCGCCAAAGGAGATATTTTAAGTTTTGACAAACGTGTAACCTTATTTCAAAATGCTTTAACGATTATCTGGCAAAATCCTTTATTTGGTGTGGGAATGGGGGATTATCTTTTTGCTCAACATCAGATTGCTATTAAGTATCCTTATTTTTTCCTTCAGCCGGTACATAATATTATATTGCTTTTCCTTAGTGAAGCCGGAATAATCTTGTTTGGCTTTGTTTTTTATAATCTTTATAAAATTTATAAAGATTATAAAAGTTATAGCTTTTATTACTGTTTTGCAGCGGTATTAGTAACTGGTATGTTTGACCACTACTGGCTTACCCTCCAGCAAAATTTGCTTCTTTTCCCCGTCATCTTCGGCTTATTATATCGGCACAAATCAACAGCCTAAAGATTGTAATTACCCCCCCTTTAAACTATAATAATAAGTATTTGGGAGATCGTCTAATGGTAGGACCGCAGACTCTGAATCTGCGTATCTAGGTTCGAGTCCTAGTCTCCCAGCCAATAAAACAATTTCTAAACAATCCATCTTTCTTACCCATCTATTACTTATTTCTTACTGACTCTTTACGTAATTAAAGTAACTTATTACATATTGCCATGTTACAAACCAAAGAACGCATAGACTGTCGAGTTGATCCGAAATATTCACAAATTGTTGATAATAATCTTCCTGATTGGGAAAAGGATGACGCTCCTTTTGGGGATGAAGAACTTATGCTTGCCTCACCAGTCGCCTTTTATTTTTTACGTCATGGTCATCCAACAGAGTACGGTAAAACTGAATCTCCACTAGATGAACTCGGAATAAGACAAGCTATAGAAACAGGTTATAAATACGGAACAACACTCGACTCTAGAAACCAGGCAGGTGTAAATGTAAATATTTACTGCAGTGATAGATTAAGAACTCGTCAATCGGCTATTTTTTTTCAACTTTCTTTAAACTATTATTTAAAAGAAAAAGGTCTAAATAATGTCAGAATTTCAACCATTAGGGTAACACCGGCACTTAATCCCCCAACAGGAGCCCTTAATCCTCTCATTGCAAACAATACCCCTGAGGAAGAAGTTCTCTACCGAGCACTAAGACCTGATATTGAAGCAGGAATGAAACTTAGCCTCCACCCTGAAATCATACAAAACTTAGAACTCTTAAGAAGAATTCTTCAACTCTTAAGTGGCATAAAAAAATCAGAATATAATGATCAAATTTGCTGGACGCATGAAACATCTAACGGCATGCTTGTTGATCGTTTTGCACCTGATGAAATCGATAAAACTGCCCATACCCCTGAAAAATTTCGCATACATCATACTGAACCGGCAATAATTTACCTTGGTAGAGATGATTCTGCTATTTTTAGCTTCCGGGAAAAACTTGTTAATATTAGTCCCTACATCCGCCCACGATTATAAAAGTATGATTATTTTTGCAATATTTGCAATATATGGTATAATATAAAAGTTAATCAGTTCCAATTCATACAAACAGAAGGTTTTAGACTACTTGAAAAAAATTCAATGCTGAAAATACTTCATGTGTAGAAAATAAATAATCGAAAGGCGGTGAAATAAATGGACAAAAACAAATTATTCGTAGGTAATCTCCCTTGGTCAGTAAACACTGATTCCTTAAAAGAAATGTTTGCTCAGTTTGGTGAGATCACTGATGCAGTTGTCATCACAGACAGATTCAGCGGTAGATCAAAAGGATTCGGTTTTGTAACCTTTACCAATGAGGAAGATGCTCAAAAAGCAATCGCCGAGATGCACGATAAAGAAATGGACGGCCGAAAAATTGTTGTTAATACTGCCAAACCTCGTGAAGAAAGAAGCGGAGGCGGACACGGCGGCGGATTTCGAAGAGACAATCGACGCCCTTATTGAGACACTCAACAAAAAACACTATTTATAGAGCCTATAACCCTAAGCTAAGTCGAAGGGTGGCAAAGTAGATAGTGTTTTTTTGTGGCTTTTAAACGCGCTTAAAGTACTTGGAAAGTTCGTAAACCGTCATCTCGATTTTGACCGGCCGGCCATGAGGACAAGTGTAGTTACTTTTAGTCTTTTCTAATTTTTCCAACAAATCTTTACATTCTTGTTTCGTTAATTTATCACCAGCTTTAATAGCCGCCCGGCAAGCTAGATATTCAATCATTCGATTACTTTGTTCATCTACTTTTTTAGGATCTTTGTTTTGCATAATGTCATCTAAAATCTCCATAACCAACTTCTGACAGTCACGATCTTTAAAAAGTAAAGGAATGGCATAAACTTTAAAAAGGTTCTCTTTAAATTTTTCTATCTCAAATCCCAGGTCTTTTAAAACATCTATATTTTCCTCCAAAAGTTCTCCCTCTGATAAAGAAAGATCAAGGATGATCGACGTTGGCAAGTGAAATATTTCTTTCTTATGTTTTTGGAAAGCCTGACAAAATTCCTCATAAAGAATACGCTCATGCGCCGCATGCTGATCAATTACTAATATCCCATGTCTGGTTTGAGTAATAAGATAAGTGTTATGAACTTGAATAATATCTGATGATTTAATAATTTGACCGATATCTTCTTTGGGTAAAACTGCATTTTTTAAAAGTACTCCTGCAAAAGATTTGGTCATGGCTGAGTTACTGTGGATTAAGTTTCGAAAAGTCAGATTGTTTTTAGCTAAAGTTTGAGAAACAGCTTTATTTACGGCATCAAAAACTAAACGGGCGTCTACAAAACTCACCTGTTCTTTTCTCGGGTGGACATTAACATCAACTATTTCATAAGGCAAAGATAAAAAAAGAATAAATACCGGATAAACATTAGGTTCAATTAAATTGCCGTAAGATTCTTTAACCGCCAGCGAGATTAACTTATCAGTCACTTTTCTTTGATTAATAAAGATGAAATTTTTACTTTGAGTTTGAGTTGTAATTTGAGGAGTAGAAATAAAACCTGAGATACGAACATAAGAGTCTTTATAATTTAAAGGCAGTAAGTAATTGAAAGTTGAGTCTCCAAGAAGCGTTTTTATTCTTTTTAAAATATCCTGAGGAGGTAAATCAAAAATTAATTTATTATTGTGTGTTAAAGAAAACCTGATTTTAGGATAAGCTAAGACACTCCCAATTACGATATCTAAAATATGACGAAACTCAGTTTGGTCACTTTTTAAGAATTTTTTCCGGGCGGGGACCGAATAAAACAAGTTATCAACCATTATTGTTGTCCCAGATGGTATCCCAATCGGTAAAATATCTTTTAATTTTCCCCTTTGAAGTTCAACTAAGTTTCCTTGTGTATCTTTTGTAGTTCTACTTTTAATTATTAAATCACTTATGGCGGCAATACTTGATAAAGCTTCTCCACGAAAACCCAAGGTAAAGATGTGATTTAAATCATCTAACACCTTAATCTTGCTTGTTGTATGAGGTTTAAAACATTCGGCTATGTCATCTTTGCTCATACCTCCCCCATTGTCCGTAACTGTAATTCTTTCAAGTCCGGCTTTATCAATATTAATCTTGATAAAACTGGCGCCTGAATCAACAGCATTATCAATAAGTTCTTTAACGGCAAAAGCCGGTCTTTCGATTACTTCTCCTGCCGCAATCTTAGCAATAATGTCAGGAGATAATTGATGAATTTTTTTCATTATCCGTTTTTAACAATTTTAATTTATCTTTCATTGCCGCCAGCTTATTTAAAGCTTCAAGAGGAGTAATCTCATGAATATCAATTTTTTCCAGTTCCTGATGGATAACATGTTCAATAAGGTTAATTATTGTCGGCTCAAAAATCTCTGTTTCCTTAGGTTTCTCAAGATGCCTTTTCTCAAGTTTTTGCAAAATTACTTTAGCTTTTTCAATTACCTCAGCTGGAATCCCGGCCAGTTTGGCTACAGCTACTCCAAAACTATGCGAAGCTCCTCCTGGCGAAAGCGTGTATAAGAATATGGGTTCTCCGTCTTTTTCCGCCACTGACATGTGATAGTTTTTAATTTTTCCTGGGTGATTTTTCTCTAAAACCTGCAGTTCATGATAATGAGTGGCAAACAAAATTTTAGGCGGAATTTTACTGTAAGTGACTAAATATTCAGCGACAGCCCAAGCAATACTTATACCATCATAAGTACTGGTTCCCCGCCCAATCTCGTCCAAAATAATCAAACTGTTTTTAGTGGCGTGGTGCAAAATATGGGCCGTCTCTACCATCTCTACCATAAAAGTGGATAACCCGGAAGTAATGACGTCGGAGGCGCCGCTTCGAACAAAAATCCGGTCAACTAAGCTTATTGTTGCCTCCTCAGCCGGAACAAAACAACCAATCTGCGCCAATAGAACGATTAAAGCCACCTGTCTAATGAAAACCGATTTACCGGCCATGTTGGGACCGGTAATAAGCAAAAGTTGCTGATCATTATTTAACTTAAGATCGTTGGGAACAAACTGAGAATCCTCAAGCAATTTTTCAACCACCGGATGACGACCGCCTTTAATAATAATCTCGCCTGACTCCACAATCTTAGGTTTAACATATCCTTCTTTTTGAGTCAGATAGGAAAAATTCAAAAGACAATCTAAAGAGGCCAAACTCTGAGCCGCCTCCTGAATAATAGTTGTGTGCTTTAATATTCGCTCTAAAACTTCCAGAAAAATTTTGTACTCTAGATCATTTATTTTTTCCTCCGCCGTTAAAATGATTTCTTCATGTTTTTTCAGATCCGGAGTAATAAATCTTTCGCCATTAACTAAGGTCTGTTTTCTTAAGTAATCTTTAGGTACCAAATGCAGATTCGCCCGGCTTATCTCAATAAAAAAACCAAACACCTTGTTAAACCGTACTTTAAGTGAAGAAATCCCCGTCCTTTCGCGCTCTTTAAGTTCAAGCTCCAAAATCCATTCTTTGCTTGACTCTACTTTTTTCCTTAAATTGTCCAGTTCACTGTTTACTCCCGATTTGAGTAGCCCTCCACTTCTTAAATCAATCGGCGGTTCATCGGCAATATATTTTTCAATTTCAGTAATCGTTTGATTTAAATCATCGGAAATTTTTTGAGAGATTTTTTTAATAAGAGAAGATTTTATTTTTTGAATATCTTTTTTTAGTAAAAGAATTATCCGAAGAGCATGTTTAAGATTAATAAGATCACGGGCGTTACCCAAATTGACAGACATCCGGGAAAGAATTCTTTCAATATCAATAATCTGTTTTAAATAATCATTTATTTTTGTTCTTTCTTCCGGTAATTTTAAAAGTTTCTCCACGGCCTCATACCTTTCTATAATTTTTTCCTTTTTTGTCAGTGGTTTACACAACCATTGCTTAAGCATTCGTCCACCCATGGCCGTTTGCGTTTGATCTAAAACCGAAAGCAAAGACCCGCGGACATCATGTTCTCTGATTGTTGAAAAAAGTTCCAAATTAATCATGGTTGACCGATCAATCACCAGATGCTCATCTCTTTCATAAGTGATTATTTTTTTAATGTGCGAAACCGTCGCTTTTTGCGTTTGTTTAAGATAAGCTAAAAGCGCAGCTGAAGTTTGAAGAGCTAAAGGTTTATCCTCAATGGCAAAACTTAAAAGAGTTTTTAAGCCAAAATGCTTTTTTAAAAAATCCTTAGCTCTTTTTGCATATTCTTCCCATTCTTTAAAACAGTAGATATTTGGCTCTTTGTTTATTTTAAAAAGCCTCAAAAAAACAGGATTGTTATAAAGATTTTCAGGAAGAATGCACTCGGAAGGGTTAACCCGCGAAAGCTCATCTTTAATAACCTCAGATAAATTTACAAACTCTATCTCGGTGGATGAAAAAAAACCGGTTGAAACATCAGCAATCGCCAGTCCTAAACGTTTGCCTTCAACTGTAATTGCTGTAATATAATTGTTTTCTTTTTTATTCAATGCATTTTCATCAAGGATTGTGCCTGGAGTTACAATACGGATCACTTCCCGATCAACGATCCCATATTTATTTGGCAAACTCATCTGTTCACAAATAGCTACTTTGTAACCGGCTTTTACCAGTTTAGCCAGATATGAATCACCTGCGTGATAAGGAACTCCCGCCATAGGTATCCTGCCGTCTCTCCCTTTAGGCCGGCTTGTTAAGGTTATATTTAAAACTTTGGCTCCAATGTGAGCATCCTCCATAAAAAGTTCGTAAAAATCACCCATGCGGAAAAAAAGCAAGCAATCTTGATAATTTTTTTTAATCTTTACATACTGCTTCATCATCGGAGTTGTGAAGTTTTGCATAAGAATTTGTGTATTTTATAATACACAATATAATACTATTATGCTAAATAATCTAAAAGCCGATCTTCAAAAAATAAAAAATCCTGTCAAAGCTAAACTTTTATCCGGCTTTTTTAAAACCGAAAAAGGAGAATATGGCGAAGGTGATATTTTTTTAGGTTTAACTGTCCCTCAACAGCGGGAAATTGTTAAAAAGTATTTTGATTTAACTTTAGATGATTTACAAGAAATGCTTTCCAGCAAAATTCATGAATACCGATTTAGCGCTTTAGCTATACTTGTTGAAAAATTTAAAAAAACTCTGGAAAAAGGAAAATCGGCCAAAGGCCGATCGTCCTATGGACGAAAAGAGATTTTTGATTTTTATATTAAAAATACTAAAAACATCAATAACTGGGACTTAGTAGATTTATCGGCCGCCAACATTATTGGGAATTATTTAATGGATAAAGATAAATCGCTTCTTTATAAACTGGCTCAGTCGGATAATTTATGGAAAAAAAGAATTGCCATAATCTCAACCTTTCAATTTATAAAAAATAATCAATTTGAAGATACTCTAAAAATTTCAGAAATCTTACTTAATGATAAACACGATCTGATTCATAAAGCTGTCGGCTGGATGTTAAGGGAAATTGGCAAAAAAAATCAAACTGAGGAAGAAAAATTTTTAAATAAATACTGCAAAAAAATGCCCCGCACCATGCTAAGATATGCTATAGAAAAATTTCCTAAAAATAAGAAAAACTTTTACTTAAAAAAATAAATCTTATGATTATTCATTTTATATGTAGTGGAAATTCTTTTCGCAGCCGATTAGCTGAAGCTTATTTAAATTCAAAAAAATTATCTAATATTATAACCGGATCAAGTGGCATTAATGCTGCCCTTGGTGCAAATGGGCCAATTTCCTGGTACGCCCAAAGGATTATTCAACGTTACTTACTTATTCCTTATGAAACTGACATTTGGAAACAAACAACCAAAGAATCCTTAGAAAGCTCTGATTTAGTTATTTTTATGAAGAAAGATTATCATCGATACTGCGTAAAACATCTCGGTTTTAAATCAAAAAATTACGAAATTTGGGATATCCCGGATGTTGAAGATATGGGATTCAAAGAAAATGTCGGATCACCTGAAGATGATGAGGAAAGAATAAAAGCCACCGAGGAAATATTTAAACAAATAAAAGAAAAAATTGATTCATTTACTCTTAAACTACAATCTCCATATTCATCCCTTGACAAGTAAATTAAATTTATTTATCCTGAGTTTAATATCAAATTTTGATAAATTTATTTAAATGTCTAAAAAATTCTTAGGCATTGTATTACTGTTGTTTCTTGCCTTTTTATTTATCTCTCCTTTATTCTCTAAAATTAATGCGGCTACTATCCAAGGAAAGGTTGTAAAACCGGTCGGCTTAGGCTCTTCTGCTGTATCAGGTGCTGAGATAATGCTTCGTCAAAATGTTTGGTCTTCTTCGTGGGCTACTGCGTGGACAACATCAGCCAGTGATGGTACTTTTTCTTTAAGCAACATTACAGTGGGAAGCACTGCTGCTGCTTATGTTTTAGAGATGAGAACTCCGTGGAATAATCCAGACGGTTTAGTAGCTCCTGATTCTATTGCAATAACTTTTACAAATAACGATCAAACTTATTATCGTGATGGATCAGGAGGTGTAGGGGCTACTAATTTTGATGGTTCAAGTAAGGCAGTAATCGCGTTCACAGCTGCCAATAATACTATAACCGGTACACTAACTAAATCCAATGGTAACCCAATCTCTGGCGCATATGTAGAAGCTTATAAAGAAATGGGCAATGGCTGGGTGCAAGCCACTACCAATGCTAGCGGTCAGTATACTTTAAAAGTTGGGGCTGGAACCTGGATGGTCACTCCAAGAGCTAATTATGGTAGCAGTCCTGAGAATGTTGATTGGACGTACAACAAGACATCCACACGAGTTAAGTTTGCCAATAATGACAGCCCTGGGACATCAACAACTGTTAATTTTACTGCTCAAACAGCCAACTGTGCTATTACCGGTACAGTCAAAGCTCCAGATGGCAGTGCTCTCTCTAATCCTCAATCTTCAGTTTATGTCAGTGTCTGGTCTTATAACGGTGGCGGAAATGGGGCCAATGTTGACTCAAATGGTGCATTTAATCTAAAGGTACCTGAAGGATCTTATAGCTTAACCGTAAGCAGCTGGCAAGGCAATTATGGTTCACCAGCTGAAACCAAATTCACAGTCAAAGATGCCAATAGCGACGGCACTTGCGATGGCTATGCTGCAGGAAATATAAGACTTATTTCTAAAAATTCAACTATCAGCGGACGAGTACTTGACTCAAACGGTGCTGCGGTGGCAAATAAAAATGTTAACACCTGGAAACAGAATGGCGGCGGATGGGGTAATGCAGAGACAGACTCTAGCGGAAATTACTCAATCCTGGTTTCTGCTGGCACTTGGATGGTCTCTGTTTCTCAGGATCCGGGGATGTCTGGCAGTTATAGCGGCACAACTTATATTAATAATCAAGCTCCACTGCAAGTTACAGTCGCTGATGGCGCAACCAGCAGTAGTAATAACATTACCCTACAAATAGCTAATGCCACTATTGATGGCCGCGTTGTGAACTCAAGCGGAAGTACTTTAACTAGCCTTGAGATGGGCTATGTCTATGTTGAAACAGGAGAAAGTTCTTCTGGACCTGGACCAATGACCTACTCAGCTATGGGTGCTCCAGTCAAAAATGGTACTTTTACGCTGAAAGTGCCGGCAGGTACTTATAATATCGGTGTTAGCTTACCATCAGGAGCCGGTTACTGTACTGGTTCAGCAACAAGTGTTACCGCCACTGCCAATAGCACAATCTCTGCTAACGTTGCCTTAACTCAAGCTACAGGAACTATAAACGGGTATCTTAAAAAGGATTCAGATACAGGATCTACTATTACCGGCGTCCGAGCCGAAGTTTTTGCGAATTCCGGAGCCATGAATTATGCGATGGCCACGGTAAGCACAACTGACGGATCTTACTCAATGCAGGTATGTCCTGGTGATTGGTATATGGGCTACTGGATTGACCCATCTCTTACTGATGGAGAAAATAATTCGTACTTAAGGCAGCCTCCTTCAAATAATAAGATTACTATTTCAGGAAGTCAAACTGCTACCAAAAATGTTATTGTCAAACAAAACGATGCCACTATTTCGGGTACTGTTAAAGATCCTGACGGAACTGGTTTTGCAGGCGTATGGGTAATGGTTGATACTCGATCCAATGATACAGCTGGTTCTTTTTCCCGTGGGTCAATGTTTAGTCAAGGAGCGATGACCAGTTCTGACGGCACATATTCTATCAAAGTTCCATCAGGAAATACCTATTATGTTGAAGCTTATGTCCCCCCATCCTATTCTTATATAAACCCAAGCCGCGTTTCGGTGACGCCAACAAGCGGCGGCACATCAACTGTAAACCTGCAGTTTGGTAATGCTGACGCCACTATAACTGGTACTGTCACTCAGGACTCAACTCCAAGATCAGCTTTTATTAGCGGTTGGAGTGAGACCGGTGGATATTCTGGTACAACTGCTGATTCAAACGGGAATTATTCCTTATCGGTGTCAACCGGAACCAACTGGCACATTAAAGCTATGTATGATGTCTCCAAAACCTCGTTTGTCAGAAGTGCCGAAAGTGTAGTCACTCCAACAAGCGGAAGTAACACTCTTAATTTAAGTCTGTCTACCTCAGGCGCAATGCCTGAATCAACAACTGTAACATACACTGCTTCAAACCAAAAAACAATTACTTTATCTGATGGAACCACAATTAATATACCTGCAGGCGCCTTGGCCAGTTCCGGAACAGTCACAGTCACTGTTACTGGAAAAGCCCAACTACCCAATCAGAGTTTAGCTACACCAATAAATATTGGTTATGATATTACAGCTTTAGATAGCAATGGCTCAGAAATTACCTCTAACTTTAATTCTAATGTAACCATAGTTATGCCTTACACCGAAGCCACCTTAACCGCTTTGGGGATAACTGAAAATGATTTGCTTGCCGGCTACTGGGATACTACGACAAATTCATGGAAATCATCAGACAATGTCTCTGTCGATACTGATAATAATACTATTACCATTACTACTAATCACTTTACAGATTTTGCTCCTTTTTCTGCCGGGAAAACAAGTAGTTCTACAACCAGCACAACAACAACGACAACAACTACCTCAACTTCTTCATCAATCGGTACTGCTGGTGTTAGAACTCCTCATCTTAAAGCCGCGGCCGGTGGAGTTTTACAAAGCAGTGATGTAATTGCTATTGTTGACAGCGGGACACTACCTTGGGATAGCTACCTTTCAAACACTATCTATTACAAAAAACATCCTTATCATGTAGGTTCTTACTGGCAAGTATCTGATGTCTATGATTTATGGTTTAGGTCTTTCTTTAATGATGCTAAAATCATTAAACCTCTAAAAACTTCAATTGTCGCCATTAAATACAACTTAACCCAGTTGGGAAAACTCCCTGAAAATTCTTTGAAGCTTGCTTATTCTGAGGATAATGGTAAAAACTGGAAAATCCTACCAACAAGCGTTGTTGACAAAAAAAATAAAACGGTAGCCGCTTTAACAACTGTTAAAGGTTATTATATGGCGGTTGCCGGATTTGGCGGTGATTTTGTTTCTTATGGTACTCAACCATCAGAAGTAGTTAAAGATAATAAAAAAGTAGAAAAAATTCAAACACAGGAACTAAAAATCACTTCTTCTCCCGCCTCTCCTCGGCAAGAATCTCAGAATCAGCAAACTTCAGTTACTCCTAAAAAATCCCTGCTCCAAAAAATCTTTGATTTCGTCCTAAGAAAAAATTAAGAGTAATCTCTTACACTTCTCTCTTTTAATTATTACCGTGTCTAAATATTATTCCTATAAGCTATTTAAAATGAAGCTTAACTTTCACCATATTTTTATCGGCATCGTCAGACCGCTTTTTGTCATTTTTGTTGCCGCGGTTATGGTTCTGGCTCTAGTTGCCGTTAGCACTTATCTTTATTTTGCCAAAGATTTGGAAAGCAAGGAAAGCGTAATGAACTATAAAGATACCGGATTTATTCTTTTTGACCGCAATAATCAGCCTTTTTTCACTTTTTATCAAGGTAAATATAAAGTATTTATTCCTCTTTATAAAATACCTCTTCATACTCAACAAGCTGTTATTGCGGTTGAAGATAAAGATTTTTACAACCACCCTGGTTTTTCAATAAGAGGTATTATCCGTTCAATTATTGCCAATATTAAAAGCAACAGTTTATCAAGTGGAGGATCAACCCTAACTCAACAGCTTGTAAAAAACTCCCTGCTTACCCCTCAGAAAAGTTTTGTCAGGAAATATCAGGAAGTAGTCTTAGCCTATGAAATTGAACGCCGTTATAACAAAGCTGAAGTTCTTGAGATGTACTTAAACTCGGTTTATTTTGGTAGTGGCGCTTTTGGCATTGAGGAGGCGGCTCATGTTTATTTTGAAAAAGAAGCTAAAGATTTAAATATAGCCGAATCGGCAGTTTTAGCGAGCTTATTGCCCGCCCCATCAAAATTATCTCCTTTTAATAATTCTTTTGAGGAAATAAAAAAAAGACAAAAAATAGTTCTTGAAAGTATGTATGAAGATAAAAACATTAATCAAGAACAACTGAAACAAGCCGAAGAAGAAATACTTCAATTTTCTGAAAACCGTGATGCCATAAACTCTTTTGCTCCTCATTTTGCTTTAATGGTTAAAGACGAATTAATAAGAAGATTTGGTGAAGAAAAAATTATCCGTTCAGGATTTAAAGTAAAAACAACTCTTGAGAGCGAGTGGCAATTGTATGCTGAACAAGTTGTGAAAGATCAAGTCTCTAAACTGGCTGTTAACAATGCTCATAATGGCGCCGCTGTTGTTATAGATCCAAAAAACGGAGAGATAAGAGCATTAGTTGGCAGTAAGGATTGGTTTGATGAAAAGTTTGGGAAAGTGAACGTAACCGAAAGACTACGTCAACCGGGTTCTTCTTTTAAACCGATCTACTATTCTGCAGCTCTTGAAGAGGGAATTATTACTCCGGCCACGATCCTTAATGATCAACCAGTAAGCTACGGTTTAAATTATCGTCCTGTAAATTATGACCGCAAATTCAGAGGTAATGTGACAGCCAGACGGGCTTTAGCCAACTCTCTGAATGTACCGTCAATTGAAGTTTTAAACCGTCTCGGGATAGATAAGGCTGTAGAAATGGCCAAGCGTCTGGGAATAACCACTATTCACGACTCTTCAAATTATGGCCTTTCTTTAGGATTGGGAGCCGCTGAAGTAAAACTGGTTGAATTAACCGGAGCTTACGCCACGTTTGCAAATTCTGGCTATAAAAACAGCCCCACAACTATTATTCAGATTGAAGATAAAATGGGAAACGTCGTTTACAATCATGAACCCGAGATGGATCCAGTATTAAAACCGGAAGCAGCTTTTTTAATTTCATCAATATTATCCGACAATAATACCCGCGCTGAAGTTTTTTTTAATACTTTAAATCTATCCCGTCAGGCCGCAGTCAAAACCGGCACAACTGAAGATTACCGGGACGCGTGGACATTGGGATATACGCCAAGTTTAGCAATTGGTGTTTGGGTTGGAAATAATGATGGAGTATCAATGGATCAGGTAGCTGGCTCTTTGGGTGCAGCTCCAATCTGGCGCTCACTAATGGAACGGTTTCTCCAAACTACCACCCCTGAACAGTTTACTCCTCCATTAGGAATCGTCACTCAAACTGCTTGCATTTTACCAGGATCAAAGCAAACAATAGCTGTTGTTGAGTATTTTATTGAAGGCACTCAACCTCAAACTTCCTGCAGTATCATAAAAACACCCACTCCCACCATTATAATATCACCTACTGTAAAACTTAGTCCGATTAAAACATTATTACCGCTTATTCCTTTTTACTGACGGGATGACTCGGTTTTATTAAGAAAGTAACGGACAGCGACCACAAAAAAAAAGCTCAAAAAAAATACTGCCATAGATAAAAAGTATAAAGAAGTTTGCGGTCAATTGCAAACTCTGTATAATACTTCTTTATGACTAAACCGCGATATTTGGAGATTGATTTTTTAAGGGGTCTCTCTATGCTGGTTATGATTCTTATTCATACCAACGCCTATCATCTTTCCAATAAAATTGCTTATCTTCTATGGGACTATAGCCAGTTTGCTGTACCTGTTTTTATTTTCTGTTCAACTTATATTTTTTTTCAGCGTCCTTTTGCTTTTGATTTCAAAAATCTATGGAATTATCTTAAAAAAAGATTAAACCGTCTTCTTATCCCTTATTATTTATTCTCAGTTATTTTTATTTTTCTGGTATTTCTGGGAGAACCGCAAAGAATAACTCAAAAATTTTTATTAGGGAATTTTATTTTTTTAGATGGTATGGCTATTAACTGGCTTATCGTGCTTTTTTTATTCTTTACTCTAATTATGCCTCTTTTATATTACCTCGAAGAAAAATTAAAGATAGTTTTTTATGTTTTTCTTTTTCTTAGTTTAAGTAGTTCTCTTTTTTTTATGTCAGGTTCTTTACCTTTCCCCTATCAATTAACCATGTGGTTGCCTTGGTCTTTAATTATTGTTTTTGGTATTTATTTTGTCAGATATAAAAATACTAAATGGTTCTTGCCGGCAACCATTATTATTGCATTGCTGGTATTTTTGTTAACCCGTCAATTTCAGATAATGACTAATCACTCCTTAGTTATGTATAACAATAAATACCCTCCTAATTTGTATCATTTGTCCTACGGAGTTTTTTCTATTCCTTTATTCTATCTTATCTTTAAAACCCATTTCTTAAATTTTTTCCCAGTAAGAAATCTTTTTATATTTTTAAGCAAAAATTCTTATACCATTTATTTCATTCATTACTTAGTAATTTATGCCCTTACCGTTCTTATTAAAACCCTTAAGTTTGATTGGATAAGCTTTTTTATTGTGGTATTAGTTTCAACTCTTATTGTTCAATGGAGTTTTAACAAAACCAAAAATCATTTTTTTTCAACATTAAACAAAGGGCCAACAATTTGAATAGAAGCCGGCGCTCTTAAATTGAAAAAATTTTTAAACTCGCTTCCACTGAAATTTACCGAACCCCCGTCTCCTGAGAGATTAACTGAGGTTGTCTTCCCTGTCCCTCGATCCCAATCAATGCTTATATCGCTTATCGAATTAAACGGTGTTTTTCCTCTAGATCTTAACTCTGATTTAACTCTATCTTTATCCCAAGTATCTGTCCCATCAGGGTTTGGCTTATCAATTTGAGACAGATGATTTTGGGTGGATGAATCCATTTTGGCCAAGAGCAAAACATTAACAATATCTGCTACTTCATCAGACTTAAGCCAGGCGGTTTTGTTATATTCTGCTCTTGATCCCCAATCACAGTAAAACCAAGGAGAAGCTTTATCAAAAGCGTTGGACAAAAGATCAGAAAAATTACTAACATCTCCTGTAGTATCTCTTGCGTTTTTCGTCCAAGCCGTTCCACTCCAACCAATGTCTCCCGAGCTAAAAACATACCCTCCATGAGTTGAGGAAAACCAGGCTTTTATTGGCTGTCCTCCATTTGTCATTACAATCCCAGCTGTATCATTTACGGCATTCTTCCATGAATCACTATTCTCTTCCCTTTTAACTACCTGACATTGTTGACTAGGACAGATCGAATTTTGGCCGTTATTAGTATATGCTAAAGCATATGACCGCGCCGCGATTGCCTGAGCTTTTAACGCCTCGCTTGCCCAGTTCGTAGGCATTTCATATAAATGTTTTAAATATTCCTCAATATTCCAGTTATCATCAAAAGATTGCCCATATTCGTTTGTCCCAACCACATGAATGTTTCCTCCAGTGCTGTATCCGGCAGTGTATTCGGCATTGTAATAAGATTTTAAAATTTGTTCTGCATTCTGTCCAGCCTCAGCTCTTCCTTTAGCCCCATATTGATTTAACCCCACTCTGTTGGGAACACCGAATGTAAAAAAGGCTATTCGTGGACTAAACCCAGGATCAACCTCACGGTCATCAACACACCCTCCTTTGGTGGTATAAGCGCTTTGTGGGATACCTAAACTGGATAATTTTTGAGCTAAAATCTCTTTTTGTCTGGCGCTTAGCTGAGCAATTTGTTGCTGTAACTTACTCTCATAGGTTTTTGATTTTGATACTTCTCCTGATAAAAATTTTGACTGTTTATCAACTTCCTGTTTGATAATAGTTAGACGATTGGTTTCTATTTCAAGACTGGTTTTTTTCCCCTCCAGGTTTTTAATATAAAGAACAATTTTAGTTATAGTCCGTCTATCCTCGTCCTGCAGGGTTTTTTGGTAAAAAAAGTTCTGCAAAGCTTGAGTAAGATCTTCTGATACTAATATCTCCATTACTCCCATTGAACTTTTGTTTAAGTTTTTGTAGTAAGAAATAGCCCGCTGATCAAGAAGTTTTTTTTGATACACTAAAGCTTTCTCCCCTTCTTTTACTTCCCTTTCTTTTTTGACAATCTCACCTTCTAAATAAGCTACTTTATTTTTAATATCATTAAATTGAGTATTAAGTTTAACCAATTCCTTTTCGTTAGTTGCAGTTGCCTTCTGAGATGACTCAAGAGAATGTTTTAAATCATTAAGTTGTTTGGTAATATCATCATATTCATCAGCGTTTACCTTGAAAAGAATTGTTAAAACTAAAATAGAAAGAGTGAATAAAATGAAGCTAAATCTCATTTTAAAATTATATACCACTTCGCTCGCGACTTAAAGTCGGGGCTACGTTAGGTACTATAGCAAAATGGCGTTTGCTATACTGAATATATGAGAAATATAATTATTATAATTTTTATAATCTTTATAACGGTTATATCGGCTGGAAAAATATCAGCTCAAGACCGCTATGCTACCTGCGATCAATGCGGTTACTGCCAACTTAGTCCAACCCCCGGCAACTGGCTATCATGCAAACAATGTCTTTATCCAACAGCCAACAGCGACGCATCCTCAAAAGAAACTTTAAAAATAGATCCGGTAACAGGCAACCCTCCACAATCTGAACCGGGTAATTATTACACCATGATTGGCTGCATAAACACATCTCTTGATAGTTTTACCAATCCTTTAGCGGCAGGCAGTGTCACTCAAAAACTTCTTAATATTGTTTTTTCTATAGCCGGAGGGATTGCTTTCCTTTATCTTCTTTATGGATCCTTTTTAGTATTAACATCGCAGTCTGATCCGGAAAAATTAAATCAGGGCAAAAGAGTTATTTATGGAGCGATTATTGGAGTAATCTTTGCTTTCTCAGCTGTCTTCATTGTTAATATGATCGCCTCAAATGTCTTAAAGATCCCAGGATTTAGCCAATGAGTCCGCCAGCTGGCGGATTATTTCTTACGGCGAAGATAAATACCTGCTCCAAAAGCTGAAGCGGCTAATGGTAAGAAAAGAGAAGAAATACCTGTGTTTGGAATAGATGTAACAGCAACGTCATCTCCTTTATAAGAGCGGAAAAAGGGATCTTCTTTTTTGCCGCTGTTTTGAGTTGTGCCTTTTTGAGCAACTAATTTAGGAGAAGGAGTTAAGGAAATATTGGTTTTTTTTGTATCCTCGGATAAAGGTAAAAATTTTCCTTTCAAGTTAAATCTTCCTGCTAAAATAACCAAAATCACAATCACAACAACTAGTCCTAAAACAAAAGAGATAACTTTATTAAAATTATCCATACGAAACGTATTGTAACATTATGGGATAAACAATTCAAGTGCTATTTTCCTGATTAGCCCCTAGCTAAAGCCATCGCGAATACTTTTCTTGCTCCGTCTTTTTTTAAGATTCTACAGGCTTCTTTTATTGTACTGCCTGTTGTCACTATATCATCAATGAGAATAATATCTTTATTTATTATCTCTTTGGAACTTGTTATTTTGAATGAACCCTTAACATTAAAATATTTTTTGCTTTTTTCTTTAATCTGTGCCTGGGCAGGTGTATTTTTAGTCCGTTCAAGAATTTCTAATATCGTTATATTAGAGATATACAAATTGAAAAAGTCTCTAATTATATTTGATTGATTAAACCCTCTTTTCTTTTGTCTTTGAGGATGTAGGGGAACTGCCTGTAAAAAATACTCTTGAGAAAATTTTTTAAAATTTGAAAGACTATATAAAAAATCTGTAGGGATTACTTGAAATAATTCTTTTAAAACATCTGTTGATAAACGATATTTAATACTTTTAATGATCTTTTTAATCGGCTGATTATATGTATATACACTAATTAATCCATCTATCCCTAATTGTCTTTGACAAGAATAATGAGTTAAGCCAAAAAAACTCAGTTTATTGCAATAAACACAGCAATTACTGCTTCTTATTAATTTTTTTTGACAGGAAAGACAGATATAACTGCCTAATAAACTGCAGATAACACAGAATTTAGGAAATAATAAATCTTTTAACAATCCCATATGAAAATTATAGAAATATCCTCTTGCTTTTTGTTGTGTAAATGTTTATTATTTGTGGATAAGTTATCCACATTGTTAAATTAGCCTTATGTTACAATCTTTTTGGAATGAATTTGTACAGCATGTAGAAAAAACTGACCAAAAGAATCCCATTATTCACTCCATCTTAAAAGAACTTAAGCCTCTTAAGATAAGCGACAGCAAAATTATTGCCCGTTGTGAGAACCAAGGTGTAAAAATTTATCTTGAAAAAAAAATTTCAATAATAGAACATCTTCTTTTATCCTACCTTAATAAAAAAACCTCCATCGAGTTTATCTTGGAAGAAAAAAAAAGAAAAAAAGAGCCGCCTTTACTGCGTTTTGAACCGTCAATGGAAGATATTTATTTAAAATCAGGGCTTCATGCTAAATACCGCTTTGATAACTTTGCTGTCTCATCAACCAACCAGGTTGCTTATGCTGCTGCTCAGGCTGTGAGCCGCAACTTAGGAACAGCTTACAATCCTTTGTTTTTATATGGAGGCGTCGGTGTTGGTAAAACTCATTTGGCTCAAGCTGTGGGAAGAACCGTATTGGAAAAAGATCAAAGCAAAAAAATATTTTTTTGTCCAGGAGATCAATTTACTAATGAGCTTATTGAGTCAATAAGGGAAAGGTCACAACCGAAGTTTAGAAAAAAATATAGAAGTTTAAAAATGATTATTGTTGATGATATTCAGTTTATTGCCGGGAAACAAACTGTCCAGGAAGAATTTTTCCATACGTTCAATACAGTTGCCTCAGCAGGAGGGCAAATAATCCTAACCTCAGATAAGCCGCCTCGTGAGATTAAAAACCTCGAGGATCGCCTAAGATCACGTTTTTCCGGTGGTTTAATAGTTGATCTTCAACCTCCAGATTTTGAATTAAGGACAGCCATCCTGCTTATTAAAGCTAAAGAAAAAAACATTGAGATTGATATGGAAGCGGCCAAGATCATTGCTCAAGAAATTGAAGACAGCCGTGCTCTTGAGGGAGCTTTGCTTTCAGTATATACTAAAATTTTAGGAATCAAAGAAAAAATAGATCTTGAAGCTGTCGAGATGTACCTACAGGAAAGAACAAGAAATGTTCTTAAAAAAGTATCTCACAACGACGTCATTAGGATTGTCTGTTCTTTTTATAATATTAGACAGACTCACATAAAAAGCTCAAGCCGACAAGAAGAAATAGTTTTAACTCGGCAAATAATTATGTATCTTTTGCGTATTGAACTTAAGATGAAGTTTGATAATGTTGCTGATATTTTAAAAAGAAAGGATCATACAACTATTATGCATGGAGTTGAAAAAATCACCGCTCTGATGATTAAAAACCCTGTTTTTAAGCAAGAGGTTGACCGTATAACCCAAACTCTTACTTCATCAACATGATATCCACTAACCGTAAACATTGTTTTTTTTCAATTTTGTTATATCTTGAAAATCCATTTTTGATTTTATACACTTATACCCACTGTCTACTACTACTATTTTAAATATGAAAATAAACGTAGCGAAAGATCTTTTACTGGAAAAACTAAGTCTTGCCTCAAGATTTACATCGTCAAGATTAACTTCTTTAACAGCTTTGCAGGGAATCTTAATTAAAGGAGAAAAAAACAAGCTTCATTTTTACTCAACGAACTTAACTTCCTACATTCATACAACTTTAACTGTTCCCTTAGAAGAGAACTTTCGAATTATCATTGAGCCAAAAAAAACAACTGAGTTTTTACAGTTTTTGGATCCTGGCAAAATAGAGGTTGACATTAAAGAAAATCAAGTAACTATCAGTCAAAATAAAACAAAAGGAAGTTTTCCTTTAATTGTTTCCACGGAGTTTCCTTTACCTCCTGAGATAAAAGGAAAAGAGCAAACACTAGATGTCAACTTTTTTAAAAAAAATTTACCCCTTATTTTATTTGCTGCTTCACCAGATGAAACTAGACCATCATTAACCGGAGTTAATTTTGTAGTTTCAGAAGATGATTTAATTATGGTAGCCACTGACGGTTTTAGATTGTCTTTGATTAAAACTAAAAAGCAGATAGACATTCCTTCAATGATTATTCCCGGTGATTTTCTTTCGGAGCTCCTACATTTTGTTAAAGATGAAAAAGAAGTATTTTTTTCTTACTCTCCGGAAGAAAAGATAATTTTCTTCAGGGTTGGAGACACGAGGTTTTACTCGCGTCTTATTGAAGGTGAATTTCCCCCTTATGAAAGAGTGATTCCGGCAGACCGCAAAACGAAAATAATTTTGGAAAAAGATGAGTTTTTGAAAAACATTAAGTTAATCTCAATTTTTGCTCGCGACTTCTCCAATATTGTAGTTTGCGAGTTTAAGAAAGAAGGTGTATTTATGAGACCAAAGAAGGAAAACAGTGAGAATAACAATACCTTTCAGGAAGGACAAATTAAAGGTGAAGAGCAGAAAGTGGCTTTTAACTACAAGTTCCTTTTGGATTTATTAAATAACATTGATACTAAACTGCTTCAAATTGAGGTTTTAAGATCGGATGCTCCAGTGGTTTTCAAAATAGATGGGAATCCTTCATTTATTCACATTGTCATGCCAGTAAGAATACAAGAGGAATAAACTCAAATGTCAAAATCAAAATAACAAATGTCAAATTAAATCCCAAATCCAAATAACGAGTGAAAAAAATTTTTAAATTTAGATTTTAAACTTTGGATTTCATTTGTCATTTGAAATTTGATATTTGGATTTAAAAGCTAGTTTAACTAGTGAATCTGCTATTTGGTTTTTTTCTCTTAGAATGTGAGCGTAGACTATTGGTAAATTTATCTCTCCTTCAAGTACTCTTATATTCATAATAAGATCTCTTATTGATGAGTTTTTAATCTTGTAAAGGCCGCATAGCTGGCTTACCATGAGTTGAGAGTCGGAAAAAACATTGATTGATTTGATTGGATATTTTTTAATAAAATCTTTAGCTGCTGTTAAAGCTTCAATTAAGGCCGTGTATTCGGCAAAATTATTAGTGGCGACTCCAATCCTTTTAGAGAATTTTAAAACACATTCATCATTGAGATAGATAACGTAAGCTATAGCCGCTTCCCCAGGATTATTTAACGACCCTCCGTCGGTATAGATTTTAAGTTTCATATTATTGCTTGTAACAGGTAAAGTATATCTTTAGCAGAGGAAAAACTCAACCTTGATTATAAAGATTTAATTCTTTAAAATAGAGCTTTGAGATATGGTAAAATCAATAGAGCAAGGACAATTTTCTTCCAGAAATGCAAATATTTCAACAGCCTTAAAAAAGTATTATAAAAATCATCCTAGAACTCCCGAGGCTCGTAAATTAACCTCAATTGGTGTAAAGAGAGCTTATGCAGAAAATCCTCACCTTAGAGAAGTATCGACTGAAGCTGCAAGAGAAGCGTGGGATAATGAAGATTATAGGAAAAGAGTTACAGCCGCTAATAAAGTTAGAAGTGATCGGTTTTGGCATGATCCAGAATATGAAGAGCAAAGAAAAAGAAAAGTTGAAAAAATGGTCGAAGAGAATAAAAAAAGAGCTACTACGCAAAAGAAACTTGCTCCTTTAGTTGCTCGAGGTGCTTCAAGGGGAGATATGGTGGCCATTTATACAGATCTTAGCAAAAGTAAAATTAGGGCAGCTTTAAGGCACCTTCCTTCAGCTTCTTTAACCGATGAAGAAATTTCAGAGATGAAACGTAAAGCCGCTTTAGTAAAACATGGGAAAAGTGTTGATGCTCAAACTCCTCAACAAAAACAAGCCTGTTTATTTGCAAAAGAACTTCTAGAATCAGGAATAATCGGAAATGATTTATTTTTTTGGGAAGAGTTACAACAAATTTATACTCAAAATCATCGAGAATTACCCGATGACTTTACCAATAAGATAAAAATAGAAGCATTTTTGAAAGCATTTACAGACGGAACTAAAACAAATGTAACATTGAATAGATTTGGGCAGGAGGTTGATGACGAATGGTTTACAACAAATTTTATAGCAGAAAAACAATTTATTCACGACGTTTTAACCAATCCTTTAACCAATTTTACTTTTAACTTACCTAAAACATTAGAGGGATATTCATCATTAGTTAAGCAAGCAATAGACGTAATTAACAAGCATTATTTAACTTTAGAAAAAAAAGAAGCATTTTTTTATTATTGGATATACTCTATAAGCGGTAATATTTCTCAAGAAGAAGTAGCCGACAAACTGAATGTAAACAGAGATAAGTTTGTACAACTTTTAAAAATGGTTAGGGAGATTGAATCTGAATCGTTAGACTGGAAGACTTTAGTTTCGGTATTTAACTTGATTAGCCCTGAAGAAGATGAATAACATGTGTTTAGAGTTCGCCGAGTTTTTCTTTTTTTTCGGCTTCTTCTTTAACAAGGTCAAGGAATCTTTCGGTTGATGACAATCGTTTATGGCCGACAACTTTGGCAATATATTCTAAAGATGTGCCGCTCATCAGCTGATGAGCAATAAAAGTATTTCTTAGATCATTAACAGTTGCATTTTCTATCCCTACCTCATTAAAACAGCGGTCAATAATTTGTCTAATGTTTCTTATTAACAAAGGCCGTCCGGTGCGGGTAACAAAAATGTGATCTTCGGCAACATTATTTCTTGCTTTTAAATAATCTTCTAAAGATTTTTTAGCAGCTTTATTCAAAGGAACATCACGTTCTTTGTTTTTGCCGTAAGCTTTTATATGTAAATTAGTATCTTTAATATCATCAATCCGAAGTCCGGCCAGTTCACCTATTTTAATACCTGTTTGAAGAAGAACCTCAATTAAAGCATAAGTTCTGGTGTCTTCTTTGGCGACATCCCGTAAGGCTCGGTATTCAAGTTTGCTTAAGATTCGTGGAGGGGTTTGAGTATATTTGGGGTGAGAGATATCAAGTGAGGGGTTTTGTTCGATTACTCCTTCGTTTTTAAGATATCTGAAAAAAGTTCTTATTGAATTTAGTTTTCGGGAGGCAGATTTTTTAGTATAGTTATCGGAAATAAGTTTGTTAATAAAGCCATCAATGTCTTCTCTTTTAACTTCGCGTATATCATTTTTTTCACGACTGGTTAAGAAACCTATAAATTGCTCAAGATCTTTTTTATAGGCGATTAGTGTAAATTGAGATTTTCCTTGGCTTTTTAGGTGTTGAATAAACTTTTCCAGAAGCAAAGGAAGGAAATAATTATCCATAACCTATAATATATCATATATTTATTGAAGTTTCAAGCAGAAAAATATAACAGTTATAATCTTTATATCCATTATAAAAATTATACTTATCCTTGATAAAAAGAGTTTTTTTTATTATTATTTAATGATGTTAATACTTTTGTCCATATGATTAAAGTAACTAAAGAAGACTTCCAACAAGAGGTATTAGATAAAAAAGGGATAGTTTTTGTTGATTTTTATGCGCAGTGGTGTGGTCCTTGCAAATTAACAGCGCCAATCTTAGAAGAGATATCAAAAGGATTAACCGAAGTTAAATTTGTTAAGGTAGATGTTGATGCTCAAGCCGATCTTGCTTCCCAGTACTCTATTTTTTCAATTCCGACTTTTTTTATCTTCAAAAATGGAAAAGTAGTTTCTCAGTTTACTGGAGCTATGAGTAAGGAAAGTTTTTTAAGCGAGATTAAGAAAGTTACTGGGTAACAGATTATTTTCTCTGAACTCTCATCACTTTTCCATGAACAACCTTTAAGCCTAAATGAGCTTGTTTTAATATATGCATAGCTAGTGTGGCAAGCCACCTAAATGAAGAGGTGATTGGTTGATGAAGGCCTACTAAAATTTTTTCGTCAGAAAGCGGGGTTTTAATTTTTTGAAGATTGGGAAACTGGGTTGTCTCGACGGCTTCAACTCCGGCTTGGGTTAAATCTTCAGGCAGTTTTACATTTTCTTGTTTAACTTCAATATGCGGTTTAACCTCCTCATCAACTTCTTTGTGCTCAACTATTTCATGTATCTCTAAAGGTTCGCTTTTAACCATGGCCGGTTCTTTTTCTTTTGAAGAATAACCACCGTTAGCAATAATATCGTCAATAGGAGTGTAATTTATTGTCGGCATAAATTCATTATAAAGGATTTTTTAGGCAGCTAACGTTTCTTTATTACATCTGACATCTTCACCACAGTGGTCGCATGTTTTTCTCCAGGAACTTGGATCATTTTTCTTTTCACCTGACAATGTTTCGTGGCAATGAGGACATTCATAATCTTCATAGTGTTCGTTTTCGCTATCAGATTCTAAAAATTTATTATCTGAAAAAAGTTCATCAAGATCATGAATAAAACTTTCAATGGGATTTCCGGTATTCATTAGGGCATAAACGTTAAAAGATGATAAATAGGCAGGTTGATTTCTTTTGTTTGTAACAGGACAACTGCCTCCTCCAGTTACGGTGGCTTTTTTTTGTGAAAAGTAAGCCATAAGTTCTTTATTGCTGGCTCTTTCAAAAACAGAACTCTCAGTATTGTGATTTTCAGGTTCTTCAACAATATGCTTAATGACGCGTGCACTGTTGTAAATAGTAGTTAGTAAACTTTCAGCGTGGTTACACATTTGATTATATTCTGGTTCATAAGGTTCATATTTTGATAGTATCATAATAGTTTTGGTGTATTGATCAATTAATCCTGAAAGTTTTTCTTCAACCTGTTTTTCAAACTGTTGGGATTGAAATATCTTTTCATCATCAACATCAACAAGATTTAATATCTTTTTAAGATTTGAATTTGGATTGGATAAATCAAAAAAAGGGTCTCTGATAAAATCATTGGCGTTTTTCCGGTAATGTTTGTTATTTCCATTACTTTCTATTCCATAAGCAATTTGGTTACTTTTTGAAACATCTTCCAATTTTTCAGGATATCTTAAAATATATTCAGTAACCTTGTAACCTTTTAATTTTTTATCGTATTGGAGTTCTTTAGTGAAGTAGAAAACAAATCCATAATTGGCAATCTTAGGAGGAGAAATCCAATAAGCGGTGTTTGCCGGTTGAAGTAATCCTTCCTCAACTTTTTCAAATCCTTCCCCTTCGGCTTTTTCCCGATCGGTGGCTTCAGGCATTATAGCAGTCTGGCGATAATTGTCCATGGCTTTTAGATCTCCGTAATATAATCCATCATCTCTTAGAATGTAGGTTATTTTAGTGTAAGGAACTTTTCCGGCAAACTCCCCCAAGAATCTTAAAACGTTTTCTTTAAGATAATATTCTTTTTGCTCGTGAGGCAATTGAGGGTTTTCTTTGAGGAATTTGGCTTCGTTGGTGATTGAGTAATAATTAAAAATCGACTCTTCTTTTAATGGAACGTCGATTGTATTTGTTCTTTCTGTAGCATTTCTGCTAGGAAGAAAAGATGATGAAGGCTTACAGATTTCGGCCGATAACATAAATAATCCCTGCTCGGGGTCGAGAGCTTGGTCGGTCTTCGGACTCAAGTTTAGTCTTGAGACTTGAGTCTTTAGTCTTGAGAGTCATTTTTAATGACTCATGACTAACGACTCGCGACTAACTTTTACCGCTGCGGCACAGTTACGGATTCACACCGTATTCCCAATTAACCTTATTGTGGTTAAACCAAGCCTAATTTTTAAAAATGCTTTCTTAGCATACTATTAAAGATAATTAAAATCAACATGTTCGTAGTTGGTAGTTCGTGGCCTGCCTGCCGGCAGGCAGGTTCGTAGTTTAAACTGTTACTTCATTATTTTTGTTAGCTTCTCTTGCCATTATAAATAAAAGATCAGAAAGCCGATTTAAGTAAGGAAGAATAAATGACTTATAATTTTGTATTTTGTGATCTTTTTTTTCTGTTTCAAAATAGCGAGCGACATCTCTTTCGGCTCTTCGGCAAACAGTTCGGGAAATATGAAGTAATGCCGCTATTTCAGTGCCACCAGGCAAAATAAAACGATTTAGAACAGGCAGTCTTAATTCTATATTTTTAATTTCTTGTTCAAAAAAGTTTATCTTCTTAAGAAGCGAGGCTAAATTAACATTTGCGCCTGAAATTGACGACATGATTTGATAAAAATCTTTCTGTACATCGGTAAGCAGCTGTTTTTTATCTTTATTTTTTTCTTTAGAAATAATGAGCCCTATAATACTTGAAAGTTCATCGATAGATCCATAAGCTTCAATGTTGCAATCGCATTTTAAAACCCGCTTACCTCCAAAAAGAGAAGTCTTACCTTTATCCCCTGTTTTGGTATAAATTGTCATATATCAGCACGCGGAATAACCACAACTATAACATTTAGCGCAGCCTTCCTCATGAGCTAAAGTTGCTTCTCCACAGCCGGGGCAAAGATCAAAAAGGCCGGTTCTTATGGCTGGTTCCTGTGCCTGGATTAAAGGCGGTTGTATCTCTTCACTAACTAGCTTTGCACCTTGTTTCATCTGGTCAGCCGCGTGTTTTTCAGCGTAGCCGTTAAATTTAAAATGCATTGAAAGCACTTTAGCCACAGCGTCAGGCAGACTGCGGATTTTTTCCTTTCCAAAGCCTAAAGTTCTGGCGCCGCCTATCCCTTCCAGCTGATCAATGATTTCTTTAACTCTTTCCCTAGGAGATAGATGAGAGGAGAAACGCAAAGCTACTGAGATAACCCTTCCTAAAGCTGTAGCCATAGCGTAAACATCTGTTCCTGCCTTCCCAACATTAATAAATACTTCCAATGGTTCATTGCTGCCGTTAGTATTAACCGTAATAAAGGCAGTGCCAACTGGCGTATTAATTTTATACGTTGATCCTTGAACAACCATCGGGCGTGGCTTAACAGCAATCTCAGGTTGTTTTGGCTGTTCTTCTTTTTTCTCTTCTTTCCGCTCAAGCACCCCTGGTCTTGATCCTTCACGCATATAAGCGATACCTTTAAGACCAAGTTTGTAGGCTAAGTTATAAAGCTTTTTAACATCCTCAACTGTGTGGTTTTTGGGGGCATTAACTGTTTTTGAGATAGAGGCATCAACATATTTTTGAATAACAGCTTGTACTTTTACATGATCTTCAGGTGAAAGTTCATTGGCTGAGACGAACCAATCAGGTTTTTTCACTTTTCCCTGCTTAATTTCTTCCTCATGTTTCTTATACCATTGATCATATAAATGATGTCTTAATACATGTTCGCCCAAGCGGTCTCTTCGTATAAACTCAAACTCAAAGACAGGTTCAATCCCTGAGGTTGTGCTGGCCATAAGTGATGTTGATCCGGTTGGGGCTTGGGTTAAAAGCAGCGAGTTTCTGATGCCATATTTGCCGATATCGGTTTTAGCATCTGAAGGAAGCTGGCTGACAAATTTGCCTTTAAGATAAAGCTCTTTATCAAATTTTTTAAAAGGTCCTTTTTCTTTGGAAATTTCAGATGAAGCTTTATAAGCTTCATCTCTTATTAATTTGTAAACCTTTTCAATAAATTTCAGTGATTCATCTGAACCATATCGTAAGTGAAGTTTGATTAAGGTATCTCCAAGACCCATTGTTCCTAATCCGATTCTTCTTTCTCCCTCAAGTTGGGTTTCTCTCATCCCCTCAAATATATAAGGATCCATATCGATAACATTATCTTGAAGACGGACAGCTGCCCGGATTATTTTCTTTAAAGTAGCAAAATCAAACTTTCCTTTTTTATCAACACTATTGCCTTTGACTAAAGCTGAAAGGTTGATAGATCCCAAATTACATACGCCCCAAGGCGCCAAACCCTCTTCACCGCAAGGATTAACGCAGTTGATGCGATTCCAATAATAGTTGTTATACATTTTGTTATATCTTTCCATAAAAACTACGCCAGGTTCAGCTGATTTCCAAGCTCCCTCTGCAATAAGATCCCAAATTTTTCTGGCTTTAACTACTTTTTGAACAATTACTTTTTTCCCTAAACTTTTCCAAACCTCAAGATCGCCTTCCCATTTCATATCATACTCAGGGTCATCAATATCAGGAAAGACTAAAGGCCAGTCCGCATCTTTCTCTACTGCCTCCATAAATTTATCTGAGATACAAAGGGAAAGATTGGCGCCGTTAATTCTTGATAAATCTTGCTTGACAGTTATAAACTCCTCAATATCAGGGTGCCAGTCCCATAACATAAGCATCAAAGCTCCCCGTCTTGTCCCTCCTTGTTGAATAATGTCTTTGGTAGCTAGAGAAAAAAGCTCAGCCCAGTTTAAAGGACCTGAAGAGAAACCATTAACTTTTTTAACCCTAGCTCCTCGGGGTCTTAAAGATGAGATATTAATGCCTACTCCGCCGCCATGGGCCATAACCTCAACCATCTGTTTTAAAGTATCAAGAATGCCGCCTCTGGCATCTTTAGGACTAGGGATAACAAAGCAGTTGTAATAAGTTACAGAATAACCAGTGCCGGCGCCGGCTAAGATTCTTCCTCCGGGGATATATTTGAAGTCCTGCATGGCTTTGTAAAAGTCTTTTTCCCATTTTTTCTGAACCTCTTTTTTTTCTAATTTAGCTACAGCTTTGGCTACGCGGTGCCAGGTTTCTTCAGGACTTTTTTCAATAGGATTTCCTAAGCTATCTTTTAAAGCGTAGCGATCTAAAAAAACCTTTTCTGATACTCCTTGAAGCTTCATAATTTTATGATGAAATTATAACATTTTTTATAACAATTCAGATAGCATTTTGTAATAAAAAGGTATTATTTTTATAATAATTTTTTCAGTTCTTTTTCAAACTCCTCAACATCGACAAACCTTTTAAAAACCGAAGCGAAACGGATATAAGCGACTTTATCCAGTTTTTTAAGCTTTTTGGCAACCAGGTTGCCGATAAGATTACTCTCAACCTCGGTCGAACTTTGCTGTTTTAGCTCGGATTCAATCTCTGAGGATATCTTCTCAATATGATCTGCTGAGACTGTAGTTTTTTCAGCCGCCTTTAAAAGACCTCTTCTCAGCTTTTCTCTTTCAAATCTTTCTCTAGTATTGTCGCGCTTAATAACCAGTATCGGAAGCTCTTCGATTCTTTCATAGGTGGTAAACCGCCTTTGGCATTTAGGACAGTTCCGCCTTCTTCTTATGGCGCTTCCGTCTTCTGAAAGCCTGGTTTCTATAACATCAGTGCTGGTGTGCCCGCAAAAAATACAATACATATTGTGCCAGAATAAAATTTATACCACTAATTGTGGGTTTACAAGAGGTCATAATATAATAAAAATAGATCAGCTACTAAATCTAGCCTTAAGTTTTCTTATCAACCACTAAAAATCGCATTTAGCCGAAAAATGTTGAACAAAAACAAGTGATTAGATGTTAAATCTTTAATCTTAGAAGCAAAATAATTCATTCAATATCCAAAATTTAAGATCTCAGATCAAAGATCGATAAATCATTATTGTGGTATTATACTAATATGGAAAAGTACGTTTTGGATACCAATTTATTTTTCAACATGGAGCCAGGTTTGGGTATGGGTAAAAAAACCGAAGAGGTTGTTGTGGCTGTAACTCAAGCCATGAAAAGACTAAAGAAAGAAGAAAGACATGAGTTTTTTGCACCTCCAAAAGTAATTGATGAGTTTTTAAGTTTTTTTGAAGATAAGGAACAGCCTTTCATCAAAGATTTTTTGTCCACAATTACAGTTAAGTCGCCTGATTTGCATAGTGTTAGTCTTTCTGCAGCTTTGGTAGGTCAGATGATTGATGAGGTAAGAAGCAGAAATTACCGTGGTCAAACAATAGCTGAAGAAGAAATAAAGCAAGCAGCTCAAACTTTGGCTGGGATACCTAATTTAGGAAAAAAAGAGTTTGAGATGAAAATAGGACCAATCGTAAAACACTTTCGCTTGCGTTATCGACAAGCTACCCGCTTTGGATTTATTGATAGCTTAGCTGATTTTGAGCTTATTGCTTTGGCGAAGGAACTTAATGGTTTTTTAGTAAGCTCTGATGAAGGCGTCATCCGTTGGGCACGCCTGTTTGGGGTGAAGGAAATATCGGCTCCTTTATTTGGGAAAAAGATGATTGGGAGTTAGTTTTTTCATCTTCATCATCAGGAAGAAGTTTGGAAAGCCAATCAACAGCTTTGTCTGTAAAATTTCTTTGCGGTTTTTCTTGATAAACAAGATGTTCTGATAAAATACTCATTACTTTATTTTTGATTTCTTCATTGGGTAAGACAAGATATGAATGAAGATAGTAGGGGCCATGGCTGACAATAGTTGCCATATTAAAACCAAATCTTTTAGTTAAATAAAAATGGGAAAGAGCTTCCCATCTTAAAGTTACACCAGCTAACTCAATACCAAACTTAGTTATTTTATTCTCAACTTGAGGTGGAGGTGTGATAGTAAGTGTATAAAATAAAAAAAGAACAGCCCATATAGGAATTAACAGAATTTTATCTCCAAAAAAAACTATGATTAAAGATAAAAGAAGGGCTAAGGCAACATAAAATCTTAAAACATTTTTACCGCGTTTTTTGTATGGTCTTAAAGGAGCTTTCCAGGAAAAAATCACCTGCGGGTTTAGTTGAGGATTGTTTAAGTATTCTTCATGCATAATATCATTGTTGTATTTTTATAGTAAAAAGTCAAATGAGTTATGGTATATAATATAGTATGCGGAAAATTGAGATATCTCGAAGGACAATTGTTTTTGCTGTTTTTTTTATTCTTTCATTATATTTATTATGGATTATAAAAGAACTATTATTTTCTCTCCTTATCGCTTTTATTTTAATGAGCGCTCTTCGGCCGGCCGTTAAGGTGTTGGAAAAAAGAGGCTTGCCACGGAAGCCTGCTGCCATAGTTGTCTATTTATTGTTTATTTTCTTTTTTATCTATCTCTTCTCTATTATTGTCCCTCCAATTATTACTGAAGGAGGAGCTTTGATCAAAAGTCTTCCAGGCATTGTAAAAAGTTTGGTTAGTCCTGAAGTTTCTTCTTGGCTGCAGCTTGAGTCGCTAACTCAATATATACCTAATATCACAAGACAGGCTTTTGAGATAGTCGGCGGCATTTTTTCTAATATCTTTTTTGTGGTGACCACTCTCTTTTTCGGTTTATATTTCATCATTGAAGAAGATATTATTAAAAAATTTATTACTAAATTATTTGATGGAGAAAAAGCTATTCCCATTGTAGCTATTTTTGAAAAAGCTGAAAAAAGAATGAGCGCCTGGTTTTGGGGAGAGTTAACATTAATGTTTGTCGTCGGTATTTTTACCTTTATCGGTTTAAATCTTATCGGTATGAAGTATGCCCTGCCTTTGGCAGTGTTAGCTGGTTTGCTTGAAGTTGTTCCTAACATTGGTCCGGTTATCTCAGCTATTCCTGCAATTTTGATAGGGTTATCAACCTCATATGTGTTGGGAATTGCGGCAGTAGCTCTCTACTTTATCGTTCAGCAGCTTGAAAATAATCTTATTGTTCCCTGGATTATGAGACGAGCTGTTGGATTAGATCCGATTATAACTCTTGTTGCTTTAATAATTGGTGGAAAGCTTGGCGGAGTTTTAGGAGTCCTTCTTTCTATCCCTATACTTCTTTTCTTGGAAACAGTAGTGATGGAGATTAAAGCCAATAAATCCACATTTGACAATCTTTTCTAATTCATGCGGGGAAATGTCGTTAATTACCTGCCTGCCGGCAGGCAGGTGCGGGAATTACTGTGCCTCGCCGAAGTTATTAATTCTTCTGTAACGAAGGCGGGTTTTTCAACTTCATCCAAAGATTCTTAAAAAAAGGAATAGAAAGAGTAGAGAGTAAAAATCCTAAGGTTGGAACAATAGCATTAATCAAAGGCTTCTCTATCTTAATAACTGTAAAAAATAAAGCGATAATAAAGTAAGTAAAGAAAGCAATTAATATTCGACGAAAAGTGCTTGTTTCCCAGGCCTTATCAAATTCTACTTTTTTATTTCTGTTTTCGATAGTTTGAACTCTTTTCTCTAGTTTCTCAAGTTGAGTTGGGATATCCATATCCAGCTATTATAATTAATACAATATGCAAATTGCAATTTTGGGTGGAGGGTTTACGGGATTAACGGCCGCTTACTATCTTGCTAAAAAAGGTCACAAGGTAACGCTTTTTGAAAAAGAAGAAATCTTAGGAGGATTAGCTTCAGGGTTTAAAGATGAAAAATGGAGTTGGTATTTGGAAAGGACTTACCATCACCTCTTCTCTAATGATATGGATATCTTGAATTTTGCCAAAGAGGTTGGGTTTAATGATGTCGTTTTCGAGTCACCCGAGACAGCCTCTCTTTATCCGATGTTCGATAGTCGATCTTCGAAAATCGAATATCGAAAATCTAATTCCCGCATATTTCCCTTAGATACTCCGCAAGATTTTTTGAAGTTCCCTCTTCTCTCTTGGCCATCAAAGATAAGAGCGGCTTTTATTTTGGCTTTTCTTAAATTTTCTCCTTTTTTTAATCTTTATGAGAAGCAAACGGCTGAGGAGTTTCTAAAGAAAACCATGGGGGATGAAGCTTGGAATGTACTGTGGCAGGAACTCTTTCGGAAAAAGTTCGGTAAATACGCGGGAATTATTCTAACCTCTTTTTTTTGGGCCAGAATTAAAAAAAGAACCAAGGATTTAGGTTATATTAAAGGTGGTTTTCAAACATTTATTAATTATTTGGAAAAGGTTAATCAAGATTTGGGAGTAGTGATTAAGAAAGGATGTCAAATAGGGGAAATATTGATTCATGATTCACGATTCATGATTCATGAGGAAAAATATGATGCGGTAATTTCTACCTTGCCGACGCCGGTTTTAGTTAAATTAGCAGAAAATATTTTTCCGGAAAATTATTTATCAAACTTAAAAAAAATAAAATATCTTCATGCAACAACTCTTATTTTGCAGTCAGAAAAGCCATTGCTTGAAAAGACCTACTGGCTTAATGTCTGTGATAAAAATATTCCCATCATGGGTTTAGTTCAACATACTAATTTTATGAATAAAAAATATTATAACGATAAACATATCCTTTACGTGGCCAATTATTTAGATGGAGATGATAAAAGATTAAAAATGGATGGAGAAGAAGCCGTTAAATTTTATCTTCCTTATTTAAAACAAATAAATCCGCAATACTCAGAACGCATAACTCAGAACTTTTTTTTCAAAGCTCCTTGGGCACAACCTATTTATGATAAAGAGTTTGTAGCAAATAAACCAACATTTGAAACTCCCGTCAAAAACTTTTTCATTGCCAATCTCGACATGACCTATCCTTATGACCGGGGAACAAATTATGCGGTGAAGTTAGGAAAAGAAGTAAGTAGATCCTTCTAAAAAGCTCCTGATCATCGATTTTCGATATTCGACGTTCGATTTACTTAATATTGTTGACGATAAGCGACTGATATTATTTTTAGATATGAGATGATCATTTTATGAATTTTAATAATCAGTTTGAAAAATTGGAAGTTTGGAATCGTTCACATAAATTAGTATTAAAAATATATGAAATAACAAAATATTTTCCAATGAATGAAAAATATTCATTAGTGGATCAAATCCGAAGATCGTCAGCTTCCATTTCTACAAATATAGTAGAAGGAAACGAACGAGGTAGTAAAAAAGATTTTGTGCGATTTTTATACATGTCTAAAAGTTCTTTAGCAGAAACAAAGTATCAGATAATTCTTGCGAAAGATTTAAAATACATTGATGAGCATATTTCTATAGAATTACTTAATGAAGCTAATAAAATCGGCATGATGATTAGTGGACTTATTAGATATCTTAAAACTAAAATCTAATATCGAAAATCGAATATCGAAGATCTCAGACAATGACAGACAAACCTCCAAGATCTTCCTTTTTAATTTCTTTATATTTTAGATTTTTTTTAAGAGCTGGTTTGCCTTCATGTTCAACCACGTAATAGGCAAAGCCTTGCATTTTTTTTACAGGTTCATAATCGGCATGACCGGGCATTCCTGAAGGATCAACATCCCCGAAATTAACAGGGCTGTTATCAGCTGTCACAAAATATGTTTCTCCAACATTAGCAAAGAGATGTCCATAACCTGGTGGCATATAAATACTATCTCCAGGTTTAACCTTTATGACTTTAAACTCTTCAACAACATCAGGGATCATCTCCCCTTTTTCATCAAGAGCTAATTTTTGCAATACGGCGATTCCTTGTCCAAAAGTGATCCAGTAAGTTTCATCAAGCTGTCCTAAATGATAGTGTCCGTAAGTTTTAATATATTCGCCACTTATTGTTCCCGGTTCCCAAATAGTAATGTTTTTTTGATTTTTACCACCTCTTATCATGTAATAATGAATTTCTGGTCCAACTCCTTGAGGATTCATTAAAACTTCCTGCATTTTTTCATGAGTACGAGGAGCATAATGTTTAGAAACGTTCTTAAAATCAATATTCATAATTTTAAAAAAAACTGATAATAGGAATAATTATTGTTTTTTCCAACCTCGATTTTCAAGTCTTCTCATCTCTTCTGTTTCTGTCGGTCTACCAACATCATCTTGCAAACGGACAGTGTTACCGATTTCAGGGATAGATGATTCACAAATATCTGTATCAATAATAGCTGTTATTCTGTGAATTTGGCCTGGGGTAATAAAATAGCCTTTAAAGTGTTCCATTGGTATTTCTTCAGTCTCTCCATTTTGGTTACTTAAAGTAATTACTGCTTGTCCTTTTATAAGACATAGAGTCTCAGATTTTTCATCATGATATTGAAGACTTATTCTTTTACGTGCATCAATGTGCAATATTTTCCCTGTTGCTGAAGCATTTTCCGGAGTGTAAATTATTTCATAACCCCATGGTTTATCAATTTTTTTTTGATAAGGAATAGTCGTAAATTTGCTTTTATCAAATTTGTCCATAGAGATTTAAGTTCTAACACTATACAGGATAATCGTTGTATAATTCAAGTAGCCCATGAAAAAAGAAAGAATCTTTGTATTAATGCGGATGCTTCGGGTTAATCAATGGATAAAAAACTTAGTCATTTTTGTGGCCATTGTTTTTTCAGGAAAACTTTTTGATGTTGATCTTTTTTCAAAATCTCTTTTTGCGTTTTTTGTTTTTTGTTTTTTATCTTCGGCTTCTTACGTTTTAAACGACATTATTGATTATCCGTTAGATAAAAAGCATCCGGTAAAAAAACAGCGGCCGATTGCTTCGGGCGAGGTAACTATTGCTGAGGCGACTTTCACAGTTTTCCTATTGACGTTTGCTTCTTTAATAGTCTCTATTCTTTTTTCCGTTTCATTTTTCCTGTTATCTTTCGTATTTATTCTGATTCATTTTTTTTATTCTCTTTATCTTAAAAAACACCCGATAATAGATATTTTTACCATCTCATTTTCTTTTATGATCCGCACTTTTGCTGGTGAAGTTGTCTCAGGATATCATATTCCAATCTGGCTTTTGCTTACCATTTTTTTCGTATCGCTTTTCATGGCCACTGTTAAAAGGCATGCGGAGCTGGTGGGGAGGGGGACAGAAACAAGATTGTCATTAGTTGAGTATAAAGAGCATTTGCTTGATTTTTTAACCAACACCTTTGCTACAGCCACTATAATTTCATTTTCCTTTTACACTTATTTTGAAAAACCGCCGCAGGTTACTACTGTATTTTCTGATACGATCTCCAAAATTCTCCCTGGATTTGAGGCTAGAAAATGGCTGATGATCTCAATTCCTTTAGTAGTTTATGGGATTGCCCGCTATGCCCAGCTTCTTTATCAAAAAGAACAAGGAGAACTGCCGGAGAAAATTATTACCAATGACAAACCTTTAATTATTACCATCCTGCTTTGGGGATTGATTATGGTAGGACTTATCTATATCTTCTAAATGTCAAAATCCAAATGTCAAATTTCAAATCAAATCCAAAATCTAAAATCCAAATATTTATTTGATATTTGAATTTATTTACTCAACTTTGTGGCTTATAATCTATTGAATTTTTTGAGATGTTTAGGCATAATGGTGACATTATAATTTCATAAATTTTTATGAAAACAAGCGATAAAAACGATAATCCGAGAAATCAAGCAGTGGAATTGGCAATAGAGCAAATTCAAAAACAATTTGGACGGGGATCTATTATGCGGATGGGTGAAAAACCACTCACAGCCATCGAAGTTATTCCCAGCGGTATTTTGCCACTGGACACGGCTTTGGGTGTTGGCGGAATTCCAAAGGGAAGAATTATTGAGATCTTCGGGCCTGAGGCTTCAGGAAAAACAACTATTTGTTTATCTTTTATTGCCCAAATTCAAAAAGCAGGTGGAGTGGCGGCTTTTATTGATGCCGAGCATGCACTTGACCCTGAATGGGCCCGAATTTTGGGAGTCCAACTTGATAACTTACTTATCTCTCAACCTGATACAGGGGAACAGGCTTTAGAAATTGCTGAAGCTTTGATCCGTTCTGGCGGAGTTGATTTAGTGGTTATTGATTCGGTGGCGGCATTAGTTCCAAGAGCTGAGATTGAAGGGGAGATGGGAGATTCGCAGATGGGTCTTCAAGCCAGACTTATGTCTCAAGCTTTAAGAAAATTAACCGGTGTTGTTTCCAAATCAAGAACCACGATCATTTTCACCAACCAATTAAGACTAAAAATCGGTATTATGTTTGGTAATCCGGAAACGACCCCGGGAGGATTAGCTTTAAAGTTTTATGCCTCAGTCCGTATGGATGTCAGGAAAATTGAAACCTTGAAGAAAAATAATGAAGTTTATGGTGCAAGAGTAAGAGTTAAGGTTGTGAAAAACAAAGTGGCTCCTCCGTTTAAAGAAGCCGAGGTGGTTATTACGGCCTCAGGAGTTGATCGCGAAGAAGGGATTATTGATGCGGCCATTTTGGCAGGAGTAATTACTAAGGCCGGGTCATTTCTTAAACATGGAGAGAAGATTTTAGGCCAAGGAAAAGAGGCGGTTAAAGAACTTTTAGCTAGTGACGAAAAATTAAAACAGCAATTCTTAAAAGAAATTACTGAAAAACAATTGGGAAAAAGCCAAGATGAACAGGCAAGATCACGTTCAAAAAGCTCTTAACCGCGCTTATTTTTATCTTAAATTCCGGCCCCGCACGCGAAAAGAGGTTGTCTCTTATCTTAGTAAAAAATCTGAGAAGTTTTACCATTGGTCGCCAGAAGTGATTGAAGAGGCGCTTTCTTTACTTGAAGAAGAAGGACTCATAAATGATAAAAAATTTGTTGAGTCTTTTGTAGTTACAAGAAACATTGTTAAACCCAAAAGCGAGTTTGCTTTGAAACAGGAACTCCTAAAGGCAGGCGTGGAGAAAGATATAATTGATGAATTCTTTACAGAAAATCCTTCAAATCAAGAAGATCTGGCTAAACAAGCTCTTCATAACCGCTGGTTTCACTTTAATCATTTCGATAAAAAAACCCGTTTTGAAAAAGCCGCTCAGTTTCTTATGCGCCGCGGTTTTTCTTTTTCAATTGCTAAAAAAGTGATTGAAGAGATGGAGGAAGGATAAAACACCCCGGCCAGCTCAGCTGGCCACCCCTCTTGCGAAGAGGGGAATCTAAGGAGTGTTTGTATGTCTCCTCTTTCCAAGAGGAGTACCCCGCCAAAAGATCTCGCATTTAGGCGGGGGGTGTTTTTATGTCATATACAATACCTTATAATCCAAAACTAAAAAAGATTGCTTCTCATTTAAGAAAAAATAGTACAGTTGCAGAAATTATTTTATGGAAAAGGTTGAAAAATAAACAGGTTTTGGGTATCGATTTTAACCGGCAGAAACCTTTAGGAAATTATATTGTTGATTTTTACAACAATTTACTAAAACTAGCCATCGAGATTGATGGAGATAGTCATGAGTTAAAAGGTAATTACGATGAGAAGAGACAAGATCAGCTTTATAAGTTGGGAATAAATATTTTACGTTTTACTAACGATCAAGTTAAAAATGACATGGATGGAGTAATTGTTGTTATTAAAAACTGGATTACTATGCATAAAACATCCAACAGAGATTAGTTCCGCTCGAAATTCATTTGAAGATTTTTGAGTGAGGGAGTAAAATAGGGACAATATTAAAAATTCCTTGAAGAGGGAATTGAATGAATACAAATTTATTAAATCGTCTTCTTATCATTAGGAATGAAACGGGGCCTGCCGCTCGTTTTTTCCCATCAGGATTCCCCCGACAAAACGTCGGGGTCCATGCTAATGGGAGCCCTGAACTCGCGTCACCCGTTTTGACTTAATAAATAAGTGTATCCATAAACGTATTTTTTCTTCAAGAAAAAAATGGATTATGTTACCTCAATTTTTAAAAAAACTATTTCTTAGTAAAAAAGAACAGGAAAAGGAGAAACAGGATGAACTTATAAAAGTAAAGCAGGAATCAAAAGAGATTATTTTAAAAGCCAATGAAGAGGCTTTAAAGATCAAGCAAGAGGCAGAACGTGAAGCCCGCAAGTTAACTGCCGATACTTTAGAAGTTGACAAAAGATTAGCCCGCCGCGAACAGCAGCTTGAAGATAAGGAAAATCAGCTGAATAAAGATAAACAGAATGCAGAAAGGGAGAAACAGCAGACAGAACAGCTTAAAAAGGAGCTTGAAGAGAAAAGGGAATCTATATTACAAAAACTTGAAAAAGTAGCGGCAATGACTAAAGACCAAGCACGGACATTGCTTTTGCAAGGATGGGAAGAAAAATTAAAAGCGGAAGTTGCCAAAAGAATAAAACAGGCAGAAGAAGAGATACAGCAAACAAAAGATGAGAAAGCCAAAGAGATGTTGCTTGATGCTATGCGTTATGGGGCAACTGATTATGTGGCCGAGTATACTTTGTCAGTTGTTTCTCTTCCCAGCGATGATTATAAAGGAAGGATTATCGGCAAAGACGGACGCAACATCCGGGCTTTTGAACTGGCCACGGGAGTTGATGTTGATTTGGAAGAGGAAGGTGTAATTAAAATTTCTTCATTTGATGCCACCCGTCGCGAAATTGCCCGTCTTTCTTTGGAAAGATTAATCAAAGATGGGCGCATTCAACCTCAGCGTATTGAAGAGATAGTTCATAAAACAAAAGAGGAGATTGAAAAAGCAATCTTTAAAGCCGGTGAGGAAATGGTTCATAAGGTGGGAATCTATAACCTTCCCCCTGAGATTACCCGGATGCTTGGCCGATTCAAATACAGATACTCATATGGCCAAAATATGATTCTTCACACTTTGGAAGAAACAAGAATTGGAGTAGCATTGGCTCATGAGTTAAAAGCGGATGTCAATATTGTAAAACTGGGTTGTTTACTTCACGATATCGGTAAAATTGTGGCCGATAAGGAGGGCTCGCATGTTGATTTAGGTGTTGAACTTGTTAAAAAATACCGATTCCCACAAAAAGTTATTGACTGTGTGGCATCCCATCATGAAGATGTTCCTTTTACCTCAATTGAAGCGGTAATAGTTTATATTGCGGACGCTGTGTCAGGGGGCAGACCTGGAGCGAGACATGAGGATTTGCAAGAATACATAAAAAGAATCAAAACAATTGAGGATGTTGCCAAAACTAAAAAAGGAGTCAGAGATGCTTATGCCTTACAGGCCGGACGCGAACTTAGAGTTATGGTTAAGGCGGATGAAATAAGCGATGATGATATGACAGTTCTGGCGGCTAAGATAAAGGAAGAACTGGAACAGAAATTTGAAGTCTTCCCGGGTCAAATTAAAATCACCATCATCCGTGAATCCCGAGCCGAGGCAACAACGAAAATATAAAACACCCCCCGGCCAATGGCCGGACCCCTCTTTCAAGAGGGGAATTATTCTCCTCTTATTAAGAGGAGTTGCCGAAGGCCGAGGTGTTTTTTACTCAAAACCAACAACTCGGAACCCAGAACTCATCACTTCTTTAATTATATTGTTCCAAAGCCTAAATTTGATATAGATTGTTACAATAAGATATTCTTAATATAGATTGACAGGAAGCCAAAAAATAACTATTCTTATCCTGTTTAAAAAGTTTTATTAGGCCCACCAACTCTTGCTTTGTGACTTAGATCAACGCTATTCGCTCGTCGTCACAAAGAGCGAGTTTAGGCGGGCTTAAGAGCTTGTATTTACTCACAGTTTTTTAATTATAAATTCGCAAACAATCTCTAAAGGAGGTGAAAAATAAATGACAAAAGCAGATTTAATCGCTCAGGTTGCCAAGAAAGCCGGTTTGACTTCCAAAGCTGCAAAAGATGCAGTTGGAGCAATTTTTTCTACAGTTAGTGATGCAATGAAAAGAGGAGAAAAAGTTGTCGTTACAGGTTTTGGTACTTTTATGGTTAGAAAAAGAGCTTCTCGAAAAGGACGCAATCCTCAAACAGGAGCAGAGATCCAGATTCCTGCAACAAAAACACCTGGCTTTACAGCTGGCAAAAGCTTAAAAAGACAAGTGAAATAAATTAACAGAGCAACCCCCAGAGCCCTAGACAAAGAAGGTGAGGGGGTTGTTTTCGTTACAAATTATTATATAATGTAAATTACATGGGTAAATCGTTTTTGCTTTCTTTCACATTGTTGGCTGGCGCTATTTTCGCTTTTCCTTTTTTAAGTTCTAACTCTCAAATATCCACTACCTCAGGACAAAAAGTTGCTTATGATCTTCCTTATCCGGGCATACTGCCTGATAATCCTTTATATATGATAAAAGCGGCTCGTGATAAAATTCAAGAGTTTATCACACGTGATAACATAAGAAAAGCAGAACTATATAATCTTTTATCAGATAAACGAATGTTTATGTCTCAGCTTCTTGCAAAAAAAGGTAAAAGTCAGTTAGCTATAAACACACTTTCTAAAGGAGAAAAATATTTTTTAAAAATACCCGAGCTTCTTTCCAACTCCAAAAAACAAGGAGTCAAACCGCAAGATGAGATGATCTTAAAACTAAAACTCAGTAATGAAAAACACGAAGAGGTAATAAGCACATTTTTAAAAGAGGCTTCACAGGATGAGATTGAACAGATTCGGATTATTTTACAAAATAACCAAAAGATAAAAGAGGAACTTAAATCTCTCTAGTTCACAAATTTCGCTCAATATTTGTTTCTCGCCGCTTCACCCTGAGAGGGGACCCAAGCGATTGCTCGAAACAAACATTTTCGCTCTATTGCTGTGAACCGTGAACGACAAGCTGTGAACAATTCTCTTGTTTTTTTAACTGCTATTTGGTATAGTATAAAATCTTCCCACTTCTCCCGACTAAGTCGGGATACGCGGGACAAGGAAAGGATATCGTAATAGATGGTAAAAAAAACAAAGACAACTGCTGATTTAATGGAGCAACTGCTTAAAAAAGTTCAGCCTGCAAAAATTAAAAAAGGACAAGAAATAGAAGCCAAGATTATTTCATTATCGCGAAAAAATGTTCTTTTTGATGTCGGCGCTAAAGCTTACGCAGTTTTGGGAGATAAAGAACTTAAAGAGATATCTACTTATCTCCCTTATCTTAAGGTTGGTGATACGATTAGAGTTAAGATAATCTCTGAGGAATCAAGAGAAGGCTTCCCGGTTGTATCTATGCAGAAATTTTTTGAAAAAGGAAAATGGGATATTATCCGCCGCAAAAAAGAAAATGAAGAGGAGATAGAAGTTATCTGCGGAGAGTATGGTAAAGGCGGAGTTTTTGTAGATTTTATGGGAGTAAGAGGAGTGATTCCTAAAATTCAACTAACAGAGGAATATCGACAAAATCCGGAAAAACTTTCCGGACAAAAAATAAAAGTTAAGGTATTGGAAGTTGATCAGGAAAAAAACCGTTTAGTTGTTTCTCAGAAGGCTTCGGCCTTAAATATCTCACAAAAAGAGATGAAGCAGAGATTTGATGAGATTAAGGTTGGAGGAAAGTATAAAGCTAAGGTTTTGGGAGTATCGGAGTTTGGAATCTTTTGTGAGGTTGAGGGTGTTGAAGGATTGGTTCACATCTCAGAAATCTCATGGGAAAAAGTAAGCGATGCTACTTTATATGCCAATTCTGGCGATACGATTGATGTTTTGGTAGTTGAAAAAAATGAAACTGACCTTAAACTGAATCTTTCCTTAAAAAGATTAATCTCTGATCCTTGGGATAATATTGAAGATAAATATCCAAAAGATAAAGAGGTTGAGGGAGAAGTTGTAAGAAGCGAACGTTATGGATATTTTGTCCGGTTGGAACCGGGAATTGAAGGACTCATACACATAAGCAAACTTTCAGGCAAAGAAGATTTTAAGGTTGGACAAAAAGTAAAAGCATTCATTGAAAGAATAAATAAGAAAGAAAGAAGAATGAGTTTGATCTTGCCTCAAACAGAGAAACCCATCACATATAGATAATCTGCCTTGATTCACGATTCATGATTCATGAAATTTCATTATTTGTTTATTAATTTTTATTCGTGAATCTTGAATCTTGAATCATAAATCAAATATTGTGCTACATATTATATACTGAATACATGGAGCAGCATCCAGTTCCTCGTCAGATAACTACATTTGAGTTTAAGCTAATTGGGTTTATGACCTTAAAGCAGTTTTTGTATTTTTTGGTATTTGGTCCTGTGGGTTTTATTATCTGGATGATTTTTCCGATACCTTATTTAAATATCATTTTAGGAGTAATTTTTGTACTGTTTGGTGCAGCTTTAGCTTTGGTGCCGATAAATGATCGGCCTCTTGATGTTTGGATTAAAAATCTTATAAAAAGACTTACATCTCCAACTCAATATGTTTATCACAAACATAATCAGCCTCTTTATTTTCTACAAAATCTATATTTTGTTTCAGACCCTCATAAAATAATATCGCATATTGAGTCCAAAGAAAAACTAGCAGCATATCTTGTTAGCTCAACTCCCCAGCAAGCATCAAACGATAACAAACAGCAAGTGCAGACATTATTGCAGACAGCGACGAATCAATTACAAAATAGTTCTGGGTCAAGGGTTGTGGGTTCTGAGTCAACACAAAATTCACAACCCACAACTCACAACTCACAACCCAGAACTGATAATCCTGTTGTGGCTCAGGCGGCCTCTACTATTAATGCTACGCCGCTTTCAGTACCGGCTGTATCTTCGAGTCAACCCAAACAGCCATTCTTTATTGGTTTGGTTAAAAACAATAAAAAGATTCCGCTTCCCGGTATTTTAATTTATGTAAAAGGTGGTAGTAACGAGACTTTAAGATTATTAAAAACTAATCCTCACGGAGTTTTTGCAACCTATAACAATCTGCCTGAAGGCGAGTATTTATTTGAACTAAAAGATCCAAAAGGCGGTTACTTTTTTGATACAATGAAATTGAAGGTTGAGGAAAACAATCCCAATCCTTTTGAGTTTTATTCGAAAGAAATGTTATAAAACAAAATTGATTCAAGATTCATGATTCAGGATTCAAGAATATTCATGAATCTTAAATCGTGAATCATAAATCATAAAAAGATGCCAGTACAAAAGCCCACATCACCGGTAAAGTCAACGACACAGTATTTTATTGAGATAGAAGAGATTAAAGATGATATTTTGCTTTTGAAAGATTCTTCAGCAGTAATTGTTATTGAGGTTGGGGCAGTAAACTTCTGGCTCTTGTCTCAAGAAGAGCAGGCTTCAATGATTTATTCTTATGCCAGTCTTTTAAATTCTCTCTCATTTCCGGTTGAGATATTGATTCTTTCCAAGCGCATGGATGTTTCATCTTACATAGATTATCTGCAGGGAAAGATTAATACTTCGCATAATGATCTTATGAAACAAAGACTATTAAGCTATCAGGAATTTATTAAAAATGTAGTTAAAAAAAACACGGTTTTAGAAAAAAGATTTTTTTTTGCAGTTCCTTTCTCGCCTTTGGAGATGGGAGTATCAGGAGTTAATACCAAAGGATTAAATAAAGAGTATGTGATTAGTCGTGCTAAAACATCACTTTATCCAAAACGTGATCACCTTTTAAGGCTTTTGGCTAAGGTTGGTTTAAGAGCGACAGTATTGCAGAAACAAGAACTTACTGACCTTTTTTATAATCTTTACAATATCTCTGCAACTGGGAAACAGTTAGCACCGGTTGAGAGTTATACCGATACAATATTAACTAATGGTTAAAGTTCTAAATGTCAAAATCCAAATTTCAAATGTCAAACATTTTCTAGGATTTAAGATTTTGGATTTGACCTGCCTGCCGGCAGGCAGGTTTGACATTTAAGCTTTGACATTTGGATTTTTAAATTTAATTATGCTAGGTTTATTTAAACCAAAAACAAAATCAAATGGTTCGGCTGTTGCGGGCGGATCTCAAAGCGTGGCCGAGGTAGTGGCTAAAGGATCAGTCAGTATCAAAGATATTATTGCGCCTTCTTTTATTGAAGTTGATTTCAACTACCTTAAAATTGATGATAAATATTACAAAACTTTGTATGTCGTAGGCTACCCCCGTTATGTTTCAGCCAACTGGCTTTATTCTCTTATTACTTTTGATCATCCTCTTTATATCTCAATGTATATTTATCCAACCGAATCGAAAACAGTACTTGAAGATTTGAAACGCAAGATTGCCGAGATGGAAGCGACTATTGAAACTGATATGAAGGCGGGGAAGGTAGTTGACCCGACAGTACAGGTAGCCCTTGATGATGCTTTAGCCTTGCAGGCTGAACTTGCCAAAGGAGCGGAAAGATTTTTTCAGTTTGGACTTTATATCACAATTCCGGCTGATAGTCTTGATGAGTTAAATCAGTTAAGCAAACAGATTGACTCAAGTTTAGCCTCACTTCTTATTATTGCTAAACAAGCAACTTTGCAGATGGAAGAAGGATTTAAATCAACCTTACCTATGTTTTATGACAAACTTTCAGTGTGGCGCAATATGGACACAACATCTTTAGCTACGACTTTTCCTTTTTCAACGGCATCTCTTACAAAAAACGAAGGAATTATGTATGGATTAAATCAGCATGACGGATCACTTATTATCTTTGACCGGTTTACTCTTGAGAATGCCAACTCAGTTATTTTAGGAAAATCAGGAGGAGGGAAAAGCTTTTTAGTCAAACTTGAGTCGTCAAGACTGCTGATGATGGGTACTGATGTGATGATCATTGACCCTGAGAATGAGTATAAAAAATTAACAGGTTCAATGGGTGGAGAGTTTGTAGAATTTTCAGGGGCATCTCAGTATAAAATTAATCCTTTTGATTTAGCAACCGCTGATCCTGAGCCTGATGAACTGCAGAATAAAATCTTAAATCTGCATTCATTAATGAGGGTAATTATGGGTGATTTGGTCCCGGCCCAGGATGCTCTTCTTGATCGGGCATTGGTCTTGACCTACCGCCAAAAAGGCATCACTCAGGATCCTGAGACTTTTAAAACGCAGCCGCCGCTTCTAGAGGATCTTTATAAAGTATTATTGGGGATGGAAACACCAGAATCAAAAGAACTGGGCGACCGGCTGGAGAAATTCGTTAAAGGTTCAGCTTCAGGCATTTTTAATCAGCAATCAAACTTTGATATTAAAAATCCATTTACGGTTTTTGGTATTAGGGATTTGGAGGAAAACTTAAGGCCGGTGGCCATGTACGTTGTTTTAGATTACATCTGGAATAAGGTAAGGCGTGAAAAGAAAAAAAGAGTTTTAATTGTTGATGAGGCGTGGTATTTAATCAAACATAAAGACTCAGGCAATTATCTTTTTAATTTTGCCAAGCGCGCCCGCAAATATTTGCTGGGGTTAACTACAATTACTCAAGACGTTGAAGATTTTCTGTCAACGCAGGAAGGAAAAGCTATTATCACTAATTCCAGTTTGCAGATTATTCTAAAGCAGTCAACTGCGGCGGTTGATAAGATCACCGAAACATTTTACCTGACAGGCGGAGAAAAGCATTTCTTGTTATCGGCTGGGGTTGGAGAAGGATTATTTTTTGCCGGTCAGTCTCACGTTGGATTTAAAGTCATTGCTTCTGAGGAGGAAAAAAGTTTGATAGAATAAACACACGATAAATCCAAATGTCAAAGCTCAAATGTCAGGTCAAATCCAAAATCTTAAATTCTAAAAAATATTTGACATTTGAAATTTGGATTTTGACATTTAGATTAAATGCATAAGATACCGTATATAAAAAAAGGTCATCAGGGGGGGATGGATTTTCAGGAAGAGCAGAAACTTGGTTCTTCTTTTTTCTTATATCTTTACTTTGGAGGCGTAATAATTTTCTTTATTGTTTTACTGCTTCGTCTTTTCCATTTAACAGTAGTCAAAGGTGAATATTATAAACGAGCAGCTGAGGGTAATAGAATCCGTGAAGTGATTATTGAACCTAAGCGAGGCATGTTGGTTGACAGACGAGGTGTGGTTTTATCACAAAACTATGCGGCCGACCTACATGGGGAAGGTGATCGCCTTAAATCAATTCGTATTTATCAAGATCCAGAGATTATTGCTCCATTTGTTGGTTATCGGCAGACTGCCGATGAGAAAGATATTAAATCTGACCCTTGTTTAAACAAACTGACTTTAGGTGACAAAGTGGGCAAAAAAAGTATTGAAAAAATTTATGACTGCGAGTTAAGAGGCAAAAATGGGAAAAAATTGGTTGAGGTTGATGCTGGCGGTAAAATATTAAAAACTTTAAATGTAATTGCGCCTGAAGATGGTAAAACCATAAAACTGTCGCTTGACAGCCTGCTTCAGAAGAAAGCTTATGAAATTATCAATAACGATAAATTTGAGGTTAAGGATAAAAAAGTGGCGGTAGTTGGATTAAAACCGCAAACAGGAGAGGTGCTGGTTTTAGCAGCCTGGCCGTCATTTAATCCTCAGGATTTTGAGGATGGAAACAATGAGTCAGTAAAGGCATATATTAATAATAAAGATAAACCTCTTTTTAATAGGGCGACAGAAGGGACTTATCCTCCCGGTTCAATTTTCAAACTTGTTTTGGCGGCAGCGGCCCTTGAGGAAAAAAAGATTGACGAGGCAACAATGATTGAGGATACAGGGAAAATAAAAGCCGGACCAATAGAGTTTGGTAACTGGTATTACCTTGAAAGGGGAAAAACAGAGGGATTGCTTAATGTAGTCAAAGCTCTTGCGCGCTCAAATGATATTTACTTTTACAAAGTAGGCGAAAAAGTTGGCAGTGATCTTATAAAATCGTGGGCGGAAAAATTTGGACTAGGAAAAAAAACAGGCATTGAGTTTGAGGAATCAGAAGGTTTAATCCCTTCGGCGTTTTGGAAAGAAGATGTACTTAAAGAACAGTGGTATTTAGGTGATACTTATAACTTATCCATTGGCCAAGGATATATTTTAGTAACGCCTCTTCAGATGGCCTTGGCGGTTGAGGCGATTGCCAATAAAGGTACTTTGTGTAAACCCCAAATTTTGAAAAACACGGATGAAAAAACTAATTGCCACAGATTACCTCTTTCCAAAAAAACATTGGATATCATCAAACAAGGCATGATTCAAGCGTGCACTCCAGGCGGAACTGGCTGGCCATTATTTAATTACAAAGCTCCAAATTCCAAAGGCGAGATGGTAGAGACGCCCGTCGCCTGCAAGACCGGTACAGCTGAATCTCATGCTTTATCAAAAGAACCTCATGCATGGTTTACTGTATTTGCTCCGGCTGAAAATCCGGAGATAGTATTAACGGTTTTAGTTGAAGAAGGCGGTCAAGGATCAGATATAGCTGCACCAATTGCTAAGGAAATCCTAAATGCTTATTTTGAGAGGAAGGAGTAGAGTTTGACAAAAAATTGAAAATATGCCATACTTTTTTAAATGAATAGATCATTTCTTTTAATTCCCTTAATATTTTTAGTTATTATTATTTTGGTTGAACTTTTTATCTATTTTGGAAAGGCAGGAGTGTCTAAATCAACAACAGAACAAATCTCTATTTCTCCAACAAAGATAGTGAATCCTGACTCAAATAATGTAGTTCTTCCTTCAATAAATATAAATAATCAGGCAGTTCGTTCCACCTACATAACTTATGTTATCCGAGTGGTTATAAACGATATTAAGAAAGACTCTAAAGGTCAAGAACTGGTTACCGATTTTAAAGATGATGAAATCCCTACTTTTATAGTTGAAAAATCAACAAAGATAACTTTAAGTAGCAATGGTAAAAAAATGACTTCAAATTTAAATGCACTAAAAAAAGGACAAAATATTGATTTAAATGTTAGCTTTAATTTCAAAAAGAAAACTTGGAATCTTTATAGCGTAAATATACTAGAAGATAAAAACGCTTCGCCTTCTTCATCTATAAAATAATATGATATACTTTTCTGATTCCTTATGCTTACTTATGCGAAAAAAAATATTTTGGGTGTTTCAATAGCTGCAACTCATCCCCAAAATATCGTTTTTATCATAAAAAATTTAATTATATCTTCCAAAAAAAAGCTCACTATTTTTTATGTAAATGCTTATTGTCTTCTGTTGGCTCAAAAAGATGAAACTTACAAAAATATTTTAAACAAGGCATCTTTGATTTATTCAGGGGGTTACGGACCAGTTTTTGCCTCAAAAATTTTAGGTGATCCTTTATTTGATAGAACTCCTACTCCTGATTTTATAAATAAAATATTTTCGCTCGCAGAAAAAGAAGGATGGTCATTTTATTTTATCGGAGCTAAAGAGGAATCGATTAGAAAAGCACTTAATAAAATAAAAAAGGAATTTCCTAAACTAAAGATTTTGGGTTATCACAATGGTTATTTCAACCTTAGGAAAGAAAAAAATATTCTAAAAAATATAAACATCAAAAAACCGACGATTTTATTAGTAGGAATGGGTTCGACAACTCAGGAGAAATGGATTTATAAAAACTTAAAGAAACTTGATGTGCATGTATTTTGGTCTGTAGGAGCTTTATTTGATGTTATCTCAGGCTATTTGCCGCGAGCTCCCGTTTGGATGCAAAAAATAGGGCTAGAGTGGGTTTATAGATTAAAACAGGAGCCGCGAAGACTCTGGAAAAGGTATACTATTGGTAATATTAAATTTATCTACTTAGTTTTAAAGAAAGCTTTAGATATCTAAAAGGAATATTAGCAAAAGCTATGTTGAAGAATATTATGGTATCATTTTTATATGCAAGATCAAAATTTACCTAATGACTCAGGTAATTTAATAGTCTCTGTAGAGAAAAAAAAATCTTATAAAAAATATATTATTCTACTAATTTTAATTGTTTTAGCAATTTTTATTGCTATAAAGTTAAAAGAAGAGTATTCGAATAGCGGTAAAAGGTCTCTGATTTCTCCAACGCCCATAAAAAAGCCTGCTGTATCAAAAGATACCCGTTCTTACTATAAAAGTACGAAATATAACTACACGATTATTTTACCCAAAAATTGGGTGCAGACTAAGGATTTAAATATAGAAAATTTAGGAACTATTTCAAAATTTTTAAACGATAATCAAAAACAAAGCTTTAATAAATATTTGTCATTTGTGGATATGATGTTTGTAGATCCGAAATCTGATAATTTGTTTAAGAACAGGCTTTATATAAGAATTAAAGATAAAAAGACTTACATACTAAAAAATATTATAGATGAGGATAAAGAACTATTAAATAGTTTTAATAAGGTAGACTTTATAAAAGATGAAGCATTAAACGTTTTTGATAAAAAGAAGTATGAAATAGAGGTAAAAATGGGTTTAGCTTTGACCTCATTTCATGGAAAAAGTATTTTTTTTGAAAATAATGATTTTATTTTTGTAATTACAGGAATTAGTTTTGAAGAAAAATGGCAGAAGGGTTTCGAAAAGATTTTCAATCAAATCGTGAGTACTTTCGTTATATAGATTAGTTTTTAAATAATTTTCTTAAAGATGCTTAAGAAAAAACTAAAGGATCCTTTATTTTTTATAAGCCTTATAACTTTTGCTTTTTGGTTAGCAGATGCTTATCTGAAGATATTTATCTTGAAGGCTCCTCAAAGAATGTTATGGTATTCAGCTACAGGTTTAGGATTAACTACAATAGCTCTTATGACAAGAAACAGTTTCCTTATAACTTCTATGTTTTGCGCATTAGTTATAAACGAGAGTATTTGGACGATCAGTTTTATTTCTAATTTTTTTTTAAAAGCAGATATAGTTCAAGTGGCCGATTATGCCTTTAAGGCAAGTTATTCTAAATTTAAATTTATTGTAACTAGTTATCATCTTTTTCTCGTTCCGGCTCTTGTGGCGGGTCTTTTAGTAACTAAAAAAATTCATAGGCTAGGATGGCTTGGTGCCTATTTTTTCGCAAGCATAGTCGCAGTCTTGGCTTATATTTTGCCTGATCCTTTTGGTGAAAACATTAATTGCGTGAGAAGCGAAGGAGTTAGAATGACAGAAAGTTGCAAATTATATTTTTCTTCCTTTTACAATGGCTTTAATGATTTTCCAATGATATTTATCGTAACTGCGATTCTTGCCTATTTTGTTTATTTACCGATTAATTATCTCCTTTTATTTTTAGGAAAGAGGATGAAGCAGTGGGGAATCCAATAAAGATTAATGTTTTATATGGCTGTCAATTTTGATGATGAAAGAGGAGATTGAACAGGAGATAATTTTAACTCTTTTTCTAAATCTTTTAAACCTTTAGCATAAGCAATTAATGATAAAAAATAAACAGTAATTATTAGCGGCAAAAGATATATATTTTTTTTTATTGAAGGATGAAATAGGATATCTAACTTACTTTTATAGTTCATAGATAAAAATTTGGGAATAGTTTTTTCAAATGATCCCCAATTTCTTTTAATTAGAGCTCTTGAGGAACCTTTTCTAGACTGTTGTGATAAATATGAAAAAAGACTTGATCTTTCTTGGTGAAAAACTGTTATTTGGGGTGAATAAATTATTGTTAATTTTTTAGATAAAAGCTGGTTAGAAAAGTCAATATCTTCGCCTCCATATTTTCCGTGAAGATCATCAGTCTTAAATTTTAAATTGTTGGCTCTAATAAATGCAGTTTTAAAAGAGACGTTTTTAGTGCTCATAGTATAAATACGATTTTGATAATTTATTTTGCTTAAGAACCACCGATCTAATTTTATTTGTTCGGTTATGGCATAAATAGAGCGTTCAGGCTGGCATATCAATCTTCCTTGTATGGCTGCAGCTTCAGGAAATTCTTGATGAGTCTCAATAATTTTTTGGCACCAATCTTTCGGTGCTTCTTCATCGTCATCTATAGTAGCTATGATATCCGTTCTAATCTTTTTTAGTGCTGTATTGCGTGCGATACCGAAACCCATTCTTTTTTCAATGACCTGAGATATCGGAAGTTCTTTGAATTTTGACATAAAAGGAATATCTGCATTTACAGATGAATTAACAATAATAATTTGATCAGGTTTCATAGTTTGATTTTTCAGAGAAATAAGTGTTTTGATTAATGAATCATATCGATCTTTGGTTATGATCATTACAGCTAATTTCACTTGTTTTTTCCTTTTGTAGAGATAATCAGATGGAGAGGAGGTTATTTTAATAAGCCGTTCATAATCATAGTATTTTTTAATATTTCCGAAAACTTGCCCTAAAGAGTAATATAATCGCGCCAGATTCCCTAAAATTAATATTTGGATAAGTTTATCTGGAGGATATTTAAAACTAAGTGTGGATGTTTTCAAATCTTTATTTAAATCCTTACCCCATTTATAGCGAAGTTTGGCGTTGTAATAGCCAACTTGAAAGCGATGATCTAGGAAACTTTTCAAACTGTTTCTTGGTTTGAAATATATTTTAATAAAAGGATCATGAAATATTTTCCCTCCTTTTAATATAATTTGTTTAGCAAAATCAGCATCAGATCCTCTTAAAAGATTAGTATCAAAAGAAAGATTAAGATTATTTATAAAGCTGATTTTAAAAGATGCATTTTTGGTATCAATGATTGAAATTTCATTGTTATCTTTAAGATTTTTATGAAGCCAATTCAGATGGTATTTTTGGGATAAAAAACTATAGGGATCTTTGTATTTGCAATAAGCTATTCCCTGGATAGCGGAAGCATTAGGGAATTTTTTGTGGGAGTTAGCAATTTGCTCAATCCAGTTGGAGGTAGCTTCACAATCATCATCAATAAAGGCTAATATTTTACCTGTTGTTTCTTTTAAAGCTCTATTTCTAGCATAAGGGATACCACTTACAGATTCATAAATATAGCGGATGGGTAAGACATTGGAGAAGGAATCAACGATTTTTTTTGTATTATCTGTTGAGCCATTATCTATAATTAATACTTCTCTTGGATAGATTGACTGTTTAGCTAAAGAAAACAAGCATTTTTCTAATGATTGATATCTATTAAGAGTGATTATGGCAATAGAAATATTGAGGTCTTTATTTTTTTCTAAGGTGATTCTCTCTAAATTTTCAATTAAAGCTTTTCTTTTATTTTTTAAAAATCCTTGTCTAAATAATTCTTTGTAAATTTTATATATGCTATATAATATGGGGCGATAAAAAAAGTGAATAGATTTGCCCATTGTTTTCAAATATGGCTCATGTTCGGTTAACAAGTTAAAGAGGTTTTTTTTAGGAAGCATACTACACCATTTATATTCAAGTTTTGCATGTTCTTTGCCTTTGTGGGGTGATTCCTTTAAGAAACTAATAATTGATTGAGATTGGTTATTATTGGTAATAATTTGAGGAAGATATAAAATGTTTTGTTTATTTAATACAAGCTGGCGGGCAAAGTCAATAGAATACTCTTGTAAAAAGTTTTCATCAAAGGAAAGGGATTTTACGACTTTAGTTTTAAAAGAAATATTTTTAATATTGATAAAAGAAAGATATTTTTCTTTAATTAAGTTATGATTAATTTGCATTTTAAAAAAGAGCTTAAGTATGATTGAAGACAGTATATCTGATTTATATAAAATATCTCCCTGAATGGCAGCGACATTAGGGAATTTTTTATGAGCTTTTACGATTTTTTCAATCCAGTTTGGGGAAGCTTCACAATCATTATCAATAAAGGTAAGGATTTCACCTGTTGCTTCTTTTAAAGCTCTGTTTCTGGCATAAGGGATACCTACAACAGATTCATGAATATAGCGTATGGGTAAGACATTAGAAAAAGAATTTATAACTTCCTTTGTGTTGTTTGTTGAATCATTATCTATAATTAGTATTTCTTTAGGATAAATTGTTTGTTTTACTAAAGATAAAAGACACGACTTGAGTAGTTGGTCATGTTGGTGGGTGATTATAGCAACTGAGATATCTTCTTTTCTAGAAAAATAAGCTTGAAATATTTTATTATCTGTAAAAATAAACTTGTTACTCATGTGGTAGAAATTACTCATGCGGTAGAAGCCGATTTTAAATAAAACTAAATATATCTTTAAAAAGATCTTAGAGAGTAGTTTGGAAATATAGGATAAAGAAAGAGCTTTTAACATATTATTCACGACTATTTGGTAGTCTTCTATTAAAGGCTTGAGAGGTTTTTTAGGAATTACTCCTTGCCAGTCGTAATTAAGTTTGGCTTGAAGCTGGCCGTCTTCATATCCTTGTTTTAAAAACTTTAGTATGTTGGTAAATTTTATATAATTGCGTATTTCTGGGCAGTAAATTATTTTTTTGTTTTTCAAAAAAAGTTGTCTTCCAACATCTGTTAAAGCTCCACTAGGAGACTCATTATCAAGTTTTAAATCTATATCTTTAAGGTGATTTTTTTTAAAAGAGATATTTTTTATATTAATGTAGGATAATAGTCCATCTTTATTGGAATTATGTTTCATTTGTAGTTTAAAGATGGTTCTGATGATCAGTGGAAATAAAAGCTCTTTTTTTCTCATTACGATATCTCCTTGAATAGCGGCAGTATCAGGAAATTTTTGATGGGTCTTTATGATTTCTTCAATCCAGTTTGGGGTAGCTTCACAATCATCATCTATAAAAGTAAGTATTTTTCCTTGAGCCTCATTAATAATATTTTTAATATTTTCCTTATATTGTAGATCTTTTACAAAGATAAATTGAGTACGAAAGAAAGGTGAAAAGATAAAGGAGATATCCTTTAAAAATTTCCATTTTTGATAGGTTAGAATGATTACTTCATCAGGCCTTTTTTTTATTTTGGAAAAAAAAACGAGTTTTTTAAACAATTCATTAATGTTTTTAGTTCTTATGGCAACACTGACGTAAATTTTATTTATTTTATTCTCAATAATTTGCTGGCGATTATAGTGAAAATCTTTTTTTTTAGAGCGAAATATAAACAAGAAAATTAATCGATATAAAAACTTATTAATAATTTTTTTATCGGAATTTTTCTTGATAAGGGCTAAAGAATCGATTATATAAGAGATCATTTGAGGATTTTGATAAGATAAACGTGAGTACAAGATTTTTATTTTTTCAATGTTTTCACCCAGTTGAAAAACTGTTTTTGAAATCCACGAAATTTTTCTAAAAAAAATGGAAGTTAATTTAATTTGAGGAACAAGAGGTTTTATCAGACGGTTAATTTTTAGCAAGCCGAATGCAGGTTCCCATTTATAATCAATTAACGCTCTCCCTTTTCCTTTCAAAAAACGTTGCTTTAAAAAAGATAATAATGATTTTCTTCTCCAACTGCCTATTTTTATAAGGGGATAATAAATTATTATTTGTTTTTTAGCCAATAATTTTTTACCAAAATCAATATCTTCACAGTAATAATTTTTTGTGAAAAAAGGATCAAAGGATAAGTCTAATTTAGAAAGAAGAGCTGTTTTAAATGAGGAATTTTCTAGATCAAGGGTAAAAAGTTTATTATCTTTTTTTAAATTATTTGATATCCATATGTCATATTCCTCTTGGCTAACAGAGCTGAGTAAATCATCCTTAGGAAAAATAGAGCAGCTCCCCTGGATAGCTACGACTTGAGGATATTTGTGATGAGCTTTAACGATTTCCTCAATCCAGTTTGGGGAAGCTTCACAATCATCATCAATAAAGGCTAATATTTCACCTGCTGTTTCTTTTAAAGCTCTATTTCTAGCATTACTGATTCCTGTTTTACTTTCGAAAATATACTTAAGATTAAGTTGTCTTTTAAATAGACTAATTAACTTTTTTGTTTTGTCGTCATCAGAACTATCGATAATTAATATTTCTTTTGGAAGAATAGTCTGTTTGACAAGAGACATTAAACATTTTTGGAGTGATTTAGGGCGATTTTTTGTAACTATTGCAGCAGAAACTGTGTTGTTGAAAACTTTAATGCGGCTGACTTTTAAAATATCCATCTGATTTTGATAATCAAGACCCAAATTAAAAATAGTACGGTTTAGTTTTAAGCAAAAACTTACGAAGATCTTTTGAGGTAAGGGTAAGCCAACTTTAATTGAGTTAATTTTATTGTGATACTTTATTTTCTTTTCTTCTGATTCCGTGAATTCTTTGGTCCATTTATATCTTAATTTAGCATTTCCTAAACCTTTGGCGTAATCTTTAATTAAAAGATTAAGAACATTGTTTTCCCAGTGATACGTTATTATCTGGGGCAAATATACAATGTCTAATCCTTTAAATAAAATCTGTTTGCCGAAATCCACATCAGAACAGCGGCTAAAACCCGGATCGAACTTAACTTTCGCTTGTTTAATAACTTTTAATTTAAAAGAGACATTTTTCGTATCTAGGACAAAGAGTTTATCTTTTTTTTTATTTTGGTTTATCCATAGCTTATAAAGTTCATAATGAAGGTAAGTAAATATATTTTTAGGTTTTACAATATTTTTTCCCTGAATGGCAGCAGCCTGAGGATATTTTTTATGAGCTTTCAAGATTTCTTCAATCCAGTTGGGGGTGGCTTCACAATCATCATCAATAAAGGCCAGTATTTCACCTTTAGCTTCTTTTAAAGCTCTGTTTCTTGCGAAAGGAATACCAATTTTTGGTTCATGAATATAGCGGATGGGTAAGAGATTAGAGAAATAATTTACTACTTTTTTTGTGTTGTCTTTTGAGTCATTATCTATAATTAATACTTCTTTAGGATGAATTGTTCGCTGGCATAACGATATAAGACATCTTTTAAGTGATTGATCTCTATTACGGGTAATTATAGATATTGTTATGGAGTTGTTTTTTTTATTCAGCATTATTTTTTTTATTAAGTTTGTGTTTTAACAAAATAAAATCCTCAAGCTCAATACCCTTTAGTAAAAATAAAACTGCTATAAACAAAAAAGGAAAATAGATAACAAAAAAATTAAAGTTTACTGGTACAAGCCCATTAATTATATAAAAAAATAATCCTATTAATAAGATTTTTATAGCTTTGACGGAGATAAAGGATACAGAAGTTTTGGTATAAACAAATAATGTTTTAAGTAAAACATCACAAAGAGAAATTAATAGGAAAGATAAAGAAGCTCCAAAAAAACCATATTTAGGAATAAAAAATATAAATAAAGGAGCAGCAATTAATGAGATAAAAACATTAATCTGCATATTTTTATCAGAATGTTTAGTTACAATAAGAATTTGGCCTGCCATCCAGGCAATTATACGGATAAAAAAAGACAATGAAAGCAGTTTTAAGGTTAAAGGTTCAATTCTGATATGCAATCTTAGAATATTTTGAAGAGTTTCTTGTGGAAAAAGAAGCAAAAACAGCGTTAAAAGCGAAGCTAAGATAAGTATTGATTCAATGACTTTTCTTGAAAAAACAGTAACTTTTTTGGTATCTGCAAAAAAAGAATCGGCGGTATGTATAAACATTCCAAACACATTAGTGGCAATGGCATAAATAAGGTGAGGAGCAACAAGCAGGCCGATATAGCTTCCTAACTGTTTGCTTCCAAATAATGCCCCAACTATAAAAATATCAATATGATTCAGTAGTAAAATAAAGGTTGAGTTTAAAAAAATAACTGAGGATATCCTGATAGGAATTGCCAGTAAGGTTAGATTTAGTTTGAAACTAGGTAAACTGCGGTAGAGCAGTCCTAAGGCAATAATGAAAGAGATTATGATGGCCGCGATTTGCCAGGAAAGGATAGTGTAGATAGATGGCTTAAAAAAAGTTAAAGCAATTCCGGCAAAAGATAAGACAAGCAGAGATTCGATAATATTATGAAATATTACAGCTTCTTTATATTTTGTAAGCAAGGACAATATCTGGATGACTTGATTTGTGACTACAAGAAAAGGTACAGCCAGTGACATAAGCTTTATAGTCTGTGAGAAAGAGCTGTTTTTAATAAGATTAGCGATTGGGTCAGCAAGAAAAAAGATCATCAAAGCGTTTATTAATCCCAAGATTAGCGAAAGTTGAAGTGTAGAGTTTATGACAGCATTAAGATGCTCTTTATCAAAGCTAAATCTTTTATCTCTTAAGAATCGGTTGTAGCTTGATGAAGTGAGCCTATTGGCAAAAGAAGAAAACTCTGTCATTAAATAAATACTTATATAAAAGATGGCAACATTGGTAGTTCCAAGCTGAAATACAATAAGACTAAGCAGAATATATTTAATTCTGTGAAGGACTAAACCTAAGGAAAACCAAATTACACTGTGTAGAAATTTTTCAATAGTGTGCATTGAGTGGTTTAAGGCGTTTTATAAAAAGGCATACTTTAATATTTTTATACTGTTGGCAAAAGACTTTTTTAAAAGAACTATTAAGATTTTTTTGAACGATCTTTGCATTGGTAATATGAGATTGTATAAACCAAAATCTTTGATATTTTTCGGTAATTCCCTTTAAATCATTTTTTTCTTTTTCAGTAAGTTCTAAAGAAGTATTAAAATTAAGAGGGATTCTTTTAATGTCATTTCTTTTAGAATAATAATCAAAAGGTATTTGAAGATAAGGTTCATTAAATAACAACACATCTCCCTTGATAGCTTGCGCGTCAATGTAATGAGCAACTTCCCTCCATTGCTCTTTGTAAATATGCATGTTTTTCTGCCATAAGATAATTAGGGAAAAAATAATCATGGCTCCAATAAAAGACCATTTTATAAAGTTTCGGTTAATATCGTTTATTTTTTTGGCTACTAAAATATAGAATGACGGCATTGCGACAATAGTTACTTTGATAGTATATATGGGCATAAAGAATATAGAAATTACATAGGGCAAAATGATAGGTATCCAAAGCCATATTAATAAAAATGATCCATTTTGAATGCTCTTTTTAAAATGATTATTTATTAGTAATAAGATTAAAAACATGATTAATAAATATTCTGATCCCGAGTAAGATAAAAATGTTTGGCCAAGTAGATTGATCGTTGGTGGGGGAATCCACGATGCCGCGGAGCTATGAATTTGTTTGATAAAAACTAATATCCAAAGAAAAAAAGAGAAGAATAACACTATCTGTAAAATGAGCCAGATTTTAATTAAGTTTTTATCTTTTTTAAAAAAAATAGCGTAAATAAATAAATAAATATTTTGAGCAATAAATATAAATACAGAATAATAATGGGTATACATTAACAATGTTCCTGTTAGCAAGTAACCGATTAATATTTTGCCATTGGGGTTATTCAAAAGTTTTACGAAAAAATACATGGAAAGAATAATTAGAAACACCAGCAGGTTGTACATACGGGCTTCTTGAGAATATTGGATATGAAAAGGTGATAACGCTAAAATTAAAGCAGCAACTAAGCCTGTATTTTTATTAAAAAGCAGTTGTGTTAATTTATAAATCATAAATATGCTTAAGATGCCAAAAACTACGGAAAGAGAACGTACAGCAAATTCAGAGTCACCAAAGGTTTTAATCCAGAGGTTTAGTAGCATATAATAAAAAGGAGGATGGACATCACTTGTTCTTACCTTGTCCCAAATTTGAAAAAAATTTACATTGGCTAGTTTTACTGAATACGCCTCATCAAGCCAGAGGCTTTCTTTGCCCAGATTAAAGAACCTAAGAAAAGCTCCTATTAATATTATTAAGCCAAGTATTAGTCTTTCTTTTTTATTTTTCATTTAAAGATATTACAATATTCCGGCCAGAAGCCAAAAGATAAAAGGAATACTGGCTATCTGCCAATCATAATCAAATAATCCGTTAATAACTAATGCTGTCATACCGATCCAGATAGCATAAATCATAGGGGTTGATTTTTGCAGTTTTTTAAAAGAGGAAATTATTATTGAAATTAATAGTCCTAAATTAGCAATAAAACCGATAATGCCCATATCTGTTAGCAACTGAATAAATAAATTGTGGGAAAAGAAAGTATAGGGTTTTATATTGCGCGGACTTTTTTTGCTTACAATCCGAAATGTATCAGGTCCAGAGCCTATTAAAGGATGCTGGAGAAAATTATCAAAAGACTGTTGCCAATAGCCTAGTCTGACAGATAAACTTAGTGTATTGAACTTTCTTATTTTTAATTCTTGAGCTCGCTTTACTGAAGTTGCAAGCATAAAGATAATGATAATTGAGGATACCAATGTAGATAAGATTAATATTCTTTTATTTATTTTAAATAAAAGGAAAAAAGTAATCAGGAAAGTTGTTAATAAAGAGATAATTGAGACGCGGGCAAAAGTAAGGTAAAGACTTATCATTAAGAAAACAAAGATTATCCAAAAAAATAATTTATAAATTTTTTGTTTTAAACAGGTTAATAAATAAAAGCTTAAAGGAATTGAAAAAAGCAGAAGGGCCGAGAGATGATTATGTCCAAAGTACACTCGCATAAAACTGACTCCGCCTGATGTGTGATCACCATAATTAATAAGTGTGTAATAAAGGGAGATAATTGCCAGAAAAAAATTTATTAATACAAAAAAAATTATTAGTCTATTTTTGGCTTTATTATCAGGAAAAATAAATTTAGCAGTATGAAAAACAATAAAATAGGTAACAATCAGAATTAAGGAAAAAATACTAGATGAGAGATTTATGGAAAAAAAAGTTGAGATAAGGGTAGAGATAATTAATCCAATAAAAAATAATGAAGTGTAGTTTTTACGTGCTAAATCTTCTTTAAAGACATGAAATAAAAGCGGGATTTTTTTAATAAAAAGGGGTAATAGCAAGACTCCAAAGATAAAAATAATGTAATTAATCCGTGTATCTAATTGGTAAGGAAAAAATAAAATTGATCCTAAAACAGCGAAAGTCAGCAGTTGATAAATACGCATAAAAAATATCTTTAAGTATAAAGGAAGTAAATAGGGCTTGCAAAACAATAAATTTTAGCTATAATCAACATTATAGGATAATTATCCTATAGGATAAACTTGCTATGGCTAACATCAGCGAGGGATTAAAACACTTAGGAGGAGCTGTAGAGAATAAAGGCAGACATGCTCTTTTTACATCCCTTTTAGTCTTAGATATCGTAAATAGTTATTTACCTCATCTTAATAGAAGAACTATGGGGTCTTTTGCGGCCGCAGGTGTTGGCGCTGTACTTCAGATAGGCTGCAGCAATCCTTCAAGCAATGAACCTCCGATACCTTCGATTGAGCGTCCAGCAGTTGAAAGTGATTTTATTTATCGACAAATAGCTCCATCTTCCATTGATTCAAAATTACAAGGTCAGTTAACTGAACATAATAATGGGAAAATTATGGCTGTTTTAGATGTAAAAGCGAGTAAAAAGGGGGAGGAGTCAATTGGATTTATGAGGATATTTATGGATAAGGGTGACACTTATGTTGTTTATAAAAACGGTAATGAGTGGAATTTTTTACCAAATGGAATAGTTTTTGCGGTTACTAACGAAAAAAAAGTTGCCATTCAAGAGGTCGCGTTTAAGGGTAAAGAAGAAATTCCTTATATAACTTTCTGGCTGGATAAAACTGTTCCTCCGATTAAGGCTGGGGAAACTCAAGAACAGTATGAAGCAAGAATAAGGGCTTTGATAAAAGACCAAAAATTCCGTGAAGATGCAATGAAAGATGTAGATGACCCTGAAAAAGTTGAAAGAATTTTAGTAACTGATTTAGCTAGCGGCAGACAGATTAATTACCCCAGAAAAGGCAGTTTTAATTTTGGACAAATTTCCGGTTTCTTCTCACCAAAAACAGCTTATGCTGAGCCCCAAGAGACTCCAACAACAGGTATTAAATCTACTGCAACTACAGTTTCAAGCCCGGCGGCATCACCGACAGATAATCCAATAGTAGTTGCTACTGCAACAGCTAATCGAGGAGAAACAGTTCCCTTATGGTATGTCTTAAAAAAATATGTTAATGAGGCACCTTTAACATTTAGTAATCCTGGTCCTAAAGACAGGACAGTCAAAGTAATTGAATCAAAATCTCTTCCAACCGGCAACAAATTTGGCATTGAGGTCAAGATAGACAATATAGAGGGTCCTTCCAATGCACTATATTTTAGCGGCGTAGTAAAAGAAGGTGATGATTGGTATAACGGTACGTTAAGAATGGAGCTTGCTTTGAGTAATGATGGTTCGCAATGGGGTATTACTTTCCGGGACGGCACTGGTCCAAATCCTTCATCTCGTGTATCTTTTCCTAAGCCGGCTGACGGTAAAATCTTTATGCAGTATGATCAGGAAAAGAAAACGCTAACTATATTTAATGACAAAGACGGAAAAAAAGTTATTAAAGTTATAGATATCAGTAAAGCAGGGAATTTTTTAAATGGGCTTTTTCCTAATGGGGTGATAGAACAAATATCTGTGGCTAACGGTAAAGATGGAAGTATCACTATCAGTACTCTGAACGTTGATACAGATCATGAGGTTGAGATTCAGCCTGACCCAACAGCTACTGTAGCGTCGCCAAAAGCTACGAGTACGGTAAAAGCAACCAACACTCCAAAACCAACGAACACGCCAAAACCACCGGCAGATACTCCTACCCCAGAAGCAGAAAATACTCCAGGTCCAGTCTATAAAACCCCAACTAAAGTCATTGAAGCAATACTCTATGATGATGGGTCTGATGGAGCCAAAGATGGAAAAGTTGGGATAAAGGGTGGGGGGGCAGTTTTGCACGGATTAGGAGTGGAGATATTAGGAATAGATGGAGATTGGATTTTAGTGGCGTTGAAGGGGTCAATGGATCCATGGCCTCAGGTGTGGGTTAGGAAATCAAATATACATAAACTTTATGAACATGAAGAGCCATACTTTCCGTAATTTTTACTTGCATTAAACCGCTGATTTTATTATCATCAACACATGACTGTAAGAACAGCCTGTGTTGTTTTTTTTCTGCTATTTGCCGCTTTCTTTATAAGAAACTCTTTTTTGCCTTTATCTGCAGTTCAGCCGGTTATTGCTCAGTATGTGACTGATACGCCTGTCCCAACAGATACTCCTGTTCCTGGAGCAGATTGCGGTGCTAACATAGGCCAGTGTTGTGAACAGGATGGATCAAATGCCGATGCTTGTTGTGTGGAGTTTTCAGGGTGGTGCGCCGCACCGGGTGACACAAATTGTGGAGATACAACATGCCCTGATAATACTTTGTACACGACATATTGCAGCAATGCAGATTGTACGGGGACGTGTTGGGCGAGTCGGGCTTGTGAGTGGCCGGTAGCCTGTACTAGTGATGCCGGCTGTCCGGGCGCACAGTGCCCTAATGAATGCAGCGGTGGAGTAGGACGCTGTAATGTAGCTGGCGGTAACTGTTATTCAGACTGCAGTGGATGTGTGTATCCGACACCAACTGGAGGGGGGCCAACGCCCACTACAGCAGTAGGTTGCGGCACGTACGACTGTACAGCCTGTGCTGGCGGATGGCGATTGTGTGGCGATAATTGTTACAACTCATGGCTGACGTGCGGTGGAGGGGATCCAACTCCTACTTCTCCCTGGCCGACCAATACTCCTACTCCGGCTATTAAATGTAATCTTACTGTCTCAGGCTTGACTCAAACCGCAGTTGGCCCACCCAGACATTATCAGGCAGTTTATCGCAAAACATATGCTAACGCTTTAACTGTGGCCGGCTCAAAAACAACTTGGAATGGAGTTGGAAATACGACAACAATGAACCTGAGTCACTGGAATAGTCCGGTTTCAGGAGCCGCCTGGTCTCAAGCACCTTTTAGTTCTCCAAATGCCAATAATGTAACATCACTGACGACAAACTACGATACTACCTTGACAGGCGCCGGCAGTTTTTACGCAGTCTGCGTAGCTTATGATCCGGCTGACACAACAAATAATAAATGCACTGGTAATCCCTTTATTACTTACCCGAATCCTACTTGGAAGTACTGCGGCAACGGTTCAAACGACCCGCAAGCAATCATTGATGTGGTGACCCCGACTCTTTATCCTACAGTTCATATTGAAGGAAATTATCAGGAAGATACTGGCACAAGCAGTAACTCCTGCCAAACACCTTTCACTCCCAATCCTGTTTTGACAATTGCCATTACGCCGGCTTCCTCTGCCGGAGTTTCTTCAACCTGTACTAACAACGGCAGCAGCTATAGCTGTAATGTTACCTTTAATAATCAAACTACCCCTAACGTCACACCAGTACAGAATTTGACTCTTTATTCAAACTATCCTAATGGTGGCTACAATCCAATTACCTGGCGCGGAGCTGATACTGGAGTTGTCAATTGTACTGACAGCAATGATACTGCTATCGCAGTTGATGTTGAATCGGCAATACCTGCCAATAATTTTACAAAAGATATATTTTTCAAATATCAAAACAGTTCTTGGTTTAAGCTTAATACAGCCGCTTTTAACAGCAAGATCTCAAGAAACAATATTATTCCCTTTAACTTAGTGGCTTATGATGGGACAGGTGATGATGATGTTTCACAAAAATATATGATAATTAATACAGCCGGTACTATCTTAAGCCCTGGGAATATCTCTATCGGCTATCCTGAAGCTAACCCTAAGCATTCCTCTGCTAACTGGAAAAATATGTCTTATAGCGTCAGTAATTCTTTTAGTCCTTCAAGCTATCTTACTTATGTTAGATCAAGAAAATCTCACACTGCAGTCACTGATATTTACAGTGATCTTGATCCCAGCACAATTAATGTTTTTACAGGTAATCTTGCTGTTGGATCAACAGCAACAGGAGTAGGGACAACTGTAGCATCAAGTACAGTTACGGTTAAAGCTCCGATGGTTTTGGTAGTTGATGGGGATGTATTAATTGATGATACGTCAAGCAGCGACTTTAATAATGGTGATGCTAGTGTGGTTATTATTGCAACAGGCGATATTACCTTTGGTCCTAAAATGACTCAGGCTAGTGGTCTTTTTGTGGCAGACACTATAAACTTTTCATCCGTTTCAACCACTACGCCGTTAAAAATAAAAGGAAATGTTGTTTCAAGCAATACCACTGATACAACTTTAAGGTCGCGGTCTAATGATCTTTTTAAACCGTCATTATTTATAGTTTTTGATCCCAAGTATTATTTTGATCTGTTACCATATTTCTCATCATCAGTTTATGACTGGAGACAACTACAATGATAAATCTAAATGTCAAATTACAAATGTCAAATGAAATCCAAATTTCAAATATCAAATTTCAAATCATTTAGATTTTGGATTTAATTTATGAATAACCAAAAAGGGCAGGTGCTATTAATTGTAATTATGCTTTTGGCTACAGTTTCAACTGTGGTGATGTCAATAACCTTTAAAAGCATAACTGAGACTCAAACAACCAAACTTGAGGAGGAAGCGCAAAAAGCTTTGGCTGCAGCTGAGGCCGGTATAGAACAAATGCTTGGAACAGGAAGTACGGCAACAGTAGTTTTGGATTCTCTTCCCAGTTTGTCTGGTTCAGGCATTACTGGACAAACAACAATAGCTAGCGTATCTGTTCCTGCTAAGTTTAATTCCGCGAGAGTTAGCCAGGATCAGCAGTATACTTTTTATCTGGATGATTATTATAATGGCACGTTTGCCGGAAGTCCTTACATTGGCAATATTACTCTTTATTATGGCGATTCAGTGGGTTGTAGTTTAATGGCGCTGGAAATAAGTATATTGACTGGGGTTTCTCCTACCTACACACTGACTAGGTATATAGCTGATACAGGGGATAATTTAACCTCTGATACAGAAGAGAGAGGTTTGGATATTTCAGCAAGTCCTATTTCAATTAATGATGGATCATTAAACATTGCTTACAACTGTAGAACTAGTCCATCAATTACTGTGCCTGCTCAAGCTAAACTGATGATAATAAGAGCAATAGGTAACGGAACACGGCTTGGGTTTGATGGATCAGCTAGTCTTAAAACTCAAGGCAAGATAATTTCCTCTGAAGCCAAAACACAAGCTGGGGTTACCAGACGAGTTCAGCTTTTCCAGTCATATCCTCAGATACCCTCAGACTTTTTTGTAACAAGCTTTTAATGATTTATGATCTGAGATCTTAGATCTTCGACATTCGATTTTCGATATTGGATGTTTTATTTCTAAGATCCAAGATCTAACATCTAAGATCTAATTTAGAACTTCTCGAAGATAATTGAATTTGGTTCGACGTTATTTGCGGCAAGATAACTCTTAAGAGACTCAATAACTTTGGGTGAGCCGCAAAGATAATAATCAGTGTTGGTTAAATCTAACTGGATATTGTCATTAACATGGCCAAGTTTAAAAAATTGTCGGTCTTCCTCAGGAATCGAGCTGAGCTTGGTTTCTCTTGAAAGACAGATAGTAAAAGTAAAATTAGAGTGTACAGCCGCTAATTGTTTAAATTCTTCTAAAAAATAAACGTCTTTGAAAGTGGGAAGACCCCAGAGGAGTTGGTAGTTGGTGATGGGTGATGAGTTATGAGTTGTGGGTTGTGAGTTTGTGAGTGCTGTGAGGAGGATGCTGCGGACTGGGGCAATACCTGTACCGGTAACCATAAAGACTTTGTCTTTATTATTTTGGGCTAGTGTAAACTGACCGGCAGGTCCTTGAAAAGTAACCTCTGTTGCCGAGTCAAGCTTCAGCAAAAACTCTGAGGCCAGACCGTTGGGTATAATCTCAATCAAAAGCTCAAAAGAATTGGTCCCGCCTTCTCCCGCCAAGGCGGAATTCGGCGAGGCAAGGGAGGCAATTGAGTAAAGCCTGCAAATTGGCTCGCCTCGCTGAAGTCCAGGCGAAGCGGGTTCATCTTCAGATTGTGGGACAAATAAAATCATATACTGGCCAGGCGTAAATATAAGTTCGTTGGGCTCATCTAAACCAAAACGGAAAAGATAGACGTTGTGAGTCAGCTGCTGTTTGGATAAAAGATGAGATTTGTAGGTTTGTACCATAATTTAAATCCAAAATCCAAATTTCAAATTACAAACTTTTTGACATTTGAAATTTGACATTTGAGCTTTGGATTTTGACATTTGGATTTATTTTATAATCTTGCGCGTTGGGTGATTTCGGCTTCAATCAGTTCTCTTGGGCGGCCGTGTTTAAGGCGGGAGAGCTGAATGACCGCTTGGGCAATTTTGCTGTTTTCTTCGGCTTTAATTTTAGCAATATCTTTGGTCATATCAACTGAAAAAGGTGGGACAGGATCATTTTTTACATTAGTTTTCATATAAGCATGAAATCTTTCAACATTGATTAAGTCAGCTTCGTTGAAAACCGGCTGAAATTCTCTTTGTAAATAAGAGGCATCGGTGACGCCGACACGGAAAGAAATTTGAGTACCGACATTACCAAAAATAGCATTCTTTACTTCCTCGTCCATCTGTCCGATAAACTGGTTAGCAACGGTCAGGTTAAGCCGGTATTTTCTTGCCTCGGAAAGAATCGTAGCAAAATCAGGGGTAGCAAAGTTTTGGAACTCATCAACATAAAGAAAAAAATCACGGCGGTCGGACTCAGGTATTTCCTGGCGGCTCATAGCGGCAACAAGGATTTTTGGAATAAGAACTAATCCCAAAAAGCTTGAGTTTTCTTCACCAAGTTTTCCTTTGGAAAGATTAATCAAAAGGATTTTCCCTTCATCCATGACTTTTCTAAAATCAAAAGCGCTCTTTGACTGGCCGATGATATTTCTCATAGTTTTGTTGGTAACGAAGCGGCCAAACTTGGAGACGATATAATCTAAAACTTCTGATTTGTGAAAATCTGAAGTTTGGGCAATCTGGTCTGTCCAATATCTTCTGATAATAGGGTCTTGGACTTTAGGCAAAAGTTCCTGGACAAATTTTTGATCAGTCAAAACTCTGACAATTTCAATAAAAGTTGAACCTGGTTCCGACATGACCGTAAGCATAGCGTTTCTTACTGCATGTTCAAAACGCGGGCCGATAATACCGGTTCTTTGAGGGTCATAAAGCTTGTACATAAGGTTGATGATAGCTGTAGTCATAAAATGTTTTTGTTCTTCAGTATTAGCTTCCAGAAGATTTAGACCCATAGGCCGTTCGGTATCTGAAGGATCAAAATAAATAACATCTTCAGCACGTTCCGGTGGAATAAACTTGACAGTATCATCAATTAAGTCTCCGTGCGGGTCAATAACGCAGACTCCGTGACCGGCTTTGATATCCTGTTTAATCATTTCTTTCAAAAGTTCTGATTTTCCAACACCGGTTTTCCCAATTATATAAACATGACGTCTGCGGTCTTCAAAATCAATGCTTACCGGCCGTTTGACTCCGCGGTAATAGCCGTAACCGATAAAAGTTCCCTCAAACTGAGGTACTTCAGCTGGCACGGGCGCTGTCTTGGCTTTAAGCCACTGGATGTGAGGTGTTTCAATAGTTTTATTGGGGAAATGGAAAAGCGAGGCCAGTTCATCTGAGGAAAAAATTGAAATTGATCTGGAGAAAGGCAATTGAACTACTGAAAAGAATTTATAGATAAAGTTAATCATGAAGCCTCCTTTTAAAAATATGCGGGTGTTTTTTAAGCTGTTTAAATCGGAATTAAACTGAGAAAAAGCAGACTTAATATTTCTTAAGTGAGTATCAGCCATTTCTTTTGATTGAGACGATACGACAAAATTGATGGTTGTTTCAAATCCCGGCTTGGAAGATTTATCATCAATTCTTTCCAGCACTTTTTGATCAGTTTTAAAAGTTGCTTTTTCAGGAGTGGCTTCATTTTTTTTGGTTGAGGCAACATAAGCTTTACCTATTTTTTTCCATTTAGCATGACTTGGTCTTATAAGAATTTGGATGATAGCTCCTTCTCCATCATTCATCTTAGATAAAGTTGAAGTTATGCCAGCTAAAGGGTCTGTCGGAATATCTTTATAAACTTTAAGGGGCATATAAGGAGTTTCTTTTTGATATAGTCCTCCGAAGGCTACTTTTCCATTCTCAGTAAAAATATTAGGTTCATCAACTTTTTTAATATCAGCTGTAGGATAATAGCCGTAAATTGTTTTTTCAACCAGATCAACAATGCGTGAAGGGGCTGAGACATAAAAACGGATATCAGCCTTTTTACCGACAATCTCAAAAGCAATCACATCATCAAGATCCATAAAGGAAAACCAACCGCTTTTTTTAAGAGAGGCAAATGAAGCAAACATTTGGTCAGCGGCATCAATCTTGATCTCATTATCTTTTTGAAGTTTAACCTCAAGAGTGACCATCTCCAAAGAGATCTGTTCTCTTTTCCTAAGCCTTAGATAGATAAGAATAAGATATATAAAGACAGCGGTAAGGCTGATGGCAAGGATGGCCGCAGCTAATGCTAAAAGCAGAGTTATAATCCTGTCAATTATGATTTGAAAAGAAATAGCATCCATACAAAAAAGTATATAATACTAATAAGATCTTTGATATTCGATCTTAGATCTTCAATAGTCCAACATCGAATGTCGAATATCGAAAATTGATTTACCTATGCGAAAAAAAATACAGGAAGTTATAAAACAGAGTGTCAAACAATCCTTACTTGACTTTGCTTTTTTTAATCTCAAGATACTGGGATTATCAATCCTTATGATACTATTATACAAAAATATCGTGGCTTCGCAAGCCGTGAGCTCTTTGTATTTTAAGATTTTTAATCCCAGCATCATTGGCGTTGAAGATAAGAATGCGACGGTTGAGTTTTTAAGGAAAATACAGGTTTTGCCGGAGTATGGAAATTATCTGATTATGGCATTAGATAATTATGGGAGTAAGATAAAAGCGGAGGTAAACAAGGATTATTTCCATAGAAAACAGGAGATAGAACGTTTAGAGTCAGCCCTTAACAAAAACCCGAAATCGAGAGACATTAATCTGGCCTTGTCAAAGCTTTACGAAACGCAAGGTAGTAAAAAACAGGCGCAGTTTTATCTTGAGAAAGCAAAGGAAATAGACCCAACAATTAAATAATAAATCCAAATGTCAAAGTCCAAATAACAAATGAAATCCAAAATTTAAAATCCAAATTTCAAACATTCATTTGACATTTGTCATTTAGACTTGGGATTTGACCTGCCTGCCGGCAGGCAGGTTTGACATTTGGATTTTGACATTTAGATTAAACTTATTTATGTTAACTCAAATTCATGTCTACATTAAAGGTGATGTTATAGGGGTTGGTTTTAGAGCTTGGACAAAGATTCAGGCGAAGATTGTTAAAGTTAATGGTTGGGTGAGGAATGTTTATGATAAACCTGATATTTTTGGTAATTCAGGTGGAGTTGAAGCCTTAATCCAAGGAGAGAAAGAAAACGTTGAAAAAATGGCAGAGGTTTTAAAAGAAGGACCGTCAGTGGCACGGGTTGATGATGTTGAGATCTTTATCCAAGAACCAAAAGAAATTCTTGAAGCGTTTGAGATAAGAAAATAGCCCCACTTCTCCCGCCTATGGCGGGATACGTTAGGGACACCCTTCTTGATGAAAATTTTAGTTGTCTGTCTTCAAGGCGGCTGTGCCAATCCGAAGCCAGGTACTGACTAGTATCTGGCGAAGGGTGGACCTGAGGGGGGTCGAACCCCTAACCTTCTGACTGCCAGCCAGACGCTCCGCCAATTGAGCTACAGGCCCATAAAGAATTTTAATTATACTTCAATTCTGACTTTTTGTCATTTCGACCCTGAGCGAAGTCGAGGGGGAGAAATGACAGTAGAGATATTTAACTGACAAAATAACCCTGGATGAAAAAGGCCAAGAAAACTGCCTGAAGAATCAAAAATAAGATCACTAATCCAATCTTTAGCCAAGTTTGTTTAATTTCCGATAGAAAAAAGAAAAAGGATAGAGAAAAAAGAGCATAGCGGGGGATTGAAGCAAGCGTACCTGTGAAAGTGGGAATAATTAAGTTTATGAAAGAGAAGAAATTAAGAGCCAATCTGTAAGATCGATGGATATATATTTTTTTCTTAATGAGTTTATAAAGATCGGCTATCAAAACCGCAAATACTAAATTAAATACCGCAAATTCAAAAAGAGAGATAAAATAAGAATAGTTATGAGGATTGATAATTAATATTTTAAAGTAGCGGTAGTAAACTTGAAATAAAGGAACAAAGTTTAAAGATCTGCCAGCAAAAGCTTCCTGAGAACGGAAAAAATAGAAAAAATCTCCGGTGGTTTGAAAAAGATAAAATCCATAAATCAAGAAGCCAATTATTGGTGAGACTATAACCAAAAACAAAATAGGTTTTTTAAGATATTTTCTTTTTTCAAAATATTCAAAGAATAAAATTATTGCAAAAGGAACAAAAAGAAATACACCGATAAATTTGGTTAATGCTGTTAAAATGGAAAAAAATATAACAGCCCAATAATTTTTCTTTTGCAAAAAATAGAGGGCGGAAATAAATAAAAGAAAGAAAAGGCCTTCGGTGTATAAAGCGCCAAAGAAAAAAGCCGTTGGGAAACTTAATGTTACCAAAATGATCCAAAAACTATTTTTGGAAGATATTTTTAAATTAGTTAAATATTTTTTAAAGATTAATATTGCCAATACAAAAGAAAGATTTGAGATTAAAAGACCCGATAATAAATAATCATGAAGGAAAAAATTAAGGCCTCTGATAAGAAGAGGGTAAAGAGGAAAAAATACCTGGTTGTAAACCAGATAACCTTGATAGGCAATGACAATATAATGAAGTCCGTCGAAGTTGGCGAATGATTCTACAAAATATGGCAGATTGGACCATTTGAAAAATTCTTTATAAGGAAAAAAACCAAGATAAGATATGAAATAAGGGGCAAGATAAGCAGTTAGAAGATTAAAAATCTTCCAGAAAACAAGGAGTATAAAAATACTCATTCATCCATTATATAGTAAATTAAAAACATTGCTTGTTTAGTAAAATCATTAGATGATATCTTATTGGAAAAATTATTGATCTGGTAGAATTACCGTATAAAGAATTAATATTTTTATCTTATGTCAACAATCAGTGCAGTAGAAACAACAGCTCTTATTGGGAAAACTAATCCTCATACTGCGGTTGACAAGGTTGAACCGATTCCTGATCATGCAGAGACTATTAATAGCTGGCAAGACTTTACAGAAATTTTAGGGAGGTATAAACCAGAGAATTTTCGTAATAGCCAATGTGTTTTAGCTGATAGAGAAGGAAATGAGATTAAGTCAATTGTTAATAAGATTTTAGCCAAGATGAAAACAACAAAAGGCAAGGTGGATCAGGTTGAGATGGTTAAGAGCTTTTTAAATCATTATCCTGATCTTGGCGTTGTTGAAAAAATCGAGTTTTTACCAGACATAGATGAGTTTAGAAAAATGATCAATAACTATAATTTTGAGGCAGCTTATAAGGATAAAGGTGCTCTCGCCAAATCGCAAACTAAAATTTTACTAGATTATCTTGAAGGGCCAGTTATAACAGATACAATAACTGATCATGCAATGGATAGGAGAGGATGGAGAACTCTAATGGATCAGTTACATCCTGGATTTAATGACTTTTATTCTAGCAATCGTTTAAAAATGAACAGATTTACTGGGGCAGAAGGAGCACTGCAGTTAATTACAGGTAGAAGATCATTTTTTACTTTAGCTGAACTAGATTGGTTTAAACAAAATATAGCTGATAGAGCCAAAGAACTTGTCTATTTAAATTATGGAATATTAATAAAACCAGATGGTACAACAGAAAAAACAGTTCCTTACGATCAATTGCCATTGCCGGAAAAACTAAAAGTAGTGTCTAGAATGGATAGTTTGATGAAAAATGCCGTTTCCTTCATTTGTTCTGTATCAAGACGTGCCTCTTCCAGTGAAACTTTTCAAGAGGCTGCTTAATATGCTAAATATAAAGGCAAAATTTGGTAAAATAGAGCATACTTACGGGGCGTAGTTTCGGCCAAGGGCCGATGGGCCTTTGGCCCACAGATTTGGGAAAATATAAATAAATGTTTTTTGTTTATTTCATACAGAGTATTAAAAATAATAAAGTATATGTAGGAAAGACGAGTAAAGATCCGACTATACGTTTAAAGGAACATAATAGTGGATCAAATACATGGTCAAGAAATAATGGACCCTTTACCCTCATATATTATGAAAAATATCACTGTGATAAAGATGCAATTTCTAGAGAGTTATTCTATAAAACAGGGTTTGGTAAGAATATTAAAAAATTAATTGTTGATTATATGAAGAATAATAATATTAATGTTAAGCTAACGGGGCGTAGTTCAGATGGCTAGAACGTTGGGCTGGGGGTCCAAAGGTCGGCAGTTCAAGTCTGCCCGCCCCGACCCTGAAGTAGATCCGAAAAAAATGAGGTTTCGGATCACTTCAGGGCCATGAAGTGATCTTTGATCTACTTCATGGCAAATTAATGACTCTTAGGAAAGAGTCAAAGATTCACAATTTATGAAAAGACCATCGTGGGACGATTATTTTATTGATCTTGCTCAGGTAGTAAAAAGCCGATCCAACTGTCTTCGTATGTCGGTTGGGGTTGTAATCGCAAAAGATAAACGGATTATTGCTACGGGTTACAATGGCACACCGGCCGGCGTAACAAACTGTTATGACGGCGGCTGTCAGCGGTGTTTGGATCGTGAGAACAATATTCTTAAAGAAGGTGAACGCAAAGATTTGTGTATCTGCATGCATGCCGAGCAAAATGCTTTGCTTCAGTCAGCCTTGTACGGAGTTTCTACCAAAGGAGCAGTTCTTTACTCAACAGTAGCTCCTTGTCTGCAGTGTGCTAAGGCAATCATAAACTGTGGTATTTCATCAGTTGTTTATTCTGACAGTCACACTGATGATTTTGGTCATAAACTTCTAACTTCTGCAGGAATAATTGTAGTCAAAAAATGAGAATTATAACTTTTATTCCGATTTCATCGAGAATGCTCGGCATTATTGCCGGCATAATTGTTATAACCGTTATAACGGTTATATTCCCTCGTGAGATTTTTGCTGCTAATAATAAATTCGGAATTCATCTGGCTGTTGCTAATCTTGAAGATATTAAAAAAGCGGCTGATTTAGTTAACTCAACCGGAGGCAAATGGGGTTATGTAACTTTGGTTATCCAGGAAAATGACCGCAACCGCGAAAAATGGCAGGAAGTTTTTGACTTTTTAAGAGAATTTCATCTTATACCTCTTATTCGTTTAGCAACTAATCCTCAATCTAATTTTTGGAAACGGCCTCAAAAAGAGGATGTTGACGAATGGGTTAATTTTTTAGAGTCTTTAAACTGGGTAGTAAAAAACAGATATATAATCCTTTTTAACGAACCTAATCATGGACTAGAGTGGGGTGGAACGGTTGACCCTGAAGGTTACGCTAATATTGCCAAAGCATTTGCCGAAAAACTGAAGACAAAGAATAAAGACTATTTTATCATGCTTGCTGGCCTTGATGCCTCAGCTCCGTCATCTTCTCCTTTATATGAAGATGAAGCTTTTTATCTTGATCGGGTTATAAACACAATTTCTTCCTCTAAGTTTAATGAATTATTTTCAGGCTGGGTATCACATTCTTATCCTAATCCTGGTTTTTTAGGATCGGTTTATGATACGGGCCGAGGAACCCTCAAAACTTATCAATGGGAACTTGAAATTTTAGGAGAAAAAGGCATTAAAGATCTGCCTGTTTTTATTACCGAAACGGGATGGGATGGCGGCCGAATGTCAAAAGAAAGAATTGGCGATCTTTATAAAACAGCTTTTGAGTCAATTTGGGTACCAGATGAGAGAGTTAAGGCAGTCACGCCTTTTGTGTTAAGTTATTTAAGCGAGCCTTTTGCTATATTCTCATGGATTGCTCCTGACAACCAGAATTTTTACCCTCAATACTACGTAACTCAAAATATATCCAAAGTAAAAGGATCGCCCGAGATTGTAGAAAAAGGGCAGATAATAACTGATTTACCTGAAAAAATGATTGTTAAATCAACTTATCGTTTTAAAATTACGCTTATTAATGAAGGCCAGGCTTTGTGGGATAAATCTGACGGTTACGAGCTTGCAGTTGATGATAACCCCTACGTTGAGGCATTATTTGATAATATAAGCAAGATAAAGCCTGGGGGAGATCAATCAATTAATGTAACCTTGAAAACTAAGCAGGATATAGGAAAGGGAAAGCTTAAGATATCTCTAAAAAAAGACAACCAAAAAATTATAGAGAGCAAAGAATGGCTTTTTGAGATCCTGCCTTTGCCGCGTCTTGAGTTTAAGATTGGTTTTTTCCCAAAAGTGAAAGCTCAAGCTAAAGATGTTGAGCTGCAGATTTTTAATGATAATGAAGAGTTAATCTACAAAGAAAAAAATATTCCTGTTTCTCAAGGAAAAGGCATTATTGAAAAAGTTCCCAATATCATTGTCGGCAGGAGATATCGCTTAGTTGTATTAAGGCCTTATTACCTTCCTAGGCAAAAGCACATTATTTTTCAGAAAGATTTAAACCAAACAGGTTTTACAGTTATGCTGCCTTTGGATTTTAATATAGACGGTAAGTTTAATCTTGCTGATCTTGGTACATTATGGAACAATAAAAATTTATCCTCACTTTGGTTTATAAAATAATTAAGCAATAATCAAATTTTGAGACTTAAGGTAATTAATTCTTTCTTCAAGGTTTTCGGCTTTGCTTAAGAAACTGCCCGGGCATAAAAAATCAGGCTGATATTTCAATTTCATAATTGAAGGTATAGAATGATCATTGACAGCTCCATCAATGTAAATTTTAGCCCTATAGTTTACAAGTCTTAGGTGTTCAATTTTTTTAAGCGAATCATTGATGAAAGATGATCCTTGAAACCCAGGAGTAACCGTCATAATTTGAAGATATTGAAGCTTTTTGGGATCATAGTATTTTTTTATATCTTCTACTTGATCACGAGTGTCAAGAGTAGGTGCAAAAGAAAACTGAGGATAGTCTTGGGAGAGCTTTTGAAGATTAGGGCGCAGGGAGTGATGGATGAAAATAATATTGATTTTGATGAGCTGGGAAAGCTGCACAAGTTTTTCTATTTCCTTTTCATAATCGACGACCATTAGATGAAAGTCAAACATCAAAGATCTAAGATCTAAGATCTTTGATCTTTGAAATAAAGCAATATCTTCTATTTTAGTTGTTACATTAGGAACAAACTGGCCGTCGGCGATATCGATCTGAAAATAAGAAAAATATTTAGTTAAGCGGTTCATCTGGAGGGAAAATTCTTCAGGAGAGTTAGTGAGAACCGAAGGCATGACTTTCATTGGAATATTATACATAAATCCAAATGTCAAAATCCAAATAACAAACGAAATCCAAAATCTAAATGATTCGAAATTTGACATTTGAACTTTGAATTTGATTTGACATTTGTCATTTGGATTTTAGATTTAAAATTCTTATAATTAAATTATGTTAGATCTGGAAACAGCCAAGACTATACTTGATGATCTTTATCATGATATCCGCGGTTACACGGTTTCGGGTGAAGCTAGAAGAAAACTTAGTTATCATGATAAATCTTACACTTATGGTGAGGTTACTCCTGATGCATTTTATAAAATATTAAAAAAAGCCCAAGCCAAAAGTGGAGAAGTGTTTTATGATCTTGGGTCAGGAGTCGGCAAACCGGTAATACTGGCTTATCTTCTTTTTGATTTTTCCAAATGTGTCGGTATTGAGATTCTGCCTGAACTTTATAAAGTTTCCCATAGTGTATTGCAAAGACTTAAAGGGGATAAAAAAATAGAGTTTATTAATGAAGATTTTCTTCATCATGATTTCTCTGATGCTGACATTATTTTTACTCACTCAACGTGTTTTTATGATGAACTGTGGATTAAGATTATAAATAAATTTGAAAAATTAAAACCTGGAACAAGAATTATTACCGTTACCAAAAGTATTCATTCAGATTGGATTAAGCCTTTGCATACTGCAGAGTATAATATGGGTTGGGGTATGGCCACAGTCCATTATTATAAAAAGATATGAGTAAAGAAGCGCCACGATATGAAAGCATAAGGAATATTCCGCTTTTGGGATGGCTATTTACCATAATTTTAAAAGCTTTTGGAATGGATAAAAAGAACAAGTAAATCCAAAATCCAAATGTCAAATGTCAAATTTTATGAACAAAACTAAAATTTTACAGGAATTATCGGATTTTATAGCAATTGAATCGGTATCAACCGACCCTAACCGTTTTGGGCAAATAATCAATGCGGTTGAGCTTTTGGCAAAAAAGCTAAAAGCTTTAAATTTTGAGGTGAGAATTATAAAAGTAGATAAAGTTCCTCCTTTAATTGTAGCTTTTCGGCCAGCTCAAGGTAAGCCTGAAAAAACAATTGCAGTCTATGCCCATTATGATGTTCAGCCTGAAGACCCGATTGAAAGGTGGAAGACTCCACCTTTTAAACTTGTTGTTAACAACGGTAAGATATTGGGGAGGGGGATTGCAGATGATAAAGGGCATCTTTTTCAAAATATTGTTGCGGTTGAAGAATTGATCAATGATGTAGGGACAGGTCGCGACCTGTCCTTACAAAATAATATTATTTTTATCTTTGAAGGTGAGGAAGAAACCGGCAGTTCTCATTTAGAAGAGATGATTCTTAAGGCCAAAGAAACTTTGGCGAAAGCTGATGTTTTTTATATTACTGATGTGGGGATGCATGAAAAAAATATTCCTCAGATTTTTTACGGTCTTCGGGGAATTATTTATTTTGAACTTGAGGTTGAGACTGGAGAAAAAGATCTGCACTCGGGAGTTTACGGCAACAGGGTTTTAAACCCGATTCTTCTTTTAAGCGAACTGCTTTCAAAAATAAAATCAAGTGAAACCGGCAAGATAAATATTCCTCATTTTTATGATGATGTAAGAACTTCAAGTCAGCAAGAAATAGAACTTTTGGAAAAAGTGGCCAGAACTGAGTCTCAAGAGAAAAAAGAAACAGGAACTTATAAACTGGTTACGGTTGACGAAAAACATCCTCACTTATCAACTAAAACTTATCCTTCTTTTGATCCTCATGGCATCTGGTCAGGTTTTACTGAGCAGGGTTTAAAAACTGTTATTCCCAATAAAGCGGCAGCAAAATTTTCCTTTCGGCTGGTAGAGAACCAAGAACCTGAAAAAATAGAAAAATTAGTTAAACAGTTTATCAAAGACAACTTGCCTGAAGATGTTAAGTTTTCGCTAAAAAACTTAGGTAAAGACGCGCCTTTTTATACGGATATAGAAAATCCTTATATTGAAAAAACAGCTCAGGTTTTTAAAGAAGTATTTAATCATGAAACCTTGATTAACCGATCAGGCGGTTCAATATCCGCCGCTGAGATACTTCAGCGTATTTTTAAAAAACCAGTTGTTTTAACAGGATTCACACTTCCTGGTGATAATATTCACTCTCCCAATGAAAATTTTGACGAGGAGATGTTTTGGAAAGGCATAGAAGCCCTAAAGAAGATATATTCTGCCTAAATTAACTTCTGCTTTACTTAATATTGTTGTATATAGTCTCTAGACTTTCTGTATGGAAGGTAATACAGTTTAGGAAAATCCAAATTTCAAATGTCAAATGCCAAATCAAATCCAAAATCCAAATTTACAAAGAAAATACGATTTAATAGAGAGAACTGCAAAATATGGTGAAGAGGTTATCACATTCTTAATGAGGTTATCTGATAACCCTATAATTACACCAATAAAAAGCCAGCTTGTAAGATCGGCTACTAGTATAGGCGCTAATTATGCGGAAGCCGATGGTGCTGAATCAAAAAAAGATTTTATTCACAAAATTGGGTTATGCAAGAAAGAGGCAAAAGAATCTGTTTATTGGGTACGTATGTTATTAATAGCTCGCCCTGATTTGGGAATTCAGTGTAGAAAATTTTCTCAAGAGGCTCATGAATTATCCTTAATATTTTCCTCCATTATTAGAAGTTGTAAGTAATTTGACATTTGAAATTTGTCATTTGGATTTATGAAGAATATTTATTATTACCTCGCCTTTTCCCATTTCTTAGGGATTGGGCCGATGAAATTTAGAAAATTATTAGATACTTTTGGTGATGTAAAACAAGCCTATGAAGCTTCTTTTTCCGAAATAAAACCATTAATTGGAGAAAAAACAGCCGCAGATTTTATTGATTTTAAAAATAAGTTTGATGCTCAAAAAAAATACCAGGAAATTGTAGAAAAAGAGATAATGATTATTACTCAAGAAGATTCTTTTTATCCTTCATCCATCATTAATATCCCAGATCCGCCAATATGCCTTTATGTTAAGGGAGATATTAAAAAATATAATTTTGATGAGGGATTTTATTTTGCAGTTGTTGGAACAAGAAAACCCAGTCCTTATGGTCAGCAAATAACCAAAATGTTTTCTCTTAAGCTTGCCGAAACCGGGGCCACCATTGTGTCGGGTTTGGCGCAAGGAATTGATACGATCGCTCATCAATCAGCTTTAAACTGCCATGGAAAAACGGTAGCTTTTTTAGGGTGTGGCGTTGATATTGTTTATCCTCCTGGTAATAGAAAATTATATGAGCAGATAATTAAAGAGAATGGATTAGTTATCTCCGAATTTCCTCCGGGAAGGACAGTTTTGCCGGGACTTTTTATTGCCCGGAACAGACTAATTTCAGGTTTATCTAAGGGAGTTTTAGTAGTTGAGGGAACTAATAAATCCGGAGCTTTGATAACAGCCAAGTATGCGGCTTTGCAGGGAAAAGAGGTTTTTGCGCCCCCTGTGCCTTTAACCTCTGAACTTTCTGAAGCGCCAAATATTCTACTAAAACAAGGCGCGGTTTTAGCAACTTCAGTTGAGGATATCTTAAATGAGTTTAATCTTAAAGCGGCGCCTTCAAAAAAAGAAGTTAATCTTACCTTAACTGCAGATGAGAAAAAAATATATGACTGTTTAAGTTTTCAGCCGCTTAATGCTGATGATCTAGCTTTGGAATGTAAAACTCAAATTCATAACTTACTGCCATTGTTGTCAATTATGGAAGTGAAAAAAATAATTGACAGAAATGAAGAGGGGAAGTTCCAGTTAAGAGATTTTTGATCTGAGATCTTAGATCTTGGATATTCGATATTATATATTTTTGTAATTTGATCTAAGATCAAAGATCTAACATCTAAGATCTCATTTTATTCATCTAGCTTTCTTGATCTTCTTAAATATTTTTCTTTTTTGATAATTGGAGTTTGGATAAACGTGTCTATCATTTGAGTGGCAGTCTCAAAATCTGTATACTCTGCAGGTATGGCCAGAACATTAATATGATCATTCTCCCGGCCGTGTTTAACTTGTGAAATATCAAAACCTAAAGCACAGCGGATGCCTTTAAAGCGGTTAGCGGCCATACTGACTCCTATTCCTGATCCGCAGATAACAATGCCTAAAAACTCTGAAGGATTCTGAAGAACAGCTTGAGCTACTTTTTTGGCATAATCTGGGTTATCGTCTTCGGCATCGTACTCATAATTACCCATGTCCTCAACCCGGATATTTTTATCCTGAAGATAATCCAGTAGTTTATTTTTAAGCTCAAATCCACGGTGGTCGGTACCGATGAAGATGGTCATGATCTTTAGTATAGCACATTTTAGATATGTCAAGATCTCGGATCTGAGATCTCAGATCTTAGATATTATTCTTTCTAAGATCAAAGATCTAACATCTAAGATCTCATATTACTTGACATCCGGGGAAAGATAATTTACATTAATCTTATGGAAAAGGATATATCCGCATCTGTAAGTTCAGGCTGGCAGATAGAGAGTTTATTTAAACAGGCCTTCATAAGAACAAAGGAAAGATTTCTTACTTATTTCCTGATTTTGTTTATTACTTTTTTCTCAACATTAGTAGTACTATTTGGGGGAGCATTATTGACAGGAATAGTTTTTTTAATCTATTCCTTAACAAAATTAACTGTTTTAGTCTTTTTTCTGGGCGTAGTAGTTTTGGTTATTTTTGTAATTTCTGTAATTTATATTGCCAGCTGGGGACAGCTGGCCATAAACGAATCATTAATCCATGATCCAAAGCTAGGTTCAATCGAGACTATAAAAAAAGTCAGACCCTTGGTTTGGGGATATTTCCGTTACACAATATTACTGATTTTGTTTTCATTTGGGCTTTCAATTTATGGATTTTTAAGTTTAGGGGTAGTTTGGATAGTATGGGGAGTATGGGGGGTATTTGGGGTTTTTGTTTATCTTAAACAAAAAAGAAAGGGGTTGGATAATTTATGGGTAAGCAAACAGATGGTTAGTCAAAGATTCTGGGGTATTTTGGGAAGACTGGCTCTAGTTTATGGAGTTGTTTGGTTTATTCAGCTTTCATTTTCTTTTAATGAAAATAATTCTTTACGCTTAATTTCAACAGTTATTTCTTTTATTGCCGGACCTTTTATAATTGCCTATATTTATGAGATATACAAAAATCTTTCAGTTCCTGATAAGGTTAAGAGACCTATGATTTGGATTATTTTGTCGATTATAGGAGGAATATTATTGGTTATCGGATTGTTCTTTGCAATGTCAGCCATTATGAGTTCTAATCTTTTACCTACCTTACTACAGCAGATGCTTAATAAACCAGTTTATCCAACCCTTTTCCTTTAGGCCAAAGTATTTAACAATGTTTGATACTCACTGCCATTTAAATTTTGATGCTTTCAAAAACAAGATTGATGAAGTTTTAATACAAGCTAAAACGTCGGGTGTGGATTATATTCTTATCCCGGGGACAGACATTGTTTCTTCAAGAAAAGCCGTGGAGATAGCCGGCGAACATGAAGGAGTTTATGCAGCCGTAGGCATACATCCGCATCACATCTATGAATTTCAAATTTCAAATTTTAAATTTCAAATTAATTTAGAAGAATTAGAGCAATCATTAAAAAATGATAGGGTGGTGGCGGTGGGCGAAGTGGGAATAGACAGGCATTCATACGGCAAGACGAAGTATTCGGATTATGAAGTTGATGAAAAATTTATTGATCTGCAAAAAGAGTTATTTAAAAAGCAGTTAGATTTAGCCATAAAATATGATAAAAGTTTAATCATTCATAACCGTGAGGCTAAAGAAGATGTGCTTAAAATTTTAAAGGAGAAATGGGATCCTAAGTTAGAAGGTAAAACAGTTTTTCATTGCTGTGAACCTGATGGCGAGCTTTTAAAGTTTGCAGTGGAACACAAAATTTACATTGGCGTTGACGGTGACATTACTTACTCAAAAGAAAAACAAAGTTTTATTAAAAAAATTCCTTTAGATCAGTTAGTTTTAGAAACTGATGCGCCATTTTTACTGCCTGAACCTTTAAGAACTCAAAAAAAATATCCTAACACTCCTTCAAATTTATTATTGATTGGAAAATTTATAGCCGATATTATTAAAGTTGATTTTGATAAATTAACTAAAATTACTGTAGAAAATAGTCTACGGCTGTTCAATCTCGACTTCAACCATGTGAAGGGTGGCATTTTCGCCTGAAGCAGTTATGGTAATATCAGAATTATTATTCAGGCGGTTATTAAAATAAGCATCAGTGACTGTAAAGCTCACTGATTCCCAGGTATTTGTATTTGTCTTGGTTACTATTCCGGCTGTTTTTGCTCCTGAAAAACTATCGTATTTTACTACTATCTGGCCATTGTTATTATTCAAATATTTAACTGTAATTTTTGCCTGTTTACCAATAACTAAAGTATTAAATCGGGCATTATTTAAAGCAGAAACATATTGATCATAAATATTAAGGTAAAAAGTATTCTTACCGGTTGAGAGATCAGTTTTTCTTGAGTACATACCTTCTTTTGTTCCTGCATTTTTTAAAGTCTGGTTGGGTTTATCCCAATCAAAAACAGGCAAGGTAGTTGTTTCCGGGTTAATCTGTTTAATCCAAAACTCATAATTTCCCTCATGACCTTGCCAAATCACATCATCACCCGGCTTGCCTTTAAAAGCAATCCAGGCGCCCGGAGTATCTTTTATTTTCGTGCCGGCATATTTATTGGCGAAGTTGAGAGTTTCAGAGTTTGCTTGATCTTTGTTGGGTTGTCCATAAAAAGAGATAATATAAGCGTGATTGCGTAAAGCATTCAAAGCTGACCAGTAAACTAAACGCGGACTTATACTTCCGCCATAACCTTGTTCAAGTCTGCCCAAAAGAGTGCCAGTTTCAACATATTTAGAAAAAGGAGTGTACCACCGGCTATTGTGGTCATTGTCAGCGGTTAATCCGGCAAATCCCATATTGACTCCAGAAGAGGCGGCATAATCAGTAAGGGCGTCATTATTTTTGCCTTCAAATGCCTGCTCCAAAAGAAAAAGCAGTTTATTGGGAAAAGCTTTTACATAAGCATCAATTATTTTTTTGCTGTAGTTTATCCAAATATCAGGAGTAAGGCCTGCTTCCTCCCAATATTGATCATGATTTTTGGGTGTGGTATCCCAACTTAGATTGCCATAGCCTGGAAAAGCTTCTCCATATTCACCAATAGCCACAATGATGGCTCCAATTCTGGGATCATTATTATATTTTTCTCCGACCCGTTTAATCATATTGGTATATTTGTTTATAAAATTAGTATCCCACCATTTGGGATAAAAACAGTTGGAATTATAACTGCAGTTTTGATCACCGATTTTTATTTTCGGCACATTATGTCTTGCATAAATCCAGTTGGGGATGCCGCTGTAGTCGCGGTCGTGAGCCGTAATTTTTAGAGTAATGCCTTTATTTTTTCTGGCATTATTATCAATCCATTTTTCAAGATCAGTCCAGCTCATTGTTCCTTCTTCAGGTTCGATAAGGTTCCACCGGGTTGCGATTTCTCCGCCTTTAATCCAGGGATAAACTGCAGGATCAAGGCTTTCCCAGTCGTAATAAACGTAAATGCCGGGAGGTAAATTTGTTTTCCCTAACGCAGATGTTGGCGTCGGAGTTGGGTTACTGATGTGGCTGATAATAATCGCACGGTCGAAAAGTCCAACCTCGCCATCTTCATTAAAATCAAGATTAACAGAACTTGGAACGTGACCTCCATTAACAGAGGCAACATAATAAAAATAATCAACGCTGTTAACGACGCCATTACCGTCAGCATCACCCTGAATTCCTGAGGCATATATTTCGTTTACATGTATAACCGTTATAACGGCTATAATAATTATAAAGATTATAAATTTTTTCATTTCCAATACTTGAGTTTACCAGTTATCATTTATTATCTTCAATAAATCTTCCTTAAATTTTTTTGGAGAAAAGCTTAGAGTTCGGTGTTTGGCCTTATTTCCCAGTTTTTGGGCAAATTCCTTATTAGTAAAAAGTTCATTGATCTTATCGGCAATATCTTGAGGGTTATTGGGATCGGCAAATAAAGCTGCATCAGCGGCAGTTTCGTGAAATATTGAAATATCGCTTAAAATTGAAGGGGTCCCTTGGGAAGCAGCTTCAAAGTAAGAGAAGCCAAAGCCTTCGTCGCGGGAAACAAGAATGTTAGCAACGGCATTTTTGTAAAGTGAGATTAATTCCTCATCTTTAACAAATCCTGGGAAAATAAAGTGCTTGTCGTTTTGAGTGATTTCTAGAAATTCTTTAAGGTCTTTTTGCCAGGGATGGTCGAGTTGGTTATTTGACAGATTCTGTCGCTCATTTTTTCCCATCAGTGCTCGTCCAAAACTGCGCGCTGACGGGATCCCTAAATTCGCGCCACCTGTCAAATAATTTGTAAATATTTTTCCGACGAAAATGCAGGTGACATTGGCGAATTTAATTGCTTTCGTAAGATTTACCAGATTTTTATTCCAGGTGGCGTCCCCTACGTAAATAAGATAGTTTGATCTTAGATCTTTGATCTTAGATTTTCGATTTTCGATATTTGATGTTCGAAGATCGATTGTCGAAGATCGACTATCAAAAAAAATGCCAGTGAGAGTGGGGTAGATAACTTTTAACTTTTCACTTTTCACTTTTAAAATATTAACGATATCTTTTTTACTGGTTTGCGAATCGGTGATGATTAAATCATAATTTTTGAGAGCTAGTTTATTTAGAAATATATTCAATTTTCCCCGAATGCCAACAGGAAAATGAAAAGGATATTTAAGGGGAATAAGGTCATGGATGACGGCAATTTGTTTTTGCGCGATTCTTTTCATCAGTAAGGGTGTTTTAAGAGGGTCAAAGAAAGGGTTGATGAAGGTTATGGGTTGTGAGTTGTGAGTTGAGGGTAGTTTATCTGAGAAAATGAATTCGTTGCTAAAGTTTTCTTTAAGGAGTTGGAGATAGCGGCCGATGCCGCGGACTCGGCTTAAAAGGTCACTAGCCGTTGGATCAAAAACGTAAACGGGGGTCATGGTATAATTTTAACATGAAAAAATTCATTTTAAATTTAGCTGAAGTTCAGGAGTTGGTGGCTCACAATAGCTACACAGTAAGTGAAAAACAAAAATTCTTAAGCCGCTGTATTGATGGTAGATATGAAAACTCTTCTGACTTGCCGGCTCTTGGAATTCCCGGCGGTGATCTGGGGGATCTGGCTATAATTGCAGCTGCAGGCAATGAGTTTGGTTTTGAGGTTAATCTGCAAAAAACTTCTGATACATTAATTGAGTTTGTTGGTGGCGTTGGAAACTTTAGTTTTCATACGGACTCCCATGCGGTTAAAAATTTAGCTGCCGGAGGCTGTGGACACATCAAACTGATAACCACGGAGAATGAGGCTTATAAAGTAACCAAAGAACAGGCAGAATCAATTAAAAAAACCGCTCAAGAGCTAAAAGAGAAAGGAGCCAATGAGGTAGTTTTGCATGGAGATCACATGGAAGGAGCTGTGCTTGTCGTCCGCGGAGATTATGGAATTAAGCCTCAGTATGAACTGCAAACCGATGAAGGAGGAATCAAAAAAGTTCAGGTTTTTATTTTTCACCGGACATTGGTTGATAGCCGCCATAAAGAACTCTCCCAAAAATTAATTGAGAATAAGGCTGTTAAACTTTTCGAAAACCAGGATGCTGAGTATCTTTATGAAGTATTATCTGAAGAAACCGATAACCATTTATTTGAAACCGCAAGGCACTTAGCCAAAAATTTACGTATTTTTGAGGTAAACTTTAAAAATAATGGAGAATATGAAGTTAAGGAGGTGGGAATAGTATGATTATTGGGCCAAAAAAATTACTGGAATTAGTTAAAGAAAATAAGCTCGTTTCTAATTTAAGTGAGCGGGAACTGACTAATCCGGAAGGAGCCGGTTTTGACCTGCGACTGGGTGAAGTTCATGAGATTTCTGGTGGCCGGGCTTTTTTGGGAGTGACTGAACGGGAAACTCCGCAGATTAAAACTTTAGTTAGTTATCAAAATAAAAAACAAAAAAGTTTTACTTTTGAACCGGGAAAATATTATCTCGTTTCCACTATCGAAGAGGTTAATCTTCCCCAAGACATAACCTGTAATATGAAGCCGCGGACTACAACTTTCCGCAGCGGATTATTTTTACGTACAGGTAATGTGGCTCCGGGTTACAGCGGAAAACTTACTTTTGCTTTAAAAAATGAAGGGCCACTTCCCGTTACCGTTGAACTTGGCGCCAGGATTGTTCATGCCCAGTTTTACTGGGTTGACGGAGGAGGTAATATGTACCGCGGGCAATGGCAGGGAGGAAGAGTAACGACGAAGAAAAAGGAAACGCAAGTATAAATGTAATGTCAAAATCCAAATGTCAAATATCAAATAATTTATAATTTTTTTTTGGATTTGTTTTGACATTTGACATTTGAACTTTGGATTTAATTATGGATCATCCAGAATACCAATATCTAAATCTACTTAAGGATATTTTGAAAAACGGTGATAAAAACCATGACCGGGGAGCCGATGTTTACTCCTATGGAGTTTTTGGCCGTCAGATCCGTTTTGATTTATCTAAAGGACTGCCTCTTTTAACAACAAAGCGTGTTTACTGGAAAGGAGTTTTACATGAACTTTATTGGTTTATGTCCGGCCAAACTAACATTAAATATCTAGTTGATAATAATGTTCACATTTGGGACGATTACCCTTATAAAATTTACAAATCTAAGATCCAAGATCTAAGATCTAAGATCTTAGATAAAGAGGAGTTTATTGAAAAGATAAAGACGGATGATAAGTTTGCTAGAAAACATGGAGAACTTCCTAGAATTTATGGCGAGATGTGGAGAAAATGGCCCGCCTACGCTGGGCTTCGGCGAGGCAAGCCCGCAAGAACAATAGATCAGTTATTATGGGTGGTCAATGAGATAAAAGAGGATCCTTATGCTCACAATACTATTGTTAATTCATGGAACCCTGAGTATTTATACACCATGGCTCAACCTGAGGATACTTCTTACTTCCCAATCTGTCACAATATGTACCAAATCAATATGAAAAAAGGCAAATTGAATCTTCAGCTTTATCAGCGCAGTGCTGATGTTTTCTTAGGTGTTCCTTTTAATATTGCCAGTTACGCTTTGCTTACTTTTATCATTGCGAAAGTTACAGGTTATGAGCCTGGAGAGTTTGTTCATACTTTTGGCGATGTTCATATTTATGAAAATCATTTGACCCAAGTAAAAGAGCAGATAAAAAGAGAGCCAAGGTCTTTTCCTACAATTAAGATTGACTCTTCAGTTAAAGATATTGATGATTTCAGGCCTGAGCACGTTATACTTGAAAATTACAATCCCCACCCGCCTATAAAAGGAGAACTTTCGGTTGTTGGCGGATACTATGAAAAGAGTAAGAATAAAGTTTAAATCTTCGCAACAATACTTTTAGCTTGAGGGGTTATCTTTTTAGACTTAGTAAAATTGGCTAGAAGTCTGAATGCTAAAATTATTATAAATACAGATAAATAATAGCTGTTAAAGATGATCAGCTCCAAAAGGATGACGATACATACAGTATTAATATAAAGATATCTGTACGCAAAATACTCCCAGTGTTTGTTGGTCATGATAGGGTCCGGAAAAAATTTAAAGAAGATTACTGTCTAACCGGCCCCTTTTTTAAGAAGTTTGAGCCCTTTCTACAGTTTTCTTAAGCTGTTTTTTTTAAAAGTTGTTCGTAATCGCTGTCAAGTATAAACACCTCAAGTCTTTCACCCGTTTTGGTGCTTATATCGCTATGAGAACTTATCACTTTGTGATTTGTTACTTCTTCAATAATTGTGCCTAAGTGTTTGGTGGTGATCTCATGGAGAGCTTGTCTTATATTTTTAACCAGTTCTATGCCGCCTTCAGCCTCAAGAAGTTTTTTTTCAATAGGTAGAAGATTACCTTTAAGGCGGACAATAATCATGTCATGAATGATATAAACGCGGGTTTCTTTGGGGCCAACGCCCAAATGATCAAAGTAAAACTTCGTAGTTTTTTTGGAGATATCATCTTCTATTTGTCCTTTTGTTTTTGTGGGGTTCATAAATTTAAGTCTATAAACTAAAAAAACCAGCAGTCTTTGTTAAGATCATGCTGGTTTACCGCAAAACAATCTTCTAAATGAGATTCCTTTGCTGTCGACCATTTTTATAACTATATTATATAATATTTTCCCCAAATTTCCACTTTCTTGATTTTTAAAGCGGATTCAGATATCATTCATCACATGAAACCAAAGATTAGCATGATTGCCATTATTGATGAACATAGGGCTTTAGGGAAGGATAATAAGCTTTTGTGGGATATTCCTGAGGATTTGGAAAGATTCAGAAAAATAACCAAAGGCCATGCGGTTGTGATGGGGAGAAAGACATACGAATCTATTGGAAGGCCATTACCAAATCGCTTAAACATTATTGTTACTCGAAGTGGCTCGATACCTCGTTTTTCGTGCGCTTCACCCTTCGGGAGAACCCAAGCGACACTTCAAAACGGATATCTTCGCCATGGTCATACTATTGTTTGTAATTCATTAGAGGATGCTATTAAAGTTGCAAAAGAAAGGCTTCCCGATAAAAAAGAGATCTTTATAATTGGCGGGGGTCAAATTTACAATGAAGCAATGAAGTACACAGATAAACTTTATCTAACCATAGTTGAAGGGAAATATAAGGCTGACACCTTTTTCCCAGATTACTGCGAGTTTAAGAAAAAAGTCTTTGAGAAAAAGGGCAAGTCGGGAAAATATACGTATAAGTTTGTAGATTTGGAAAAATAGTAAAATTTTTTCAGGTAGAACATAAATCGGGAAAATCAAGGGCGCGATTGGGCAAAATTGCAACTTTTCATGGTGAGATTGAAACTCCGGCTTTTGTGCCTGTGGCTACAAAAGGAACTTTAAAGTCTTTAACTCCCAAACAAGTTAAAGAGGTCGGGGTTAAGGTAGCTTTTGTTAACTGCTACCATTTAGTTACTCATCCGGGAGTTGAAATTATTGAAAAAGCCGGCGGCATTCATGGATTTTCTAAACTTGAAGTTCCTTTAATGTCTGATTCAGGCGGATTTCAGGTTTTTTCTTTAGCTACCGGCAAGCGTAAAGCTAAGGTTTTTGGGGAAGAAGAACCATTGGTGGAAAAAATTTCCGAAGATGGAGTCAAGTTCAGGTCAACTTATGATGGCACTTTGGTTGAGTTTACTCCTGAAAAATCAATTGAGTATCAGAAAAAGATTGGGGCGGATTTAATCATGGCTTTTGATGAGTGTTTAGACTGCGGAGCTGATCACGTTTATGCAAAAAAGTCAATGGAGAGAACGCATGAATGGCTAAAAAGGTGCATTCGATCTTCGACAATCGATTTTCGAATATCGAATATCAAAAATCAAAAATTTCAATTCCTTTATGGGATCATTCAGGGAGGGAAATATGAGAATTTGAGAAAGGAGTCAGCTAAATTTGTTGTTTCTCAAAACACTGATGGTGTGGCAATAGGTGGTGTGTCAGTGGGGGAGACAAAAGAGGAGATGAGACAGCAGGTTTCCTGGGTTTCAGAGTATTTGCCTGAAGATAAACCCGTGCATCTTTTGGGAGTGGGGCATGCTGATGACATTTTAGATTTGGTGGGCTATGGTATTGATACTTTTGACTGTGTTGAACCCACCAGACTGGCGAGAATGGGGACTATCTATCAAATCCAAATTTCAAATTTCAAATTTCAAAGATGGGAGAAGATTGATATTAATAAGACTATATATAAAGATAATTTAGAAAGGGTGGATGAGAACTGTGAGTGTTATGTTTGCCAAAACTTTACTAAAGCTTATCTTTATCATCTGTTTAAACAGAAAGAACTTTTGGGTTATACTTTAGCAACTTACCATAATTTATGGGTAATGAAGAGATTTATGGAGAGTGTTAGGGAGTCAATTAGGAGAAATGAGATTTAAATCCAAATTTCAAATGACAAATGTCAAAACAAATCCAAAATTTGAGCTTTGACATTTGAATTTGAAGTTTATGAAATTAAAAAAGCAGCATACCGGTTTTGACCTAAAAAAACATTTGGCATTAGAGCACAGGTTATCTCCTTTGTCAATTTATTTAAGAGAGATTGTTTATGGAGGCAATGATGGGATCGTAACGACATTTGCTGTTGTTGCCGGTTTTGCCGGCGCCCAGACTCAGAATTTTGAAAAGATTTCACTATTGTTGGTACTTCTTTTTGGGTTGGCCAACTTATTTGCTGATGGTGTCTCAATGGCTTTAGGTAATTTTTTATCAACTAGATCACATCAGAATGTCTACTTTTCCGAAGAAAAAAAAGAACGTTATGAAATCCGCAATAATCCTGAAGCTGAAAAAGCAGAAAGCATTGAGATATTAATGCAAAAAGGTTTTTCAAAAGCTCAGGCTGAAAAATTGGTTAGTATATATGCGACTAACGAAAAATACTGGCTAAATTTTATGATGAGCCAGGAGCTTGAGATGGCAGATCCAGGGCGCGACAAACCTGTTTTTATGGCTCTAGCTACTTTTACCTCTTTTATCGTCTTTGGTTTAATTCCTTTAATTCCTTATTTATTTTTCAGAAATGATCCAAATATTTTTATGTTTTCTGCTATTTCCACTTTTTTAGCATTGATTATTCTTGGCGTTTTGAGATGGAGATTGTCAACAGAAAGCTGGTTAAGGTCGGTGGGGGAGACTATATTGCTTGGGGGAGTGGCGGCCATTGTCGCCTACTTTATCGGCAGCCTTTTTAGGCTGTAGTAATTGATCGAGTTTTATCTTAGATTGTCAAGATACTCTAGTACACTCCCGCGGTGTCTTACGTTGAAAAAAATACTTATTTTGGTAGAATTGGAGCTTCCTATCGTTATCATTATATGGAAAAATCTTTACCTGAGCCTGAGAGAAGTAAATTCAAAGAGCTTCCTTTTACCGCTGATTTATTCTTAAAAGATAATCAATCTCCCGAAGCACAAAATAATATTCGTAGAGCTTTGGAAGCAAAATCATTGCATGCAAGAATTGTAGTTGATGTTTGCAGTGATGCACGAAGCGCAGCTGAACCATTGTTTGATACTATGGGGCCACAAGTTGCCAGTTTAAACTCAGTGGCCGGCTCAGCTCCAATTGAAAGGACTGCTTATGTTTTAAACCATGAAGGAGTAGGGCAAATATTTGTTCTTTCTCATTTTGATAGCCAAGCCTTAACTCCTGATGAAAGTCCTGAAGGTTGTGGAGGCAGGACTGTCAAAAAACATCTGTCTCATGGATCAGTATCTGAAGAAGAAAGAGATTTACCAATTATGAAATACGTAGATAGTAATGTTATTAGTTCGGATGTTTTTTTGCAGCCTTGGGAAAGAGCAAAATTAATAGCCAAATACGCTCCTGATAAACATATTCTTGTTGGGACAGTAGATCACCGAACCGGACTTATCATCCCCATGGGTTATGTCTGGGCTGGGGGCAAAGGAGCTTATACATCTGTGCCTCTTCATGATATTAGAGATACTAAGTTAATGTATCCGGATGGTTACCCTCAAAGCTTAAAGCTAGAAGAAATACCAGAGATATTTCGTCCCGCTCTTATCGATAATCAAAATAAAGTTAAAAGAAAATTAAAAGAAGATCCTACTTTCAGAGAAAAAATGGGAACTCAAAGACCCTGCTTTGTGGTGGTAAGAGACTCAATTATTGGCGCCAGATTAAGATATCCCAATTTAATGGGAGGAATGAATAAGGCTTTTAGTATTTTTGCTCCTTATCATAAAGAGAGAAACATTAATGGAGGAGTTTATATAACGAGGACTCAAGAAGATCTAGAAACTGTTTTGTCACAACTTCAGTATCCTATTATTGAAGGATTAAAAGCCAAACCAGGAGAAGCCTTTGATCAAACATCAGTAGTGGTATTTGAAAGCAATCTTTTTTATCTAGCGAAAGAATTAGCTGATGCCGCTATGGATGAAGAGTGGTTTAAAGCCTGGTATAGACAGAAAAAAGATGGAAAACCAAGAGATATTTTTGTAGGGGTAGTGAGATCAGGAAGAACAACTGCGATGTATAATTATGAAGAATTGTTAAAACAATAAATAGGCTTTTTGGAAGATTTTAAAATCGACTTCTTTTTTGTCTTCGAGTTGGACTTTTTTGATGATTAATTCACAACTAGGGACAACCCTAGGGTTGTCCCTACATTCCATGTCTGTAATCTTTAACCGTTTTTCCTGGCCGTTAATATTGACTTTTGTCCAGATGCCTGGCCAGGGATAGAGACCGCGGAAAAGGTTGTAGATCTTAGATCTTTGATCTTTGATTTTAGATATTCGACTTTCGACTTTCGAAGATCGATTATTGATGATCGAGTTTAGAATTTCAAAAGGAATGAAGCCATCGTTTTTGTTAAGAAGGTGAGTGTAGGTGGCGTGGATGTGGTCTTGTTCGCGGGTAGGGACAGGTCGCGACCTGTGCCTACAATTAATGATTGTTTTTTTAAATATTTCATATCCCAAATCTGTTAATTTTTTTTCCAGATCCGGGCGCCTGTCATCAGGTTTTATCTCATACTTTTCCTGAGCGATAATTGGTCCATGATCCATTTGTTCATCCATCTTGATTAAGGTAACTCCTGTTTCTTTATCTCCTAAAATTAAAGGGGTAGCCATGGGCGAAGGGCCGCGATATTTAGGCAAAAGCGAGGGATGGATGTTCCAAAATCCCAGTTTAGGAATAGTTAGAAGATTGGAGGGAATGATTTTTCCGTAAGCGTAAAGGAGAGCGATGTCAATATTTTTCAATGCATTTGGCAGATTCTGTCGCTCATTTTTTCCCATCAGTGCTCGTTTAAACCTGCGCGCTGATGGGATCCCTAAATTCGCGCCACCTGCCAAATGCCCATAAACATCAATTCCATATTTTTTTGCCATTTCTTTAACAGGTGTAGGGGTAAGAGTTTGTTTTCTACCAGCGGGTTGGTCAGGCTGAGTGATGATAAACTTAACTTCAACTGGCAGTTCATTGTCAGTTAAAATTTTTTCAAGAAAATCAGCTGAGAAATAAGGCGTTCCAAAATAAGCAATTTTCAGTTTCTTCATAGAGTAATTATAATTCATCCGTTTCAGTCATTTCTCCCCTTCGATTTCGCTCAGGGTCGAAATGACATACTTGCTTATTGGGTTTTTGTTGGTTTTGGACTCACGGTGGCGGAGGGAGTGCTGACTTTTGTAGGAGCTAGGGAGATTGACCCGCCTTCGCTAGGCTTCGGCGAGGCAGAGGGGGTGATTTTTAAAAGATAAGAATTAATTTTATTGGCTTGTTCGACTTTTTTACCGTATTTTACACCTAAGATAAAAGTTAAAATAACAATTAATGAGAATAAAAAAAGATAAGGAAGTTTACGAGTCATCATAAGTAAATTATATACTAATTGATCTTAAGATGTTAGATTTTTGATCTTCGATAATCTAAGACCTAAGATCTCAGATTCAAGATCGAATATCCAATTGTCGCTTGACAAAGTGAAATAGGCTTTAGTAAAATAGAGGTGATCCTCCTAATGAGGAAGTAAATTGAAAACTTTTTCTTTATACGATTCACCCCTAAGGGTAATCCCGTTCTCGGCGTAGTCGGAACGTGGAAATGAGATGTTGTACTCCGATGCATTAAGCATACGGGTCACATCTACCCGTTTAAGTTAGGGAAAAAGTTTCATTTTGCCCCGTCTTGGAGGATCTTCTCTTTAATCCTTTAACTTAAAACACATCCAAAAGCATAAGATCACGCAAAGCTTATCCTTAATATCTATTATTCATTTAAATTAAATCCAAATGACAAAGCTCAAATGTCAAATGATAAAGGTTTTGGATTTTGGATTAATTTGATATTTGGATTTTGACATTTGGATTTTTTCTTGTAATTTACGTATTAAAAATTTTAAATAATATGTCACCTACTAAAAAAAATGTTAATGACGAGTCCTTTGATGTGGATTCAGTATTAGATAAATATGAAGAAAAGCCAATTATAGCTGTTGATAAAAAAGAACTTTCTCTAAGCCCAAGTGATGGTGGACAAAGTTCCTCTTTTGACGATAGGCTAAAAGAGGATTTAAAGATGAGTTATCAGGCTAAAGGAATACTTGATATCACTTTTGGAGGTTATGGTTTCCTGCGTCAAGATTATGTTATCAACCCAGACCGCGATATTTATGTTTCAACGTCCCAAATTAGAAGATTTTGGTTAAGACGGGGGGATGAAGTTGAAGGTTTAGCTAGACCTCCAAAAGAAGGAGAGCGTTTTCATAGTCTGCTTTTAATCAAAAAGATTAATGGTGTTGAAATGACTGAGGAGGAAAGCCGCAAAAGAAAAAACTTCGATCAGCTTACCTCTCTTCATCCCAACAAACAAATCAAACTTGAGACTGAACAAGACATTTTATCAACAAGAATAATTGATTTGGTGGCTCCGGTTGGTTTTGGTCAAAGAGCTCTTATTGTTTCTCAGCCAAAAGCCGGTAAAACAACCTTCTTAAAAGAAATGGCTTCGGGTATTACCCAAAATTATCCAGAGGCAAAATTAATGGCTATTTTAATTGGTGAGCGGCCTGAAGAAGTAACAGAAATTAAAAGATTCATTAAGGGTGAAACAGCCGCTTCCAATTTTGATGAGTCTCCCCGTCAGCAGGTTAAGGTAGCTAACCTGGCTTTAGAGCGGGCAAAAAGACTAGTTGAATTCGGCCATGATGTGATTGTTCTTCTTGATTCAGTCACCCGTTTGGCCCGAGCTTTTAACTTGTCAGTGACAGGATCAGGAAGAACCTTAAGCGGAGGGTTTGATCCTTCAGCTTTATTTCCCGCTAAAAAATTTTTGGGCGCGGCCCGAAATTGTGAAGAAGGTGGAAGTTTGACAATCATTGGGACAGCTTTGGTTGGCACAGAATCACGAATGGATGATCTTATTTATGAAGAGTTTAAAGGTACTGGAAATATGGAAGTACACCTTGACCGAAAGTTTGCCGACAGGCGGATTTTTCCGGCCATTGATGTTGAAAAGTCAGGCACTCGCCATGAAGAGCTTTTATTTGATAAGGACATACAAAAAAAGATTAATACCTTACACCGAATGCTTGGGCTTTTAAACTCTGAAGAAAGATTAACAGCTCTTATTGATAAGCTGGGGAAAACTAAAACTAATAAGGATTTTTTAGATACCCTCAAGACTTAACTCCAAATAACAAATGTAAAAATCCAAATGTCAAATTTCAAAAAAATCATTTGACATTTGAAATTTAGATTTTGGATTTATTGTTATATAATGGTTTTCATGGACTTGACTCAAAGAATAAATAGGATTATTGGTCAGCTTAAGGGAATTCAGAAGATGACTCAAAGCAAAAGAGAAGTATCAGATATTCTTCAGCAAGTCTCGGCAGTTAAAAAAGCCATAGACGGACTCTCCAAAGAAATTGTCATTAATGATATCTCTGCCCACCTTCCCGAAAAAAGCAGTAAAAAAATAATGAAGATGATTGAAAGAGCAATTAATTTATAATACAATCGATTCACGATTCAGGATTCATGATTCAAGAAATAATTAGATATTTTATTCATGAATCGTGAATCATAAATCTTGAATCAAAATATGACAAACAAAATTGAGGATGTTGTAATAATAGGTGGGGGGCCGGCCGGACTTTCAGCGGCTATTTATACTGCCCGGGCCAATCTTGATCCTCTTTTGTTTGCCGGTTCTCCTCCAGGCGGTCAGCTGATGCTTACTTCGGATGTTGAAAATTATGCGGGTTTTGAACGGATTCCAGGACCTGAATTGGTTGAGAAAATGAGAAGTCAGGCGGAAAAATTAGGAACAAGAATTGTAAATGAGAATATAGTTAAGGTTGATTTTTCCAAAAGGCCGTTTGAAATATATCCTTCTCAGATCCAAGATCTTAGATCTAAGATCTTAGCCAAATCAATATTAATTGCTACCGGCGCCAGAGCCATGTGGTTGGGTTTGGAAGCAGAGACAAGACTTCGTGGATACGGTATCTCGGCCTGTGCGACCTGCGACGGATTTTTTTTCAAAGGAAAAACTGTAGGAGTTGTTGGCGGCGGGGATGCGGCTATGGAGGAGGCGCTAACCTTGACAAAGTTTGCTGCCAAAGTTTATCTTATTCACCGAAGAGATAAATTTAAAGCTTCAAAGATTATGCAGGAAAGAGTCACGGCTAATCCTAAGATTGAGATTATTTACAATGCGGTGGTGGCTGATGTCATAGGGGAGAAAAAGGTTGAAGGGGTAAGGTTAGTTACTGCAGAAGGAGAAAAAGAGCTAAAGCTTGATGGCTTATTTATTGCCATTGGTCACAAACCGGATACGGATTTTCTTAATGTAGGGGCGTATGGCAATACGCCCGTACTTGATGAACATGGCTATATTGTGACAGCCGCTAAAAAGGCAGAGGAGATGGCAAAAAAAATTGGATCATCGATCTTAGATCTTAGACCTGCCTGCCGGCAGGCAAGGTCTTCGAAAGAAAATGTTCTTACCCATGATACCGACGGGATTAAAAAATTTAATTTCCACTCACCTTCAATGACTTCGGTTGAAGGTGTTTTTGCGGCCGGTGATTGTGTTGATCATATTTACAGTCAGGCTATAACTGCCGCAGGCATGGGAGCGGCCGCGGCACTTGAGATTGAGAAATGGCTGGAGATGAGTTCTTAATAACTGGTTATGGGTTGTGGGTTTTGGGTTGTGGGGATAGCCCAGAACTCATAACTCAAAACTCATAACTGATTTTTGTTCTTGACATTATTTTTTTCACAGTCTAAACTGAATGAACCATATTAGAAAAAGATTCACGATTCATGATTTAAGATTCATGAATTTTACGTTCGTGAATCATGGATCTTGAATCCTGAATCAGATTAAAAGTTTTTATTTATAAAATATATGTCAAATGCCGCTAAAGATTCGTCTGTTTTCCAATCAATAAAATCCTTTGTATTATTGGCAATAGTTTTTCTTTTTCCCTTATTCTTTCTGCCCATAACTCAGGATTTTTTTGTGACCAATAAACTTTATTTATTGGCATTTGGAGCGATTATTTTAGTGGCCGTATCAGCAGTTGAGTTTATAATTACCAAGCGGTTTGTTTGGAGCAAAGGCACATTTGACAATACGGTTTTGCTTTTTTTGCTCACAGTTATCCTTTCAACCCTTTTATCTTCTCCCAATAAAATTCAGGCTCTTCTTAATCCTAATTTGGGTTTAGTAGCCATATTATCTTTTACCATCCTTTATTTTTACTTATCAAGAAGCGGAGTAACTAACATCTTAAAAGAATCCTTCGACTCGGCGCAGGACAAGTTTTCAAAAGGCAATAGACTTTTGGATCTTTTGTCGCTATCAACAGTTATTGTTTCGATTATAACTATCATTTCTTTTTTTCAGCCTTTAAAATCAGCCAGTCTGCCGGCAGCTTTGCAGTTTTTAAAAGCGGAAAATTTTAATACCTTTGGTTCTTTGCTTGACTTAAGTATTTTTCTTGGTTTTTTCACAGTTTTACTCGCAGTTCGCATACTCTCAAGAAAAAGTGTTTCCGATTCTAACCGCGCTTTACCAAAACTGTTTCCAACAGTTTTATCTTTACTTATCATTGCTTCGGCTTTTGCTCTTTCGGTTTTCAATATTGTAAAACCGATAGCTAATAATCAGCTGTTGTTTCCTCCTCTTTCCATTTCCTGGTATGCAGCTGTTGAGGTATTGAAAAACCCGATGACTGCTCTTTTTGGCATAGGTGTTGATAATTTTTCATCTATATTTACCCAGTCAAAAGATATTTTTTACAATGCCTCATCTTCATGGCAGATACAATCATTTAATGCCAGCCGTTCAACCTTGCTTCATGTTTTCACGGAATTAGGGGTATTCGGGCTAGTGGCTTTTGGATTGATTATCTTAGCTTTAATTCGTGAGATGGTACAGAAAGTAAAACATCAAGGCCAGTCTGTTGTTAACTGGTTGCCATTAGTTTATCTAATGGCTGTAGTTTTTATTTTCCCGCCCTCTTTAGCGATTGTGTTTTTATTTTTCATGATGATTATTACTTTAAACAGCCACAAGCAGGAGGGTCATACTGGCGTTACTGATGTTAATCTTTACCAATTCCTGCCGGTGTATTTAGGTATGGCTGCCATAGCTTTTATTTTTGTCGGCTTTTCAATCTATGGACTCCTTCGTACTTATGCGGCTGAATATAACTTTAAAAAATCAATTGATGGGATTGTAGCCAATAACATGAAAGATTTGTATGAGAATCAGAGAACAGCCATTATCCTCAATCCATATATTGAAAGATATAGAATTAATTTTTCCCAGACTAATCTTTTATTTGCTAATAATATTGCTGCAAAAGCATCCCCTTCCGCTGAAGCTACGGCGGGCAAGCCGGCTGAAAAACCACAATTAAGCGATCAGGATAGACAGACTATCTCCCAAGCCATTCAAGCCGCCATTGCTGAGGCTAAGGCTGCGGCTGCGTTAAATCCACAAAAAGCCAGCAACTGGGAAAACTTGGCTAATATTTACAGAAATATTCTTTTTGTTGCCCAAGGGGCTGATGTCTGGACGATCTCGGCTTATCAAAGAGCCATAGTTCTTGATCCTCAAAACCCGATTTATCGCTTAAACTTAGGAGGAGTATTTTATTCACTAAATAATTTTGATGAAGCCCTTAAAATTTTTGAGCAATCTACAGCCTTAAAGCCTGATTGGAGTAACGCTCACTATAACTTAGCTTGGGCGGCTTATCAAAAAGGAGATTACCAGCGAGCCGTAAACGAGATGCAAAGTGTTCTGTCACTCCTTAACCCTAAAAAAGATGAGGCAGATTATAAACGAGCTCAAAGTGAGATAGATGAGTTTAAAAAGAAACTGCCAAAAGAAGAAGAATCAGCCACTAAAAGCAGTGAAGTTAATGCGGCTCAGCAGTTAAGTCTGCCGACTCCGCCTGTGGCCACAGTAGAGCCAAAGGTGAAATTGCCTAAAGAGGTCAGCCCGTAAAATAAATTAGCGATTCATGATTTAAGATTCATGATTCACGAGTTTTAAAAAAGATTTAGATTTCCTGATAAGGCCTTGAAGTAATTGATGAGCTGATGTGATTTGTTTAAAAGATTGGTGAACATGAGGTTCTTTAAGATAATTGATATCTTTTGCAAGTAGAAGTTGATTTTTAAGCTCTGTTAAAGATCCTTGTGCTTGATAGTAAAAATGAATCTTATCTTTATAGGTTTGTCGTCCAAATCCTTCAACAATATTACTTGTAATTGACACGATCTTCTCATTTGATCAACAAGAGAATATTTTTCATTTTCTGGGAAGTCTCTTGTAACTTTATAAATTAAAATTACTAATTTATGGCTTTCTTGCCAAGCTTTTAAATCCGTAAACTCTCGAATTTTCGTAGTGGTAGGCAAATTATTAGTATTATTCATAATATTCATGAATCCTGAATCGTGAATCATGAATCAAATTATGACGATTAGTAAGTGAGTAAGCAATGGATTATATTCAACAATCGTGAGGAAAGTGAAGTTATTTAGTATAATATAACCATACTTTATGGATGAGCTGCGGTTATTCCTGTTATTTTTTAAAGACTATCTCAAGTCAAGGGTGTGGGACTTTGGTCAGAGATTTGAGCAGTTTAAAGATGTAGTGGTGGCTTTTCTTATTGTTAAGCGCGGCAAATACTCAACATCTTTTTTAAATACTTCTTTTTTTGTGTTAGTGGCAGCAGCCATAATCGGAGGTCCTGCCATAGCGGAAAATAATCCATTTATCAACTCACTTGATCAATCAACCGGGAAATATCAAGCTTTAGTTGTTGCATATAATCCATCAGAAAACTCACTTTCAACAGTTATCTCAGCCAAGCCGCGCGACAAAGTCGTTGAGTACGAGGTGCTAGGCGGCGATACTTTAAGTGGGGTAGCTAATAAATTTGACGTTTCAGTTGATACAATCAAATGGGCTAATGATTTAAAAACTGATGATATAAAACCAGGTCAAAAACTGAAAATCCCTCCGATCACGGGGGTAGTCCACAAAGTAAACTCCGGCGATAATATTTACAGCATTGCCAAAAAATACAAAACTGATGCCCAGAAAATTGTCAACTTTCCATTTAATGAGTTTAGCGATCTTGAAAATTTCAGCTTGACAGCCGGTCAAGTTCTTTATGTACCTGATGGAGTAGTAGAGGAAGAGCAGCCGCGTTACCAGCAATTTATAGCGACTATTCAAGCTGGAGTTAAAGGGTCATCAAACTTTATCTGGCCGACCTCAGGCATAATTACTCAATATCCTGTTTGGTACCATATGGCGCTTGATATTGCCAATCCGTCAGCGCCTGCCATTATAGCTTCAGATACTGGTACTGTAACTTATGCCGGATGTATTAGCTGGGGATATGGGTGTTACATTACTGTTGATCATGGCAATGGTTACCAAACTCTTTATGGACATTTATCTTCCTTTGACGTGTCGGCCGGACAGGTTGTTTCTCAAGGACAAAAGGTCGGCAATATGGGTTCAACTGGAAGATCAACCGGCACGCATCTTCATTTTGAGATAAGACTGGGTGGAACACTTCTTAACCCGCAAAGTTTTTTGAAATAAGATTATATAAACTATATGCAACCAAGTGGGAGTGGACACGTGCCAGTAGTTTTACAGCAGCTACATTTTGAGGAATATATTTGTTTATAGGTAGAGCATGGGCCATTATTTTGTGTTTTATCCCAACATATATTATAGTCGGCGCCGCAAGAATTACACATTTGTGAGTTATTAAGACAATAAATATCTGGGTCAGTAGTATCTCTATAACTAAAAGGGCGTTTATTTGGACTGCTTATGCCATAACCAAAACCAAAAGGATAGGGAGAAATGGTGGGAGTTGGCAAAGATCTTAATGGCAATCCGCATCCATTGATACCGCAATAATTATCATCTTGGGAAAGCTTGCCTCCTGTTAAACTTCCTAATTCTGAGTAAATCCGATACCAGGAAGGGCAGGGGTTAGTTATATCTGCGTTATTATCATTACAGGTTACAGGCGGATTAGCGTCTTTATTTTTTGCGGGGTCAGACTCTACTTCATAAAGATATTTTTTATTTGGGTGCTTGGGATCGCAGGGAAGTTGGGATAGATAAGGAGAGAAAGAAGGAGATTGATTTGGGGGAGTATTTTCATTTCCGCAGATATTGCAGATCTGTGAAACAAAAGATCTAGTGTTAAGAGCTCCAAGGTTAGTTTGACAAACCTTAACCGGGTCATTATAGCAGATCTCATCTGGTTTGGGGTAGCAGCCTTTATCGTTGTACCATTCTTCAAGGGCTTTTTGCAAAGCGGCAAGATCAGCTTTTCTTTTGGCGTCATGAGATTTGGCTATCTGTGCCCAAGGATTAAGAATAACTAAAATAACAGCGGCCACGACAGCCAGAAGAGCCACAACTATAGTGATTTCAAGCAGGGTAAAACCTTTTTTCATAAGTTTATAACAGTTATAACGATTATAACAATTATAACGGTTATATAATAATTTATTAAAAAGGGGAGAGATAATTAATACAGAATGTAATTTTTTTCCGGTATTTCAGATATAGATAAAGCTTCAAACTGATTATCTTTTAAAATACGAAGATCAACTTTTGAAACAACATCTACAGTTTTTCCCAATGTAAGTTCTTTAAGGGTGATAGATTTAATATTAGGGGCAGACAGTCTAATAAAAATTGTTTTATCGGTAGTTAATACCTTATAGCTTATTGTTTTTCCTGGTATTGACGCAGTTGAGTCAATCTGTCGGCTTATTATGATATTGTCTTTTTCAATTTTCTCAAGTTTTCCGGAAATTGAGTTAACTGGTTGAGTAACATAGAGAATATTGGGAGAGAGAGATACAGATTTCTTAAGTGAAAAAAAAGAATTATTAAAAGTATAAATTACTGCTAAAGCCAGAACTGCTACAATTGTCCAAACAACGATAGTTTTTTTAGACATGTTTTTAGATTTATGATGCATTTTATAATTTTTATGCCTTTTAATCTTTTTCACAGACGTATTGTCAATTATTAGTTTGCTTTGAGAGAGTTAATTTCTTGTTTTAAAATCTGGATTTCTTTTTGCTGTTGATCAACTTTTTTGGACAAATCATTGAGTTTTTCCAGTATATCAACTCCACTGACAATCAGTTTTTTTGTTTCTATAATGCCGGCCTGGAGTTTAGCGACGACGATTTGAGCAAACGCTCCTATCCGGTCAATAATACCGTTTTTGTCAGAGAGGGAGTAGGAGGAAGAAGAAGGATTAGAGGGATTAGAGCTTAAGAGTTTAAGGTCTCCGGTTGAGGTAAGGTAGAGATCAGGGTCATACAAGGAAACATCAACGAAAACCAAAATTTTTCCATGATTATACGTGTTGGGAGCTTTTGTTTCCTCATAAGGAATTTTGGGTTTATCCTCTGCCTTAGCTTTTTGGTTTAAAATATCAATTGTACCTTTACTTACCTTAACACTGCCGTCAAAAAACTCCAAAGCTCTTCCTATAATTTTCCCATATTTTGTGGCTTTCATGACTGTACCGGGAGTTGAAGAAGAAGTAAGAGGATCACCGATATTAATGGCTCCGTTTTCCAAAGAAGCTTTAGTTGATACTTTTCCGGTAAGGGCAATCGGTTCTCCTTGGTTTGGATCATCTAAATTGCCAGCTCCGATGACTAAACCGGGAGCAGCAGAGATGATACCCATGATGTCTGGATCATAAGGCTTGCCAGCGCTTTTTATCATAGCATTAGGAGTTGATTTATCAGATACGACCAAGTCTCCTTTTTCGTATGATCCGGTGACTTTATAAATTTCTGCCAAGTCACCTAAACCGCTTGTCCATGAACTAGCGGCTTGGCCATTGCCATCGCTTTTAAAATAATATTTAGCGCCGTTCGCAACGGGTTCAGTATTGGGAGGTGACCACCAAAAACCTAACATTGGGGTTGTTGATCCCGTGCCCATTCTTCCAAGCATACCTATTACCCATGAACCATAACTTGAGTCTACGAGGCCATCATCGCGAGGATCATAATTACTTCTTAGTTGAATTCCTCTATCATCGGCGCTGCTAAGAATCATACCGTACTCTAAGCCGTAACCCTTTGTTAAACCAGAGTTGGCAACGTAAACTGATGCATAAGGATTAGTGGTGCCGATGCCGACGTTGCCGCTATTTGTGATGGTCATCCGTCCGTTTGAACCGTTAGTTTGAAAAGTAATCCCAGCATTTGTAGAAGTTCCGTTGTTTCTTAGAATTAAGTTGTTTCCAAAATGAGTAAGACCGCTTCTGGCCATGGAAATATCTGCGTTAGCAACATCAGCTTGTAAATTGATGGTGGCGTTGCCTGTAGTTGATCCGCCAGCGCTGGCACCAATTCCCAAGCCGATCATTGCTGCGGCAGCAGGATTATATGTGAGTTCAAGTTTTGCGCCCGGATTAGTGGTGCCAATGCCAAGATTGCCGGTACTTGTAATTCTCATTCTCTCAACATCTGTGTCATCAATATTATGAGTACCTTTAGTTCTAAAAGCAATAGCGCCTGTCCCAGCTTGAGAAGCTGTAAAGTTTGAAATACCTAATATTGAGGATGAGGCTTGCACACTGCTTGCAGAATCCATTGCTCCAAAATATATTCCTGCCGATTTATCTGTTCCGGAAGAATAAGCAGAATTTTCGGTTAATTGTAAAATTGGCGTGCTCACTCCTCCAGGACCGGAAATCATCGCTTTCGCATTCATAGTGCTGCCACTTTGTCCTAAAATTGTTGTCGGAGAGGTTGTCCCGATGCCAACATTGCCACCCATTAAAGCAATATTCCTGACTGTGCCTGTGCCTCCTGCTGCGGTTTGGATAGTAAAAACATTGGAGTTGGCTTGCCAATTTAATTCCGCCCGTTCATAATTTGAACCATCCGTATAAGTGTTATATATTCTATAGGCGTTAGCATTAGTTGAAGCTCTTTGGTCTAAAATATAATTACCGCCCCAAACTAATGAGAGATACCCGCCGCCGCTTGGTAAATCTACCCAGCTTATACCCTGAGTAACTTTCAAATTAAGAGCGTCATTGTGGAATCTAAAGGTTTCTGTGCCATCACTGGCAATTGAAACACCTCCGCCTGTTGGGCTAAAAATACCAGTATTAGAGTCGCCAGTGAAGGAATAACTAGGCGCTGTAGATGAACCTGTAGGAACAAATATTTGTCCACTTCCTAATTCTAGCTTTGCCCCAGGATTAGCTGTCCCGATGCCGACGTTGCCAGAGGTATATAAATTACTTGTCCCACCTTCGCCAATGGAAACACTTTTATCATTATTATAATTTAGGTGCAAGGTATTAGAAGAGGAAATATCTTCTCCTGCTCCACTTGTAAAAATTGAGACGCGTTTACTTGAGGCGCCTACCCACATTCCACCGCTATTATTTATATGAAGCGAAGCTCCAGGAGCAGTGGTGCCGATCCCGACATTGCCATTGGTTGATGAGACAAATAAGGCACTGCTGCCAACATGTAAAGATCCGAGGGGGTTGGCCGTCCCGATGCCGACGTTGCCTCCTGAAGTAGTGATATTTCCGGTGGCTGAGAGCGTTGTAGGGTTAAAGGTGCCTGCGGTTTGGGTGATGTTTAATGATCCGCCTATTCCGTAGGCATCAGGTATGATACCTTCGGTTAGATTCGGGACAATACTTTTAACGTAAGGCTTTACATTGTTGCTGTTAAGATAAAAAGTAGAAGCGATAAAGATAATAGAAAAGACAATAAAAAGAACATGGCGGTTTTTAGGAGTAGTTTTTTTCATGAACTAATTACAATGTAAGGAAAAAAAAGAGAGATGTCAAGAGTTAAAATGTCAAAAATCCAAATGTCAAATTTCAAATCATTTCATTTAGATTTTAGATTTGATTTGACATTTGAAATTTGTAATTTGGATTTATTTAATTAATAATGAGCCAGTTGAAGTTAACTGGTGCTACAGTTGGAGAAGGTATGGCGACTTTAAAGTATGGCTTACACGAGATCTTAGATGTTAGATCTTCGATCTTAGATTCTTGACTGGGGCAAGATTGTTTTTTGGTTATAGTTAGGCTTGCCGATGTTCGATTTTCGATATTCGATGTTGGGGTGAGATAGATGAGGGAATCTTCTTTAATAGTATTATTATATATAACTACCTCAGTTTGGTTTTGAGGAACTATACCGACTCCGGCGGTTTCAACAGTGGTTTCAATAGCTGGAGCGTAAAGTCCATTTTTATCAAAGTTATCAGGAGCGGCGATTATGGCGGCAGATGATGTAGCTTCCATATATTTGTTAAGTGAGAGACTGTTGAATTTTGCCGAGCCTGAGGCGTCGATTGAAGCAACATTTTCACCCAATTCATTTTGAATTTGGAATTTAGCATTGTCATTCTGAGCGGAGCGAAGAATCTCTGAACTTGTTTCAGCATTACTCGCATTCGCGAGAGATCCTTCAGACTTCGTCTTCAGGATGACACTTACATCCTCCCCTTCATTTATTGGTTTAATCTCATTAGTCTTTATTCCGCCTTCAGCAACTAACGTGCCTTTGGTTGTTATTGTTCCATCTTTGGCGATGACCACGGCGCCGTCAAAAAGATTAATGATTGAGAGTGAGGAAAGTTTGAGCTCGCTGGAAAGAGCCAAGATAGAGTTATCTTTCATAAACAGACTGCCGATAACAGCCGTGTTGGTAATGGTGGCATCGTAGAGGTTGGAGGAACCGGTGACGGTGAGATCGGTTATGGGTTGTGGGTTTTGGGTTATGAGTTCAGAATTAATTTGGGCTGATTCAGTTGCACTTGACCCATCACTCATAACCCATAACTCAGAACTATTGTTAATGTTTTGATAATACTGGGCATCAGGAAGAGGTTCACTCTTGATCTTGGCGAGGGTGGCTTGAATGTCATTGATGTCATTGCTCATCTGATCGATATTCGATGTTCGATCTTCGATAGTCGATGATAAATTTTGGACATTTGATTCAAGATTATCAATGTTTTCTGCCTTTACTTCTTTAGCGGTTAGCGTACCGGATATCGTTGCTTCTTTCGATTTTAGATTTTCGATATTCGATGTTATGGCTTCCATGCTACGAACTACGAACGACGAACTACGAACTTCCTCAGCTGTTAATGTGCCTGAGAATGTGGCGTTGCCGGCAGCGTCAATTGAGGCGGCGGTTTTACCCTCCAAGCCTTTGATGATTAATTTTGCAAGAGGACCAGAATCTGATGGTTGTGGGTTTTGGGTTGTGAGTTCTGGGTTTTGATTTGACCCATCACCCATAACCCATGACCCAGAACTATCTAGATTGATTGTGATATCTTTATCTACTGGTTTGATCTCGTTCAAATTGGCTGTTTCGGTTACGGTTAGGTCTTTAGTTTCCACAACTGGGGAGATAATTTTTTCCTGAACGATAAGGCGGGCGATGGTGGCGTCAGTAGCGCTTAAAATCTTCGATGTTAGATTTTCGATATTCGATGTTATGGCTTCCATGCTACGAACCACGAACGACGAACTACGAACTTCCTCGGCTGTGATAATCCCTGCTGTTAGGTTTGCAATAGTGGCTTTGGAGTAGGCGGCGGCCTCGGTGATAAGATTACCGAAGGAATCTTTGAGAGAGTAGATATTCGATGTTAGATTTTCGATATTCGAAGATCGAATGTCGGATGTCGAAGATTTTTCAATTGTATACGAAACAGAGCTGACGTTGCCGTCATTATTTAGGGCAAGATTACTGACTACATCCGGATCATCAATAATAAATCCGCTTCCTCCGTCTTCACGGCTGTTTGTCCATATTTCATGATCAAATCTTGGGGCAGTCAGACGATAAGAGATAGTGGTCGGGCGGGAACTAAAGATAGTTAATCTTAGATTTTCTTTATCTATTTTGTACCAGGTACGGGTATTGTCTGACGGAGTCAAAAGAGCCACTAATTTATCAAGATTTTTTTTAAGATTAGTCGTCTTTGAGAAAAGCCATAAATCTGAGCCTTCTACCAGATCATTAAAATCAACAACATACTGGTACCCAGTATCAGTAATATACTGAGAAGTTTGAATTGCGCCGGTGGTTTCTTCCTTTATTCCTATCATTGAGGACAGGTAAGTGGCATACTTTTTACCATTGATAGTGTAGGGAGGATCAATAGTCCCGGCATCAAGTTTACCGTCACAATTGCCGCCGCCGGTATCAATACAAACGGAGGTGGTAGCTGTACTGCCGGAGCCTATGAGAACGAGAGGTGAGTAGTTAGTACCGGTACTGCCGGTAGGAAGACCTTTTATCGTGTTATTTCCCCAGATAGTTAAATCGTTTATATAGCTTGTTCCGGCTGGATCGATAACATATCTTTCATCATTAAGGTCGTAAAAAGTTTGAGCAATCATGTCACCTTGAACATTTAGGGTATAACTGCGGGTTGCAGTATTGGGGCTAGTTGTCCCGATGCCGATGCTGCCTGACACAGCCAGACTGTTGGATGGAGCGGGACTGTTTGAACCGGCATAACCGATAGATACATTACCAGCAACCTGAAGTTTAGAAGACGGTGCAGTTGTCCCGACGCCCAATTTGCCGCTTCCTAGTACATTTATCCACGATGTTTCCGTTTCTACACTCTCAAAATATGTGTTTCTATTTCCTGCAGTATTTCGGATAGATAACTCACCATCTTGGCTTGCGCTTCCGATGGAAACAGTACCGTTGTCTTTATTGACTTCAAATGCTTGACGTGATCCATTAGCTAAATCACCAACAATAAGAGATCCGCTCACGCGGAGTTTTGCATCTGGACCAGTTGTCCCGATCCCGACGTTACTGCCAATCGAGACAAAAAAAGCAGGGGCATAAGGTGAGCTAGTTGAGCCAACCTGAAGCATGCCGAATGGAGAAGTGGTACCAATACCCACATTGCCGTTACTGAAAATAATATTAGAGGTGTCGCCATCAGTAATCCAGAGTCTTTCTGTATCTGTGCCTCCGGAATTTTTAGTATAGACACGGAAATCTCCGGCTGTACTTCCGGTGTAAAGAGCAAGATCGTCAGGTCCTCTCCACGTCCGGTAAAACATCTGTAGGGTTTTAGTTTCTGTTGAACTTGCGGCGCCAAGGTTTAAATCATTAGCTCCGGCTGTGAGGGTACCGCTGGCGGCAATCTGGATATTCCCTGCTACTTCCAGTTTTTGTTGTCCTGGACTGGATATACCAATACCGACATTGCCTTGAACAATCATATTCGTTGATCCCGGATCATATGACGCAAAGGTATTACCCCAGGCAAACCCGCCATTGGCGCTGAGCGAACCTCTTGAAGTGCTGTTGGTCATTAGCCAAAGGGGGTGACCGCTAATAGTACCCATGCGGACATTACCGCTGGAAATCTGTAAAGCTCCCACATCACCGCCGCCATCATCAACTCTAACTTCAGCGACAGAGCTACGGATGTGTAAAGGTACAGTTGGATTAGTTGTCCCAATGCCAACATTGCCTGTGCTGGTTATTCTCATTCTTTCATAGATTGTTGAATCGTTTGATTGTGAAGTTCTAAATCTGATATAGCCTGGAATACGAGCTGAGTTTCCTACGCCACTATCTCTATTAATGTCTATTGCTCCACCAAATTTGTAATCACTTGCTCCGGTTGTATCGTACCCATATCCTGCTAAGTTAACTAGCTCATCATCTGTAGCTGTAATTGTTGGTGCAGTGACTGTTCCTCCTGAGCTATATCCCCTTATTTCTGCTTTATTTACAATACTGCTTGCCGCAGTTATCCTTACAAAATCGCCGCTACTACCACCGTTATAAGCCACTTCTAGTTTTTGACTTGGATTTGTTGTCCCAATCCCCACATTACCATTTGTAGCGACAAAGAAAGATGTTGTTCCAACATGTAAAGATCCGAGGGGGTTGGCTGTCCCAATGCCTACATTCCCTCCATTAAACCATGAGTTGTTGCCATTGTTGGCTATTTTAGCTACATAAGCTGTAGTAGTAACTGGGGGAGTCCCAAGAGTAGCTCCTGTATCAGAGTCATAATTATAGGAATTAGTGGTGGAAGTTTGATATCTATCCTCCTCACCAGCAGCGGTTCCTTTATAAATCCTGTAGGAAACCGCTCCTTGTACTGCATTCCAACTAAGTGCTACCCTATCGGTTGTTGCTCCATCAACTGTGGCTGATCTTTCAGTATTTTTAGCAGTAGTTCCTCCTGCCCCGTCCACGGCAACTACCACAAAGTAATATGTATTTGCTGTCAAACTGCCTCCTGAGGATGCCGTAGCAGTCAGGTCGCTATAGATTTTGTTCATGTTGATAGCAAAATTACGGCCACTGTCCCTAATAGTAAGTGCCTCACCCGGCACATTATCTGTAGAAAACTCGGCTCCAATACCTATATTATTGCCAGAGGCAATCCTCATAGCCTGTGCTCCTACACCCAATACAAGTGGTTGGGCAGTACCGGCGCCATCCGCGTATGTTCCTATACTAAAAGCGCCGGTTACTAAATAAGACCAAGCCAGAACTGCATAGTCAGCATTTGCGCCTACCGTGTTATAAATTTTGGTTTTCATTCTATAATCTGTGCCTGAATTAGGTTCACTGGTCAGATATGAATCTCCATTAGATCTTTGAAAACCCAAAAAGTTACCTGTTTGAGAGGCTGCTCCTCTGATAATTAGCCCCGTAGTGCCAGCAGCTCCGGAAGTAACTTGAAGCTGTGCCCCCGGACTCGTCGTCCCGATGCCGACATTGCCGCCATTTTGGATGGTGACATTTGTAGCTCCATTTGTGCCAAGAAGTAAATCATCGGCTAGGTGATTGTATAAGTATATTTTTTTATCTGAGCCGCCAGTGCTTCCCAGATACCACATCCGACCAGTACTG